>CAZQVN010000004.1:0-18223 GCA_964596775.1 uncultured bacterium
AAGCGAAAAACGTCCCCCGAGGAGGAGGACGACGTCCGGACCGCAGAAGCACGTGAGCCGAAAAGCGAAAAACGTCCCCCGAGGAGGAGAACGATGTCCGGACCGCCAGAAGCACGTGAGCCGACAAGACGAACTCCACATCCCTGCGCTAGAATCGCCGCGATGAACCCTTCCCCGACCTCCATCCTCGCGTTCCGCAACGGCTCCATCGGCAACACGCTCGTGGCCGTTCCGGCGCTGCGCGCCCTGCATCACCGCTTTCCCGACGCGCGCATCTCCGTGGTCGTGGACAACGTCGGCGCGGAACTGCTCCGCCCCTGCCCGTG
This sequence comes from uncultured bacterium, assembly GCA_964596775.1. Taxonomy (GTDB): domain Bacteria; phylum Eisenbacteria; class RBG-16-71-46; order JABDJR01; family JAWXBZ01; genus CAZQVN01. The sequence goes on from CAZQVN010000004.1 coordinate 327, forward strand.
GATCGCTGAACTCATCACCTACGACAAGCGCGGGCGTGACCGCGGCGCCGGCGGCTGGCTCCGGCTCGTGGCGCGGCTGCGCGCCCGGCGACCCTCCCACGCGGTGCTGTTCAAGCGCTTCTTCCGTAACGGCCTGCTGGCCCGCCTGTCCGGGGCGCCGGTGCGGGCGGGGTTCGTCACGAACGGGAGCGCCCCGTTTCTGAACGTCACGATCCCCTACGACGAGGACACGAGCATCACCCGGCTCAATCTACGGCTGGCCGCCCGCATCGGCGCCGGGCACGCCGCGGAGCCGGAGGCCGAGGACGATGCGACGCCGCAGATGTGGCTGACCGACGAGGACCGCCGCGGCGCCGACGCGTGGCGGGCCGAGCACGGACTCGCCGGCGCTCCGCTCGTGGCCGCGCACTACGGCGGGCTGTCGACGCCGCCGACGTTCCTGTCCGCCGGGGCGTTCGGATCGCTCGCGCGGGCCATGGCCGGCCGCGATCGTCGCGTGGTGCTGCTCGGGGCCGGCGACCGCGAGGAAGCGTGGGCGCGCCAGGTCGCCGCGACCTGCCCCGGCGCGGTCCGCGGCACCGGCCTGCCGCTGCGGACGGCCGCGGCACTCATCGCGGGCGCCGACCTCTTCGTCGGCTTCAACTCCGGCCCGGCGCACATGGCCGCCGCGGTGGGCACGCCGGCGCGCATCGTATTCCGGCCGGGTCCGGAGGCGCAACGGGAAATCACGAAATGGCTCCCGGTGACCGCCGCCGCGCAGGCACTCGTCCCGCCCGACGCCGGGGACGCGGCGGCACTGGACGCCTGGATCGCCGACGCCGCGGCGACCGCCGGCGTCGAAGCGCCGGGCTTCGCCCGATGACGCGCCCCGTCATCGGAGTCGTCATCCCGCATCACGGCGGACGGGACATCCTCCGCGAGGCGGTCGAGGCGCTCGTCTCCGCGCCGCTTCCGGAGCACGACCTCGACATCGTCGTGGTCGACAACGCGTCCACCGACGGGAGCCGCGACATGCTGGCAGCGGAGTTTCCGGCCGTTCGCGTCATCGCCAACGCCGACAACCGCGGCTTCACGCCGGCGATCAACCAGGGGGTGGGCGCCACCCGCGGCGCGTGGGCGCTGCTGCTCAACAACGACGTGACGCTTCCCGCCGGCGACCTCGCGAAGATGATCGCCGCGGCGGAAACGGGGCCGGACACGCTCGGCGGCGTCCAGCCGCTGCTCGTCCAGACGGACGCTCCCGACCAGGTGGACAGCGCCGGGATCGGCGTCCGCAGCCGTTTCCGCACGCACGACATGCTCATGGGCCAGCCGGCGGCGCGCGCGCCGCGGGAGATCACGGACATCTGGGGATGCTGCGCCGGTTGTTTCCTCGTCCGCCGCGCCGCGTTCGAGGAGGCCGGCGGTTTCGACGAGGAGTTCTATGCCGAGCTCGACGACGTGGACTTTGCGTTCCGGGCCCGCTGGCTGGGCTGGGACTTCCGGCTGGTTCCGGCCGCGCGGGCGCGCCACCGCCGTCGTCCGAACGCGCCGCGCACCGGCGCGCGGAAACTTCTCTGGGTGCATCGCAACGGGCTGTGGATCGCGATGAAGGACCTGCCCGGCGGCTCGTCGTGGCGGCATCTCGCCTACCGCGCGCAGCGCGACCTCCTCATGACGCCGCACTACCTGAAGCGCGGCCAGGCCGGCGTGATGGCCCGCTCCTGGCGCGAGGCGCTGGCCGCCTGGCCGGGGATGGCCCGGAAGCGGCGCGACCTCCTGTCGCGCGCCCGGCGCACCGCGGCCGAGATGCGCGCCGACCTCGCGCGTTTCGCCGGGATCGAGGAGTCGTGGTGAGCGCGATGAAGCGGTGGGCGCGCGATGCATGGCGCCGCGCCGCAGGCCCGGGCGCGCTCCGTCGACGCGGGGAGTCTTCATGACCTCCCCGGCAACGGGCCTGGCCATCCCCGCGTGGCGGAACGTGGACGGACTGCGCGCCAATCTGGCCGCGGTGGCGCGCGTCGTGCCCGCGCTCCTCGAGCGCACCGCCGTCGTGGACGACAGCGGCGACGGTCGCGTGGCGGCGGCACTGTCCTCCGAGTTTCCCGCGGTGCGGTTCCTCGTCAACGCCGCCAACCGGGGGTTCGGCGCCTCGGCCACCGCCGCGGTGCTGGCCGCCCCCGCGGACATCGTGATCCTGCTCAACGACGACGCGGAGCTCGTCGTCGACCCCGTTCCGGCGGTGACGGAGGCGTTCGCGAAGCCGGATCTGTTTGCCGCCACGTTCCGCTCGCTCCGCGCCGACGGCAGCTTCCGCGAAGGCGCCAAGCGGGTGACCTGGCCGCTCGGATTCCCGCGGGTTCTGCACAACTCCGCCGACCAGCGGCCGGCGCGCAACGGCGAGGCCCCCTCCGACTACGCGGTGGGCGGGCACGCCGCGTTCCACCGGGAGCGCTTCGCCGCGCTGGGCGGCTTCGACCCTCTGTTCGAGCCGTTCTACTGGGAAGACGTGGACCTGGCGTTCCGCGCCGCCGCCCGCGGCTGGCGCACGATCTACCTCGAGGAGTGCGTGGTCCGCCACGCCGGCGAAAGCGCCATCCGGAGCGCCAACGACGCGGCGCGGATCGCCGAGATCACGCTGCGGAACCGGATTCTCTTTGCCTGGCGGCACGGCCGGGGCCTGGCCCGCGCGGCGCTGCCCCTCTCACTGGCCTGGCAGGGCGCCGCCGCCCGCCTGCGCGGGGATCAGGGTTTCGCGCGCGCGCTCGCGGCGGCCAGCATCTCCCGCGCTTCCGCCGCAACCACGCCCGGAGTCAATCCGTCCGGGCGATGAAGCACCCGGTGTTCCGGGCCGCGCGGCCCGAACACCATGTCGTTGCCGTGCACGAAGAGCGCCAGCGTGGGAGTGCCCACCGCCGCCGCGAGGTGCATCGGTCCGGTGTCGCCGGCGATCACGACATCACAGAGCGACAGCCCGGCCGCGAACAGGCGGAGCGGCAGCCGCGGGGCGATCGCCGCCGCGTCGGAGGGGATCGCCGCGACGATCGCCTCCTCCCCGGGGCCGTGGAAGACCACGCAGCGGGTGCGCGGATCGCCGCCGAGGTCGCGCAGGACTTCGATGAATCTCTCGACCGGCCAGCGCTTGGCGCCGCGACCTCCCGGGTGCACCCCGATCAACCGCGTTCCGTCGAACGGAATGCCGGCCTCCGTCATCCGGCGGCGGGCTTCGGCGCGCTCGTCGTCACCGATCGGAAACGACAGCCCGCGGTTCTCCGCCTCCGGGATCACCAGGCGAATGAGGTCCAGGTACACGTCGGTGAGGTGCGCGTGCACGCCGGGCGGTAGCGTGAGCCCCACGTTCAGCATCCGGTGCGCCGGTCCCTCCAGGTAGCCGAGCCGCCACCGCGCCCCGGTGGCGTAGACGAGGAGCGCCGACGTCAGCGAAAAGTGATGCGGGTGGCTCGCGTCGATGGCCAGGTCGTAGCGGTTCTTCCGGATGCGGCGCGCCAGGGGCACGATGCCGAACGGATTGCGCACGAGCGCCCGCTTGTCGAAGACGACGAGACCGGCGAAGCGCGGGTCGCCGTCGAGAAGCGGGGCCATCGCTCCCCCGGCCAGGAGATCGAGCCGGGCATCCGGCCAGGCGCGGCGGATCGCGTCGACGAGCGGGGTCAGGAGCACGAGGTTGCCGATCCGCTCGTCGGGGCGTACGAGGAGGATCCGCCGCACCGCGCCCGGAGGGGGAGGCAGTTCGGGGGGCCCGCCGCGGGGCAGCAGCAGCAGCGGCGCTTCGAGCAGTTTTTTCCCGGCGCGTTCCCAGCGATTGGCCATGTCAGCGGGCGGCGCCGCCCCCGTCCACGCGGTCGTAGTACGCTTCCACGCACTCGCGCAGGACCGGCAGGGCCACCGCGCCGTTTTCGAGAACGACGTCGTGGAACGCCTTGATGTCGAAACGGTCCCCGAGCCGGCGGCGCCCCTCCTCGCGAAGCTTGAGGATTTCGAGCTGGCCGAGCTTGTAGGCGAGCGCCTGTCCCGGGTTCGTCAGGTAGCGGTCCACCTCGTTGACGATGTTGTTTTCCGCGAGAACCGAATTGTCGATCATGTAGTCGATGGCCTGCTGCCGCGTCCAGCCCATGGCGTGCAGACCGGTATCGACGACGAGCCGGCAGGAGCGCCAGGCGTCGAACGAAAGCATGCCGATCCGGTCGACATCGCCGGAGTAGAGCCCCATCTCGTCGCACAGGCTTTCCGTGTACAACGCCCATCCCTCGATGTAGGCGGTCACGCCGTCGTGCTTGCGGAACTCGGGGAGTCCGGTCAGCTCCTGCGCGATCGCGATCTGCAGGTGGTGACCGGGGATCGCTTCATGAAACGCCAGCACCTCCGCCTCGTAGCGGGGCCGCGTTTCCGGCTTCCAGGTGTTGATCATGTACATGCCCGGGCGCGACCCGTCCGCGGCGGGCTGGCGGTAGTAGGCGATCGTGGACTGCGGCGCCTCGAGGTCGCTCATCCGCCGGACGACGCACTCGGCCTTCGGCAGGACGCCGAACCATCCGGACATGGCCGCCCGGGCGCGGTCCAGCGACTCCCGCGCCTTCTCCTCCACTTCGTCGGGCGTGGAGAAGTGCATCGCGGGGTCCTCGCGGAGCCTCTTCTGGATGGCCGCCACGTCGCCGGTGCCGAACACCTTCCTTCCGAGCTCGGACAGGTTCTTCCGGAACCGGGCCACCTGCTCGAGGCCGAGGCGGTGGATCTCCTCCGGCGACATGTCGAGAGACGTGTGCCGGAGCACCTGTTTCCGGTAGCACTCGTCGCCGCCGGGAAGATTCATGAGGCCGGCCCTGTCCTGCGGGCGCGCCGCCGGAAGGATTTCCGTCCTGAGGCAGTCGCGGTAGCGCAGGAATGCGGGACGGACGATCGTTGCGATGATCTCGTCGAGGGCGCCGCGCAGTGCCGGTCCGTCGGGATCGGTGTCGAGGAACGCGACCTCGCCCAGTTTCACCGCGGGCGACCACCGGTCCGCGTCCATCCCGGCCAGGACGTCCAGCTGTTCGATCGTTTTCCGCACCGCGTCGACGCCGTCGGTGCGCCCGCCGGCCAGGCCGCGCCGGAGGTTGGCGATGTGGGCGTCCATGTACGGGCCCATCGCGCGGCAGCGCGCCAGGAATCGCTCCACGTCCTCGCGCGTTTCGATGACGGTGTAGTCGGAGATCGAAAGCAGGCCGACCTGCGGACCGCGGAGCGGGCTGACCACCCATTCCTCCAGGGCGCAGGACAGGACGGCGAGATCGGAGCCGACGGTTTCGATCAGCATCCCCCGGGTGATCCGGTCCGCGGCGGGGAGCGCGGCCGGGTCGATCTGCCGGGCGCGCGCGATCACCGCCTCGAGTCGTGCCGAATCCGCGGCGCGCCCCTCGGGCGTGATGTCGCGGAGGCGATCGTCGAACCGGCGGTCGCCGAGCGACGTGGCGGTGGTCGGGTTCGCGCGGAGGTGACCTTCCCAGTACCCGGAGCAGAGCGCGGCGAGATCCTCCGCGGGAGATGCGGCCGCGGGCCCGACCCGGAGCAGGCCGCCGAGCAGCAGGAACAGGGCGGCGCGGATGTTCCGGCCGGAAGCGGACCGGCGCCGCACGGTTGCCGCGGAGGAAGGCGGGAAACACCTCACCGGCGATCCCGGGGCGGTCCGGCGCGGCCTCACGACATCCCCCGTCGCGGCGGCACCCATACGTACCGGTCCAGGTCCAGCGCTCCGTTTTTCATCACGCGTACTCCTTCCTTTCTGAGCAGCGCCGCCTGCAGGCCGGGTGCGCCGCCGGCGCGCCTGTCCGTGGAAAAACCGCCGGCCGCGTTCACCACGCGCTGCCAGGGGACGTCGCCCGGGCAGACGGCCATGGCCCAGCCGACCGCGGCGGCGGAGAGCCGGCGGCCGAGCGCCTCCGAGATGCGGCCGTAGGTGGTGACCCGCCCCTTCGGAACGGCGCGGACGATCCGGTAGACCATCTCCCAGGCGGACTCGCCCTTCGCGGCGGCACGCCGCGATCCGCGAGGCGCCGCCGGAGCGTCACCGGCGTTCCGCGCCGCGCCGGCCGCCGGGCGGGCGGCGCGGCGCCCCCGCGAAACCGGTTTCCTCATTTCAGGTACTTCGCCCACCAGTCGAGGATCGCGTTCAGCCGGTGGAGACGCATGTCCGGCGGGCCGCTCCGGCTCATGCCGTGGCTGGTGGTCGCCGGGTAGCGGATGTAGCGGCAGGGGATGTTGCGCAGCTTGAGCGCCATGAACACCTGGTCGGCCTGCTCGATGTTGCAGCGGAGGTCGCCGACGGAGTGGATGATGAGCATCGGCGTCCTGACGTTGCCGAAGTAAGCGAGCGGGCTCATCTCCCAGAGTTTCTCCGGGCGGTCCCAGGCGTTGCCGGGCCAGTAGCTGTCCGGAGCCTCGACGAAGTCGCTGGAGCCGGACATGCTGACGAGGTTCGCCACGCAGCGGTCGGTGATCGCCGCCTTGAACGCCCGGGTGTGACCCACGGCCCAGTTCGTCATGTAGCCGCCGTAGCTCCCCCCCATCACCCCCATCCGCTTTGCGTTCACGTGCGGCTGCGCCTTCATGAACTCGATGACCGCCTCGATGTCCTGCCAGTCCTTGTCCCCCCAGCTTCCCTTGATCGCCGCGCAATGCGCGTGACCGTACCCCTTGCTGCCGCGGGGATTCGAATAGAAGACGGCGTAACCGGACGCGGCGAGAAGCTGCAGCTCGTGAAAGAACGCCACGCCGTACTGGGCGTGCGGACCGCCGTGGATTTCGAGGATCGCCGGGGACTTGCGGGCCTTCGGCCGGATCGACCAGCAGTGCACTTTCGTTCCGTCCGGCGTCCTGATCCAGTGCGACTGCGGCTTCCGGACTTCGACCTCCTTGAGGAACGGCCCGTTCAGGTCGGTCAGCGCCCGGACGGCAAACCGCTCCTTCTTCGTGTCGGCCACGCAGATTTCCGGCGGCCGGGTCGGGCCGGCCGACGTCAGCGCCATGAGCGACCCCGAGGCGCTGCAGTTGGACAGCAGGTTTTCGGAAACCCCGGACGTGTGAAACGTGACGGCGCCGCCGCCCGGTTTCACGGAACAGACGTGCCCTTCGCCGTGCCAGCCGATCCGGAAGTAGATCCTCCGGCTGTCCGGGCTCCACTCGATGACCGCGCCGAACGAGGCTTCCGCGGCGTCGGACAGGCAGGCGGCCGCCAGGCAGTAGTCCGTCTTTCCGGTCAGGCTCCGGGCCTTGCCGGTGGCGGCATCACAGAGAAACAGTTCGAGATTGGCCACGTCGTAGGCGCCGCTCTCGCTGACGCGGCTCGCGTAGGCGATCCAGCGCCCGTTCGGCGACCAGCGCACGTTTTCCTTGGGGCCGTCGGGCAGGCCGGGGATCTCGCGCACCTTTCCCGTCTTCACGTTCAGCCGGTAGATCCGGTCCTTCCACGGCTGGACCATGGCCCGCTTCGTGACGTTCGAGGAGATCGCGATCTCCTTCGAGTCCGGCGACCAGTCGAACGAGAACATCCCCATCGTGTCCTTGTCGTAGACCCTGCGATGATCTCCGCTTGCCGCGTCGACGATGTAGAGATGAAAGCGCTGCGCGTTGAAGTAGCCGTCACCGTCCAGCCGGTACCACCAGTCGTCGATGACGCGCGGCGGTTCCGTGCCGCCTTCGGCCTCGCGCTTCTTCCTGGCCTCCTCCGTCCATTCGGGATCCTGCTCGCGGAACGAAACGGCCAGCATCGACCCGTCCGGCGACCAGCGGAATCCGCCGATCGTTCCTTCCGGAAACCGCGTAAGGGCCATGGCCTCGCCGCCGGCGGCCGGGATCGTGAAGATCTGGGCGGCGCCCTTGTCCCGGCCGGAGAGAAACGCGATCCGTGATCCGTCCGGCGACCAGCGCGGGTGCCCGTCCTTGCCCCCGCTCGTGAACGGAGCGGGGTCGCCGCCGGCGGCGTCCACGCGCCACAGGTTGGACGCGTAGCTGTTCTTGTCCCCGAACTGCCTGTGCACGAAGACGACGGTCTCCCCGTCCGGGGAGATCCGCGGGTCGGAGGCGAAGACGATCCGGGCCAGGTCGGCCGCGGTGATCGGGCGCCGGGAGCGGCCCGCTTTCTTCTTCTTTCCCTGAGCGCGTTTTCTGACGGATCTGCCGGGCATTCAACGGCCCCTTTCGATGCGGATCGGAAGATTGCGAAGTGGAGATGCCGGAAAACCGGCATTGTCCCCTGTCTGCGGTTTCCGGGCAACCCCGGGGAGGATGCGGCGCGGCCCGCCGGCGGGAAGCGCCGGCGGGCCGCTCGGTCGATGATGGTCCTGCCGTTCCGTCAGCGCAGCACGGTCCAGGTCGTGAAGTCGGCATGGCCGGATTCGGAGGCGAGTTTCAGGTAATAGGACCCGGCCGGAAGCGGGCCGGGATCCCAGCGCACCTCGTGTGCCCCGGCCGCGTAGGACTCGCGCGGCCGCCAGGCCACCCGGCGCCCCGAGAGATCGAACATCTCCAGTTGAAAAACGTCGCCGACGGTGGTGATGAACGCGATGGTGACCCCGGCGCCCGAATGGGCCGGGTTCGGACGGGGCGGAAGGAGGCGGAGCGGTTTCCCGCGGACCGGCGTGTCCGGCACCGCGCTCGTTCCCCCCACGTTCACGACGAGCGGCTGGCAGTCCAGCGGGTTCACGAAGAATCCCGCCCGGTAGAACTGCGTTCCGGACCCGCAGGCGATCGTCGTCATCCCGGTCGAATCGGGATTGGCCCGGAAGCGGACCTTGTAGATCACGCCGGGCCCGGTGACGAAGACGTTGTTGCAGAGCAGGCTCAGCGTGGCGCTCAGATTTCCGGCGTTCGGGTTGAACACGTGGAACGTGTTCGAGCAGGCCGACGTCATCAGCGACCCGCGCTGCGCGGACACCGGCGACGTCGGGACGAACGTGAGGCGGTTCGTGTTGTAGGTGAGAAACAGATCGAACGCGTTGAACTCGGCGTCGGCGGGGGTCACCCGGACCTCGACGGTGAACGTGTCGCCCGCGGCCACGTTGACCGGGACCGTGTTGAACGTGAGATGAACACCGGCCGCCGGCACGGGCACCGGGTAGAGCAGGAAGAGCAGAAACGCGGCCGGAATGAGCCGGACCAGGGAGAACCGCATGCGCATCACCTCGCCAGCAGGATCCGCCGGGAATCGACGGAATTCGAGGAATCGAACCGGATGAAATACAGGCCTCCGGCGGCCGGAACGCCCCGCTCGTCGCGGCCGTCCCAGGACAGTTGGTGGTCTCCGGCATCCAGGGAACCGGTCATCAGGGTCCGGATGCGGCGACCGAGAACGTTGAACACGGTCAGGTCGACGGGGCCGGCCGCGGCCAGCGAAAATCCGATCTCCGCGCCCCCTCCGGCAACGGGTTCCACGAAGCGGAGGCGTGTCACGGGCGGCAGGGCCTCTCCCGGACGCCGTCCGTCGAGCACGTCCACGGCCCGGTTGTCGCCGTCACGGGCCATGATACGCGACACGCGGAGCGATGCGCGGGCCGGATCCATCACCCGGGCGGTCAGGACGACGAGTTCCCCCGCGCCGCGGAGTCCCGGCCCTTCGCCGAGCAGCGCCACGTCGACCGTGCCGGCGCCGTGACGGAGCACCGCGGCGGGCCGCCCCTGACGGTTGAGGAGGTCGCCCGCCTCGACGGACTCGATCGCCAGTCCCGCCGGATCCACGTCGAGCGCGATCGACAGCCCGCGGATCGCGCCGGAGCCGGACGCCTCGATCGGAATACGGAGCGTTTCCCCGGCCCGCGGATCCGCCGGCGTCGCGAGGGTCACGCGGTCGGGGCCGGACACCGGCGCCGGGCCGCCGTCGCGATCCGAAGACGGTTTCGACACCAGGCCGTAGTTGAGCGCCAGCATGATCAGGTCCTCGAAATCGACCAGGTTGTCGGTGACCGGTCGCGCGTTGACCGTGAAGTTCGTGGTCGGACCGACGTCGAGGCAGCCGAGGGGGTCGGACACGCCGAGCGTGATCCCGTAGTTGGCCCCGAGGAAGCTCAGGTCGGCGGTGGTCACGAGGTTGTCGCCGGCGCAGTCCGAGAAGCCGTCGTGGAAATCGCCGAGGTGATAGTTCAGCACGCCACCGGCGCGGGCGGAGGGCGCCGACACGTTGCCGCACGAGTCGACGGCGAAGGCCACGTAGAACCAGAAGTCGCGCACGGCCGTTTCGTCGTCCTGGCCGCTGGCGGTGATCGGCGTCAGCACCCACGGCGGACCCGGCGGCCAGGCCGGCACGGCGGGCACGGAGCCGGCGCCGGGCGCGTCGTCGTACTCCGGATAATTGCCGAACGGCGCGCGGAAGACGCTGACCGACACGCTCCCCGCCGGCGGCGTGAACAGGATCTTGACCTTCGTCGTTCCGTCGGAGTCATTGCCGGTCTTGACCTGCGTGGCCGACAGCCCGGTAACCGGACCGGTCGGGATCGCGTCGATCGTGACCGTCGTCGGCGGACCGGCCGCGGACGGCACGGGGCCGTTCACGCAGTCGCGGAGCAGCACCTCGGTGATGGAGAGCGTGCCCGTGCCCGACGCCACCGTCCGGGTGACGCGCACCGTGAACAGCAGCCCGGTGGGCGCGGTGGCACCGCAGGGCAGTCCGAGGATCGCGTCGTCCACCGTGTACGACCCGCCGCCGTTGTCGATGACGTGGAAGTCGGTGGACGGATTGACGGCGCTGAGATACGTGCCTTCGACGATGTCGCCGGGACCGGTGCAGAGCGCGAGCTCCGGCGACAGCTGGATGGTGACGCTGAACGCGCGGATGTCGGCGATGTCCAGGCGGTTGATATACACAGGGATCGTCACGCAGGGATTGGCGGTGGACAGGCAGGTGTCGGACGGCCCCGGATAGACGAGGTTGTCCGGCGGCTGGAAACCGCACTCCGGATCGAGGTCGGTGCCGACGAGTCGCCAGGGGGAAAACGTGACGAACGCCCCGAGGACGGCTTCGCCGGTGCCCGGACCGGCACCGGAGGGACCGTCGGCCGCGCCCCACCAGTTGTAGCGCGCATCCTGCGCGGCGCCGCTGCCGCTGTTGTCGAACGCGGCGGTGAGGTTCGGCGTCAGCGCGCTGTTCCTGACGGTGACCGCCGCGCCGGCGCCGAGCGTCCGGATCGCGGTGTCCCACTTTTCCACGATCATCGAATCGAGAAGAACGGAGACCGGTCCCCCGGTGCCGTCCACGAGAACGCCGACCGAACCGGGGCGGTTTCCTCCGGTGAGGCAGCCGTTGACCAGCGACAGGGAGTGGACGCCGGGTCCCGGCGCAACTCCGCCGTCGACCTGAACGACCGCCCCCTCCCCTTCGCTCTCGATCGTGAGGTCGTGCAGCTTGAGGGATCCGCCGGACCGGATGCGCACCGGCGGCGCTCCGTCCTCCTCGAGCGGGCGGAGGATCGTCTTTCCCGGCCCGGCGCCGACGAGGGTCAGCCCCCGGGCCACGTCGATCCGGGCCTCGAAGAGGCCCTCGCCGAGACGGATCACCGACCCGTCCGGGGCCTGCTGCAGGGCGTCGATCAGGGCCGCGGAATCGTCCGTCACGATCGGATCCGCGAGGGCCGACGCCGAAACGAGCAGCAACATGACGAGAAGGAAGAGCGGAACGGAGGTGTGATGCGCCGCAGTCGCCGCCCCGGCGATGAATCCGGGCCGGACTGCCGGGCGATGCCGGAACGGTTTCGATCGCTTCATGGTGTGTGTCTCCAATGTAGGTCGTCCGGCGCCGGGAGGCCGGGCGATCCGCGGGATCGCCGTTTCCGACGCCGGACGATTGCACTTTCAGTACGGCGGCGTTCACCCGGCCGGCCGGACGGCCGGCCGGGTGAACAGCCGCAGGACGCTACCGAACCAGCTTCAGACTCCGTGTTTCCACGTGCCCCATGGCTTCAAGGCGGACAATGTAGAAACCGCTCGAGAGGGCACGGCCCGAATCGTCGCGACCGTCCCACTCCGCCACACCGGACACGCCGGGTGCGATGCCGTCCATCAGGCCGCGCACGTGCCGGCCCTGGACGTCGAACACCGAGAGACGCATGGAACCGGGCTGCGAAAGCTCCCACGGAATCCGCACGATCTGGCGGAACGGATTCGGGTACGACGCGCCGAGGCGGGTCACGGTCGGCGGCTGCGGCGAAGCCGCCGCGCCGATCCGCACGTCCACGCTCCGGTTCCGTCCATCGCGGGCCTTGAGGTCGCGCACGGAAATGGCGGGGTCGCCGGAGCCGATCACGCGGAACCGCACTGTCACCAGCCGGCCTTCGCCGCTGATCCCGCGACCCGTGCCGAGCAGCGCCAGGTCGACGTTGCCGGGACGCGCCGAGAAAACCGAGGAGGCCAGCGGCTGCCGGGCCAGCAGTTCGCCGGCCGACACGCCGGCCGGCTCGACGACGGCGGCGTTGTAGTTCAGGTCGAGGCTCATCCCCTGGACATCCCCCGCGCCGCTCATCAGGACCGCAACGTCGATGACGTCTCCGGCATCCGCGTCCGGAACCTGGATGGACAGCGCGTTCGTTCCGGCCGCCTGATCCCGCTCGTGAACACCGGGCTTCGACACGGTGCCGAAGTTGATCGCCGTCACGATGAGATCCTCGAAGTCGAGGATGTTGTCGGTGGTCGGCCGGGCGTTCACGGAAAAGTCCGTGGTCGGCCCGACGTCGAGACAGTTTCGCGGGTCGCCGTACGGCAGCGCGACCACGCCGTAGTTGGCGCCGAGGAAGCTGATGTCCGAGGTGGTCACCAGGTTGTTGCCGGCGCAGTTCGTCGTGCCGTCGTGGTAGTCGCCGAGGTGGTAGTTCAGCGTTCCGGTCGTCTTGTTGGACACCGCGGACGAGTTGCCGCAGCTGTCGATGGCGAACGCCACGAAGTACCAGAAGTCCCGCGCGGTCGTTTCATCCATCTGTCCGCTCGCCGTCACGCCGGTCAGCGCCCACGGGGGGCCGGGCGGATAGGACGGCGTGGCCGGAACGGCGCCGAAACCGTCGTTGTATTCCGGGTAGTCGCCGAATCCGGCCCGGTACACCTCGATCGAGTTGGAGCCGGCCGGGGGCGTGAACGTGATCGTCACCTTCGTCGTGCCGTCGGAGTCGTTCCCGGTCTTGACCTGCGCAGCGGCCAGGGCGGTCACCGCTCCCGGCGGCGTGGTGTCGATCGTGATCGAGGTCGGCGGGCCGGCGTCGCTGAGCAGCGCGATGTTGTCGCAGTCGCGGAGCTTGATCGGCGTGGCGGTGATCGTGCCGGTGCCGTTGGCCACGGTGGCCTTCACGTCGACCGTGAACAGGACGCCCGAGGGCGCGGTGGCCCCGCAGGGGAGGCCGAGGATCGCCACGTCGACGGTGTACACCCCGCCTCCGTTGTCCACCACCTGGATCGTGGTCAGCGTGTCCTGGTCGCCGTCGTCGAGATAGGTGCCTTCGACGATGCTGGACACGCCCGAGCAGAGCATGAGCTCCGGCGACAGCGCGATCTGCACGCTGAATCCGCGCACGGGCACGGCGTCCGTCCGGGTGATGTGGATCGGCACGGTGATGCAGGTGTTGAGGATCGACAGGCAGTCGCCGGGGCCGGGGCCGATGACGTTGTCGGGCCCGGGCTGGAAGCCGCACTGGGCATCGGTGTCCACGCCGTTGGTCCGCCAGGTCGTGAAGTCGACATTGCCGCCGGTGATCGCGTCGCCGGTTCCGGGACCGTCACCGGACGGGCCGGACACGTCGCCCCACCAGTTCGTTTCCGCGTTCTGCGCGGCGCCGGAGGCCGTGTTGTCGTATCCGGCGACCGTGTTCGAGGTGATGGAGTTGTCGTTGGCCGTCAGGAGAACCGAGGCGCCGTCCGCGTAGAGACCGACCTCCCAGTCCTCGATGACGTTGTTCGTGGCCGTCACCGTCAGGGGTGCCGTGCCGGAGTAGGCGTAGATCCCCACGGTGCCCGCCACGTCGGAGCCGGAGAGACAGCTGTTCGTCACGGATACGCTGTAGGCGATCGGCGCCTGCTGTTCGGTCCCGCCTTCGTAAGCCTCGGCCGCCGGCGACGGGTTCGGCCGGCCGTTTCCGGAGGCCAGCGTCGTGAAGTTGCCGATGAAGATCGGGCCGAAGTCGATGCCGGCGGTCATCGCGCCGGTGACCTCGATGCCGTCCATCGATCCGCTGCCGTCGTACCAGCTGACCGGGGCCTGGACGTCGTCGATGGAGTTCGCGCCGTTCAGACCCGACGCGTTGACCGCTCCGCCCGGCTGGTACACGAGCAGGCCGCTGGCCACGAAGCTGGCCGGCGTGTAGCGCATGTCCGAGATCTTGCAGTCGGCCACGGTGCCCGAGGCTCCGAAGCTGACCTGGATGCCGTTCTGGGCGGTGTAGGCGATGTTGCCGGCGCCGATCGTGGTGCAGTCGTGCACGTCCACGACCATGCCGGTTCCGGACAGCGCCATCCCGTTCTTCTGGAAGTCGTCCACGAGGACGTTGTCCACCTCGAGCGCGTACGGCCCGCCGGTGTTGTTGAAGCTGAAGACGCCCACGCCGTGCTGCACGCCGTCGGCCGGCGAATTGCGGATCCGGGTGATGTGCGCATCGTGGATGCCGCCCCCCGCGTTGTAGTAGGCGATCCCCTCGAACCGGTTGTTCGCGTTGCCGTTGCCGAGGCCGTCCACGGTCAGGTCATGGATCTGGATGTTCGCCGCGCCCATGGCGGTGATCACCGGCTTGTTCGGGCCGGACGTGGTGAACGTGGTCGACAGCGACGCCGGCGCGTGAACGAGCGTGGCGCCGAGGCCGGCGCCCTGGACCGTCAGGTTCTTTCCGGAAATCGTGACCTGCTCCACGTAGGTGCCGGCCGCCACGTCCACGGTGCCGCCGGGCAGCGCCCCGCCGACCCCCTCGGTGATCGTGGTGTAGGGGTTCGTGGCCATGCCGACGCCGGTCGGCGCCTGGTCGTCGTCCACGTAGGCGGTGGTCCGACCGTTCGCGCCGCCCACAAACTGCGCGGAGATGTAGGCGTTGGCGTTGGCCGTGCTCAGGGCCAGGAGGTTCGGGTAGTTGACGGGATTGACGGAGGCCAGAAGCGCGATGTCGGCGCCCTGGTTGCCTCCGGTGCTCCACGAGTTTCCGGTGAACGTGATGTTCGCGCCGTCGTTGACCCAGCCGCGGGTTCCGTACACCACGTTGCTGCTGACCGTGCCGACGGTGCCGGGGTTGATGTAGGCCGGCTGGCGGAGGTCGTACACGGTGTTCCCGGTCACCAGGAGCCCGGAGAGTCCGCCGGCCACCTCGAGCGCCCGGCTGACGATGCCGTTGACCGACCACGGCGTTCCGGGAAACGGCCCGAAGATCTCGTTGTTCCGGATGGTCACGGAGTTCGCGTTGACCAGGATCAGGTTGTGCACGCCGGTCACGTCGGTCTTTTCGATCGAGAAGTCCTCGAGCGTGGTTCCCGCCCCGGTGATGGTCATGATGTAGCCGACCGACTGGGCCACCTGGAGCGTGGTGGAGCCGACTCCGGATCCGGTGATCGTGAGATTGGCCACATTGGCCGTTATCGTGGTTCCGATGACGTAGGTACCCGGAGCCACAAGGATATCGTCGCCCGGAGAGGCGGCGTTGATGGCATCCTGGATCGTGGGCTGGTCGGCCGGGACATTGATCAGCGCGGCCCGGGAAACACCGGCCACGAAAAGGGTCAGGATCAGGGTGAACAGGGCAGGTGAGACGTGCGGCCGTTTCATGGGCTTCCCCCGTGGTTGGAGACGCAACTGCTGTGAGTGGGCGAATCCCGGAGAACGGAGGATGTGGCTGCCGTCCGGGAACTTCGGGACTCCGGGGTCAACCTTAGGGAAGTGTGGGGGGGCGGTCCTTGACGGCCGTCAATTTCAGGGCTTGATTCGCCCGCCCCCCGTCCCTATCATCCGCGGGTTTTGCGTCGGAGCCCGGACCTGTCGGCCGGGCAGCCGGCCGGCCGGTCACCCGGCGGAAAGGGTTCTTGAGTCACTCCCCGGATTCCCCCACAGCACACCCGAACCGGTCCGCGGCGCTGGTCCTCGCGGCGCTCGGCGTCGTCTACGGCGACATCGGAACAAGCCCGCTCTACGCGTTCCGCGAGTGCTTCGGCGGGCACCATTCCCTTGCCCCGTCCCACGACAACATTCTTGGGGTCCTGTCGCTGATCGTCTGGTCGCTGATCATCGTCATCTCGATCAAGTACCTGGTGTTCATCATGCGGGCCGACAACCGCGGCGAGGGAGGGATCCTTGCCCTGATGGCGCTGGTCACATCTCCGGGCAAGACGAAGGACCACGCCGTGCTCGTTGCGTTCGGCCTGTTCGGCGCCGCCCTTCTTTACGGCGACGGGATCATCACGCCGGCGATTTCCGTTCTTTCCGCCGTGGAGGGGATCGAGATCGCCACGCCGGTCTTTCATCCTTATATATTGCCGGTGGCGATAGTGATCATCTTCGGCATCTTCTTCTTCCAGAAGCTGGGAACCGCGGGCGTCGGAGCGGTCTTCGGCCCGATCACCGCGGTCTGGTTCGTGGTCCTCGGGCTGCTCGGTGTGAATTCGATGCTGCGCGAGCCCGCCGTGCTGTCGGCGCTGTTCCCCTGGTACGGCATCGACTTCTTCCTCAGGAACGGATGGCACGGATTCCTCGTTCTCGGCTCCGTGTTCCTCGTCGTCACCGGCGGCGAGGCGCTCTACGCGGACATGGGGCACTTCGGGCGGTTCCCGATCCGCACCGCCTGGTTTTCCCTCGTGCTCCCGGGGCTCACGCTCAACTATTTCGGACAGGGGGCGCTGCTCCTCGAAAATCCGGCCGCGGCCGCGAACCCGTTCTATTACATGGCGCCGCAGTGGGCGCTGATCCCGCTGCTCGTCCTGGCCACGATCGCCACGTGCATCGCCAGCCAGGCCGTGATCTCCGGGGCGTTCTCGCTCACCGGCCAGGCGGTCCAGCTCGGCTACCTCCCGCGCGTGGACATCAAGCACACGTCGGCGCGGGAACGCGGCCAGATCTACATCCCGGGAATCAACTGGCTGCTGATGATCGGCTGCATCTGGCTCGTGCTCGAGTTCAAGACGTCCAGCGCCCTCGCCGCGGCCTACGGAGTCGCGGTCACCGCCACGATGGGAATCACCACGGTTCTCTTCTACTTCGTGGCCGTGCGCCTCTGGAACTGGCCGGCCTGGCGGGCCGGCCTGCTCTGCGGAGTCTTTCTCGTCATCGACCTCGCGTTCTTCGGCGCGAACATCGTCAAGGTGGCGGACGGCGGATGGTTTCCGCTGGCGGTCGGCGCGCTCATCTTTCTCGTGATGTCCACCTGGAAGACGGGACGGCGGATCCTCAGCAGGAAGGTCAAGGATGCCCAGTTTCCGATCGACCTGTTCCTCAAGGACATCGAGCGGAATCCCCCGCTGCGGGTGCGGGGCACCGCGGTGTTCATGAACCGCGAAGCGGACGGCATCCCCCCGGCCCTGCTGCACAACCTGAAACACAACCAGGTGATCCACGACCAGGTTGTCTTCCTCACGGTCATCACCGAGGGTGTTCCGCACGCGACGGCCACCGAGCGCCTGACCGTGACGCCGCTCGGGCAGGGATTCTTCCGGATCACGATCCGCTACGGATTCATGGAACAACCGGACATCCCGCTGGCGTTGAGCACACTCAACGTGGAGGGCCTGAAGTTCGAGCCGATGCGCACGACCTACTTCCTCGGCCGCGAAACGCTGATCGCCGCGCGGAACCCGGGCATGGCGCTCTGGCGCGAGCACCTGTTTGCCCGGATGCTCCGGAACGAAACCACGGCCACCGCCTACTTCAGCCTGCCGCCGAACCGGGTGGTGGAGCTGGGGGCGCAGATCGAACTGTAGGCGCGTCGATC
>CAZQVN010000004.1:18323-158860 GCA_964596775.1 uncultured bacterium
CGCCGAACCGGGTGGTGGAGCTGGGGGCGCAGATCGAACTGTAGGCGCGTCGATCCGCCGCCGGGCACGTTGCCGACCGGCGTTCCGCCCGGCCAGGGCCGGGTGCCCGCCGCCGGGCACGTTGCACAGGGCGGGAGCGCCCATTATGATCCGCTGCAACGCGATCGGCCGCTCGCATGGAGAGCCGGATCGCCACGATTTCGATTTCGAGACGGCCGGCACGGCCTTACCCACGACGAAGACGGGTGCACCCTGCCCGCCGCCGGAGTGATTTGACGCACGCATCCACACAGGAACCGAAAGGCCGCTATCTCTACGGCCTGATGCTGGCGGCGCTCGGTGTCGTCTACGGCGACATCGGCACCAGCCCCCTCTACGCGATCCGCGAGTGCTTTCACGGACCGCACTCCGTCCCGCCGAGCCATGACAACATCCTCGGCGTCCTGTCGCTCATATTCTGGTCGCTGACCAGCCTCATCTGCGTCAAGTATCTCGTGTACATCCTCCGCGCCGACAACAACGGCGAGGGCGGCATCCTGGCCATGATGGCGCTCGTGTACCGCTCGAAGACGAACCCCGCCCGGGAACGCTGGCTTCTCGTGATGATCGGCCTGTTCGGCGCGGCGCTCCTCTACGGCGACGGGATCATCACGCCGGCCATTTCCGTCCTGTCCGCGGTGGAAGGTCTCGAATTCGCGTCGCCGGTGTTCAACAAGTACGTGATCCACATCACGATCGCGATCCTCATCGCGCTGTTCGCAGTGCAGAAGTCCGGCACCGCGAAGGTCGGCACGGTTTTCGGCCCGGTGATGCTCGTCTGGTTCACGGTTCTGGCGGTGACCGGCGCGATCAACTTCATCAAGCACCCCTCGGTCCTCGCGGCGCTCAACCCGTGGTACGGCGGCCTGTTCTTCGTGCACAACGGCTGGCACGGCTTCCTGGTGCTGGGTTCGGTGTTTCTCGTCGTGACCGGAGGCGAGGCGCTCTACGCGGACATGGGGCACTTCGGAAAGACGCCGATCCGGATCGTCTGGTTCGGCCTTGTCCTGCCGGCGCTGCTGCTCAACTATTTCGGCCAGGGCGCCCTGCTGCTCGAGGATCCCGCCCACGCGGTGAACCCGTTCTACCACATGATCCCCGGCTGGGCGCAGCTGCCGATGGTGTTCCTGGCCACCGCGGCAACGATCATCGCGTCGCAGGCGGTGATCTCCGGAGCGTTCTCGCTGACCCGGCAGGCCGTGCAGCTCGGCTACTTCCCCCGCGTCAACATCCTGCACACATCCGCGGATGAAATCGGCCAGATCTACGTGCCCGGGATCAACTGGGGGCTGATGATCGCCTGCATCTGGCTCGTCGTGGAATTCAAGACCTCGAGCAACCTCGCCGCCGCCTACGGGGTCGCGGTGTCCACGGCCATGCTCATCACGACGATCATCTTCTATTTCATCGCGCGCGAGCGCTTCGGCTGGAAGACCCTGCCGGCGGCGCTGTTCGTCGGCGTTTTCCTGATCATCGGCCTCGCGTTCTTCGGCGCCACGATCGTCAAGATCTGGGACGGCGGCTGGGTGCCCCTGGTCGTGGCCGCGGCCATCTTCACGATCATGACCACCTGGAAGACGGGCCGGCGCATCCTGGCCGAGCGCCAGCAGGAATCGCAGTTTCCGGTGGAGCTGTTTCTCAAGGAGATGGAGAAGAACGCGCCGCACCGCGTTCCCGGTACGGCCGTCTTCATGTACCGGAACAAGGCCGGCATTCCCCCGGCGCTTCTGCACAACGTGAAGCACAACAAGATCATTCACGACAAGGTCGTGTTCCTCACGATCGAAAACCTCGAGATTCCGCACGTGCGCGGCGCGCGCACGACCGTGGAGAACCTCGGCAACGGATTCTTCCGGATCCTGATCCGTTACGGCTTCCGGGAAACCCCGAACGTTCCCGCCGAGCTGTCGCGCCTCAAGCTCGACGACCTCGAGTTCAAGCCGATGGAAACGACCTACTTCCTCGGCCGCGAAACCCTGATCGCCACGAAGCGGCCCGGGATGGCGCAGTGGCGCGAACGGCTGTTCGCGCGGATGTCCAGGAACGAGCGGACGGCAACGTCGTTCTTTCAGCTGCCGCCGAACCGCGTCGTGGAACTGGGAGAACAGATCGAGCTTTGATGTGCGTCCTGTGCTCCGGTGGTGTGGCGACTGTTTACCAGAGCCGAAAGTCCGACTTGACCGGAGATTCGCATATGGAACGTGAACCACGTCACGCCGACGCCCCCTATCTCCCCATCGCATGCGGGCTTCACGATCGACTCCTCGACTGGGCCACGCGCCGGGTGCGTGTTGAAGTCCGTTACCGGGACTCAGCGGGGAACGCCGACATGCTGCGCGACGTCCTCGTCGATATCTGGACGGAAGGCGGTGCCGAGTATCTCCGGACCGAAAGTGGTCTCGTCATCCGACTGGACGCGCTCCTTCAGGTCGAGGACGTGCCCTTCGATCCACCCGGGCCATCGACACGCTGAATTGGACAGGACTTCCGGCGATTCGGGCCTGGTCGCAGCGAATCGCTGCTCTACACGTGAGCTGTCCGGCGCGCCCCGGAAGAACTACCGGCCCTCCCCTGCCGGCGGAGCAGGACACATGATACGCTTGAAGCCATGAGCAACCCACTGACCGCCTGGATCCATCGCTACCTGGCCCAGCGCAGATTTCCCCAGCTTCTCGCGATCACGGCCACACTGTTCATCGCCGATGTGGTGCTCCCCGATTTCATCCCGTTCATCGACGAAATCATCCTCGGCCTGCTGACGCTGATCTTCGCGAACCTGAAGAAGAAGGTTGAAGACCGGGGACAAAACCGACCGCCCCCGCCAGGCAACTGACCCAACCGGATCCGAACCCCGAGCAACCAGCCCCGGAAGAATGAGGTTGCAGCCCCACAGCGAAGCGATCTCGCGGATCATTGCCGGCGCAGGCGTGCGGTCCGCCGTTCCTCCCCCGGCGGTGATTCGGAGGCCCGCGGAGCCAGGATGGCGGGAGCGGGCCGAGCGTCAGTGGAGCCGGCACAGGGATGTGCCGGCGGAGCGTGCCGCCGGGGGAGGAATGGTGGATCGCACGCCGGAAGCCGAGCAGCCAGAACCGACGGTTCAGCGAAGCACACCGCCGGGGGAGGAATGGTGGATCGCACGCCGGAAGCCGAGCACAGAACCGGCGGCTCAGCGGACCGACCACCCTCCCGCATATTCCGGCGAATACGGCTTTCCGTCCGCCTCGAGCTTCAGGTACACCAACCGGTCGATCTGCCGGATATGCAGCAGATCGTGCGCGGCCCACGAAAGAGCCACGTCACCGGCCTTGATCGGGCCGGCTTTCGGATGCTGGAACGCCAGCTCCCAGTCCGGGTCTTCGAGCTTGGCCAGCCAGGCGAGCGACTTCCCGCGCTCGTCCAGGAAACGCCGCAGCGTGGTCTCGAAATCCTGCCCGGCGTAGTTCTTCTCCGTGACCCAGCCGACCGGGTCGATCGGCGGCCACGCCTCGCCGGGGCGGTGGAGCGTGTACTCCACGCGCGTCCGGAAATCGAGCACCTCTTCGTCGGCGAGATGACCGGTCACTTCGAGGATCGACCATGCGTCGGGCGCCGGTTTCCAGGACACTTCGTCCGCGGTCAGTCCGGTCAGCAGGGCCGACAGCGCATCGCGGCCGCGCTCGAGGCGCCGGATCAGAAACGGCGTGTTCATGATGATTCCTCCTTGTCATCCGTATCGGCGCGGCACTCGTGCTGCTCGTTGCTCGTCCTCGTGATCAGGCTGACGTTTGCCCACCGCCGTGAAATCAGGGAACGACCACGAGCCGCTTCACGAGCCGGGTTCTCGCCGACAGACGCACGAAGTACACACCAGGCGTCACCGTGTGGCCGGAATCGTCGCGGAGATCCCATCGTGTGAGGCCATCCTCCGAGCCGGCGGAGATGGCCGGGAGCCGGCGGACCCGGCGCCCCGAGACGTCGAAGATGCCCAGGTCGGCGGATTCTCCCGGACTGGCGGCCAGGAGATGGACCGGCGCGCCGATCCGGGCCGGCTGGGCCGACAGGATCTCGAGCCTGGCATTCCCCGGAGCCGGAGTGTTCCCGCCCGCCCCGGCGGTGGCTGCGCACGGTTCCGTGCACGGCCGGCAGCCGGCGAGCGAGCCGTCGGGAGAAAATGCGGCGTGACCGAGCCGGGCGACATCGAGATCCGTGACGGTGAAGACACAATCCCTCAGCCTTGCCGTGGAGGAACCCGCGGGTGGCGTCAGCCGCAGGACATCGGCCGAGTAGGCCGATACGTAAAAGTAGCCGGCCACGACGGTGGATCCGAGGTCCGGACAGCCCGTCATGCTGTAGTCCCAGGTGAGCGTCATGGACGCTCCGGGATTGAGCCAGTTCGAGTCGTACACCATGGAACCCGGACCGCATCGCGTCCACGACAGAATGTCGAGGCCCTGCAGGTTCGTGGCGCCTCCCGGCGTTCCACCGTCGTAATCGATGCCGAATCTTATCTGGGAAAGGCCCCGGAGGCCCCCGATCGAAGCCAGAACGTAGGCATAGTAGTGCTCGCCCGCGCCG
The DNA here is from genome assembly GCA_964596775.1 of uncultured bacterium. Taxonomy (GTDB): domain Bacteria; phylum Eisenbacteria; class RBG-16-71-46; order JABDJR01; family JAWXBZ01; genus CAZQVN01. The sequence continues at coordinate 22,917 of CAZQVN010000004.1, forward strand.
GAGCTTGTTCCACTGGTCGCAAGTGTGTCGCAGGAGATCGGGCCGAGCGCCGAGCACGTCGACGGAGGGAGCGGCGGACGGGCGAGATGGAGTGAAAGGGCCGTGGGTCCGGGAGACACAGGAGGCCAGGGCAGTGGAGGACACCCCCCAAGACAGCCATTGCAGCCGTAGTCGGTGGCGCCGGCGGAGAAGGCCACCCGCCCAAGGTGGGAGGTCGAAAGGACCAATTCCTGGGATGCGCAATTCGTCACCGATGCCCGCGAATCCACGGGGCGGGGTGTGACCGCCAGAATGTCGGGACTGTACGCTCCCGTGTAGAAGTACCCCGCCACGACGAGCGGTGCGGTCTGACAGTCGGGGGCCGGCCATATCATCAGATTGCCGCTTCCCGGCTGGGGCCAGCCCTGGCTCGGAAACTCAAGAGGTACGCAGGGATGCCACGAAAAGATGTCCACCCCCGCGCCGTCCAGCATTCCGCCCGCCTGGTTGTCCTGATAGAAGAGACCAAACTGCAGGCCGCTCAGGCCGGTGAACTGGGGATTCCCGTTGGCCAGGAGATAGACGAAATAGTACGGGCCGACATCGGGCTGGGCCATGTCGCCGCGGGTTTCGACCTGGTAGCAGTTCGTGATGTTCAGATCCGCACACGGATTCTTGGTCGCATTGGCCGGCCGGGCGTGAAGAAAGATCGCCGGGCCGGGCTGGGGCGATGCCTGAACGTCGGTGTGACCCAGTGCCAGGGCACTGGCGACCAGGATGATGCCGCACAACGCGGCCGACTCGGGAGAGGAGCGACGAATCATGGAAGCCTTCCTGAACGAAGGGCCTTCGGCGCCCCGGTGCCGGAGGCCCGAATCACGAATAGTGTAGGTCCATTGGATCGCTCCGGCAATGATGAAATTCCGGCGGGTCGGGATGATATCAATCGACGTGGCCGAAGATGCGATCACCGCCACCGGTGTGTCGATGCTCTCCGGAAACCCCGAAGTCGGATTTGTCGGCGGACTCGGAGCGCCGATCCTGCCCGGTTCGAGCGGATCATTCGAGTTCACCACGTCCGGCAACTCAAACCGGCTGTCGCTCGTCACGATGCTCGTGAACACGAACGACGCGTTCACCGGCCTCGACGGCGTGCAACTCACCGGCAACACGAGCACATACAGGACCATGGCCTACGCTAGCCCGCCTCCTCCCGCGCCGCACCGCACGCCTTGCGACCGGCCCGCGCGATCTTGCCCGCCCCTTCTCCCTGGGCAAGCAGACGGCGCGCCTGCGCCACCGACCGGTCCACGAGCGCCCGGGCGCCGTCGTGGAGCGCCTCGCTCCGCTTCACGAAGGCGATGTTGTTCTCCATGTCCTCAGCGGACCAGCCGCGGCTGTGGGCGATGAACGGGAACTGCGGAAAGTGACAGCCGAGTTCGGCAAAGAACATCAGGGCGTGACCGGCCACCGCCTGCACGTTGTCCTGCCCCCCGGTGATCGTGAACGCCGCCACCTTGTTCCTGAGAAGAACGCGGTCGCGGATCGTCTGCTGGTTCTGGATGCAGTTCATCCGCTCGATCATCTTGAAGTAGAGCGAGCTGGCGCTCCCCCAGCGGATCGGCGTGGCCAGGAGAATGACGTCGGCCCAGAAGACAACGGCTTCGTAGACCCGGTCCATCTGGTCGTTCGGGTCCATCTGGGTGATGGAGCAGGGCCAGGTGCACGCATGGGCGCTTTTCGAGTAGTACCCTTCGCAGGCCCGGAACGCGAGATCGTTGAGCCGGATCAGGCGCGTTTCGAGCCCGAGATTCGTCCGGGCATGGTCGAGTGCCGACTCCAGGAGCGAGTCCGACGTGGAGTAGCGCGGGTTTGCGGCGTCCATGACGGTCGTGGAGATGCCGACAACGCGGACATCGCCGTCTTCGCGGGTCACCGCCCGAGCCAGCGGATGCGGTTCGTGGGGCAGCCTGCTCCGCTTCGTTGCGGCGTCGAGACGGACGAACAGGCGCCCGTTCTCTTCCTTCAGATCGTAGCGCGGCACCCGGTCGGCCTCGTACCCGGGTTCCCCCTCGCCGGTCCGACAATGAAACTTCCAGTTGTGCCAGGGACAGACGATGTAATCGCCGTCGAGCCGCCCGTCCCCGAGCGGTCCACCGACGTGGTTACAGACGCCCGACACCGCGCCGAACGCCCCGTCCTTGTACGACAGCGCGATCCGTGTCCGTCCCACGCTGACCTGGGACAGCTCCGTCTTCTTCAGTTCATCGACCGGGCCGAGATCGTGCCAGCCTGCTTCACTCATCGTGCCCCCTCTTCTGGATCCCGCGCCGTGCGGGGAGAACCGGCTCAACCGTGTCGCCGGGCCGCCGCCCCCACCGCTGATGGACGCATTCTAGGCTGTATGGGGCGGGAAAAGCCAACGCGGAGCGCTTTTGAAAATCCTTGGTGATCAGGCAATCGCGGGTGGCACCGGAATCCAAGGACGGCGCGCGCGAATGGCCTTCGAAAGCCGACCTGCCTTGATTCTGAAGTTGCATATTTATGCATCTTTACCTAAACTGGGCGAATGAGAACAACATTCGATCTGAACGACGATGTGTTTCGCCGGTTGAAGAGACGGGCTGCGGACGACAACACCACACTGCGGGCCGTTGTCGAGGCGGCGCTCCGTGCGTATCTCTCCGACAAGAAACCCGGCAGGATGCTTCAAAAGAAGCTGCGTTCCGCAAAGGGAAAGCTGCAACCCGGAATCGACCTGGACGATCGAGCCGCGCTGCATGACATCATGGACGGCCTGAAATGATCGCGCTCGACACGAACATCCTGGTCTACGCCAGGCAGGCGGAGATGGAGCACCACCGGAAGGCGGAGCGGGTCCTCGACGAGTTTTCCAGAGGCGAAGAAGCCTGGGCCATTCCCTGGCCCTGCATTTACGAATTTGTCCGCGTTGTCACCCATCCGCGGATTTTCAAGCCGGCGAACGATCTGGAGTCCACTCTTGAATTCGTCGAGGTCCTGTTGTCCTGTCCCTCCCTGCACATGCTCGGAGAGGGCCCGGCCCATCTCTCCCATCTCAGGAGAATGGTGTCGGGAGGCCGGGCGTCGGGCAGCCTGGCCTACGACGCCCACATTGCCGCCCTCGCCGTTGAACACGGGGTCAGCGAACTGTGGACGACGGATCGTGGCTTTGCAAAATTCCCGGGCCTCCGGGTGCGAAACCCTTTTCTCCCAGGTGGAGTCAGGGAAAAAGCCCGGAAGTACAGAGCACGAACTCAACGGCCCGGTAACCCCGCCGCATCCACCGGACGCGGATCATCCTGAAACTCCCCCTCCCGGCGGGCTTGTTGCACAGTACTCAATTTGTACAACCCCTGTTAACGACAACCCATAAATAGCTTACGAATACTCCGGGCGGTCCACTGGCCGTTTTGCGGATTCAGTCCTATATTGTCCATTATGAAAGCTGACCCGCGACCCTTCCTCGCCGGACTCGCTGTCGTTCCGTTGCTCCTGGCGCTCGGAGTCGATCCCTCGACCGCCGGCACCGGGGACGGCCGCCCGAAGATCCTCGTCCACGTGCAGCCGTCCGTCACGAAGAATACCTGCACCGCCGGATCGCTGACCGACTGCTCGCAGGCGGTCACAAAGGGAACGCTCACCCCGCCGGGCGGACCGGGCTACTATTTCCTGTACCTGCTCGCCGCCCGCGGTGCCATGGCCGGCGTGACCGGCCTGCAGTGCGGCATCTGGTACCAGAACGGCGCCGCCGGGGACGCGGATGACCAGACCGGCATCGACGTCTTCAGCTGGACGCTCTGCGCCACCCTCGAGTTCGTCACGCCGGGGAACAACGCCTGGCCGAAGCCCGGGGCGGAAACCTGATCACCTGGGACTCCTGCCAGACCGGAGACGTCGGAGTGGCCGGCTACTTCTATATGGCCGCGTACTCCCTCGACCTGTTCATGGTCAGGGAGCGGCCAGTGGACTTCTCGGCCAAGGTGGCGAACTGCATGAACGTCGAGACGAACCTGTCCGAGTCTGATCGCGGCTGGGCCTACTTCAGCGCCGGCAGCGTGGTCAACGGGTGCAACCCGTGTATTCAGTCTTGTCTTTTCGGCCCGGTCGAGGAGACGAGCTGGAGCCGGATCAAGACGTTCTCCCGCTGATCGTCCGCCCGGGAACTGGCCAGTCGCCGACTACTCCCCCTCCTCCTCCGGCAGCAACAACCCGCGATCCCTGAGAATTCGCTCGACGATCGCCCGGGCGCGGGTGCCCCAGGTCCCCTTTCCGGAGATGTTCGCGGCAAACAGGTACACGCCGTCCGGCCTCGTGACCGTGCCGACGTACCAGCCGAGATCGGGGCCCGCGTCGCCGCCGCGCGCCGAGCCGGTCTTGCCGCGGTACACAACGTCCGGCCACTCCTCCTGGACCAGGATCTCCTGGACGATGTTCATGGAGCGCTCCGAAAACGGCAGCGTTCCGTCCATGAGACGGCCGAGGAACTCCACCTGTTCGTCCGCCGATATCTTCAGCGACGTCCCCAGCCAGAACGTGGTCAGGCCGTCGGACATGTCCCGGTTGCCGTAGGGGATTTTTTCGAGATACGCCTTCATCCGCTCCGGTCCGACGCGCGTCGCCAGCGCCTGGTAGTACCAGACGACGGAATGCTTGATGGCCGAACGGAGCGTGTGATCGCGGTTCAGTTCCTTCCGGTCCTGCTCCGTGCCGTCCCACTTGATGACATGATCGGCGTCGGGGATGACGCCCGTCTCCAGGCCGATCAGCGAGTTCGGGATCTTGAACGTGGAGCAGGGGGAATACGGCTCCGCGCAGCGTTTCGGGTTGTAGCGGATCGTCCTGCCGTCCGGGGTCTTCAAGACGAAGCAGCCGGCGTCCACGTCCTTGAAGTACGGGGCCAGGCTCGTTTCCTTCGACTCGAAGGTTCTCGTCGGCTGCTCCAGCACGGCGCGCTGCGCGAGGGCCGGCGCGGCCACCGCGAACAGGACGAGAAACGCAATCACCGGCTTCATGGCGCGGCCTCCGGCACCCGCAGATTGTGATCCTGCGAGTCCGTGCCGCTCTGCAGATTCGGCGGCACATGGCCGATGTCGCCCACGCCCAGAACCTTCGTGGACCCGTCCGGCCGCACCACGATCCGGGTGATGCTGCAGTGGGCCACCGACATGTTGAGCCAGGCCATCGTATCCACGCCGAGCGCCTTCGTCACGAAATAGCGGGTGACGTTGCCGTGACAGATCAGCACGTCGGTGCGGTCGCCGTCCGCGGACGGTGTCGTGTACTTCGCGAACGCGGCGTCGAGCTGTTCGCGGCACTCCCGGAGATCGGTGGAGTCCTCGCGGGCCATGATGTCCTCCCGCCAGGTCGGCGGCGTGCACTCGGACAGGAGCGAGTCCTCGAGGAGCGTGAGGCCGGGAAAATCCTGGATCACGATGCGGCCGGTTTCCCGGGCCCGGGTCAGCGAACTCGTGGTGATGGCGTCGATCCGGTCCGGCAGCCCGCGAAGCCGGGCCGCCACGATCCGGGCCTGGGCCATGCCGAGCGGCGTCAGCTTCTTGCCGACGTCGTGCGGCAGCGGATCCTCGTGATCGTACTCGCCGTGTCGGATCAGGTAGAGCGTCCGGGTGCCCGGTTCGGCGGCCGCCGGTCCGGCCGACAGCGCCGGTATGAGCGCGGCGGCGAGCAGGGCCGCCCGAACCCACCGGCCAGCGGCGAATATCACGGAACCATCACGCCGATTGCGGCGCGAGTCACGAAGATTCTTCATCATGCCTTCAACTCCTCCCCGTCCAGGTCGTCCTGTCTCCGATAATTCCGCAGCGCCGGCGTCCGGGCCGCCACCCACCCGGTCATCATAAGGCAGGCCACCCCTCCGGAGATCACGGAAATCGGCGCGGAAAACATCTGGGCCACCAGGCCGGCTTCCAGTTCCCCGAGCTGCGGGCCGCCCATGAAGAAGATCATGTTGATGCTGGTCATCCGGCCGCGCAGCCGGTCCGGCGTGCGGAGCTGCCGGATGATGTTCCGGAGCACCGTGCTCACCGTGTCCGCGGCGCCGATCAGGGCCAGGCAGGCCGCGGTCAGCCAGAACGAGCGCGAGAAACCGAAGATGACCGTGGCCAGGCCGTACAGGGCGATCGAGATGAGCATGGCCCGGCCGCGCCGGTCGATCCAGTCCACCGCGCGGACCATCACCAGGCCGGTGATCGCCGCGCCGACGGCCGGGGCCGCGTAAAGGATGCCGTAGCCGTGGGCGTCCACCTTCAAGACGTCCTGGGCGAAGATCGGCAGCAGCGCCATCGCCGACGCGAACAGCGTGGCGAAGAAGTCGAGCAGCATCGTGGAACGGATCAGCGGGTTCCGGAACACGAACCGGAGGCCGTCGAGCCCCGCCGCGATCGTGATGTCCTTCGGGTTCCGGTCGTGCCGGTCCGGCACGTCCCTCATCATCACGAGAGCCGCGATGACGGCGAGGAACGACAGCGCGTTCAGCGCGTAGGCCCAGCCGATGCCGAAGCCGGCGATCACCACGCCGGACATCATCGGGCCGGCCACCGCCGCGAACTGGAACATGATCGTGTTGAGGCTGATCGCGTTCGGAAAGTCGGCGGCGGGCACCAGGTTCGGAATGAGCGACTGCCGGGCCGGGGCATCGAACGAACTCGCCGCGGCCGACAGCGCCGCGAGCAGGTAGATGGGCCAGAGCACCGTGATCCCGCGGAACGTGAGCAGCGCCAGGACGCCGGTCAGGAGCGCCAGGATGATCTGCGTGACGAACATCAGCTTCCGCCGGTTCAGGGCATCCGCGGCCACGCCGGAAATGAGCGAGAAGACGATGATCGGCACGACCTTGACCAGGCCGACGAGGCCGAGCGCCAGCCCCTTCTGATCCGGCGGCGCCAGCAGCGACACGTGCCAGAGGATCGCCGCGTTCTGCATGTTCGATCCGGAAAAGGACACGAGCTGGCCGAGCCAGATGAGGCGGAAGTTGCGGTGGCGGAGGGCCTGGACCGGGAACGGGGAACTCACCGGGGAGGCGGCGCCGCCCCGCCCGGGGAAGGCGGCGGGGTTTGCCCGCCGTCGCTCTCGCGGACCGATCGCCCGCGGCCGCCGCGCGGATGCTGCTCCAGCGCCTCGCGCGCCGCAACCAGCGTGTTCACGTGGATCGTCACCGTGTCGTCCACGTTCACGGCGTAGCCCCCGGCCAGCGTGATCACCGCCGGGATCCCCCGTTCCGCCGCGGCGTCGAGGACGACCCGGTCCCGCGCCTTCAACCCGTCGATCGTGAGGCGGAGGCCGCCGAGCCGGTCCTCACGGTACGGATCGGCGCCGGCCACGTAGGCCACGAGGTCCGGCTTCACGCTGTCCAGCGCCGGCACGTAGGCCTTGCGGAGCTTTTCGAGATACTCCGCGTCCTTGACGCCGTCCTCGAGGTGCACGTCGAGGTCCGACGGCGGCTTCACCGCCGGGTAGTTCGCCCACTGGTGGATCGACATCGTGTACACGGAGTCGTCCCCGGCGAAGATCGCCGCCGTTCCGTTGCCGTGATGGACGTCGCAGTCGATGACCAGCGCCTTCCTTATAATGTTGTCGCGGATCAGCACCAGCAGAGCCACCGCCACGTCGTGGATAGCGCAGAACCCCTCGCCATGATCCGGATACGCGTGATGAAACCCGCCGCCGATGTTGTAGGCCATGCCGTCCACGAGCGCGTTGCGCGCCGCCAGCAGCGATCCCCCCGCCGCCAGCAGGAACCCCCGGATCATCTCCGGCGAAACGGGGATCTCCAGGCGCAGGACGTCGTAGTCGGTCAGCGCGTTGTTCTTCACCCGCCGCACCCACTCCCGGCCGTGAACGAGGTACAGGTCCTCGTCCGCGATGAGTTCCGGCTTCAGGAAGTCGGCGGGCGCGGCGATCCCGTCCCGGAGCAGCCGCTCGCGGATGAGCCGGTACTTGACCGACGGGAACACGTGATCGCCGAGGTTCAGGTCGTAGTCGGGGTGATAGATGATCTTGAACGTCATGCCGGTTGCCCAGGGATCGAGAGTCGTGAAAAGTCGCCCCGCGGAGTGCGCAGAGGGGCACGTCGTCTGGCAAGCAGTCAGCATTCTACACGCTTCCCCGTCCCCGCGACTCGGGGATCAGCGCGTCGCGGACCTTGACCTCACCGTCGGTCCAGCTTCCGATTCCCTGAACCAGGTGCTGAGTGATGTTGAGGGAATGGACGTCGCCGAACTGGGGCGGCGCGTCCGCGAACCGCTTGCCCGTCAGCGCGGGGAAGGGGACGTACTTCGGGCCGCGGCCGAAGCCGGAGAGGCATCATGAATTTCTAGCGCAGAAGTACGAGTTTGTCCACGTGCCGCCACCCTCCGGATTGAAGCCGGCAGAAGTAGATGCCGGTCCTGGCCCTGACGCCGTTTTCACTGTTTCCATCCCATTTCAGATTGTGGATGCCCGGGGACAGGTCCAGCCGGCGGTCGATGAGCCGTCGACCCGAGACGTCGAACACCTCGATGGTCACCGGGACGGGGCGATCCGTCTCCACAGCAATGACAACGTCCCGGCGGAATGGATTGGGAGTCACGGACAGAACCCGCAACGGCGCGCGGTTCGGGTCACCTCCCGGCACGGCGCCGAGGATTTGATCGAAATGGAAAGCTCCGATATCCGTCGGAGTGTTGTCGGGGTCGTCGGGTCCCACCCCCGAGTCCACCGCCGGCGACGATACGCTTGCGAGATGGAAATCGAGAGTCCCGGGCGCCGGCGCGACGTAGAGCGGGTTTCCGGATAGGTTGTGCGAGAACATCGGCTCACCGGGGATTTGGATCGTCGGCGAGAAATTGCCGAGCCCGTTCTGATACCCCAGATTGTAGTCGATGACCGCCGCGGTATTGACTCCGACGGCGTGAATCCCCCATCCGCTGTTGTTCGACACGATGTTGTTGATCCAGTCGGGTGCGTACGCGCCCGTGCGGCGTCCGTGGATCCCGCCGCCGTGCGGGCCGCCGCTCCCCTGCTGATTGCCGTGGATCGTGTTGTTGATGATGTTCACGCCGGAGTCGTCGACGAGGATTCCAGGAGCGACGGATACGGTGTCCCCCGTGTCAAGCATCGACTCCGCCCCGGTCGCCCTCTGGTGCAGGAAACAGGTGTCTCCGGGAGCCGTGTTGTAGGCCACGACGTTTCGCGTCGCGTCGATCCGGCACTTGCGGCCGAACGAAACTCCGCCGCCGACCCACGCGTCGTTTCCGGCAATCAGATTGGAATCGATGTCGCCGACAACGAAGTTCGGAATGTGAATCCCGCCCCCGCGTGATCCGCAGCTGCGAGCAAGGTTGTCCCGAATGGAGTTCGACGTAATGTCGATCAGCACGCCGTCGGGAACATGGATTCCGCCGGCATGGCTCGAGTCCGCTGCATTGGAGTTGACTAGGCAGCCCCGCACCACGACATCCGTCCCGGCTGCGAGATAGATCCCCCCACCCTCGTAAAGCGCCAGGTTGTTCGAAATGGTGCTGCCCATGACGATCCCGGACCCGCTCGCGGCATCCACGTAACAACCCCCTCCCTTCGCTTCGGAGCGGTTCCCGTCGATCTGCAGGCTGCTCAGCATGACGGACCGGCTTTCCGAGACGCAGTGGACGCCTCCGCCGGTTCCAAAGGCTCCATTTCCAACGACACTGAGTCCCGTGGCGGTAAGGTCTTCGGTGCTTTGAAGGTAGGCCCCACCACCCGCCCCACCGGCCGCGTTTCCAAAAAGGCGGATGTCGTACAGCAGGACCGGCACCGCGCTGTTGAAGTACAGCCCGCCGCCATCCCCCTGGGCGACGTTCAGGTTGAAGTTGTTGTCGTCCAGCACCGGATCACCGTTGGTCACGGACAAACCCCCGCCGTTCCCCACCGCCGAATTCAGGTCGATCCGGTTGTTTGAAAGTAAAGGCGAGCATCCGGCCTCGACCCGAACGCCACCCCCGTCTCCCAGCGCATAGTTGTTGTTGATGAAGTTGCGGATGATCGAGGGAGCGGCGCCGCTTTTCACGACGACGCCCGTGTTGCCCAGGATGATCTGGAACCCGGTCAGGATCGTCTCCGCACCCGTCCCGTCGAACGTGACCGAGGGATTCACGGGCATGAAGTCTCCGCCGCCCTGGATGGTCGTTTCGCCCAGATCCTGAGTACGGCTCGTCACGGTGATCCCGGAAACGCCTGCGCCGAACAGCAGATTCTCCAGGTAGGTGCCCGGGGCAACGGAAACGCACACGCCGGGCCGTGACGCGTTGATCGCAGCCTGGATCGAGGCGTAAGTCTCCGGCACGAGGTGTTTCACGATTGTGTAGGTGAACGGAATCGTGTCCTGGAACGGGCCGACCGTCACGGTCACCGTGACCGGTATCGTCACGGCGCCGGCGCAGTCGGCACCGGGCGGATGCCACGGCAGGACGACGCGCAACGAGTCCTCGTTCGCGGAACTCCAGACGACCGTCGCCGGCCGGCCACCGAAATCGACGCCGACTGCGGGCCCGAGCAGCGTTCCGACCAGAAGTACCGTATCCGGAGTGCCGCCGGCAAAGGCGGTGGTGATCCCGCTTGACGGAACAATGGTGTTCACTTCCAGCGTCGGCGGATTACCGGCGGTCAGGTAAACGCTGCGGATGGTTGGGAGCGCCTGTGGGCTCGTCTGCGATATGACGACCGACGCATGGTGCAGGCCTTCGGGGAGGGAATTCGCGGCCGCGGACACATGAACCGAGACGAATGCCGTGTCGCCGGCCATTACGATTCCTGAGGTGTCACCCATGACCGTAACCCACGGATCGGTGGTTGAAACGTCGAAACTGATTGGTGAGGCGCTCGACGTCGTAATCCAGTAAGACCTGGTGGCCGGTGCGAACGGCCCCCCCACCGGACCGGATGAAAGGAAATCGCCGGCCTCGGCCTGGAGCGCGGAGGGGGGAACGACATCCACATCAAGAACGAAGTACCTGGCCAAACCTGTCGGCCCCTGGTTCGGCACCGGGTTCGTCTGCTGAACATCCAGGGGAGTTATGTATCGACCGGGCGTGAGGGCCGCGGCACTTCCCGTCAGGACGGCGGTCACCTGGGCCATACCCCCGGCCGGCAGGCGTCCGGTCAGGCTGCCCGTAAGGTTCAGCCAGGGGCTGGATTCGCTGATGGCATAGGATGTCGAATCCGTGCCGTTGTTTGTGATCGTGTAGTTGGCCGACGGTGGAGTGAACGGCCCCCCGGCATAACCCTGGCTGAAGACGGAGTCGACGGGAGTCACCGCCAGATCCAGCACATGGACCGGCGGCGGCGTCACGGTGAGACGGATGTAGCGATCCAGGCCCGTCGGCGCGGGGGTGGGGATGGGGTTCGTCTGCTCGAACCGGACCGATCCGACATGGGTCCCGAGGCCAAGGATGTTCGCCTCGCTCCCGATCACGGCGGTGACAAACGCCGAGTCCCCCGGGGCAAGGGATCCGGAAGCGGCGCCGGAGACCTGGATCCAGGTCTGCTGCGGAACGGCTGCAAACGAAACAGAATCCGCCCCGGTATTGAGGATCCGGAACTGGCGTGACCCTGTGAATGGACCGCCGATCGTACCGGAGGTCATCAAGGTGTCCGCCGGAGTGACGGAGAGTGCCAGGGGTACCGGATCACCGTACTTCTCGACCCAGCCGATGTTGTGCCGGGTCACGTAGACGTTCCGGGAGCCGTCCACAACGATTCCGGAGGAACTGGACACGGACCACTGGAACTGATAGGCACCCGACTTCGTGAACGTCTGCACCCGCCCCAGGCTGATGTCGGGAACGTAGAGAAGACTGTCCGGCCCGAACGCGAGCCGCCGTGCGTTCAGGAACTGGCCGTTTCCGCTTCCGGAACTGCCGAACGACCCAAGAAAAACGCCGGCGCTATCGTACCGGGCGATCCACGGTACCGACGTTATCATCCAGACACCAAGGTTTTGGTCGACGGCGAAATCCATGGCTCCGCCGGTGGTCGAGATCTCCCTGAGAACGACACCGGTGCTGTCCATGAGGAGATAGACGGGTCCGACGGGAGTCACGACGCGATTTGCGCCGACGTGAATGCGGCCCAGCGTGTCGACCGTCAGCCCGGCGGCGTCGATGGAGTTCCGGCCGGCCGGGAAGGAAATCGTCCGAATGAGCTGGCCGCCGGACGTGTACTTGCGAATCTGGTGGGTTGTCGTGTTCAGAACGTAGACGTTGCCGGCTCCGTCCGCAGCCACGTCGTACGCGCTTCCTCCGACACCCCAGGAGGTCACCGGGGCCCCATTGACCGTGTACTTTGCGACGGCCTGGGCATCCTTATTGGCGACGTACAGATACGACTCTGTCGGGTCGAGAGCCAGACCCGACGGCTCGGCAAGTCCGGTGGCGAGAGTGAACAGGAATGGCGGCGGCTGGGCGATCCCCTCAGTAGTTGCGGAACTGAGCAGAACGAGAACCAGAGCCGTGATTGAATGGAACAACGAGTGGAATCCGGAATGTCGATCGGCCATTGCAACCCCCGGAACGAGTGGGACCGGTTCGGGACGATGTCGACAGGTTCGTGCACGCCCCCGTTTGAAACCGGCAGGTTTGTGTTGGGCGCAGGACAAACGATCGCCGCGGACCCGCGGCCTTTGCCCGAAATCCATGGCGTCCTGGAACCAGGGAGCGGACAGGGAATTCTAGCACTCGTTCCCCACTTTTCCACTCAAGTTTCCATCCCGTCAACGAGGGTTCCCTGGCTTCCGGAGCCGTCAACGGCGTTTCCGCAATCGAATCGTCTACAACGAAATCCGGACGAATCGCTGCCGAGGCGGGAGCCCGGCCGGAGTCGGAGATCCCGATTCGCTATTGTGATGCGCAGTCCGCCCCCGGTACCCTTCAGAAGCAATCGTGCTTTCGGCGCCGGGGGTTCGCATGGCGGGTTCACAGGCCGTGTCACACATCGACAGGGGGAAAGAACATGAGGTTCCGTTCCAACACCTTCGCACTGGCACTGCTCGGGATCATCGGCCTCACTGCCTGCGACCGTCAGGCGCAGGAGAATCCGGATGCGCAGAAAGCGCCCGTGGTCATGGGTACCTACGCGGACGACCCGATAAAGCGCGGCCAGTACATCGTCCGGATCGCAAGCTGCAACGACTGCCACACGCCATGGGTTGTGGACGAGGCGACGCAGGCCCCGCAGATCGACATGACGCGGATGCTGTCGGGTCACCCCTCCGACGCGCCGGATCCCAAGGGACCGCTCACGCCGGGAGACATGGGAGTCTTCGGGCCGACCTTCACGAGCTTTCTGCTCCCGTTCGGCACCGTCTACTCGGCGAATCTGACCCCGGACAAGGAGAGCGGACTTGGCAGCTGGACCGAGGAGATGTTCATCAACGCGATGCGCACCGGTCGTCACATGGGCGGCAACGGTCGCGGCATCTTCCCGCCGATGCCGTGGCTGTGGGTGCGCAATCTGTCCGACGAGGACATGAAAGCGGTGTGGGCCTACCTCCAGTCGATACCGCCGGTCTACAACGTGGTCCCGAGCGCCAAGGTGCCTGCGGAACTGGAAGGGCCGCTGCGCGAGGGCGACGAGGCCACGGCGCAGACCCTGCCGCACGAGGAGTGGGCAACCCGCGGGGCAGCAACGGCGGGGCAGTAGGAGTTACGCCCCCGAGAACGCCGCCCCGAGCAGCGCCGCCTGCTCCAGCGCATGCGCCTTCATCGAGCTCGTGGCCGGACTCGCGCTGGTCGACCTCTTCACCGTCCGGAACGGCTTCCCGCCGGCCAGCCGGGACAGCTTCGGCTGCACGAAGAACAGCGCCCCCATGTTCGCCGGTTCCTCCTGGACCCAGAGGATCTCGCGGGCGTTCTGATGCCGGGCGATCTCCGCCGCGACCTCCGCCTGCGGGAACGGGTACAGCTGCTCCAGGAAGACGATGGCCGTTGCGTCCTTCCCCCGCTTCTTCCGCTCGGCGCGCAGCTCGAAGCCCACCTTGCCGGTGCAGAAGATGAGGCGGTCGCCGGAGGTCACGTCCGGATCCGGAATCACCGGGTGGAACCGCCCCTCGACAAGATCGGCCAGCGGCGACGTGGCCACCGCGGCCCGCAGCAGGCTCTTCGGCGTCATCACCACGAGCGGCTTCCGCCATTTCCGGAGCGCCTGGCGGCGGAGCAGGTGAAAGATCTGCGCCGCGTTCGTCGGCTGGGCCACCTGGAAGTTGTCCTCGCCGGCCAGCTGCAGGAAACGCTCGAGGCGCGCGCTGGAATGCTCCGGCCCCTGCCCCTCGTAGCCGTGCGGCAGGAGCAGAACGAGGCCGGACAGCAGGTTCCACTTGTCCTCGGTGGCGCTCACGAACTGGTCGATGATCACCTGGGCGCCGTTCACGAAATCGCCGAACTGGGCCTCCCAGAGAACCAGCGCCTCGGGGTAATCGCGGCTGTAGCCGTACTCGAATCCCATCACCGATGCCTCGGAGAGCGACGAGTCGTACACGCGGTACGCCGCCTGGCCTTCCCCGAGATGATTGAGCGGCGTCCATTCGCTCTCGTCCTCGATGCTGATCAGCACCGACTGGCGGTGGTTGAACGTGCCGCGGCGGCTGTCCTGGCCGGAGAGCCGGACCGGGATCCCGTCACAGAGAAGGGTTCCGAACGCGAGCGCTTCGGCCATCCCCCAGTCGACCGGCCGCTTGCCGTGCCCCATCTCGCGGCGCTGTTCCATGCCGCGCCGGACTTTCGGATGGATGGCGAAGCCGTCCGGCCACACGGCGAGCCGGTCGGCGATTTCGGCGATCCGATCGGCCGGCACGGCCGTGTCCACCTCGAGCTCCGGCTTCCACACACCGCCGGAAAAGCCGGTCCAGTAGGCCGGCAGTTCGCGGAGGACCGGCATCGACTTCATCGCCTTCGCCTTCGCCTGCTCGGCGTCCAGATCCCCGCGGATCGAGCGGTCGATCTCCTCGGCCTCGCTCCGGGCCACGCCGATCGCGTCCGCGTACGTCTGCCACAGCAGCGGGTGGTCCGCGATCCTCCGATACAGCACCGGCTGGGTGATCGTCGGATCGTCCACCTCGCTGTGCCCGTGCCGCCGGTAGCCGATCAGGTCCACGACGACATCGCTCTCGAACGCGTGGCGGAAATCGAGCGCCATGCGCCCGACCTTGACCACGGCGTCGGGCGCCTCGCCGTTCACGTGGAAGATCGGGATCGGCAACCGCCGGGCCACGTCGGACGAAAAGCGCGACGAGTGGAGGTCGCGCGGGGCGGTCGTGAACCCGATGAGGTTGTTCACTATGACGTGCACCGTGCCACCCACCGTGTAGCCGGGCAGGTCGGCCATGTTCAGCGTTTCCGCGGCGATCCCCTGCCCGGCGAACGCGGCATCGCCGTGGAGGATCACGGTGAGGATCTTCAGGCGCTGTTCCGGATCGAGGCGGTCCTGCTTGGCCCGGGCCCGCCCCACGGCCACCGGGTACACCGCTTCGAGATGGCTCGGGTTGCTGACGAGATGGATGTCGGTCGTTCCGTTCCTCCCCCGGAACGTGCCGGTTGCGCCGAGGTGGTACTTCACGTCGCCGCCGCCGAGAACGCTGCGCGGATCCACATCCTCGAACCCGGCGAAAATTTCGGACGCCGCGCGACCCACCGTGTGACGGACCACGTTCAGCCGGCCGCGATGGCTCATCGCCATCAGGACTTTTTCGACTCCCTGGTCGATCGCCGCCTCGAGAATCTCGTCGAGCAGCGGGATCAGCGCGGTGGCGCCTTCGAGCGAGTAGCGCTTGGCGCCGAGGTAGCGGGTCTGGAGCACCTGCTCCCAGGTTTCGGCGGCCACGAGGCGTTCGAGGATCCGCCGGCGGTCGAGCGGCGGGACGTCGGCCTCCATCCGCTCGATGAGCCAGTTGCGTCGTTCCGGAAGGCGGATGTGCATGAACTCGGCACCCACCGGACCGCAGTACACGGCCCGGGCCCGGTCGGCCTCCTCCCCTTCGACATCCAGGTCGGCGTGCGACAGGGGCGGCATGCGCCCCAGCGAGTCGAGATCCGCGGCCAGGTAGCCCCAGCGGCGGAAGGAGTTCCAGATGTGTTGTGACGTCATGGTTGGAGCCGTTCCGGAAAAGGGTCAATGGAATTGGCCATTGTCCACTGACGGGTCCGGTATTTCAATCGGGGGCGGGATTGTGCTCTTGCGCACCGGGGGCAGGAATTGAAATAGCACGGCCAGGGTTACCGGTTGAGCCCCGCGACACCCTGGCCGTAAGGAGCGACAAATGCGAAGTTTCCTCCGCGGTCATCGCGTCAGCTTGCGCCAACGAGACAAGCTTAGCATGGGATTCGAGGGATTTGTACAGAGTGTTCTGAATTGACTGCAGCCCCAAACTTGCCCCCCCCCAACAAGTTAGATTTAATTTTGTCGTATTTGAAGTTATTTCCTTGCTTTCCTACACCTTCGGATCAATGATCCAGACGTTCCTCTTGAGTGGCTGGGCCGAATCCGGAGCTGATATGCGTCTTCCCCGACCTCCCGATTTCAAGCCGGTGGCCCTCTCTCTTCTCCTTCTGCTGTCCGCCTGTGGCAAGGATCGGATGGAGGTTGTCGTTCCCGACACCACCGCACCCGCGGCCGTGTCGGACCTCACCACCGTTGCCCTTTCGGACACATCGATCCAGCTCATCTGGACCGCCACCGGCGATGACGGTGATGAGGGCCAGGCCTCCCGCTACGACATCCGGATCAACCCGGAACCGTTTCCACACGGCCACTTTCCGCCCCTTCCGACCGCGGGCGATTCGCTCGTTCCCGCTCCGGCGGGCACAACGCAAACCGTTACCGTAGGCGGCCTGACGGCGAATACGACCTACTATTTCGCGATGAAAGTCGGCGACGAAATTCCGAACTGGTCTCCCCTGTCCAACGTGGCCGGAAGAAAGACGCTACCCGAGCCGCCACCGCCGGACCGGACACCTCCGCAGGCGATCACGGACCTGAACGTCATCGCGTTCACGCCGACGTCGGTCACGCTCACCTGGACCTCGGTCGGTGATGACGGCGCCACGGGGATCGCATCCAGCTACGACGTGCGATACGCCCCGGAACCGATCAGCGAGGCCACCTGGGATTTCGCGACGGAAGTTCCCGGCGAGCCGACCCCCGCCGCTCCCGGGAAGAGGGAAACACTGAAAGCCGAAGGGCTGACTCCCGGCAAATCGATCTACTTCGCCATCAAAGCGGCCGACGAAGTGCCCAACTGGTCAACGGTATCGGCCAGCATCCAGGCCATGACGAACATCCCCCGCACCTGGCGGATTTACGTGGACGGCAGCGGGGATGCGGCGACGATTCAGGAAGCCATCGATCGGGCGCTGGCGGCCGACACTGTTCTCGTTCATCCCGGCACCTACTACGAGAACATGCTCACGATGAGCAAGGACCTGGTGATCCGGAGCGCCGAGGGTCCAGAAGTGACGATCCTGGACGGAAGCCGGAAGCCGGAAACAATCCTGATGATGACGGAAGGCGTGACGCCGGCCACCGTGATTCAGGGACTCACGTTTACGAATGGGCATGAAACGAGAGAATTTCGCGGTGGAGGGATGACTTGCCTGTCCGCGTTTCCGACTGTCCGTGGGAATCACTTCAGAAGAAACAGTGCTCCAACGGGTGGAGGAATTCTCTTCCATATGAACGGGAAGGCTTTCCAAGCTCGTGTGGAAGGCAATCTCATTGAAAACAACGAAGCATCAAACAATGCTGGTGGCATGGGTATCATCAACACTCTTCGTGTTCATGTCACCTTGGCAGTTATCGAGGGAAATGAATTTCGAAACAATCGAGTTGTGAATGGAGATGGCGGCGGCCTTTGGGTTCTCATGAACGATGCTTCGATAGCAGTGACTGGGAATGCCTTCATTGAAAATGAAACTGGTGACCATGGAGGCGGCATCTACATTGGAGGTTACTACGATCGATTCCAGATCGTTGGAAATCTAATTGTGGGGAATGCTGCTTTCGGACTTGGCACTGGTGATACGGGTTCCGGGGGGGGCGTATGGTTGAGCCTGATCAATGGAGCCTTTCGTCATAACACGCTCGTCGGCAATCGAGGAGAGGGTGAGTCGCCCTGCAGTGGAGGAGGGGTTCTTCTTGAGGGGATCGGTGATGGCCTGGATGTTTCCGACAATATCATTGTCCGGAGTGAGGGATGCGCCATCACACTCTTCAGAAAACATCATTCCGCTCGCCTGGGCCGGAATATTTTCTGGGACAACGACGGAACCTCCAGCGCAAAGAACTACACGGGAGGTGGCGATTCCAGACCCATCGAAGAACCGCTTCCGGCGGGTTGGGAGGATGAACTTCTCTTCGTCGACCCCCAGTTCTGCAATGAATCCAACGGCGACTATCGAGTCGCCGCCACTTCTCCCGCCGTCATTGGAAAGGAGGTCATGGGCGCCTATGAAGAACCCGGCTGTGCCAACAGTAGTTTTGTGAGAAAGGTGCGGAGTCCGAGGTAAATTGCCTTCAGATTCCAATCCAAAACGAACGACCAGGGAAACCGGTGAGCCCCGCGACTCCCTGATCGTTGGGAGCACAAGCAAATGCGAGGAAGCATGTATTTCATTACGCTCGTTGTGCTGGGAATTGTCAGCACTCATCGAGTGCAGGCGGCAGAATGGGAAATCCCTGGCGATAACAGACAGATTTCGCTAATCATTCCGTCGACAGCCAGCGGAGATACAATTTCAGTTCTGACTGGGTTTGACCCTCAACGCCCGATCTACGTCAACAAGTCCCTCCTGATCCGAAACACAACGGGCAGCCCCGTCACGATACTCTCCGACACGGACAGTATGGCCGTCGATGTAGCGGCATCCGGCGTCGTGATTGACGGTGGATCCTCCGGATTTCTTATCACGGGCGCTTCCGGTCCGTCGTCGGTCGTGGATCTCTTCAACGCCACGATGAAGAACTGCAATATCGAAGACAGCGGATACGCCTACGCGACGGACGGTGTCGTTCACATCGCGCTGGGCGGCAAGCTGCTGGACTGCACGATCGATCTCTCCTCGACCAGTTCCGCCTACGCCATTGAAATCGAAACGACGTCCGGAGCGGAAGTTTCCAACTGCACGATCACGAGCGCCAAGAACAGCGCCGGCGGCGACTACGAAGCCGTTATCGTCAACGCGAATGGCGCGACATTGAGCAACAACACGATAGAGTTTACACAGGCCGGCACCAACGGTGCTGCAATCACCTATCTCACGGGAACATCCTGCACGATCGAGGACAACCTGATTCTGGGCGCGGTCACCCATGGTATTCGTGTCAGTGGCTCCGGCGCCGTCGTCAACGGCAACATCATCGACCTCGCGACCGCCGGCAACGGGTTCTACCTGTCCGGCTCGGGAACTCTCGAGAAGAACACGGTCTTTGCGGACACCACCTGCATGGTTGGTTCCACAGGGATCTACGTTGCGAGCAGCAGTGGAACCAGCACCGTCAACAACAATCTGTTCTACAACGTGGACTACGGCGTGTACTACAACACCGGCACCACCGACAGCTTCTCCCACAACATCTTCTGGGGATCCTGCGGAGATTCCAGCAACCGGAGCCTGTCGTCGAGCCAGATCTCCACGAAGGAGCCACTCTTCTGCGACGCGCAGGAGGGAACGGAGTCGTTCACGCAACGGATCGATTCGCACGCGGCGCCGGGCAACAACGGCTGGGGAGAACTCGTCGGCGCCCGGGATATCGAATGCGCCTGGGGAACGCTGGCCCGGAATACCACCGTTCCGAAAAGCAGGACGGTCAAGATGCTCAGGGATGTCACGGTCAGTTCCGGAAAGACGCTGACGGTGGCTCATGACGTATCGTTCCTCGTGGACGACGATGACGATGGGGTTGGCGGCAGCGATACGGCCAAGAACGAGCTGATCGTCTCCGGAACATTGACCGTCACCGGCAAGGCGGACTCGCTGGTGGAGTTCTTTTCTTCGAAGGCGTCGCCGGGGGAAAGCGACTGGCGCGGCATCGACGTGAAGGGCGATGCCACGGCGCACGTGGACCATGCCGATGTCCGCAATGCGGTCTACGGTGTCCTGATCACGGGGCCGGATACCGCATCGGTAACGAATTCCGCTTTCAGTAGCAATGGCACCTTCGACGTTGTGGCTGCAGGCGGCGGCTATGCCCTGTCCGTGCTCGTCAGCGACAACACCATCACCGTCGGCGGCGGATCCGGGGTCGTCATCAACGACTCTCCGGGCGGGTGCCGGGTCGAGGACAACACGGTCAACGGCTCCAGTTCCTCCACGAACGGGATCTGGGTGGGTTACTCCACGACCGGCGCCGTTGCCACGCTCAAGAACAACACCGTCGACGGCCTGTCGGCGGGCGCCGGTATCCGGAATGAGCTTGCGGCTTCCAGCCCCACCCTGACGTCGAATCACCCGATGAACAACAAGTGGGGGATCTACGTGGCTGGGGGGAGTCCGACGATCGGAACGCTGGCCGATACGACCCTGGACAACGTCTGCACCGGCAACAGCACTTCGGGGATGTTCTTTACCGGATCCTCGACGACCGGAACGGTCCGGCAGAGCCGCTGCACCGGCAACGGAACCGGGATCATCACAAAGGGAAATGCGAACCCGGACCTCGGCTCCTCGGCCAACGTCTACAACATTCTGGTTCCCAACACCACCTACTGTCTCTGGAATCAGTCCACGTCCGGAACGGTGTCCGCCCAGGGCAACTACATCGGCGGCTGTTCGCCGCCGCCAGGCGTCTGCTGGAACGGGTCGTTCGATCTGACAAGCGCTCTCTGCTCGGTTCCATCGGAGCAGGTCTTCGCTGTGGAACCGGTCCCCCGGTTCAGGCTCCTCGGTCCCCGACCGAACCCGCTGGTGTCCTCCACATCGATCCATTTTGCGGTCGGGGCGGAGAACACCCGGGTCGGCGCTTCCGTCTTCGACATCAGCGGACGGCTGGTGCGCACGATCGGTGAACAGAAATTCCTGCCCGGCGATCACCGGATTGTCTGGGACGGCACGAACGACGCCGGCCGGGCTGTTTCGAGCGGCCTCTACTTCATCCGCGTTTCGGTTGACGACATTTCACGGGAAGCCACGAAGATCCTCGTGGCCCGATAGAAGGAGGACTGAACCATGAAGACATCCACCTGCTTTCTGAGCCTGGGCCTGCTGCTGTCGGCCCCCGCTGCCGTTCATGCGGACATGCTGTCCGTGGCTCCATCTCAAACGATGGTTCTCCCGGACGACCAGACCGGCACCGCCCGCGTGGCTCTTCTCTTTGACCTGTCCGGACTTCGCGCAGGCGAAGGAAGAAGAGTCGACGAGGCACTGATCGACTGGACGATTTCCGGAGTTCCTTCCGGATCGTCGTCGACCTATTCACTGTTCCCGGCCACGGCGGCGTGGAACGGGTCGTCCGTTTCCATCGCTGAAGATCCCGTGGAGGTCTGGGATATCGAGCCTCTCGAAGTCGAACGCAACGGCGGGCTCGTCCGGTTCTCGCTGCGCGATCTGGCCTCGGACTGGGCCGAGGGAGGATCCAACTACGGTGTCGTCATCACGACGCCGGACGTGACTGCACAGACGCTGGCGGCGCAGATGTTGGACGCCAGATTGATTGTGAGATACGGATTCTTCAGATAAGAGTACGAATGCCGGGAGGACGTCCGAAGGACCCTCCTCCCGGCTTTTCCGTGCTATACGGAGGGATCAAGCGGTAGAAGTAATCCCCGGCGACTTACCGCAGACTCACGGATTCTTTCCCTGAAACCCCGCCGGAAGCCGCTCCGTATTTGAACCGTCCGATTATCGCAGCGCCACCCGTCATCCCCGGAGGTTCGCCATGTCGACAGTGTCCCGATTCGTGACGGTCTCACTCCTGCTGCTCATGGGCCTGGCCCAGGGGCGTCCGGCGGCGGCCCAGCCGGCCTGCGTCCGGATCTCCGAGCAGGACTCCACGCTGAACAACCTGGTCGACCCTCCGGGTTACCGGACCGGTCGGCTCGGGGATCCGGGCGATCACCGGAGGATCGGGACCGGCCCGCGGGCAATGATCGTGATCGCCGGCCTCGGGTTCGGCGCCGGCGTCTTCGACAACCTGGTCGCGGATTTCGGCGAGCGGTTCACGATCCACACGGTGACGCTCCCCGGCTTCGGCGGCACGCCGGCTCCTCCCAGCCCCCCGGAAGGAACGAGCTTCGGTCAGCAGACCTGGACGAACGGGACGCTGGCCGGCCTCGAGGCGCTGATCGCCGCGGAGGGGATCGACGACGCGATCGTGGTCGGGCACTGGCTGGTCGGAACCCAGCTCGCAGTCCGACTGGCGGTGAAACACCCGGACACGATCCGGGGCGTGATCCTCCTGGCCGGCACGCCGCGCTGGTTCGTCACCGACCCGCAGTTCGAGCAGTTCTACGGCACCCCGGAACTCCGGGTGCGGTCGATCGACCAGTGGCTGGCCCCGCGCTGGTTCCGGACCGTCACCCGGGAAACCTGGGACGACAACAACTTCCTCCCCGGCGACTACGCGGTGAACCCGATCCGGGGGCTCCGTCTCTGGCGGGAGGCGGCCCGTCCGCCGCTCCATGTCTGGGTCCGCTGGCTCTGCGAGTTCAACGCCCAGGATCTCTGTGCCGACCTCGACCGCCTGTCCGTCCCCACGCTGGTCCTGCGTCCCGGCCTCGAGGGGCTGTGGCACGACGGGTCGAACTACATGCGGGACACGTACTGCCACACCACCTGGAACGGCTGCGCCGCCGGCAATGCAAAGATCCGCCACGTGACGATCCCGGACTCGCGGGCCTGCCTCTGGTTCGATCAGCCGGAAGCGGTCGGCGCGGCGATCGGGGCGTTCCTCGACGAGATCGAAGCGACGCGTTAACGCGAACGGGACGACCGGCCGTGTCGCGGAACGCCGGCGACCCGTGACGGCTTCGCGTGAATACTCGGAATGGCCTGTGCTACCCTGCGCACGCGTATTGAATTTTTGCCTGAACCCGCGGGAAACCTGAATCCATGATCGTTCTCAAGTTCGGCGGCACATCCGTGGAGGACGCGCCGGCGCTCCGCCGGGCCGCGGCCATCGTGTCGGCGTGCCGCGCCCGGAATCCGGTTGTCGTCGTCTCCGCGCTCTCCGGCGTCACGAACCGGCTGACCGAGGCCGCCGCAACCGCCCGTTCCGGCGACTCCGGCCGGGCGCTGGCGATCCTCGACCGGCTGGCCCTCCGCCATCGCGACACCGCCGACGACTGCATGGACGGGCCGGCCCGCGCGGAGCTCGAGCGAATCATCACGGAACGGTTCGCCGAGGCGGAAACCGCGCTGCTGGAACTCGCCGACCTCCCCGCCGACGATGCCGTAAACGCCGCACGGCTGACCGACGCGATCCTCGCCACCGGCGAACTCCTCTCCTCGGCAATCGCGGCGGCGGCGTTCACGGCCGCCGGCGTTCCGGCGCATTGCGTGGACATCCGCCCGCTGATGAAGACGAACATCGATTTCGGCCGGGCCTCGGTGGATCGCGATGCGGCCGCGCCCTTGCTGCGGGCCGGCTTTACCGCCGCGGAGGGCGGGCCGGTGGCGGTCACGCAGGGGTTCCTCGGCTCCACGCCGAAGGGGATCACCACCACGATCGGCCGCGGCGGCTCCGACCTGTCGGCCACGATTCTCGGGGCGGCGCTCGACGCGGAGGAGGTGCAGATCTGGACCGACGTGGACGGCATCCTGACGACCGACCCGCGGACCGTGCCCGGCGCCTCGCGGATCGACGTCATCTCGTTCGCGGAAGCGTCCGAACTCGCCTACTTCGGCGCCAAGGTTCTGCATCCGAGCACGCTCCGACCGGCCATGATGAAGAACATCCCGGTGCGGGTCCTGAATTCACGGAAGCCGGACGGCGCCGGCACCACGATCCTCCGCACCGCCCCGAAGGCCCGCGGCCCCATCACCGCGATCGCGTTCAAGCGCGGCATCACCGTCCTCAACGTGACGAGCGACCGCATGCTCATGGCCCACGGTTTCCTGGCCCGCCTGTTCGACGTGTTCAGCCGTCACGAAACCGCGGTCGACATGGTGACGACGTCCGAAGTCAGCGTGTCGATGACGCTCGACGACACGCGCCGGCTGGAGCCGATCCGCGCCGACCTGGCGAAGCTCGGCGACGTCACCGTGGAAACGGACCAGGCCATCGTCTGCCTCGTGGGCGAAAGCCTCCGCCACGCCCCCGGACTCGTGCCGCGGATTTTCTCGGCGGTCCGCGATATCCCGGTCTCGATGATTTCCCACGGCGCGTCGGCGATCAATCTGAGTTTCGTGACGCCGGGAGCGAATGTGGAGGAGGCGGTGCGGGCGTTGCATGAGGAGTTCTGCGGGGTGAGGACGGGGTCCTCGATCGTTTGAGATATCTCAAGCTTTTCCGGATCGCAGACGACGGAATTCGAGTATCGCCTCCCGCATCTCAAGGGCCAACCGCAACTTTTCAGGCCAGGGCAGCCGACTGCGGCTCTTTTGCCATTCCGTCTGGCGTTCCAGCAGCCTCCGCATCTCCGGGGTCAAATCATTCATCCAGGAACCTCCTCCTGAAGCGATCCCATTCACTCGAAAGATCGTGACGGGCCGCAAGCTCGGCAATGCTGCCGGGAGTGGTGCTCTCCGATTCAAACAGGGCCAGAATGCGGGCGAAATCCTTGGGCCGGCCGGCTTTCAGGGCAATGACAGCCAGGTGGTCGGCCCGGACAACCCGGAACGGTTCTCCCTCAAAGTCGACGGTCTCAGCCCTGTCCACGGCTTCACGGGTCAGGGAATCGAACACCGGGATAAACTGGACCGGCCAGGCACCGACGCGGATAGCCTCCCGTTCCGGTTCGAACCCCTCGCCCTTGCAGTACTCGTAGATGGGAGAGAGCACGTCCAGGCCCTCTTCCACGGAGGGAACAATCAGAACATCAGCATCAAGCGTCGCAACCGGCTCCGTGTACCGCATTTGAGCCGTGGCTCCGAAGAGCGCATACGCGGACAGGACACCGGATTCAACAAGCCGATTCAGCAGCTGGGCAACTTCCCGCATTGGATACCCTCGCGAACGACGGGACAGGGATCGAATGGTTTTATACTGGCCAGTGTAAGTCTTGAATCGGAATCCGAACAGGGCTACGGCCGGGAGCGAACGCCCGCGAGCTCGTTCCTGACTTCCGCGGTCCGCTCGTCGTCCTCTCCCAG
The DNA here is from genome assembly GCA_964596775.1 of uncultured bacterium. Taxonomy (GTDB): domain Bacteria; phylum Eisenbacteria; class RBG-16-71-46; order JABDJR01; family JAWXBZ01; genus CAZQVN01. The sequence goes on from CAZQVN010000004.1 coordinate 48,182, forward strand.
CTGTTCCCGCCGGATGTTCAGGGCTTCGGTGAGATAGGGCTCGATGCCGGCACGGCGGTGGCCCGCCGCGCGTCCCTGCTTCGCGCGCTCGAGGAGCGCGGACGCGAGCACGACGGTCGTTTCCGGCAGACCGCGACGCGCTTCCTCGATGGCGCCGTCGAGGACGGCCAGGGCTTCCGTCCGTCTCCCCGCCGCCGCCTGGATCGCGGCGATCCGGACCCGCGTCTCCACCACGAGCGAATTTTCGGCGCCCAGCGCGTCGTGGCGGAGTTTCCAGGCCTCGAGGGCCGCCTTCTCCGCATCTCCGTACCGTCCGCTTTCGAAGCAGAGATCGGCGAATCCGAAAACGGGGTGCGACACGTACACGCTTCCGGTGCCGAAGCACTCCCGCGCCACGGCGATGGCCTCGACATACAGCGATTCCGATTCCGCGTAGCGCTTCTGACGGAGAAGGTTGCGCGCGAGGTTGCTGAGCGGCGCGGCGACCATCGGATGGCGTTCCCCCAGCGCTTTCCGGATGAGCGCGACCGAGCGTTCCAGCAGTTCCCCCGCCGCCGGGATGTCCCCCTGCTTCGTCTTCACGACCGAGAGATTGCTGTAGTAGTGCCCGACCTTCCAGTGATCCGGCCCGAGGTGGCGCTCCAGCATGTCGACGGCTTCACGGAGATACCCCTCGGCTTCATCGAGCCGCTCGCGGCCCGAGGCTTCCGACACATCGGACTGCATCAGCGGGCCCGCCAGGTCGGACAGGGCCATGGCCAGCTGCGGGTGCCCCTCTACCCCGTACTCCTGCCGCAGTACGCTGACCGACTCGCGCAGCATCTGTTCGGCCTCTTCCTTCCTGTCGAGCTTGCCGAGTATGGACCCCAGCGTTCCCAGCGCGACGGACAGCGGGACCCCGTCGACGCCGGCCGCGCGATAGGCCTCCACGGCCGCGCGCTGCTCGGGCTCCGCCGCCTCGGGCCTCCCCAGGGCCGCCAGCAGTTCAGCCAGCCCCTCGTGATAGGGAGCAACGAGCTCCCCCCTGTTCGGCCAGGCGCGCTCGGCCGCCCGCAGCACGTCACGATAGACCGCTTCCGCCTCCTCCAGGCGGCCGAGGTTCTGCAGGGCCACGGCCACTTTCTTCGCGGCGAGCAGGGCGCCGGGAGAGGACGGACCGAAACGGCGCCGGGCCAGCGCCTCCGCTTCCGTGTAGAGTTCCAGGGCCCGCTCATTTTCGCTCAGCGCGAGGACGCAGTCGCCCAGGCGCAGAAGAGCCTCGTGAAGGCTCGCCGGATCGTCGAGTCGGCGCTGTTGCTCCAGCGCTTCCGACAGCGTGACCTTCGCCCGCTCGTACCGGGCCAGGCTCGTCAGGACCGTGCCGAGGACGCGCGTCACCTCCGCCCGGATCTCCGGATCGTTCTCGAAGCGGCCGGCCACCCGTTGCGCTCCGCGCTCGACGAGGTCCACGGCCGTGAGGGTCTCTCCCGACTCGAAGGCCGGATCCACGGCCGAAAAGATCTCGATCAGGTAGTCCTTCACGGCCTGTGCCCGGTCCCGCTCGCGCGCCGCGATGCGGGCCTGCCACAGCACGCCCCCGATCCCGACGATCACCGCCAGCAGAACTCCGGCCGACGCGATCGTTCCGACCTTGTGGCGCCGGACGAATTTTCGCACCCGGTAACCGGTGGTCGCGCGGCGCGCCAGCACGGGTATCGAGGTGCGGTACCGTTCGAGATCCTCCCTGAGTTCGCGCACGGACGAGTAGCGCTCCTCGGGGCTCTTGCGCAGCGCCTTGGAGATGATGTTGTCGAGGTCGCCCTTCAGCTGACCGCGCAGTTCGGAGGGCTGCAGGCCCCGCAGCCCGGCGATCTCGCCGGCCGTCCGGGTCGTGTCGTCCCGGCCGCTCATGGAACTCGGCTCCGGGGGGTCGTCCTCGGTGATCGCCCGCGCGATGTCGATCGACCGGCTCGTGTCCCCGTGCGGATGACGCCCGGCGAGCAGCACGTAAAGCAGCATCCCGAGCGAAAAGACGTCGGAGGCGGTGGACGTCCCCTCTCCCCGGATCTGTTCAGGAGCCGCGAACGCCGGCGTCAGGAATCCGCGGGTGGGTTGCGTCTCGTCCGTCGCCTCCGTGTCGAGGAGCTTCGCGATTCCGAAGTCGAGCAGTTTCACCGTGCCGTCCGAGGTGACGAACACGTTCCCGGGCTTGATGTCGCGATGGACGACGAGGTTGCGATGGGCGTACTCCACCGCCAGGCAGACGGACTCGAAGAGCTTCACGCGCTCCGGGAGCCCCAGCCGCCGCGCGTCGCACCAGTCGGTGATCCTTTCCCCTTCCACGTACTCCATGGCGAAGTACGGAGTGCCGTCGGCGGTCGCGCCGCCGTCATGGAGCGCGGCGATGTTCGGATGGCGCAGCGCCGCGAGGATCCGCCGCTCGCGACGGAAGCGCTCCACGATGTCGGCGCGGTCCAGGCCGCCGCGAAGAATCTTGAGCGCCACTCGCTGGTCGAAGTCGCCGTCGGCGCGTTCGGCCAGCAGGACCTCGCCCATGCCGCCCCGCCCGAGTTCACGCTCGACCCGGTAGGGTCCGATGCGCTGCCCGGGCGGCGTGAACACATCGGGCGGGCTGTCGAGAACATGGTCGGCCAGCGGAGCCACGCCGCGATCGAGGATCCCGGCGGCGCTGTCCGTATCGGCGGCAAGGAGACGCTCCAGGTCCGGACGCAGTTCCGCGTCGTCCCCGGAGAGTTCCTCCATCCGGGCCTTGCGGTCCTCGGGGCCGAGTTCGAGCAGCTCGTCCAGGATCGCGTCGATGCGCTTCCAGCGCCGGGAGTCGGTCACGGGTCACCTCGTTGGAGAAGCCATGAACAGGCTAGCACGGGGACCCGTCGGGAGCCATACGGGTTCCGGATCGGCGGCACCGCGGGCGACGGCGACCCGATGAACGCGGAGACCATCGCCGCCCGTCCCGGGTTCGTTCCGACGGCGCCGCAGTGATAGAATCTCCCCATGGCGCACACGGAAGAGGTCCGCCGCCTCCTCGGCGACATCCGCAACGGCGAGTCGGGCGCGTGGGACCGCCTGCTCGACATCGTCCATCAGGACCTCCGCCGCATCGCCCGCAGCCACCTCCGCGGCCAGAAAACCGGAACGCTCGGCACGACGGTGATGGTCAATGAAGCCTACATCCGTCTCGCCGGTTCCGGCGGCGACTGGCAGGATCGCGTGCACTTCCTCGCGGTCGCTTCCCGGGCGATGCGCCAGATCCTCGTCAGCCACGCCCGGAAGAAACTGGCGCGGAAGCGCGGCGGCGGAGCCGGCGCCGTCGAACTCCAGAGCCATCATGCCCCGGAAGACCCGCAGACCCTCGAGGTGCTCGAACTGGACGAAGCGCTGACGCGGCTGGCGGAGATGGACGAACGGATGGCCCGCGTCGTGGAACTGCGCTTTTTCGGCGACCTCTCCATCGAAGAGACCGCGGAAATCCTCGGCGTCACGGACCGGACGGTCCGGAGGGACTGGAGAAAGGCGCGCCTGTTTCTTCATGATCAGCTCCGGGATCGATGATTCTCAACGCAGTCTGGTGACCCGGGCCACGGCCGTGCCCGACGGATCCTTTAGCCGCAGGAAGTAGATTCCCGCGGGCAGGTCCGCTCCGGACGCGCCGGCGCCGTCCCAGATCGTGGATCGGGCGCCGACCGGGGGTCGCAGCGAACGGAGCAGGCGGCCGCCGATGTCGTGCACGCCGATCCAAGCTCCCTCGGAAAACGGCCGCGTGGCCCGGATTTCCGTGGCTCCCCGGGTCACGCCGGGCCACGCCGTGATCATGAGGTCGCGCGCGGATTCGGAAACGGGAACGCTCGACGTCGGGGTGGGGACCCAGTCGGCAACCCATCGGGTGTGGAACAGCGGCTCATGAACTTCCACGCCCGTTGTGCCGACCAGGTCGAAGGACACGGTGAACCCGGTGGACCACGCCGCCGGACTGAACGGCCCGCCCACGATGAGCGAGGTGAACTCGGCTCCCTGGACCGGATCCACGTCGAAAAGCATCTGCACGTTCGAAGTGCCCACGATGGTTCCGCCGCCGTTGCGCACGCGCACCGGAAACGTGAGCAGGAAACCGGTCGGATCCACCTGGACCGGATCGGGCGGGTAAACTTCCGGTATCAGTCCGCCCGCCGGCGCAAAATCCACCGAGAGCGTGAAGTACGTGTCCGCGAACACGCCCGATTCATCCCAGCGGAACGTCGTGACCCCCTGGTCGCCGGTGGCGCCCGCCTGCGCCTGCCAGGTCGCGTTCATCTCCACGGGGCCGCCCGACACCGCGCCCTGGACGACCGTGTCCGCCTTGTAGTGCCGCTGGACCGCGAGATCCCTCTGCGTGAAGCGCAACGGGGGGGAAGGGACCGGTGGAATCTGGGTCGCGGTGACGTTGCCGATGAAATCCACGTTCATGGAACCGACACGCCGGAAGCGGATCTCGGGCACGGTGTACCGGACCTCCGCCGACTTGAACCGGAACTCCAGTTTTTCCGCCTGTGCCGGATCGACGCTGTTCCAGTCGGAAAGATGGAACGTGAGAACCTCCGATGCGCCGGTCGTGGGCAGCGCAACTTCTTCGCTTCCCCCGCTGTCGGTGAGGATGGCCGTGATCTGGCCTCCCTGCGGACTCTCGTCGACCACGACCTCGATCCGGTCGACGAGCCCGAAGAACGTCAGGTCCCTCGCGTAACCCCAGTCGTACTCCAGGGTCACGGTGGCCGCGCCCGCGGCATACACCTCGAGCGTCAGCGGATATCCCTGGTTCGTGTTGTTCGCTTTGCTCAGCGATCCGTTTCCATCCAGGATGACCCTGCGGTGGGGGGCGATCGCATGCCCCGGGTACGCGGGGATCTCCACGTTGTGGACCTGTTGTCCGAAGGTGCTGAAGCTGAACCAGCCCCGCTGGAAGTCGTCGACCGGGTCCAGGGCGTGAGCGGGAAGGGCGGACAGAATCGTGATGACGAGAAACAAGCCGGTGGTCAGGCGGTTCATGGGCTCTCCCGGTGTGGGGTGGAGTCGTGTGATCTGACCCGGGAAACGCGAAAGGGAGGGAAAGGAGGACAGATTTTTCGGTTTTCGGCTCACGTGCTTCTGCGCTCCGGACGCCGTTCTCATCCTCGGGGGACGCTTTTCGCTTTTCGGCTCACGTGCTTCTGCGGTCCGGACGCCGTTCTCCTCCTCGGGGGACGCTCCGTCTCGGCATCCCTGCCTCGACTCCGCTCGGCGCTCCGCACGGCTCCGCCATCCTGGCTCCGCCGGCTCCGCGACGCCCCCTCGGAGGAGAACGACGCCCGGACCGCTTGACGCGGCCTCGCTGTTGGGGGGGTCGGCGCCTGCGGTGGCGTGCCACCCCCCAATGAAACCCTTCAGGCCTCCGCGCGTATCCGGTGAGGGTTTTCATCCGGTTCCGGGCCGTCTATGATGCTTTCACATATATCGGATTCATTCACTGAAGGAAGGAGTTACCATGTCCGGAGGTGGTTTCAAGGGTTTCGATGAGCCCCGGGTTCCGCGAGTTTCCGGCGCGCTGATCCGAACCCTGGTCATCGGAATCCTCGCCCTGTCGTTCGCCTTTTCCACATTTTATACGGTCGGTCCTGAGCAGCTCGGCATCGTGATGCGGTTCGGCAAGTACGTGCGCTCGACCGACCCAGGTCTGAACTTCAAGCTCCCCTTCAGCATCGAAACGGTGACGAAGGTCCCGGTGCAGCGCCAGCTCAAGGAGGAGTTCGGGTTCCGCACCGCGGAAGCCGGCGTCCGCACCCAGTACGCGCGCGGCAGCTTCGATGACGAATCGCAGATGCTCACGGGGGATCTCAATGCGGCCGAGGTGGAATGGGTCGTGCAGTTCCGCGTCGTGGATCCCTACAAGTACCTGTTCCGGGTCCGCAACGTGCGCGAGACGTTCCGGGCCATGAGCGAAGCCGGAATGCGCCGCGTCGTCGGCGACCGGACGGTGAACGAAGTGCTCACGGTCGGGCGCCAGGAGGTGGCCGACCTCGCCCAGCAGGAACTCCAGCTCCTCTGCGACCAGTACGACACCGGCATCAAGGTCGAGCAGGTCGTCCTCCAGGACGTGAACCCGCCGGACCAGGTGAAGCCGTCGTTCAACGAGGTCAACCAGGCCCAGCAGGAAAAGGAAAAGCTGATCAACCAGGCCCAGTCCGAGTACAACCGGGTCATCCCCCGTGCGCTCGGCGAGGCCCAGCAGACGATCCAGGAGGCCGAGGGGTACGCGCTCGACCGCGTCAACCGGGCCAGCGGCGACTCCGCGCGGTTCGTGGCGCTGTTCGACGCCTACAGAAAGGCGCCCGAGGTCACCCGGAAGCGGATCTACCTGGAAACGATGAACGAGGTGCTGCCGAAGGTCACCCGCAAGGTGATCGTGGACGACGGTATCAAGGGGATCCTGCCGCTCCTGAACCTGGACGGCACGGCGAAGGGAGGCAACTGATGCGCGCCGGAACGCTGATTCTCGCGGTGATCATCGCGCTCGTGGCCATGAACGCCGCCTATGTCGTCAACGAGTACGAGCAGGTCATCATCACGCAGTTCGGAAAGCCGATCGGCACCCCGATCTCCACGCCTGGGCTCAAGGTGAAAATGCCGTTCGTGCAGGTGGTCCAGCGGTTCGAAAAGCGCTTCCTCGAGTGGGACGGCGACTCGAACCAGCTCCCCACCCGCGACAAGCGCTTCATCTATGTCGACACGTACGCGCGGTGGCGGATCTCCGATCCCCTGCTCTACTTCCAGCGCCTGCGCGACGAGCGCGGGGCGCAGACCCGGCTCGACGACATTCTCGACGGCGAAACGCGCAACTCCATCGCCAAGCACGACCTGGTGGAGCTGATCCGCTCGTCCAACCGCACGCCGGACCGGGGCGACGAGACGCTGGAGGAAACGGCGGTCCTCGACTCGATCGCGTTCGGCCGTGAAAAGATCCGCCGCGAGATCCTGGCCAACGCCCAGGCGCGCACCACGGACCTCGGCATCGAGATCCTCGACGTCCAGTTCAAGCGGATCAACTACGTGGAGGAAGTGCGGGTCAAGGTGTACGAGCGGATGATCGCGGAACGGCAGCGCATCGCCGAGCGGTTCCGCTCGGAAGGCGAAGGCGAGGCGTCGCGGATCAACGGCGAGCGGGATCGCGAGCTGAAGCGGATCCAGTCCGAGGCCTACAGGACCGCGCGGGAGATCATAGGAGACGCGGACGCGCGCGCCACGAACATCTTTGCGGCGGCCTACGACCGCTCTCCCGACTCGCGGACGTTCTACAGTTTCCTGAAGACGATGGAGACGTACCAGAACACGATCGACCCGGGAAGTCTCTTGATCTTGTCCACGGACACGGAGTTGTACGGAGGGATCAAGGGGAAGAAGTGATCGCCTTCCCCGTCTTCCTGTCGTAAGGCACGATCCGGTCCCATTCCTCGGCGCTCGACCGCGCCACGATGGCCACCACGGGCTCGGTGTCGCTCATGTTGAACACTTCATGGGGGACACCGGGCTCGATGAAGATGAAATCGCCCGCCTGGTTTTCCACGACCTTCCGGCAGCGATCGCCGTACTCGTGACGAACCTTCCCCTCGAGGATGTAGAGCATCACCTCGAACTCCACATGGATATGCGCCCCGGCCACGCCGCCCGGCGGGATCGTGGCCACGTTCATCGACAGTTCCTTCGAGCCGACGTTGCCGGCGTGCATGCCGGTCTTGTAGCGGATGCCGTTCCAGCCGCGGCAGGTGCCGCTCCCCCGGATGACGGCGATGCCGTCAAGGGCTTCCACGGGAGCCAGGGGTTCCTCGTTGTTGTCGGACATGGTTTCCTCCGGATGGGGTGCCGTCGAGAACATGCAGCAGCCATTGTCCGCAAAATGCGGATTGAAGGCCAGTCCTCGCCGGGAACTCCCACGGTAGCCGTCAGCGGGCGACGACCCAGCGCCTCGTCTCGATGAGCCCGCGCGCCGTCTCGATCCTCACGAAGTAGACGCCCGAACGGCGGATCTCCGGCTCCCAGTTGATGGCATGCGCTCCCTCCGGGTAGACCACCGGCGGCCGCTCCGCCACCAGGCGGCCGCTCGCGTCCGCCAGGCGCAGCGTGACCGCGTCCGGCGCCGACAGTGTGAACGCCAGCGACATCGCCGCGCCGCCCCGCGCGGGATTCGGCCACGGCGCTCCGACTTTCCACTCCGGTGCGGTCGGATGCGGCACGCCGCTCACGACCGGGGTGTCGGTGTCCAGGGCCGTCAGGTGGAGCTGATTCATCGAGCCCTTCCACGTCCACACGACCCCGTCCGGGGAGGTCGCCACATGCCCCTCGCGCGTGGCGAGGATCAGCGTGCCGGAGTCCACCGCCATGGCCACCGTTCGACCTCAGGACCGACGTCTATTCGCTCGGCGTGATCCTCTACGAAATGCTGACCGGACGGCTCCCCCACGAGCTGAACCGGAACCAGCTCGTGGAGTCGCTGCGCATCATCGGCCAGGATCCGCCGCGCCCGCCGTCGCAGTTCGATCGCGCCCTGGCGGGCGACCTCGAGACGATCCTGCTCAAGGCCCTGGAAAAGTCGGCGGACCGGCGCTACCAGAGCGTTTCCGCGTTCACCGATGACCTGCGCCGCTACCTGGGCGACCTTCCCATCGAGGCGCGCCCGCCGACGCTGGCGTACCAGCTGCGCAAGCTGGCCCGGCGCCACCGCACCGCGGCCCTTCTGGGCGCCGCACTGGTGCTGGCGGTGTTCCTCGGTGCGGCCGGAACGACGGTGGGAATGCTGAAGGCCCGGGCCGCCGCCGCCGAAGCCCGCCAGGAGGCCGAGACGGCGGAGCAGGCGCTCCTGTTCATGGAACGCCTGTTCCGGGTTTCGAACCCCGGCGAGGCCCGGGGAAACTCCATTACGGCCCGCGAACTCCTGGACGCCGGCGCGGCCCGCATCGACACGAGCCTCGTCGACGAACCCATGGTGCGCGGACGGCTGCTCGGCGTGATGGGCGAGGTCTATCGCAACCTGGGACTCTATGCGCAGGCGCGCCCCCTGCTGGAGCAGGCCCTGGACCTGAGAAAGGCAACGCTGCCGCCGGACGACCCGAGAACCGCGACGAGCGCGTACGTTCTCGCCGGCCTCTGCCGGCGTCTTGGTGAATATGACCTGGCCCGGACCCACTACCGGACTTCGCTGTCCATCCGGGAGAAAAGCTTCGGGCCGGACCATCCGGATGTGGCGGCGAGTCTCACCGGACTCGCCAACATTCTCCTGCAGACCGGGGACTATGCAGGAGCCCGCCCGCTCTACGAACGCTGCCTCGCCATCGTGGAAAAGAGCAAGGGCCCGGACCATCCCGACCTGGCCATCTACCTGTCCAACCTGGCCCTGCTCGACCGGGCGACGAACAACTTCGCTCACGCCCGGGTTCTCGCGGAACGCGCGGTGGCGATACAGGAAAAGGCGCTCGGCCCCGAGCACCCCGATCTGACCTACGACCTGATCAGCCTTGGCGCGGCGCTTCGGGGGTTGCAGGACTACGACGAAGCCAGGCGGGTTCTCGAACGAACGCTGGCCATCCAGGAAAGGGCCCTGGGGACGAATCATCCGGACGTCGCCGAGACGCTCACGGAGATCGGCATGTGCCACTACCATCTTGGAGATCTCGCCGTCAGCCGGCCCCTTCTGGATCGCGCGGAACGCATCTTCGTGACCACGCTCGGGGAGACGAATCTCTACACCGCGGTGATCCGGGACAACATCTCCCTCGTGCTGCGCGATGAAGGCAAGCTGGACTCGGCCATGGTCCTGTCCACGCGGGCCCTCCGCATCTTCGAAGACCTCGGCGAACCCGATCATCCGGGGGTGGGCCTGGTGCTGGAACACATGGCCACGCATCAGCTCAGGGCGGGGCGTCATCGGGATGCCCTCGACCTGTTCGACCGCTCGTACCGGATCCGGAAGACCGCGCTGGGCGCGAGGTCGCTCGAAGCCGTCACGACGCTGCGCTTCATTCTGGAAGGCTGTTCCCCGGTTCTCGAACACACGCGCCGCCGCGACCTCTACAGCGAGATCGCGGCGGCGCTCGGAAGCCCGGTTCCGGACTGGGCCGATTCGAGTTGGTCCGACTTCATGACGAAGGGCGCCACGGAGCTCGTGGACGGTGGAGAACCCGACAGCGCCGCGGTCCTCCTGGAAAGCCGCCGCCGGCTGGTGGAGCACCTGCGGTCGGGCCGACCCGCCTCGATCGAGGGGACGGCCGGCGGTACCGGACTTCGCTGAAAACAACACCTTGTCAGTCGACCAACCCGGAGCCCGCGGGGCTCCGCGCCGGCCCCTCCCGGCTCGCCCGTATCAGGCGCCGGGAACAACCTCGTAACCATTCTCCGCAAAATCCGGATCGAGGGCCAGAGCCGTCCGGATCCCTTCCTGGTCCATGAGCAGGAAACTCGTGACGTCCACAAGGCTCAGCTTCCGGTGATCCGTCTTCAGCAACCGCTCCACGGCCTGGCGATGCACGCCCGCATCGATCCAGCGGACGTTCACGAGCGGTACCAGGCTCCGCTGAAAATCGCGCACGGCATCCATCCCGAACCGGCTCTGGAGGAGCGCGTGCGTTTCCACGAGGACGTAATTGGACGTGACCAGGCTCGTGCCGCTTTGGGTCGATTCCCGCCAGTGCTTCGCAACACCTTCATGCCCGGCCTCATCCTGGACGAGCAGGGCATAGAACGCCGACGTGTCCACGAAGACGCTCACTTCCTGAAGGCCTCGCCCAGCAGGTCATCGTGATCCCGTCCGGCATGCGGCGCCTTGTCGGGGTGCCTGTACTTTCCGATGACGGAGTGCGCATCACGGACGAGGTCCCGCCGGTCCGACGCCGCCTCCTCGGCGGTCAGTGCCGCCTCGACACAACGGCGGACGGCCTCGGAAAACGAGATCCCCTTGCGCTGCGCCCAGCGTTTCAGCCAGGCGTGCTGGGTTTCCGTAAGCTGTATTTGGGTACGCATCATAATGTAAGTGTGATAACATCACTTTCCGATGTCAACATCATAGTGACCAACGTCATACCCGCCGGGCCGCCCGGGAGCGCAGGATCAAGGTTCAGAAGGGAGGACTACCCGATGAACTGGTCCGAAGCGCGCCTGCGCACGATCAAGGAGTGGGAAAGGATCCGCGATCACCTGGACGACATCGAACCCGTGGAACTGCTCACCGAAATCAACGCCATGAACTCGCTCTGCGACAAGGCGGAGGAGGATGCCCACGGTCACGGACGCTGCGGTTACTGCATCGGTTTCCACCAGTTCGGCGGATGCGAGAGCATCACGGCTGAGTTGAGTCTGGCGGTAGCCGACAAGGACTGGCCGGAAGTGAGGAAACTCGTCCGGGAGTACATGGAAAGGCTTGAAAAGCTCCAGGTCTGAGCGATCGGGGCCCGCGCCGGTCGCGGAACCGGCGGATGCAGAGGCGTCACGTCGCTCGTGTTCCCTTTCACGAACCCGCTTCCCGTGCCGGTCCTGGATCCCTTTCCTCTCCACGCCCGGGCCGGTATCCTGCCCCCATGCCACGATGCCGGGTCTGCTCCAGCCCCTTCGACGATGCGCAGTCCGTCTGTCCTGTCTGCGGAAACGCGGTGACCCCCTCCGGGCCCGAGCCTCCCGCCAGGGATCCGTCTCCGCCTCAAGACGCGGACAGCCACCCCTCGCCGACGCGCGCCCGCACGCAGACGTCCCACGCCCGCCGCGACCCCTCGAGCGCCGTCAGCTCCGGCCGTTTCCTTCCCGGCACGATCCTCGCCGACCGGTACCGGATCATCGCACCGCTCGGCAAGGGGGGCATGGGCGAGGTGTACCGCGCGGACGACCTGAAGCTCGGCCAGGCCGTGGCCCTGAAGCTTCTGCCGGAGGACTTCAACAGTGACGAGAGCCGCGTCGCGCGGTTCCTCGGCGAGGTCAAGATCGCACGGCGCGTGTCGCACCCGAACGTCTGCCGCGTGTACGACATCGGCGACGTGGACGGCCAGCACTTCATCTCCATGGAGTACGTGGACGGCGAGGATCTCGCCTCGCTGCTCCGCCGGATCGGGCGGCTGCCCGAGGACAAGGCGGTGCAGATCGCCCGGGAACTCTGCGCGGGCATGGCCGCCGCGCACGACAAGGGGGTGCTCCACCGCGACCTGAAACCGGCCAACGTGATGATCGACGGCGAGGGGCGCGTTTCGGTCACCGATTTCGGCCTGGCGGCGATCTCCGGGGAGCTGAGCGAGGACGACGTCCTGTCCGGAACGCCGGCCTACATGGCCCCGGAACAGCTGGCCGGATCCGATGCTTCGGTCAAAAGCGACATCTACGCGCTCGGCCTGATCCTCTACGAGATGCTCACCGGAAAACGCGCGTACGACGGGCACAGCCTGGCGGACATGTCGCGGCTGCACCGGGACTCGACGCCGGCCACCCCGTCCAGCGTGACGCCGGGCCTCGACCCGCTGGTGGAGCGCGTCGTGATGCGCTGTCTTGATCCTGATCCGCAAAAGCGCCCGGCGTCGGCGCTCCAGGTGGCCGCCGCGTTGCCCGGCGGCGACCCGCTGGCGGCTGCGCTGGCCGCGGGAGAAACGCCGTCGCCGCAGATGGTGGCGGCGGCCGGATCCACGGAGGGGATGAACCCCCGGACCGCATGGCTCTGCCTCGGCGGCATCCTCGCCGGCATCCTGCTGATCTCCCTGATGGCCGGCCGGTCGTATCTCGTCTACCGGGCGCCGATCGGCAAGCCGCCGGCGGTCATGGCGGAGCGGGCCAGGGCCGTGGCCGCGAGCCTCGGATACACCGATCCGGCCCGGGACGAGATTTCCGGCCTGGCCACGGACCAGGACTATCTGCGCCATCGTCTCCGCCGCGCGAACCGCGAACCCTTCGCGCCCTACCCGACGATCTTTCGCTACTGGTACCGCTCCAGCCCGCGGAACCTCGTGCCCGTCGACCTGTCGAACCGACCCGACTACAGCGACCCGCCGGTGGTCGTGTCCGGGATGAGGAACGTCGTGCTCGACGCCGACGGGCATCTCCTCTCCTTGCTCGCGGTGCCCCCGCAGCGCGACACGACCGGAAGCGGCGCGGTCGATCCGGACTGGGAACCGCTCTTTGCCGCGGCCGGCCTCGATGCCGGGGCGTTCACGCCCGCCCCGCCGCAGTGGAACTTTACGGTGGCCGCGGACACCCGGGCCGCCTGGGTCGGAAATCATCCGCGCGTCGGCAACATGCCGGTGCGCCTCGAAGCCGCGGCGTGGAAGGGGCAGGCCGTGGCCTTCGACATCATCTGGCCCTGGTCCCGCCCTTCGCGGATGGAATCCCGGGCGGAGCGCGGATCGGAAAGGCTGGCCCGCCTCCTCAACGTGGCCATCTTCCTCGTGGTCCTCGTGCTCAGCGCCCTGGTGGCGGTGCGGAACGTGCGCCGCGGGCGGACGGACCGGCCGGGGGCGGTCCGGCTCGGCATCTTCATGGCGGCCACCCAGTTCCTGGCGTGGCTCGTCAACGCACATCACATGGTCGACGACGCGGAGCTCGCCCTGTTCGTCGAGAGCCTGGCCCAGTCCCTGTTCATGTTCGGCATGGCGGCGCTCTTCTACCTGGCCATCGAACCGTACGTCCGCCGCCTCTACCCCACCCGGATCATCACATGGGTGCGTGTCCTCGAGGGGCGCTTCCGCGACCCGCAGGTGGGGCGCGACATTCTCATCGGATGCCTCTGCGGCACGATCATCGCGCTGAGCATCGCCGCCCGCAGCTGGATCCCGGGCGTCGTCGGGCCCGATCCGGACATTTCGGCGCTGTTGACGAGCCCCGCCCGGACCATTGCGATCCTGTTGAGCTACACCCAGAGTTCCGTCTTCAACGGGCTCGTGATCATGGCGCTGTACCTGATCTTCCGGGTCCTGCTGCGCCGGGAATCCCTGGCGATGGGCGTGGCCGCGGCCCTGCTGACCGTCATCATCATCGGCGGCGTCGGATCCACGATTCCGGACATGGCGGCCGCGGTCGTGTTCACCGCGATGCTCCTGACCCTTCTGCTGCGCTTCGGCCTGCTGTCGGCGATCGCCGGTTTCCTGATGATGCTCCTGGCGAACAACTTTCCCGTGGCGCTCGGCCAGAGCAACTGGATGATGCCCCAGGCAGTCGTCGTTCAACTTCTGGCGGTGGGACTGGCGGTCTACGCGTTCGTCACCGCGCTCGGCAAACGGAAGGCGTTCAGGGATTCGGTGCTGGACGAGTAGCCGGCAAACGGGAAACCCCTCCGGTCCGGAGACCGAAGGGGCTTCCTTTTCTATCGAAACTCCGGCGGCGGCGCGGTCCGGCACGCACTTCGCGCCGGTTCCCGGTGACCTCCTTCCGCGCGCCGCGGACGATTACTCCACCACCACCATCTTGACCGAACGCGTCTCGCCGCCGGCCGCCATCCGCGCCAGGTAGACTCCCGAACCCAGCGGACGTCCGTCATCGGAACGCAGGTCGAACGTGACGGAATGCGACCCGGCGCTTTCCGCCCGGTCCACGAGCGTCCGCACGCGACCCCCGTTGATGCCGTAGATCTCGAACACCACGGATCCGGGCGCGGGGAGCGCGTATTCGAAGACGGCCCGCTGCCGCACCGGATTGGCCCCGACAAGACGCAGGCTGAGGATTCGACCGCGGGGCGAAACGCTGGTCACGCCCACGAGCCGCTCGGTGCCGTCCCGGAACACTCCGACGAGGCGGTAGTGCATGGATTCGACCGGTTGATCGATCCGGTCGCGCCAGGTGAACGCCCCGCCTGATCCCATGCGGATCGGTTCCCGGGTCACCCGTTCGGGCGCGTCCGGTCCGGTGCCGCGGTTGATGTGGAAACCGGTGATGTCGTGGGAGTGGCTTGTCCACGACAGCTCGACGCCGCCGTGCACGGCCACCGCCGCCAGTTCCACCGCGAGCTCTCCGGGAACGGGATTATCGCAGCCCACGTTCGTCGTGCACGACGCGGCCAGCGAGGAGTTGTCCTGGGCCACCACGCTGAACGTGATCACGTCGCTCATGTCCGGCCGGCACTGCGGATCCATCCGCACGGTCACGTTCACCGGGGCCGAGCCGCCGGGAGCCACCGGCCCGACCGGTCCGACCGTCGGACCGCCGAGCAGCCAGTTGTTCTCGTCCGTGACCGTAACCAGGAACGTCCGGCTCACGGTGGACGGGTTGTTCACCGTGAACGTGAGCGGGTAGTCGATCGGAGTACTCGGCGGGATGACCGGAGGCGCCGTGAAGTCCGCCGGGCAGGCGACGGTGGGCGGGGCGCAGGCCCCGTTGCCGACCACCTGGTAGGCACCGGAGTTCGTCACGTCGAGAGGCGCAAACGCCGCGGGAGATCCCGGACAGACGCCGGCCACCTGCCGGCAGTCGGCATTGACGGCGGTCAGCGTCTGGCCCGCGGTCGGGTTGCCGACCTTGCTCTTCTGTATCCAGATGCAGATCTCCCCGTCGTTGTTGACGGTAAAGTGGTCCGCCGGGCCGTCCTGCACCGAGCCGGTCGTGAAGTGCCCGTAGTCCGCGGACAGCCCCCCGGTGGCGCAGTTGACCACGCGGACATAGTAGCGGCCGAACCCGCCCGGAGTGTCCCAGATCACCCGCCAGAACGTGTTCGGCGGCAGCGCCGACGTGTCGAGGTCCTGGACCTTGATCCGCCAGAGCAGAAGGTTGGCGCCCCGGGGATCGCCGAACGGCTCGGCCAGGGACACCTCCTGGATGTTCGAGGCCGGCGACGGCGCGGGAGGAACGTCCTCGGCGTCCGCATCCGTCACCACCGTGATCCCCGGCTTCGCGCAGGGGTTGCCGGGAGGAAGCGGCGGCGAGCAGGTCAGCAGCGGGTTCGGGCAGGTCGTGGACCGGTCGACGACCGTCTTGCCGTCGATCGACGACTTTCCGGAAATCTGCCGGGTGATGTACAGGCCTCCGGCGCCGAACGCGCCGTAGCAGACCAGCGCGGAGCCGTCCACCGGATTGATGTCGATCTCGTAGCACTCCGTGAGCTCGCGGCAGCAGGCGCAGTTGAGACCGTCCTGGCAGACCGGGCCGGTGTGGAACGTTCGGTCGCTGACGATCTTTTCCTCGAACGTCGGCACCGGGTCCAGCGCGTTCTGGCAGCGCGACACGAAGACCTTCCAGTTCGCGCCGGGGTCCTGGGAGGAGAACCCCCCGTGCCCGTAGAACGTGAACATGACCTTTCCGGCCGATCCGGCCTGCATCTCGGCGAAGATCGCCGTGCGCGACGGGCCGCCGGCATTGACGCGGACCGGCGCCGACCAGGTCGTGGCCTGATTCGTGGACACCGAGTAGTACACGTTGTGATCGTCGGAGAAGCAGCAGTAGACGTTGCCGGCCCTGTCCACGGCCACCCAGGTGAACAGGTGGTTGAACGAGGCTCCGGCGCCGCCGTCGATCACCAGGTGATGCGACCAGGTCACGCCGAAGTTCGTGGACCGCGAGACCCACACCTTCTGGCCGTTGTTCTCGCTCCAGGTGTGATAGACGTTGCCTTCGCCGTTCGGTCCGGCGGCGATCGGCGCGTTCGCTCCGGGCCGCTGGTCGCAGGTCATGTTCCCCATGTCCTTCGACGTGAGCGGATCGACGCCCGCGCCCCAGATCACGAACGGGCCGGCGCCGGGCGTGCCAAGGCCGCCGTTGTCCCAGCGGACGACCTCGAGGAAGTTGCCGGGCTGGGTGGCCCCGTTGCGGTAGGACAGGTAGAACGTGTTCGCCCCGTAGGACGCGTTCCACTGGCGGTCCACCACCGGGGTGATCGTGGAGATCGGCTGCACGGTGAACGTGGCGCCGCCGTCCACCGACACCGACGTGGTCAGGTTCGCCAGCGTCAGGCTGGACATCATGATGTTGTGGAAACCGAGCAGGTTCGGCTCCGGCGAGATCTCGATCTCCGCGTCGCCGCCGCCGAGCCCGGCGTCCGGCGCTCCGTGAAACCGGTAGGACTGGCCGCAGGCGTCGGCGGTGCTCCAGAGGGCCGAGCCCGCCGGAACGCCGGCGATCCCGGTGATCCAGGCGGTCCCGTTCGGGTCGAACCGCACGGCGGGCTCGCCGTCGTTGCCGTGGTCGAACACGGTGGGCGGCGGCTGGTCGAGCGGCTGGATCCCTTCCAGGTGGGTGTTGCAGCTCCAGTTGTCCGTGGACTGGATGTAGGTGCCGGCGCGGAGCACCGGCGGCGGTCCGACGGTGATCGTGGCGTTGTAGTTGACGTTCGCGGCGGAAAACACGAGCGTCCGCACGGTGCAGGTTCCGTTCACGAGCGGCAGCGCCACCGTTTCGGGATTGCCCGACGTGGCCGACGGGGGCACCTTGTTCGTGTTCGAGCCGTCCACGACGTACAGGTCGAAGTCGTTAGCCGGGTTCGAGCCGTCCCAGTCGATCCGGACGACGATCCGGTGATTCGGATTCGCCAGCAGGTAGGCCGGCGACAGGTTGACCGTCAGCGCGAAGTCGTCGCAGGTGTTGGGAACGAGACCGCAGTCGGGACCGGTGGCGTCGGGAAAGTTGTTGGAGGGGTTGCCCCCCGTGTACGGCCCTCCGCCGGCGTAGGAGAGGGACAGGTTCAGGTCGTTGATCGTCCCGGAGGACGGCGTCGCCGCGCGGAGCGGCGCCGGGTCGGCCACGAGGGCGACAAGAAGGCATGCAAACAGGATCGGTTGAAATCTGCGCATGGGAATCTCCTCCCGTGTCTTGGTAACTGGTGAGGTGTCGGGGGGAAATCGAGTCGAACCCGGTCAGTTCTGTTTCGTGCTCCCCCCTTTCTCGCCGGCACCCGCCGACCGGAATAGGGAGAGCGTTTCCAGAACTTCGGAGTCCGCTCCGGAGGCGCGCACCGTGAACGGGGGCCGGGCGTCATCCGCCGGCCCGTCCCAGGAGTAGAAGTACCGCCCGGTGATCCGCGCGCGTTCGGGATCGCCGATGTCGGCATAGCGGACGGCCTCGCCCCCCTTCCGAGCGAAAAGGGTGCACCACTCCACGCTGCCTTCTCCGTTGTAGCGGACCACGGCGTAGGCGAAGCGGGCATCGTCCAGTTGCCAGATCTGCTTGCCGCCCGAGGCTCCCGGACTTCCGCCGGAGGTCATCCGGCCGACCTTCTCGAGATGGGCGACGACCGCGGCGGGCGCGTCCCCGACCCGGACGCCGAACAGGTCGCCGGGGGGCTGGCGCGCTTCCAGTGGCGCGGCGCCGATGATCACCGACGCCAGCGCCAGGCAGGCGACTGCCGGAAAGGTCATCGTTTCTCCTCACTCGTCGGAGCTCGGACCACCGACCGCTCGCGCCGGCTCGACCGGCTGGGGACCGGTAACGCATCCGTCTCCGACGCTGTGCCGGACGCGGAAAACGGTCCCCGGCGAGCCGTCAGGGCAGGACACCCTGACTCAGGATCGAGAGTGAGGCTTTGCTATTGACTGAATCTTGACTGGCCGCTGAGGCGGGGCGGCAATCAGTTGTGGCTCAAGCGTTTGTAGAATTTCAGGGGGTTCCGGCCTCGGCTTGCTTCCGCGGACAACCGCAGGACCCACCGTGCAAAATCGCGACCAGGACCGGCTGTCCTGACAAGAAGGATCTCAGCGAGAGCCACGACCTGCTCGATCGGCGAATTGTGAGGTCGCTGGCGCGGATTCCCTGACCATCAGCCCTGGTTAAGAATTCACGGATTAAAGACAAGCTTGGCCGGCCGTGATTCAACCGGGCCGGACAATCGAATGAAATAGACTCCGGCGTCGACATGTATTCCCTTCGTGTCGCGACCATCCCACTCGAGTTGATGTCGCCCCGCTCCAAGAAATTCCTCGGCGAGAGTCACGATGCTGCGACCCTGGACATCGAATACGGCGAGCCGATAGGCACCCGGCACCGGAAGGTCAAATGTCAGCGTGGTGCGCGTTCGAAATGGATTCGGAAATGCAACCAGACCGACGGGATCATGTCTGGGAACCGAGGCAGTCGACTCCGGTCCCAGGCGAACGAGCCACGCATGAGGTGGGGAACACCCTCCCCCTTCATCGATCGGACAGTCCCGGTTTCCACCGATGATGAACCCCCCGTCCGTCATCTGACGGATGGCGAATCCTTCATCGAAATCCCCGAAGGGAGGCATCTCCGGACCGCCAAGCTTCAGGGTCCACAGCGTGTCTCCAGCGGTGTCGAGACGAAGGACTCCAAGATCAAGCGAACCGGACCCGATGCACAGGGCATGACCTCCTTCGCTCACGGGAGTGATTTCATGTCCGGTCCCACCGGAATATCTCCTGGTCCAGAGCGTATCTCCGCTGCTGTTCATCCGACCAACCCACGGCCCGCCCATGTCTACTCTGCCTGTGAAGATGAACCCTCCGTCCTCCGTTTCCTTGATCGAGTACACGACATCGTGTGTGTTCAGCGCTCCATTCAACTGTCGCGTCCACAAGGTGTCTCCGTTGGCGTCCATCCGCAGGATCCAGCCATCCGTTGAGCAATTGCAGCCCCTGCGCGTAGAGCCGCCGACGATGAACCCCCCATCATCCGTTTGATCCACCGCGTATCCAACATCTCCATTGGGAATGCCGTAGGATTTGAACCACAGAGCATTCCCGAAAGAGTCGACACGTCCGAGAATCACGTCTCCATTGGAGCCACAAAGTATGAAGTCTCCGTTCTCCAATTCCAGGACGGAGTGAATCTCTCCCGCCCCATAAGATCGCGTCCAGAGCGTGTCGCCGTTTTGGTCCGTGCGAATCAGTAGAGTGAGAAACGAAACGGGGGATCGTGTGCCTCCAATCACATATCCATGATCCGAGGTTTCCAGGACTGAGTAAGCCCAGCCTGGCAGGATGGACCGCGTCCACAGGGTATCGCCATCCGCGTCCGTTCGGAGAAGCATGATCGTCTGCGGCCACCAGTAGCCCGTTGCCACAACGCCTCCGTCGAATGTTTCATCGACCGAGTAGATGTATCCTTCCCCATATGATCTATCCCACAACACGGGAGGCGGTTCGATAGCCTCTACGGCAAGGGGGGAGAAGGCTGTAAAGAGGAGGAAAAGCAAGATACAGAGATTTTGTGATCCGATTGCCCCGGCAATGACTAGTTGTTTTGGAAGAAGAGCCATCGTCATCACCTACTCATCCCAATGAAGAAAGCCGTACCGGATGATAAGTTTTATCGTCGATATGTGAGCACGCATTGTGTCAGCCGACAGGTCCTGGCTCGAAATTGCTATGCCGCAGTTCAGTGTCGTTCCACCCGACCACGCCCGGACCAGATCGCGGAGATCGAATCGAAGGAAACCTCCCTGATTCCGCTGATAGTTGCGGGCAACTTCGGCAGCGTCCTGTTCAGTGGGGAATGCCGAAGCCTGATTGACGAGCCAGTATCCAAGCAGAGAGAGAGAGAGAGAGAGAGAGAGAGAGAGAGAGAGAGAGAGTCGCTGGTCTCAACTTGGATCTCCCCTGGAAGTAGTCAGCTTTAGCAAAGAGTTCCGTCGGAACGAACCCCCTCACAGAGCTTCAATTGTGGACTTATTGTCATGGCCTGACAATCGGAAAAGCGCCCATCTCGTAACCGTTGTGTTGACCCTAGCTTACGGTTCGCGTTCGCCTCGGCCGCACCCACCGCCAAACCATCCCCGGAACCCTTGCCAGCCAGCCTCCGCCGTCCTCCACGAGCGTGACCGTGGTCGGCAGGAGCACCGAGGTCAGGAACGTGGACACGACGAGGCCGCCCATGATCACGAGAGCCATCGAGTAGTAGTAGACGCCGCCGAGCGACGGCTTCTGGACGACCATCGGCACGAGACCGATCAGGGTGGTGAGCGCCGTCATGAGGATGGGGCGCAGGCGGTCGCGGCCGGCCTGGAGCATCGCGTCGTAGCGGGGCATGCCGCGGCGCCGGTACAGGTTGATGTGCTCGATGAGCACGATCCCGTTGTTGACCACGATGCCGATGAGGAGCAGCAGCCCCACCGCGGCCGGCTGGTCGAAGTCCGTCTTCGTGAAGAACAGCGTCCAGATGGCGCCGGACAGCGCGAACGGCAGGGCCACCATGAGCGCTATGGCGCTGCGGATCGACTCGAACAGGCCGGCCATCACTGCGAAGATGAGCAGCAGGGCCAGCGCCAGGTTCACCAGGAACTCCTGCGACCGCTCCTTCTGCCGCTCCTGCCACTGGCCGAACGTCCAGGAATAGCCGTAGGGGAACGTGATGCCGTTCATCGCCTCGGTGACCGCCGGCATGTAGCTTTCCTTCGTCCCTTCCTTGTAGGCGGCGCCGACCCAGATGCTGGTCAGCCGGTTGTCGCGCATGATGTGGGTGGCGCCCTTCGTTTCCCGGAAGTCGGCGAGCGCCGACAGGCGGAGCTTCTCGCCGTTTTCCGCCCAGAGCGGCAGGTTCTGAAGCTGGGCCAGCGACTCCGTCTGCTTTTCGTCCAGCGTCAGGCGCATCTCCTTTTCGCCGTCGGCGGTCCGAAAGCGCGGCAGCCGGCGGCCGCGGAACGTGAGGCCCACGACCTCGGCGGGCTGCATCGGCGACACGCCGTAGCGCGCCCCGAGGTCGCGGTCCAGCTCCACGTGGATTTCCTGCCCCCCCTCCTGGTCCCCGGCGAACACCTCGGACAGGCCGGGGATCGCCTCGAGGCGCTTCTTCGCCTCGTCGGCAATGCTTGCCAGGACCTCGGAGTCCTCGCCGACGATCTGGAACGCCACCCGCTTCCCCTGGTCCATCCGCCAGAACTGGCGGTTCTCCATGACGTCGAGCTTGACCCCGGCCACCTCGGGAAGCAGCGTCTTCAGCTTGTTCCGGACCACCTGGATGTTGTCCGCGGTGGCCTCCCCTTCATGGAGATAGATGCGGGTCAGCGAAAAGCGGTCGCTCCAGAAGCTGTAGATGGAGCGCGCCATCAGCTCTTCGCGGTGCGGCTCGAGCTGCTGCTCCACGAAGGTGACCAGCTCCTCCTTCTTTTCCAGGCTCGTTTCCTCGCTGTACTCGTAGCGGACCTGGACGAACAGCTCCGTTTCGCTCGTGTCGAAGTTCTTGTCCACCTTCATGAACGGGTACACGGCCGAGGCCATGATCACGATGCCGACGAGCGGCGTCAGCCAGCGGTGCTTCAGGTTCGCCGCGAGAATCCGGCAGTAGCGCTCCTCGAGCCAGCCCATCAGCCTCCCCCTGGGGCGCGGCTCGGAGCGGATGAACCACGACGTGGCCAGCGGGATCAGCGTCTGGCTGATGAACAGCGAGGCGAGGAGCGTCAGGCAGACCGTGATGCCGAGTTCCTTGAGGTAGATGTTCACCTCGCTCGGCTTGTTGAAGACGAGCGGCAGGAACACGATGACCGAGGTCAGCGTGGCGGCGATCACCGCGGTGGATACTTCCGAGGCACCGATCCGCGACGCCGTCTTCGGATCGTGGCCGGCCTCGCGGTGGCGGAAGATGTTTTCCATGACCACCACCGCGTTGTCCACCAGCATGCCGATGCCCACGATGAGGCCGAGGAGGGTCAGCGTGTTCAGGCTCTTCCCCTGCGCCCAGACGATGCCGCAGGTGACGATCAGCGAAAACGGAATGCACAGCACGGAAAAGATCGTGGTGGACACCCGGCGCAGGAAGAGGAACAGGACGATCGCCGCCAGGATGGCCCCGAAGATCCCGGTGAACGTGAGATCGCGGAGCGTCTTCCTGATCTCCTTCCCCTGGCTGAACCAGACGAGGAAGTTGACGCCCGACAGCTCGGGATCCTCGTTCATCTCGGCGATCCGCGCCTCGAGGGCGTCGCACACCTCCACGGTGTTCGCCCGCGACTCCTGGTTCACGGTGATGCCGATGGCGAAGTCGCCGTCGAGGTGGCGGCCGTATTCGAGCGGCGGCTCCTCGAACAGGACTTCGGCCACGTCCTTGAGACGCAGGCCGTCGGAGCGGATCGGCAGGTTCTCGATTTCCGAAACGGACGAGAACGTGCCGACCGTGCGGACGGCGAAGCGGACCTCGCCGTCGGTCACCTTGCCCAGCGACTGGTCGAAATTGCTCCGCTCCAGGGTGCGCAGCACGGTCCGGACGTCCATGCCGTGCAGCTCCAGGTCGGCCAGGCGGAGGTTGATCCGGACCTCGCGCGGGTTCACGCCGTCGAGCCGGACCTGGGCCACGCCGGGGATCCGCTCCAGCGGTTTCACGATGCGGCGGTCGAGCAGGTCGTAGCTTTCGCTGAGATTCCGGCGCGAGGAAAGACGCCCCTCGAGAATCGGCTTGTCCGCGTCGCGGGCGTCCCAGTTGGACCCCACCGAGATGTCGCCGATGTCGTCGGGCAGGTCGCGCTTGATCCGGTCGATCTTTTCCCAGACCTCCACCTTGGCCAGGCGCATGTCGCGCGACCAGTCGAAGTCGAGCCGCACGATCCCGCCCTCGTCGTTGGCCATCGACCAGATGTTCTTGAGCCCCTTCACCGAGCCGAGCGCGTCCTCGACGGGACGGATGATCGTCCGCTCGATCTGCTCCGGCGACGCGTTCGGGTACGGCACGCGCACGAACAGCTCCGGCTGCTCCACGTCGGGCATGAACGCCAGCGGCAGCCGGATCAGCGCCACCGCGCCGAGGACGACGAGGCTGATGATGATCATGAGGGTGGTGACGGGACGCTTGATGGCCAGTTCCGGAAGCGTCATGACGCGGCTCCTTCGGCAACCGCCACGGGTTCCTGCGCGGGCAGGCGCGACGGCACCGCCATGTAGGCGGCGGGGATGACCACGAGGGTCAGCAGCGTGGACAGCGAAAGTCCGAACGCCACGGTGATGGCGAGGGGAGCCCGGAGCTCCGCGCCTTCACCCCACGAGAGGGCCATCGGCACGAGTCCCAGGACGGTGGTGAGCGTGGTCATGAGGATCGGCCGCAGGCGCACGTGACCGGCGCGCACCACCGCCTCCTCCTTGTCCACGCCGTCGCGGCGGAAGCGGTTGATGGCGTCGATGAGAACGATGGCGTTGTTGACCACGATGCCCACGAGCATCACCGTTCCGATCAGGACGATGATCGTGATCGTCGTCCCGGTCACCAGAAGGCCGGCCACCACGCCGGTCAGCGCCAGCGGGATGGTGAACATCACGATGAACGGGTGGAGCAGCGACTCGAACGTGGCCGCCATCACCAGGTAGACGAGGAAGATGGCCAGGCCGATCGCGAAGCGGAGGCTGGCGAAGGACACCTGCATCTCCTTGTTCTGGCCGCCGAGTTCCGCGGTGATCCCGGCCGGCGGCGGCGACCGGCGCAGGACCTGGCCGATGCTCTCCGCCGCGCCGCCGAGGCTCTGCCCGGACAGGTTGGCGGTGACCACCGCGGCGCGCTGCTGGCCGAGCCGGTGGATCTCCGCGGGCCCGCGGTCGAGGGTCACGTCGGCCACGGACATGAGACGGATCGGCTGGTTGCCGGGCCCCGGCAGGACGAGGTTCCGCACGTCGTCGAGCGACTTCCGGTCGGACTCGACGTTGCGGATCCGGATGTCGATCTGGCGGTCCGCCTCCTTGAACCGGGTCGGCACCACGCCCTGGACGCGGCTCTTCAGCGTCTCCGAGAGGACGCCCATGTCGAGCCCGAGCGAAGCCACCCGGTCGCGGTCGAACACGACCTGCACTTCCGGGTTGCCCGATTCCAGCGACGAGCGCACGTCCTTGAGGCCGGGGAGCACCGAAAGTTCCGAGGCGAGGTTCAGCGAGTAGTCGCGGAGTTCCTCGAGGCTTTCGCCGTAGAGGACCACCTCAACCGGCGTCTTCAGGCTGAAGTAGGACGGCCGGCCGAACTTGACCTCGAGATCGGGGATGCCGGAGTAGGCGGCCCGGAGGTCGGCGGTCACCTTGTCCTCGGCGGCCTCGTCGGTGCGGTCCTTGAGCGCGATGTTCAGCTGGGCGAGATTTTCGCCCCGCGTGTTCAGCGACATGCCGCCGGCGATGAGCCGGCTGCCGATCGTGGAGTAGTAGGCGGCGATCCCCGGTTCGGCCGCGGCCGTTTTTTCCATCCCCTCGACGATCCGGTCGGTGGCTTCCAGCGACGTTCCTTCGGGCATGTTCACCTCGAAAAAGAACTCCCCTTCGGACAGCTGCGGCACGAGCTCCGTGCCGATCCCGGGAACGGCGGACAGCGCGGCGAAGAACAGGCCGAACGCGAAGAGAAGGACGACCCATTTTCTCTGGATGGCCCCGCGCACGATCCCGTCGTAGAGGCGGGAGAAGGCGCCGAGGGTGGCCTCGGGATCCGTTTCGGCGGCGCGGGCGTCGCGGGCCGGGACTGCGGCGGGAGAGGATCCGCCGCCGCTTCCGCCGGCCGCCCCCGCGGACAGGGCGGCACCGGTCGAAGGACCGCCCGCGGCGGCACGCCTGTCGATGCCCAGTCCGGCGAGCATCGGGATCAGCGAGATCGACACGACCAGCGACGCGAGCAGGCTGATCGTGACCGTCAGCGCCTGGTCCTTGAACAGCTGCCCGGCGATCCCCTGGACGAAGACGATCGGCAGGAACACCGCCACCGTCGTGAGCGTGGACGCCACCACCGCCGCTCCGACTTCCGTCGTGCCCTCCACGGCGGCCCGGGCCCGGGACAGCCCCTCCTGGCGCTTCCGGAAGATCGACTCCAGCACCACGATGGAATTGTCCACGAGCATGCCGATCCCGAGCGTCAGCCCGCCGAGCGACATGATGTTGAGCGAAAGGTTCATCCGGTACATCACGAGAAACGTGGCCACCACGGACAGCGGAATCGAAGTGGCGATGATGAGCGTGCTGCGGAGGTCGCGCAGGAACAGGAACAGCAGGATGATGGCGAGAAGGCCACCGACGATCGCGGAGTTGCGCACCTCGTTGACCGCCTGCTCGATGAACCGCGACTGGTCGTAGAGCGTGGTGAGTTCGTACCCCTCCGGGAGCTTGCCGCGCCACGAGTCGAGACGCTCCTGGAGCGCGCGGGCGGCGGTAACGGCGTTGGCGTCCCCTTCCTTGTAGATGGAGATCTCCACGCTTTCCCGGCCGTTCACCCGGGTGATCTCGTCCCGCTCCTTCGTGCCCTTCCTGACGACCGCAACGTCGTTGAGGCGGATCGGGGCCGTGGATGCGTCGGAGACGATCAGGCTTCCGATCTCCTCAACGGAGTTGAACTCGTTGACGGTGCGGATGAGGAACTGGTTGTCGGCGCCGCGGAGCGCCCCGCCGGGCAGGTTGACGTTGGACACCCCGACGACCTGGCGGACCCGGTCCAGCGGGATGTTCAGGGCGGCCAGGCGCTCCTGGTCCAGGTCGACCTGGATTTCCTGCTCGAGCCCCCCCTTGATCTCCGCGGCGGCCACCCCCTTGATCGTTTCGAAGTCCGGCTTCAGTTTCCGGTCGGCGAGTTCGCGGATCGTGGCGAGGTCGTCGGGACCGGTGAGTGCCAGGCGGATCACGGGGTCGAGCGAGGGATCGAAGCGCAGGACGATCGGGTCGTCGGCCTCCTCGGGGAGCACGAGCCGATCCAGTTTTTCGCGGACCTCCATCGACAGCAGGTCCATGTCCGAGCCCCATTCGAACTCGAGCGTCACCTCGGACACGCCGGGTCGCGACACGGAGTGGATCGTCTCCAGGCCGCGCAGGACGCCCACCGCCTCCTCCACCGGCCGGGTGATGAGGTTTTCCACTTCCTGGGGGGCGGCGTCGGAGAGATCCGTCTGCACGGTCAGCGACGGATAGGTGATGTCCGGAAACAGCTCGAGCGACAGCCGCTGGTACCCGACCACGCCGAACGCGGCGACCGCCAGCGAGAACATGAGCACACTGACCCGCCGCCGGACGGCGAGATCCACGAACCCCTGCATCAGGAGCCCCTGGCCTCGGACGGGAGAGCCACGTTGAGCGAATCGGCCGCCGGGGCGGACGAATCCGTTGCGGCGTCGAGGATCTTGAGTTTCGAGCCGTGCTTGAGGCTTCGCTGCCCCTTGACCACCGTCCTTTCCCCGTCCTTGAGGCCGGCGAGGATCTCGGCGTTCCGGTCATCCTGGAACCCCACCTCGACGACGCGGCGCTCGGCCGTGGAATCGGCGGCGCACACGTAGACGATCTGGTCCCCCTTGTCGGTGAACACCGCGATCTTCGGCACGAGCGTGGTGGCGTGACGGTCCTCGGTCACGATCGACACCTGGGCGAAGTCGCCGGGGCGGACGTTGTCCGGAGCGGCGGGAATCTCCACCGTCACCTTGATCGTTCCGCTCTGCGGATCGATGATCGGGCTCACGAGCTTGATGCGGCCCCGGAGGCGCTCCTTGTTGCTGTCCATCACGAGTTCCACCGGCTGGTCGGGCTTCAGGCGGCGGAACTCCTTGGCCGGCACGTGCACCCGGGCGAGGAGCGGATCGAAATCGGACACCACGAACAGCGGCGTGCCCGAGCTGACGTTCTGGCCGATGTTGACGAGGCGCCGCGTGACGCGACCGGAAAACGGCGCCTCAACACGGGTGTAGGACAGGTTCAGCTCCGCGAGCCCTTCCTCGGCCTTCGCCGATTCGAGATCGTTCCGGGCCGCCTCGAACTCCTCGGCGGACACGAGCTTTCCTTCCCACATCTTCTTGAGGCGCTCGAACCGGGCGGTCAGGTTCGCGGTGCGGGCCTGGGCCTGGGCCACGCGGAGCCGGTACTCCTCGTCCTGGATGGACAGGAGCGTGGCGCCCTTCCTCACGTAATCCCCCTCCTCGACACCGAGAGAGAGGACGGTGCCCGAGACGCGGGCCAGCACCTCCGCTTCGTTGTCCGCCTCGAGCGTGGCGGTGGCCGTGTAGTAGCTGGAGATGGACCCGGTGAACGCCGCCTCGACGGCCACGGGAACCGGAGGTTCCGCGGGTGGCCCGCCGGGACCCCCCTGCCCCCCGGGGCCGTGTCCGCCATGCGCCGCGGCGGCCGGGCCGGCCTTGCCGTCCCCCTTCTTGCCGCAGCCCGCCCCGGCGATCACAAATATAATGAGGAGAACGGCCGGCAGCGCGCGGCCGTGGTTATGCGAAAACAGCGACGACAGCCCTGCCCTGTGCAGTCCCGGGCCCATGAATTTCCCCCGATCAAGTGGTTATGAAATATAGAGTTGGACGATTCTGGCGCCGCGCGCCCGCCGGCCGGCCGCTGGTGATGCCGGAAATGGCCGCCCGGCGGGAGGGGACCGGTGAGGGCGGAGTTCGACGGGACAGTACTGGAGACGCATCCGCGCCGGGAAACGTTTCACTGTTTCCCGGCCCGCGTCAGGTTAACAGGATGAAGCGGGCGCACCAAGTGCAGCCGTGTACCGCTGCTCCCGATGCTGAAGTGTCGATCCGGCCGAACTACTGCTTTTTCTTCCCCAGCCCCATCGGTTTCAGGAACGAATCCAGGAACGACACCTGTTTCCGGTATTCCGTGATCGTGTTGACGCGCTTGCCGGAACCGTGCCCCTCGTCCACGAAGATGAGCGAGTCCACGATTCCGCCGTTTTTCTGTATGGCCGCGATGATCTGCCGCGCCTCGCCGACCGGCACCCGGGGATCATTGGCTCCGTGAATCACGAGGAGCGGCGTCCTGATCCGGTCCGCCTTGTGGATCGGCGAAATGGACTTGAGGAACTCCGGATCGGACAGCGGGCCGTACTCCGCCTCGCGGAGCGCCCGGCGGTAGTCGGCGGTGTTCTCGAGGAACGTCTGGAAGTTCGCGATCCCCACGTTGTCGATCGCCGCGGACAGGAGGTCCGGGTACTCGGTGATCATCCCCAGCGCCACGTAGCCGCCGTAGGAGCCGCCGCGGATCCCGATCATCCCCTTCTTCGTGTACCCCTGCGCGATCAGCCAGTCCACGCAGGCCTTGTAGTCCTTGAGCGAGTCCTTGCGCTTCTTGTAATTGTCCAGGTTCAGATAATCGCGACCGTACCCGGAGGAACCGCGCGGGTTCGGGGCGAGGATGCCGTAGCCGTTCAGCATGAGGTACTGGAAGTTCCGGATGAAGTCCGGGTTGAACTGGCTTTCCGGGCCGCCGTGCGCGTCCACGAGAAACGGGACCGGCTCCCCCTTCCGGTAGTTCGGCGGCAGGTACAGGAACGCGGGCACCATGAGGCCGTCGAAGCTCCTGATGCGGACGAGCTGCGGCTCGCGGAACAGGTTCCGGTCGATCCCGGCGTAGATGGAAAACGTGAGCTGGGTGAGGTCGCCGGTGGCCGGGTTGTACCGCCAGACATCGGGCGCCCGGGTCGGCCCGGAAAATCCGAAGATGCAGGTGCCGTTCCGGTCCCAGAAGGCGCCGCCCGCCATGCCTTCGAGCGGCGGCGATGGAAGCGCCTTCATCGTGACGGCGTCACGGAGGCGAAGCCGGAAGTAACCGTCCTCGTTGAGCACCGCGGACATCCGCTTGAAGTCGCGGTCGAACGCGAAGCTCGCCACCTCCCAGCGCGGGTCGAGCCATCCGTCCTGGACGTACTCCACCTTCGGCGATCCCGCCGTCATCTTCGCCAGGCGGGCCATGCCGTCCTTGTTGTCGTTGCAGGTCAGCCAGAGCGTCGTGTTGTCCGGCATGAGATTGACGCTGGAGTAGGAGACGTCACCGGCGTCCTCGGTGAGCTTCTGCACGCCACGGGTGGCCAGGTCGACCAGGTAGAGGTCGTTGTTCACGTTGGACGTGGCGTTGCCGACGACGAGCTTTGTACCGTCGGAGGACAGGTCCGCGATGTAGTTGAATCCCTTGACCCCGTTCGTCTCGTCGAACACCGGCGTGGAAGTGCCCGTGGCCAGGTCGAGGCGGTAGATGAAGAAGTCCCTGCCGTTGGCCTCATTGGATCGATAAAAGATGGACGCGTCGTCGCGCGACCAGACCACGGAGCGGTACTGAACCTTCGGACGGTCCGTGAGCTGGCTCAACCGGCCGGTGGCCGTGTCCATCAGGTAGAGCTGCTCGTTCTCGTCGCCGCCCACCGAAGCGGACACGATCCCCCGTTTTCCGTCATGCGAGAGCTGAAATCCGCTGACGCCGTCCTCGAACGTGGTCAGCTGGTACGGCCAGCCGCTCTCGAGGAGCCGGTACACCTGCGAGGCTCCGGACATCGATGAGGTGAAGTACACGGCCCCGCCGTCGTGACTGTAGGCGGCCGGCACGCAGGCGCCGATGTTCAGGAACGTGCCGATGTCCGGAATGTAGGGGTCGCCCGACGCCGGATCGGCGGCGCGGGAGGGTCCCGGCGAAACCATGAACAGAACGGCGAGCGGAATCATCCGCAGGAGCCCGGGGAATGTCGTGAATTTCATGTCACTCTCCAGTGGACGGTGAGCACGGTACGGGCGGCCGGAAGATCGGTGAGGGGATTCTAGCCGAGCGCCGGGCGGGGACCAAACCCTGGAGACGGGGCGCGCGGATCGAACCCGACGATCCGTCTGAACCGGCCCCGGCCACCACGTTACGACGTGCACGGTCAACCCGGCGTGACCCGGTCCTGCTCGGTCTTTTTTTCCGAATAAGCAAAAAACGTCGTGACATTTTTTGCTTTCAGGCATATTCTGTCACCATGATTCACAGGCGCATCGAGGCCGCGATCGCGGAGGACCTCCAGTCGAAGATGGTTTTTCTGGCCGGTCCCCGCCAGGTGGGAAAGACCACCCTGGCCAGACAGATCCTTGCCTCCGCGGACGCCGGGGGCTACTTCAACTGGGACAACCGCGAGGATCGCAAGGAGATCCGCGCCACGCGCTGGCCCGGTGGGGAGGCCCTGGTCGTTCTGGATGAACTGCACAAGTGGCGGGGTTGGAAGCGATGGATCAAGGGTGAGTACGACAAGCACCACCCGCGGCTCCGGTTTCTGGTGACCGGGAGCGCACGCCTCGACGTTTACCGGCGGGGCGGCGATTCCCTGCAGGGCCGGTACCGTCACTATCGACTTCACCCCTTGACCTGTGCGGAAGTTCAGGGCCCTGAGCCGGACACGGCCCCAGTGCCGGGAGAGGAGATCCAGGTACCCCGCCGTGGATCGTCCGAAGCCCTGGAAGCCCTGCTGCGGTTCGGTGGTTTCCCGGAGCCCTGGATCGCCCAGTCAGCGAGAGCTCATCGTCGCTGGCAGAAGGATCGACTGGATCGCTTCTTCCGCGAGGACGTCCGGGACCTGGAGTCGATCCGCGACCTCTCCACGATCCAGGATCTGGCTGATCTCCTGCCCGAGCGCGTGGCGGCGCCGCTCTCGCTGAACTCCCTCCGCGAGGATCTCGAATCGAGCCATCGGGCCCTGACCCATTGGATGGAGATCCTGGACCGGCTCTACTTCTCGTTCCGCATTCGTCCCTTCGGCACACCGCGGGCGCGAACGCTCCGAAAGATGCCGAAAGCCTATCTCTGGGACTGGAGTCTTGTTGAGAACCCCGGTCCCCGCTTCGAGAACCTGGTTGCTCTCCACCTGCTCAAGCTCTGTCACGACCTCGTCGACCGCGAGGGCCACGAGGTCGACCTGACTTATGTGCGGGACCGTTCCGGCCGCGAGACGGACTTCCTGGTCAGGTGGCGACGGAAACCATGGTTCGCGGTCGAGGCAAAGATCTCCGGGACCAGGATCGACCCTTCCCTGGCGCATTTCCGCGATCGGCTGGGCGTCCCGCATGCGTATCAGGTGGTTCTGGAAGGCACGCGGGACTTCGTTGAGAACGGGATCCGGGTTGTTCCGGCGCACCGGTTTCTGGCCGCGCTGATGTGACCTACTTGACCCTCCGGATCACGATCAGCGTCATGTCGTCTCCCTGCGCCTGCCCCTGCCCGTGGGCCCGCGCCGCGTCGAGGATCCCCGCGAGCACGGAGTCCGCGCTCTCGCCCCGCCTCCGGCACGCTTCGTTGACCAGACCGGCCTCGCCGAACTCGCCGCCGTCCGGATCGAACACCTCGGTGATGCCGTCGGAGTAGAGCACGAGCAGGTCGCCGGGTTCGAGATCCACGGCGGCCTCCTCGTAACCGGACTCTTCCCGCACGCCGAGCACGAGGCCTCCGGCCGCCAGGCGTTCGTGACCTCCGTTCCGGAACAGGATCGGGTGATCGTGCCCCGCGTTCGAGTAGACGAACCGGTGCGCCGACGTGTCGAGCACCCCGTAGACGCAGGTGGCGAACCGGTCGGTGCGGGTACTGCGGTAGAGGAGCGTGTTCGAGCGACGCAGGCACTCCGCCGGGCCGGCAGCCAGGAGCGTCTGGCCGCGGATCGTGGCCTGGAGGTTCGCCATGAGCAGGGCGGCGGGCATCCCCTTTCCGGTGATGTCCGCGAGGCAGACCGCGCTGCGGCCTTCCTCCACGGCGATGAAGTCGTAGTAGTCCCCGCCGACGCTCCGGGCGGGTTCGGCGTACGCGGCGATCTCGTACCCCGGGTGCGCGGGCACGGCGCTCGGCAGCAGGTTCTGCTGGATGTCCCGGGCCAGGCGCAGCTCCTCCTGGATCCGGATCATGGCCTGCTCCTCCTCGAACCTCCGGCGCTGGAGAACGGAATTTTCGATGGCCACCGCCGCCTGCGACGCGAGGACGTCGGCGAGTTTCAGGTCCCCCGCCGTGAACAGGCTCCCCGCGCCGTTCCGGCCGACGCAGAGAAGGCCGTAAACGGCGGTTTCCGTCCGGAGCACGGAACAGAGGAGCGACTCCGGGACCGCGGCGCCGGTCATGCCGAGTTCGGTAGCCGGAGAGTAGAAGACGCGCGACCGCCCGGCGGTGATGACGTCGCGGAACGGTCCTGAGCCGAGCCGCCGCACCATCTCCGGATCGGCGTTCTCCATGACCTCTTCGAACGCGGCGGAACTCTCCGTGGGCACGACCCATCCCGTGCCGGCCTCGAAGATGTCCAGCGCTTCCCTGAGAATCAGGGCCGCGCTCTTTCCGGCGTCGAGATTCGTCATGAGCCCGCGCGACAGCCGGTAGATCAGGTCGAGTTCCTCGTAGCACTCGAGCAGGTTCTTCGTCAGGCTGTCGATGCTCTTCCGTGCCGCATCAGGCGTTGGATCCGCCACCCGTCCCTCCTCGGGTCGCGGCGTCGCTCAGGACGCCGCGCCTCCTCCCAGTACATCCAGCAGCTTGGCCCTCATCTTCCGCGGGCTGAACGGCTTCGTCATGAACTCGTCCGCCCCCATCTCCATGGCCCGCCGCTCGTCCTCCTCCTGACCGCGGGCGGTCAGGATCACCACGTAGGCGCCGCGCGTTTCCGGATCCCCCTTCAACTGCCGGCAGACTTCCTCGCCCGACATCCGCGGCATCATGATGTCGAGGAAGACCAGGTCCGGCTTTTCGCGGCGGGCCACGCTCAGGGCTTCCTCCCCGTCCTCCGCGGTCACGACCTCGAACCCCGCCTTTCGGACAACGTAGGAGACGGATTCCACGATGTAGGGCTCGTCGTCGCAGACAAGCACTTTCTTAGACATGATCCCCCTCCTCCGTCGCTTCCCCGTGCTCCGGCGCGTCCGTTTCGGCCTTCGCGGCCAGGGGAAGCGTGATGTGGAACGTCGCTCCGTTCCCGAATTCGCTTTCGGCCCAGATCCGGCCGCCGTGATGCTCCACGATCTCGCGGCTGATCGCCAGACCGAGGCCGGTGCCCCCCTTGACCCTCGACTTCGAGGAATCGACCTGGGAGAACCGGTCGAACACCTTTTCCAGCTCCGCGGCCTGGATGCCCGGCCCGTGATCCCGGACCGTCAGGTTGACGATCCGCTTTCCGTTGCCGGCCAGGCTTTCCTCCCTGCAGGCGATGTGGATCGCGTTGCCGGGGTCGGACACCTTGGCGGCGTTGTGGAGCACGTTCGTCAGCACTTCCTGGATGCGGTCCTCGTCGGCGAACACGGTGGCGTCGCCGCACGAGAGGTTCCGGTCGAGCGTCAATCCCTTCTCGTTGAACAGCGGCAGCAGCCCGTCCAGCGCGGAATCCACGACGCGGCGCACCGGGAACTCGGACTTTCTCCAGACCATCCGGCGCGACTCGATCCGCGACAGGTCGAGCAGGTTCTTGATGAGCCGGCCGAGGCGGTCGCTCTCGGAATTGATGATCCGCAGGAACCGCTTCTTCTCCTCGGAGACGTCGCCGGCTTCCGCCTCGTCGAGCAGGATCTCGGCGAACGCCTTGATGGAGGTCAGCGGCGTCTTGAATTCATGGGAGACGGTGGCGAGGAAGTTGGACTTGAGCCTGTCGAGCTCCTTGAGATCGCGGTTGGCCGCGTTCAGCGCCTCGTTCAGCGCCTCGAGTTCCCGGGTCCGCTGGTGGACGCGGTCCTCGAGCGTCCGGTTCAGGGCGTCGAGTTCTGCGGCGGATCGCTCGCGCTGCGAGATGCTCTCGCGCAGCGACTCGCGCATCGTGTTGAACGTTTCGGCCAGCGTCTGGATCTCGTCGTGCGTGGACACGCGGATCGGGTGCTCGAGGTTGCCCCGGGCAATGCTCCGGGCGCCGGCGGTGACCACGTTGACGGACTGCGAGATCCGTCCGCTGGCGAAGATGAGCACGACCGCAGCCATGAACAGGCCGAGACCGGACACGAAGAGGTTGATCAACCCGGCCGAGCGGGCTTCGCTCTCGAACTCCCGCGGGCTGGACACCGCGATGATCTTCCAGGGAACGCCGCCGACATCGAGAACCGACGCGAGGCGGGCGCCGCCCACCGGCTGCCACGGCGCGCCCCCGGATCCGGATTTGGCGCCATCGGCCACCCGGAAGAGATCGGCGTCGACCAGGCTCAGGTCCCGGCCGGTCAGGCCGGGCCGCGAGTGGTAGAGGAGTTCGCCGGTCTCGGAGTTGACGACCATCAGCTCCCCTTTCTCGCCGAACGCGCGCGAAGCCAGGTCGTCGGGAAAGAGATGGTCCGCCCGCAGCCGGGCCACCATCGCGCCGGGACGCCCCGCGCCGTCCCGCGTGTGCACCGGCCGCACGATGCTGAGCGCCGGCGGCCGGTCCGGGCCGGCGCGCTCCACCAGGACGCGGTAGTCCGCGCCGGTCAATGTCGATGCCGCCTTCGCCGCCCTCCTGTCGTCGTCGGAGAACGACGGCCAGGGGAGCAGCGGCCGGGGCGTGCGGTACACGGGAGGCTCCGGAACCTCCGGCGCGTTGGGGAAGAAGATCCGCAGTTCCTCGATCGCCGTGGTCATTTCCTCGATGGCCCGCCGGGATGTTTCGTCCAGATCCTTGTCCCGCGAGCGACGCTCCACCTCCAGCAGCGTCTCCAGTGCCTGCCGCTTGTTCCAGCGGTTGCCCCGGGCTTCGACGATCGCCTCCTTGATCGTCTGCCGCATGGTTTCCGGATTCATGTCGGCGAACCTGGACCAGTCGAAGTCCGTACCCACGACGAATTTCTGCACCCTTTCACCGCCCGCCTCGTGAACCGAGTCGCGGACCTCGATCGTGAAGCGCCTGGCTTCGGAGGCGGCGCGTTTTCCGGACGCGCCCGCTTTCGATTTCGACCGGGTCACCACCGGCGGAGCGGGAGGCTCGGGCACCGCGGGATGACCGGAAAACGCCGCGTGGCCGGCGTGCGCCGCGGAGGGGTGCGGGGCGTGCGACGCATGCGCCCCGTGCGCCGCCGTCGCAACCGGTGCCGGCCCGGGAGTCGTCAGCCCTTCGCGGCGATCGTACTTGAAGACGGGTTTCCCTTCGGCGTCCGCGAGGATGATGCCGTCGTAGAACGCGCCGTACTGCTCGAACAGCTCCGGCACATAGTTGGACAGGCGGGTCAGCGCGGCGTGGCGTTCCGCCGGAGCGGCATTGAGCGATTCCAGGTAGTCCACGACCGGTTCGTTCTGGACCAGCAGATCGTCCTTGATGCGCCGCCCGACCTTCACGTTCAGGTCGTCGAGGACCGACGCGGCGATCCGCTCCGTGCGGTTGCCGACCATCTGTTCCACGGCCTTCAGGGAGTTGAAGTAGGAGATCAGGCTGAGCGCGCTGATCGGCAGCACGGCCGCCACGATGAAGATGGCGAGAAGCTTGGCCCGTATGGACCGGAACGGGATCATGTTGACTTCAGCTACCGTCCGAGAGACGGCCATCGAGGGGAACGTCGAGAATCGTCACCCGGAGAGCCCCGATCCGGCTCAGCCAGTCGGTAACGGCGGCCACGGCCTCGAGGGACGCCCGGGACACCTCGACCGCGCACTCCCGTTCCGCGCGGGCCACCTCCACGGTGATGTCCTTGAGCAGCAGAACGGCGCTCCTGACGACCCGCGAGCGCACCGCGCAGCGGTCGTGCCGGTCGGAACGCTCCGCGGCCGGAAGAGGTGGAACCGCAAGACAGAGTATCAGGGCGGCACTCAGCACGGCGGACAACGCCACCCGGGCCGGGACCCGCCGGAGGAACCGGCCGCCGTGCCGCGAGGCCCCCCGGACCGGACCCGGATTCGGTGTCGGACGACGGGAAGTGTTCACTCAGCGCCCCCTTTCGGCCAGAAGGTTCGTCTCGATCAGTTCCGCCACCCTCTTCAGGTGGATCTCGGCCACCTCGTCGCCGTCGGCAAAGGCGACCTGGTTTCCGGGGAACAGACAGGTGACGTGTTTCCGCCCTTCTTCGTTCAGGTCGATGAATCGGCTCTTTCCGGAATCGTCGCGCAGCTCGCAGCCGAGGTCGGTTTCCCGGCCCGTGGCCAGGTCCATGGCCGTCAGGCAGTAGAGGCCGTCGCGATCCTTCCCGAGGAGGATCCCGGTGCCGTCCTTCGTCCACCCCATCGGGTAGCAGAACGACCGGGCCTGGACGACCCGCTCGAAGCGGTCCGGCCGCGACATGCTCGTCCGCCAGATCTCGAAGACTTCGTCCGGGCGGACGGACAGGTACACCATGTCGTCGGAATTCGGAGCCCAGACAATGATCTCGTTGACTCCGCCGGACTGCGTGCTGACCTGCCGGGCCAGCCCGCCGTTCGCCGGGATCCAGTACACCTGCGTTTCCCCGCCCGCGGTCATCGTGTAGC
Source organism: uncultured bacterium (assembly GCA_964596775.1). Lineage (GTDB taxonomy): Bacteria > Eisenbacteria > RBG-16-71-46 > JABDJR01 > JAWXBZ01 > CAZQVN01. The sequence continues at coordinate 85,126 of CAZQVN010000004.1, forward strand.
CGATGTAGCGGCCGTCCGGAGACCACGACGGGAGGATCTTTCCGCCGGAACCCGCCGTCACCTGGACCGGCGTTCCGCCGTCCACGGCCACCCGGTAGATGTTCACGTTGCCGGTCCCGTCGTCGGCGGAGAACGCCACTTCGCGGGAGTCGGGCGACCAGTGGAACAGCCCGTACTCCTGTCCGCTGATCACCAGGCCGGCCAGGTCCAGGCGCCGGGCATCCTCGCCGTTGCCGTCCGTGGACTGGACGTAGAGCGCGGGCCCGGCCGCCCGCTCGGGCGTGTTCGGTTCCAGCCGGATGAACAGGAGCCGGCTCCCGTCCGGGGAGACCATCGGGGCGAGATCCCTGCCCGGCCCCCGGGTGACCTGCCGGCTTTCGTGGGTGATCGGGTCGCCGAGATGGATGTGGGAGGACCGCGTGACCCGGGAGTAGGCCAGCCACTCGCCGTCGGGGGACCACGAAGGGCTCACGGCTTCGTCGGCGCCGCTCGTCACCTGGAACGAGCGCGTGGTGATCGAGTCGAAGATCCAGATGTCGGCGGGTCCGTTGCGGTCGGTGGAATACGCGAGATAACGCTGGTCGGGAGACCAAGAGGGGTAGCGGTTGAGCCCCGCCGGAAGCGGGATCGGAACGACCTCGGAGGAACCGGGGGTCCAGATGGAAATCACGCTCGACGGGGCCTGGAACGTGGGGCGGGCCACGCCGGTGATCTTCCCGGCGCCGGGGCCGAAACAGCCGTCCTCCTCCCAGCCCGGAGTGCCGGCGAGCATCACCGGTGTCGGGTCGTTGTGACGCAGGATGCCGAGATCGCGGTTGTCTCCGCTGAACTTCGCGAACAGGAACTGTCGTTCCGACCGGGAGTAGTCGCAGACATGCGACAGCGGCGGCCGGTCGATCGATTCGAGGATGTTTCCGTCCAGCGTGACGTGGAGCAGGCGGTCTTCCTTGATCGCGTTCACGAACAGCGATCGCCCGTCTTCCGCCCAGCCGAGGGCGACCATCGCCACCGTGTCGGGCGGCACGCGCACCGGCTCGCCTCCCTCGGGGCGGATCAGGAAGACGCCGAACTGGCCGCGCTCCCGGGAGACCTGGGCGGTGTAGGCGATCCATTTTCCGTCGGGGGAAAAGTGAGGCCCCATGTTCTTTCCGGAATCGTGGGTGAGCGGTCGGTCCTCGGTCTGCGCCTCGGCGGGAGACTTCCGCGCGCAGGCGTTCAGGAACAGCGCGGCGGCGGCCAGTGAAACCAGGACGGCGGTTGCGGCCCGTCGACGGAGCCCCCCCGGCCGCGCGGCGCCGTGAGCGGCGGGGATGGCGGAAGGGTTGCCCCGCAGTGGGGATCGGATGTTCCTGAGGGGTGTCACCAGGCTACCTCGTTCTCTTGGGGACCCGTTGCCGGAAATGTCAGGCACGTGGCAACCGAGGTCGCCGACGCGCGGCCAGGCGCTGTTCGTGTCGTATCCCGAGCAATTTGCAATGTTCGTGCCCGGAACGGACCAATAACGTAAATTGTTGTATCCAAACAAGTAACGCTGTAGACACGCCGCGCTGCCTGATTGCCGATAGTCACTTATCATGACCTATGTCATCACAACACGCATGCCGGGTGGCGGTCGGCGCCCGGCGCGTTTCCGGATCCGGACGCCGCATCACGACCAGTTCTGCGCCTTGAGGAGGTCGTGCTTCTTCAGCTTGTTGTGCAGGTTCGTCCGGGACAGGCCCAGGGCCGACGCGGCGCGCGTCACGACCCCCTCGTTTCTTTTCAACGCTTCCAGGATGAGGCGCTTTTCGAAGTCCCGGACCTGGTCCGGAAGCGGCCCCCCGGACAGCGCACCCTCCTCGGCCTTCGGATCGTTGCTGCCGAGCGCGGGCAGGTCGTCGCGATCGACACGGCTGCCGGAGGCCTTGAGAAGCAGGCTCCGCTCCACCGCGTTGCGGAGTTCGCGGATGTTGCCGGGCCACGAGTACGCCAGCAGCGCCTTTTCCGCGGCCGGCGAGAAACCGCTGACCCGCCGGTTCGTTTCCCGGGCCACCTCGTCGAGAAAACGGAGGGCCAGCGGCAGGATGTCCTCGCGGCGCTGGCGCAGCGGGGGCAGCGTGAAGCTGATCACGTTCAGCCGGTAGAACAGGTCCTCGCGGAACTTCCCGGCCCGGACCGCGGCGGGGAGGTCCGCGTTCGTGGCCGCCACCACCCGGACGTCGATGGCGCGGTCGCGGTTCTCGCCGACCCGGCGGACGCGGTGGCGCTCGAGCACCGTCAGCAGCTTGACCTGCGATTCCGGCGGCAGCTCCGCCACCTCGTCGAGGAGGATCGTCCCGCCGTGCGCCTCCTCGAACAGGCCGGCCCGCTCGCGGTCCGCGCCGGTGAACGCGCCGCGCGCGTGACCGAACAGCTCGCTCTCGATCAGCGTGGGCGGCATGGCGCCGCAGTTCAGCTCCACGAACGGCCCGGACCGCCGTTCCGAGTGACGGTGCAGTACGCGGGCCACCAGGCTCTTGCCGGTGCCGCTTTCCCCGAGGAGCAGGACCGTGGCGTCGGTGACGGCCGCCCCTTCCACCTGGCGGGCCAGCCTGGACATGGTCGGCGACGCCCCCTCGATCCAGGTCAGGTCCGGCCGGTGGCGCGGGTCGGACTCGAGCTGCTCGACGCGGCGACCGAGCGTCTTCGCCTCCGCCTTGAGCGCCTGGACGAGGTCGGCGTTCCGGATGAACAGCGCCGCCTGCACCGCCAGCGTGGACAGGAGCTTCTGATCCCCGGCGGTAAAGATGTCGCCGGCGTCCGACTTTCCGAGCGCGATCACGCCGAGCACCTCGGCGTTCACCGTGAGCGGCGCCACGAGGAACGCCCGCGGGATTCCCGGCGGCCCGGTGAGGCCGAGCGGAACGAGGGAGCGGGTCAGATCGTCGACGAGGTACGGCAGGGCGCCGTCGCGGGCGAGCGGCTCGACCAGTTTCTCCATGAGGAACCGGGGGATGTTCGACTTCAGACCGGACACGGCGGTCGTTTCGAAATCTCCGGACGCGCGGCGGCGGGCCACCCACCCCCCGTCCGCGCCGAAGATGGACGCGGTTTCGCGGAGCAGGTAGCTGTCGAGGTCCGCCACCGATCCGGGATTGGCGAGGACTCCGGCCAGGCTGTGGACGAAGTCGAGTTCCTCGAACGTGGCCAGGAGTTTCTCGGTGAGATTGCGGATGCGGCGTTCGAATTCCGCGGGATCGCGGGTGGCCATGACGGTCTCCGGGGTCTTTGACAGCGGCCCCGGGCGGTGACGATGACCGGGAGCGCGCGGCGTTTGCGGACGCCCCGGCCGCGAGTGCGGCGATCGCCGGGCCGTCCCCTGACATGGATTATGACACAGGATTCACGGATCGTGACGGAGTTTTCGCCCTGGACGGCCGCCTAGCGGGAGGCGCCGAGCCGGCGCAGCGCCGAACGGTTGCCCGGCTCGATCTCGAGGGCCCTGCGGTACAGCGCCACCGCCTCCTCCGGTCGCCCGGCCGCATCCAGGACCAGCCCGAGGTTGGTATACGCCTTCACGTAGCCCGGGTTGCCGGCGATCAGCGCGCGGTACAGGCTGTCGGCGCCGGCCAGGTCGCCGAGCTTGTACAGGCAGAGACCTATATTGTTGTCGAGGCTCGCCCGGTACGCGGGATCGTCCCCGGGGGCCGCGGACCGCAACGCCCGGTAGCCGGCCAGGGCCTCCGCGAAGTTTCCGTTCCTGTACTGCGTGGCCGCGTCCAGCTGGGCCGCGGCGTCCGCGGCCGCCGGGGTTTCCCCGGCGGCGGAACCACCGGCCTGGAACCGGCGCGCCTCGCCGAGGAGGCGCACCGCCTCGTTCGTGTTCCCCCGCCGCCTTTCCACGTCGGCGAGCGCGGCAAGGGCCGGCCCGTAGCGGGGATCGATGGCGAGCGACCGGCGCAGAAGGGCGGCGGCCGTGTCGAGATCGCCCCGCATCGTGTAGAGCGTTCCGAAGTTCAGGTAGTCGACCCGGAGCAGCGACTGGGCCCGGAGCAGCGGCGTCCGGACGTTGGTGAACACGGCCGCGACCGGCAGCATCACGAGCACGGTGACGAGCGTCCGGTGCTGGACGGGACTCCGGAGCGCGGCGACCGTTTTCGTGATCGCGGCGGCGCCGAAGATCAGGAGGACCGGCGCCGCGGTGATCCGGTATTCCGCGGACACGAAGAACAGCAGGCAGGTGACCAGCGGCACGGCGAGAAACAGGTGCAGGAGCAGGTGCTTCCTCCGCTCCCTCCAGGCGAGGACCATGCCGAGCATCCCCAGCGGCGCAATCCAGCCGAAACCCGGAATCAACAGGCGCAGCAGCGGCGCGTATTCCAGCGCAAAGTAGTAGTTCAGGTTCGTCGGCGATTCCGTGCGGTTCCAGAAGTAGTAGAACTTCCGGCCGAGCAGCTTCATCTCCTCCAGCGGATGTGCGAGCGCGAAGCGCACCCCCTCCTCGAAGAGGTAGCGCACGCTTTCCGCCAGGGTCACGTCGCGGCCGAGCTTTTCCGCGATGGCGTCGCGGGTGCCCCAGACCTCGGACTCGAACGCGGCACTCCCGGTGAACTTCGGCATCACGTAGAGACCGGTGGCGTCCTCGTTGTGACCGACGTAGAACGCGGCGTAGTTGGCCGCCACCGGGACGACCTGCCCCTCGACCAGCGTGTTCCGGACGGTCACCCCGACGAGCGGCAGCAGGGCCGCGGCGCAGAGCAGGGCCGCGTGACGGATCGCGCGCCCGCGCGGGGCGTGCATCACCAGGAACGGAATCGCCAGCGGCGCGAGGAGCAGGTTGTTGCCGCGGGCCAGCGCCATGAGCCCGATCGCGGCGCCGGCCGCCGCGACGGTCGGCGCCCGCGGATCGTCTCGCCAGGCATCGAGCGCCGTGATCGCCGCGAGCCCGTTGAACACGATGATCGTCGGCGTGAGCAGCGTGCCGGTGTAGAAGACCAGCGGGCCGTACAGCGCGGCGCCGGCCCCGGCGAGCAGCGCCGTGCCGCCGCCGAACAGGCGGCCGGCCAGGCGATGGATCATCACCACCGACAGCGCGCCGAGAACCGCCTGGACGACGAGCACGGCGGCCGGCCCGCCGGCCACGGCATAGACGGCGGCGAGGAACCACGGGTAGAGGATGTTCATGGAGTACACGTCCTCGCCGCGGAAACCGCCGGACAGGATGAGCCGGGCGAGGCGATCGTAGGTTTCCGAGTCGATGAGGAGGATCTGCGTCAGCGGCGTGCCGGAAATCTGCGCGATGTGGACAAGGCGGATCGCGAGCGCCGCGAGGAACAGGAGGACCGCGGCGGGTCGGCTTCCGGCGGGTCGCGCCGGGGCAAGGCCGGCCCCGGCGCCGCGGCCGGAAGCCCCTCCGGGGGCGCTCGACGACTTCGCCGGGCCCGCCCCGCCGGGGACGGCCGCGGAACGCGGCTTCCGCCTAGTCATCCGTGGGGCGTGAGGTGCGCAGGCGCTTGATCCCGCTGCGCCGCTTCTTGCTCTCGAGACGCTTCTGGCGCGACGAGTACGTCGGCTTCGTTTTCCTCCGTTTCTTCGGCGGCGTCAGCCGCGCCACGAGCTTGCCGCGGAGCCGCGCCAGCGCGTCGAGGAGATTCCGCCGCTGCGACCTTTCCCGGCGGCCGATCACGACCAGGCCGCTCGGTTCGTGAACGAGGCGCACCGCGGACATCGTCGTGTTCTTGTGCTGCCCGCCCGGGCCCGGAGCCTTGAACATCGTCACCCGGCACTCGGCGAGAAGGCCGTCGTCGTCCGCGGGCAGGCGGTAGTCGCGGCGGAACTCCGCGTCGGACGGCGGGGGGGACGCGGGGGTTCCGGCTCCGGCAGGCGGACGATCGCCGCCGGTGTCCGGGTTCCGCCCGTCGGCGCGGGCAGGGCGGGACGGGCGGGGGGCATCGATCGGATTTTCCGCGTCCTTTGTATTAGAATCGGAATTCATCGCTGGCTCCATGCCGGATTCGATGCCGGATCGATCGAGACCGCGACCGGCACTCCTCTTTCGGCTTTCCAAGATACCACGGAGGATTCATGAAGCGTCGCGACTTCGTCAGGAAGGCATTGACCGGCGGCATCGCCACGACCGCGCTCGCGTCCTGCGCCTCGCCGGAGGAGAAAAACGTCGCGGTCCAGACGCAGCGAAGCGTTCAGTGGCGGCTGACCTCCAGTTTCCCCCGCGGCCTCGACGCGATCTACGGCGCCAACGACGTCATGGCCGCGCGCGTGTCGGCCATGTCCGGCGGGCGCTTCCAGGTCCACTGCTACCCCGGCGGCGAGATCGTTCCCGGTCTCCAGGTGCTGGATGCGGTGCAGCAGGGCACCGTCCAGATGGGGCAGACCGCCAGCTACTACTACACCGGGAAGAATCCGGCGGTGGCCTTCGACGCCTGCGTGCCGTTCGGCCTCACATCGCGCCAGCAGACGGCGTGGCTTCTCGAACAGGGGGGGATGGACCTCCTGGCGCCCGTGTTCGCCGACTTCAACATCATCTCCATCCCCGGCGGGAACACCGGCGTCCAGATGGGCGGCTGGTTCAAGCGGGAGATCCACGGAACCGGCGACCTCAACGGACTCAAGATGCGGATCCCCGGCCTCGGCGGCGAAGTCATGGCCCGTCTCGGCGCGGTGGTCCAGGTCCTGGCCGGCGGCGACATCTTCCCGGCGCTCGAGCGCGGCGCCATCGACGCCACGGAGTGGGTCGGCCCGTATGACGACGAGAAACTCGGCTTTCACAAGGTCGCGAAGTTCTACTACTACCCGGGCTGGTGGGAGCCGGGACCGAACCTCTCCTTCTACGTGAACCGGGACGCCTGGGAGAAGCTCCCGGTGGAATACCGGGAGATCCTCAAAACCGCCTGTTCCGAAGCGGCCACCTCGATGCAGGCGCGCTACGACGCGTGGAACCCCGCCGCGCTCGGGCGCATCATCGAGTCCGGCGTGGAACTGCGGCCGTTCTCCGAGGAGATCATGAACGCCGCGGCGGCCGCGTCTCGGGAGATCCTGGACGAGCAGGCGACGAAGGATCCCGTGTACGCGAAGATTTACGAAGCCTGGAAGCAGGCGCGGAAGGCGTCCTTCCGCTGGTTCGGCACCGCGGAGCAGATATACCAGGATTACGTGTACCCGAAGTGGTAGGAGGGCCGGCTGACCGGGGCGGGCACTATCCGAAGTGGCGGGGAACGCCTGCGGTTCCGGTGGCCCGCAGCGGCTCGAAGACCGCCGAAAAGTGCCGGAGCCGCGGTGAAGCCGACACGATCCGGAAACCGCCGAGGCGTTCCCCGTACTCGGCCACCCGGATGATCCCCTCCGCCACGTAGTCGATGTGCGACTGCGTGTACAGGCGTCGGGGCAGTGCGAGGCGGACCAGGTCCATGGCCGCCGCCGCTTCCGAGCCGTCCGCCTGGCGACCGAACATCACCGTGCCGATTTCGCAGCCGCGGATTCCCGCCTCGAGATAGAGCGCGTTGCACAACGCGATGCCGGGATAGGACAGCGGGGGGATGTGCGGAAGCATGGCCCTCGCGTCGATGTACACGGCGTGTCCTCCGGCCGGCTGCACGATCGGAACGCCGGCCGCCGCGATCTTCTCGGCCAGGTACTCCACGGAGCGGATGCGGTACTGAAGATAGGATTCGTCGACGACCTCCTCGAGCCCGCGGGCGATCGCCTCGAGATCGTGGCCGGCCAGCCCGCCGTACGTCGGAAATCCCTCGGTGAGGATGAGCAGGCTTCGGCACTCCTCCGCCCAGGCATCGTCGTTCAGGGCCAGGAAGCCCCCGATGTTGGCCAGGCCGTCCTTCTTGGCCGACATCGTGCACCCGTCGGCCAGCGCGAACATCCCGCGGGCGATGTCCGCCGGCGACCGCCCGGACTGGCCGGGTTCGCGGATCTTGATGAAGTAGCTGTTCTCCGCGAACCGGCAGGCGTCGAGAAACAGCTTCACGCCGTACCGGTTGCAGAGGGCCCGCACGCTGCGCAGGTTTTCCAGCGACACCGGCTGGCCGCCGCCGGAGTTGTTCGTGACGGTGACCATGACCAGCCGGATCCGGTCTTTCCTTTCCTCGAGAAGGTTCTCCAGCGCCGCGAGATCCATGTTCCCCTTGAACGGATGGACGACGTGCGGGACCCGCCCCTCGGGGATCACGAGATCCACGGCCGTGGCGGACTCCGCTTCGATGTTGGCCCGCGTCGTGTCGAAGTGGGTGTTGTTGACCACGATGTCGCCGGGCGACAGGATCGTGTGAAAGAGGATCCGTTCGGCGGCGCGTCCCTGGTGCGTCGGGATCACGTGCCGATAGCCGGTGAGATCGCGCACCGCCTCCTCGAAGCGGAAGTACGACGGGCTGCCCGCGTAGGATTCATCGCCGCGCATCATGGCGCCCCACTGCGCGGACGACATGGCGCCGGTGCCCGAATCGGTCAGCAGGTCGATGAGCACGTCATCGGAATGAAGACGAAACACGTTGTGCCCGGCCCGGGCGAGCGCCTGCTCCCGTTCCTCCGGGCTCGTGAACCGGATCGGCTCGACGGACTTGATCCGGAACGGCTCGATGATGGTGCTGAAGGGATCGTTCATCCGGCAATGGTGAACGGTTGCGTCCCCCGCCGTCCACGGTGAACAGCGCCCGTTCCTGCCGATTGTCATGTTCGCGGCGGATTCTTGCGCCCGGTGCGCCGACCGCACCGGGCGGGCGACCTCAATCGGCGAGCACGAGCCTCCTCACGGCCTGGAACTGTCCGGCCGTCAACCGATAGAAATAGACTCCGCCGGGCAGGGCGCCCCGCTCGAACGTCGCGGAATGCGTGCCGGCACGCTGCACGCGATCGACGAGCCGCGCGACCTCCCGGCCGGCAACGTCGAAGACGCTCAGCGTCACGCGGGACTCGCGATCCAGCTCCCATCCGATCCGCGTGGACGTGCGCGCCGGATTGGGAACGCTGCGGTCCAGCCGCGCGACCGGTTCGACCGGGGCCGCGACGACGATGTCTGCGGAGCCGATGAGCCGCGCCGGGGACGAGGCTCCCTGCGCGAACAGGATGCTGGCGATGATCGCTTCCGCTTCGGCCACCAGACCGTCCGCTTCCGCATCGCTGAGCGGATTCCCGCGGAGCGCCTCCACCTGGTTGATGAACGCGTTCAGGTTGTTGATTGCCGGCGTGTAGTTCCCCTTCTCCCAGGCCTTGATGCCCGCGTTCAGTTTGGCCCGGAGCCCCATGATCTGGCCGGGATTCAGCGGAAGAATCGGCAGGTCGTCACTGATGTCGTCCATGGCGTCGGACGGAGACTGGATCGTGATGACCGCCGTGTCGTCGTCATCGAGCCCGCCCGCGTCGGTCACGGTCAGGGTTGCGGTGTACACGCCGGCCGCTGCGTACAGGTGGGAGACCATCACCCCGGTGTCGGTGGCGAGATCACCGAAATCCCACCCGTACCCGGAGATGTTGTCGTCCGGATCCGTGGAGGCGGACCCGTCGAAGTCGACGACCGTGCCGAGCAGCACTTCCTGGTCGGGCCCCGCGGCGGCCGACGGCGGCTCGTTCACGTCGTTGATCGTTACCCCGAGGGCCCTGGAAACGAACAGTCCGCCGCTGTCGGTGCTCCGGACCCGGACCGTGTAGTGGGAGCGGGCTTCATGGTTGAACACGACGGCCGACTTCAGCAGGTTTCCGGCGATCGTGAAGTCCCCGTTGTCGTCATCGCCGAGACCCGACACGAACACGTACGTGTGGGTGTCGCCGGCGTCGGGATCCACCGTGGTCAGCGTTCCGACCGTGGACCCGGCGGGCAGATTTTCGTCGATCGCGTTGCCGGACAGGGAGAGGTCGGTCGGCGGACCGTTCTCGGTGACGGTCACGACGAGCGCTCCGGCGTTCTCCGCCCCCTTGGAGTCGCGGACCCGCACACGAACGCTTCTCGGGCCGGTGGCGGCAAACATCGTCGCCGTCCGGAGCTTGTCACCGGAAATCGAGAACGAGCCGTTGTCGGCATCTCCGGAGCCGGCGACCAGCGCGAACGTGAGCGGTGCGTCCCCTTCGGCGTCCGCGGCGGACAGAGTGCCCACGACGGTTCCGGAGGGGGATCCCAGGCTGACCGTGGCGGGACTGAGGGTCGGCGGATCGGGAGGCGTGTTCGGGCGGGCCCGGACGTTGACCATGGCCGCCACGCCCGGATGAACGATGCCGTTGTTGACGGTGTTCCAGCGCCAGGTCAGCGCAAGAGGATCCGCGCCCGGACCGTTGCTCCCGGCGCCGAGAAGATCGACGTCGGCCGATTCGTTTTCGTAGGACTTCATGTGACCGGCCGGGTCCTGGACGAACGGCCGCTGGTTCAGGTTCTCCTTCTTCGTGGACAGCACGCTGAACGTCTGGTCGGTGTCGTCCATCATGTTCACGGTCAGCGAGACCGCGTTGCCGGACGGGACCACCCCGGTGTTTCCCACGCTCGTGGGCGCCTTCGCGTCCGCGCATTCGTACCAGGTGGCGCCGATCACGGCGGAGGGAGTTCCCGACGTGAACGTCACCGTGATGTCGGCGGTCTGCGCAGGCGGATCGCCGAGGCTCCAGATTTCGGCGCGGAAGCCGTGCTGGTCGATGCAGATGTCGCCGTTGCAGGCGCCGTCGCCGACCAGGTTGTCGGCGGGAAACGCCTGCGCGCCGAACGTCACGCTCTGGACCTTGGCCCCGCCCCTGGCGGAGATCCCGACGACCAGCACCCGGTCGTTTCCGGAACCGACCGTGAACCCGGGGAGCACAACCGTTGAGCCCGTGCCCGAGGCGCCGGCGGTGGCCTTGACGACGGGCGCGGCGTGACCCGGGGCGGCCGGACAGGCCGCGAGCAGCGTGGCGAAGACGACAACGGGTATGTTCCACGGCCGGGGTTGGAAGCAGGCGAAGATCGCACTGGAGACGGATTTACGGATGGAATGCATGTGACCTCCCGAGGATGCGGAAACAGGATCGAACCTCTCAGGAGAAAACGCGGGAACGGCCCCGGACAGGACAGGAGACGTGAGACCCTCGTTCCCCGCCGACGACCCGGAAGCCCACCCCGACCGGCGGTTTCCGCCGCCCGAGGCACCCGCAGGCTGATATGCGGGGAATGAAACCCCTATACTCCCCGGTTTGCCGACATCCAGTCACTCCCGGGGAGTTTCGTTGACCGATACAGAGACCCACAGGCCGCCCCGCCGCGCGGCGATCGTCTTCATCTTCATCACCGTGGTTCTCGACATGCTGGCGCTGGGGATGATCATTCCGGTGCTGCCGCAGCTCGTCACCCATTTTCTCGGCGGCGACACGGCCCGGGGCGCGGAAATCTACGGGCTGTTCGTGACGACGTTCGCGTTCGTGCAGTTCATGGCGTCGCCGGTGCTCGGGGCGCTGTCCGACCGTTTCGGCCGCCGGGCGGTGATCCTCCTGTCCAACTTCGGCCTCGGCCTGGACTACATCCTGATGGCCGTGGCCCCGACGATCGGCTGGCTGTTCGCCGGGCGGGTCATCGCCGGGATCACCTCGGCCAGCATTCCGGCCGCCAGCGCGTACATTGCGGACGTCACGCCGAAGGAAAAACGGGCCGCGGCGTTCGGGATGCTCGGCGCCGCGTTCGGCATCGGGTTCATCTTCGGCCCGGCCGTGGGCGGGCTGCTCGGCGCCGTCGATCCGCGCCTGCCGTTCAAGGCGGCGGCGGGGTTGAGCCTCGCGAACGCGATGTACGGACTGTTCGTGCTTCCCGAATCGCTGCCGAGGGATCGGCGCGCCGCGTTTTCGTGGCGTCGCGCGAGCCCCGTCGGGGCGCTGTCGCTGCTGCGGTCGAACCCGGGCCTTTCCGGGCTGGCCGGCGTGATCACCATCTCCTACCTGGCCCACGAGGTCCTGCCGGCCACGTTCGTGCTCTACGCCGGCTACCGCTACGGCTGGGGCGCCGGCACGGTGGGGCTCACGCTGGCGGCCGTCGGCGTCTGCTCGAGCATCGTGCAAGGGGGCCTTGTCGGGCCGGTCGTCCGCCGTTTCGGGGAGCGGCGGGCGCTGATGACCGGCCTCCTGTTCGGGGCGACGGGCTTCGCGATCTACGGCCTGGCGCCCAGCGGACCGCTGTTCTGGATCGGCGTTCCGATCATGGCGCTGTGGGGCCTGACCGCGCCGGCGGCGCAGGGCCTGATGACGCAGCGCGTAGGCCCCACGGAACAGGGTCGCCTCCAGGGCACGCTGCACAGCCTGCGCGGCATGATGGGGATGGTCGGGCCGGGGCTGTTCACGCTCACGTTCGCCGCGTTCATCCGGAGCCCCGAGGGGTTCCACCTGCCGGGAGCGGCGTTCCTTCTCGCGGCGGCACTGCTGATGGGGGCGCTGGGGCTGGCGGCACGGGTGGCGCGGAACGAGACGGATCCACCCCCGGCTCTCTAGCCCCTGAGCCCCGTCACCAGCCCCGGATAGACGCAGATCAGGACCAGGCCGATCAGCTGGATCACGATGAACGGGATCACGCCGCGGTAGATCTGCCCCGTGGTGATCGACTCCGGCGCCACGCCGCGCAGGTAGAACAGCGCGAAGCCGAACGGGGGCGTGAGGAACGACGTCTGGAGGTTCATGCCGATCATCACCCCGAACCAGACGAGATCGATGCCGAGATGGCGGGCCGCCGGGATGATGAGCGGCAGAATGATGAACACGATCTCGAAGAAGTCGATGAAGAACCCGAGGATGAAGATGGCCAGGTTCGCCGCCACGAGCAGGCCGATCTTTCCGCCGGGCAGGTTCGTGAGGAGATGCTGGATCCAGATGTCGCCGTAGAGCCCGCGGAAGACGAGCGCGAACGCGGTGGAACCGATCAGGAGCATCATCACCATGGAAGTGAGGCGCATCGTTTCCATGGCCGTGTCCTGGAACGCCTTGAACGTGAGGCGCTTTCCGAGGAACGCCAGCGCCACCGCGCCGACGGCGCCGAGCGCCCCGGCTTCCGTCGGCGTCGTGACCCCGGCGAAGATCGAGCCGAGGACGAGGAGGATGAGCACGAGCGGCGGCATGAGCGCCAGGGCGACCCGCCCGAGCAGCGCCCGGCCGGTGAGTTCGCGCTCCGATTTCGGCAGGGCCGGCGCCGCCTTTGGCCGGAAGACCGCCACGCCGACCACGTAGAGCGCATAGAGTCCGGCGAGCATCGTCCCGGGAACGAGGGCGCCGACGAAGAGGTCGCCGACGGAGATCCCCATCTGGTCGGCCAGGACCACCAGGACGACGCTCGGCGGGATGATCTGGCCGAGCGTGCCCGACGCCGCGATCAGGCCGGTGGACAGCTCCTTCGAATAGCCGTAACGGTTCATCACCGGCAGCGAGATCAGTCCCATGGCCACGACGGAGGCGCCGACCACGCCGGTCGCGGCGGCGAGCAGCGCGCCGACGACCACCACCGAGAGCGCGAGGCCGCCGCGCAGCGGACCGAACAGCATCCCCATGGTCTTCAGCAGGTCCTCGGCCAGCTTCGACTTTTCCAGCATCGTGCCCATGAAGATGAAGAACGGCACGGCCAGCAGGACGTAGTTGGACATGACGCCGAAGATCCGCTCCGGAAACGCGTAGAGCAGGTGCCACTCGAAGTGGCCGGCCTGGATTCCGATGATCGCGAAGACGAGCGCGGTGCCGGCCAGGGAAAACGCCACCGGGTACCCGGAGAAGATGAGGAGCAGGGCCGCCGCAAACATCAGCGGCCCGAGAATGGACTCCGTCACAGCCCTTCTCCCGCGGGATGCGTTTCGTCCGGGGCCGTTTCCGTTTCATCCCCCCGGAGCCGGGCCACCTGCCGGACGAGTTCGGCCACCCCCTGGAGCAGCACGAGAACGAAGCCGACGATGATCAGCGTCTTGACCGGGTAGCGCGGGAGTCCCCCCGGGTCCGGCGACATCTCGAGGACGTGCCACGAGTTGCGCACGGCCGGCCAGGACAGCACGATGGCCACGATGGAGAACGGGATCAGGAACAGGGCCGTGCCGGCGACGTTGATCCAGGCCCTGGCCCGCGGCCCAAGCAGGCTGTAGACGGCATCGACCCTCACGTGCCCGTTGTGCTTCAGGGTGTGCGCCGCGCCGAGCAGGAATACGGCGCTGAACAGGTACCACTGGAGTTCGATGTAGATATTTGAACTCAAAGTGATTTTGATGTACCGTCCGAGGTAGCGAACGACCGCGTTCCAGGCTCCAAGCAGGACCATCACCGCCACGAGCCATGCGGCCAGCCGGCCGGTGACTTCGCTGACGGCGTCGATCGCACGGGCAAGGCCTTTCAAGGCGCCCATCAAAACCCCCTTCGCCGGACACCCCCGGGTCGATGTCGATCCGTTCCAGGTCCGCCGGCCATCATCGACAGGAACGGCGAGACTAGCGGCTTCACCCGCGGGGCTCAAGAGCCGGCCACACTCCGCGAACCGGAGGCACCGGCCCGCTCACCGGCGGAAACGCAATGACGGCGGGGCCGGCGGGCATCACACAACCAGAAGGAGAAACTCGTGAACTACAAGATCGAAGACATCGAAGGCATCGGACCGTCCTACGCGGCAAAACTGGCCCAGGCCGGCATCACCTCCACCGGCGACCTCCTGAAGCAGTGCGGCGGCAAGAGCGGTCGCGCCGCGGTCAGCGGCAAGGTCGGCGTCGGCGAGTCCACGCTGCTCAAGTGGGCGAACCTGGCGGACATGATGCGGCTGAAGGGGGTCGGCGGGCAGTACGCGGAACTGCTGGAAGCCAGCGGCGTGGACACCGTCAAGGAACTGGCCAACCGGAACGCCGCCAACCTGGCCGAGAAGATGAAGGAATTGAACGCCGCGAAGAAACTGTCGGGCTCGGTCCCGACGGCGGCGGTCATCGAGGGCTGGATCGCCGAGGCGAAACGGACGGAGCCGATGATCTCGCACTGACGCGGCAGCGCGGCGGTCGACGAGCGCCGCCGCGCATGCATGAAGGAAAAGCGGAAGCCCCGTGCCGTACCCGGCGCGGGGCTTCTTCATGGACTCGCCGGCCGGGCGGCCGGCGGTGCCGCCCGCCCGGCGGTCAGTCGGTCGTCAGCGGCAACCCCGCCGACTTCCACGCCGCCACGCCGCCGTCCACGTTCAGCAGGTTTCCGAACCCCGCCCGCTCGAGGACGCCGACGGCGGCCGTGGACCGGTAGCCGCTCCCGCAGAACAGGGCGATCGGCCGGCCGCCGTCCTTCAGCTCGTTGACCCGGTCCGCGAGGTATCCGCCCATGATGTGGCGCGCGCCCGCGATATGGCCGGCCTCCCATTCGGAATCGTTCCGCACGTCGACGACGAGCGGCGCCGCATCGCCGGAGAGCCGGCCGGCCAGTTCCGCCGGCTTGACGAGCGGCGTGGACGCCACCGGATAGCCGGCTTTCGTCCAGCCGTCCATTCCGCCGTCGAGGTGACCCCGCACATCGTCCAGTCCGACCCGGACGAGGCCCCGGATCGCTTCGGCGGCCTGGTCCGCGTCGTGGGCCACGAGAAGGATCGGCCGGTCATGGGGGACGAGCCACGAGGCCCAGATGGAGAAGCCCGATCCAGCGCCGATGCCGAACGCGCCGCGAACGTGTCCCCGGCCGTATTCGTCGGGCCGGCGGAGGTCGATGACCGAGGCGTTCTCTTCCTCCACGAGCCTCAAAAACCCCGCGGGTTCGACGGCCTTCCGCCCCGGCAGGCCGTCGAGCAGCGCCGGCCCTTCCGAGTTGACCGCCTTCATCCGCCGGTAATACGGGGGAAACGGCGGCGCGGACCCGAGGATGCGCTCGAGGAACCGCTCGCGGGTGAGGCCGCGCATCAGGTACGGATTCGTCAGACGCTCGAAACCGAGCGTGCTCGTCGGGCGGCCGCTCATGCCCGACCCGCACATCGACCCGGCCCCGTGCCCCGGGTGGATCTCCAGGCCGTCCGGCAGGCCGGCGATCTTCCGGGTGGCGCTGTCATGGAGTTTTTCGGCCAGCTCCCGCTTCGCGTCCTCCCCGAGAAGGTCGGGGCGTCCGAGGGAGCCGACGAACAGGAAATCGCCGGTCAGGAACAGCATGGGAACGTCGGTCGAACGGGCCCCGTCGAAGACGAGAAAGGAAATGTGCTCGGGCGTGTGACCGGGGGTGTGCAGCGCCTGGATCCGGACGACGCCGATCTCGAACGCATCGCCGTCGCGGAACTCCGTGTGCGGGAACTTCGTTTCGAAGATCTCGCCGGTGTCGTGCCCGGAGAGGAGCAGTTCGGCCCCGGTGCGCGCCGCGAGTTCGCGGGCCCCCGACGCGAAGTCGGCGTGGATGTGCGTTTCCAGGACGTGACTGATCGCCATGCCGTTGGCGGCGGCCCAGTCCGTGTAGACGTCGATGTCGCGGCGCGGATCCACGACGGCCACCCGCCCGGCGCCGGCGCATCCGACAATATAGGAGTACTGGGCGAGGCCCTTGTCCTCGATCCGTTCGAAAATCATGGTCGTTATCCTCCGCGTCGGGGAGGCGCGTTCATCGCCCCCGACGGAACTCGTGACCCTGGCCGGTTTCCGACTGGTCCGGCGTCGACTGCCCCCAGTATTTCACAGAGGCTGCGCGGTTTCGACCCATAACTTCGGGCTTCGCCGGGGCGGGCCGGGGGGCGCCCCTGGCGCGATGGCCGGGCCTCGCCGCCGGTTGCCGTCGCCGCCGGCGCCGCGAAGAGACAACCCGGGAAAATTCCTGAACGTTTTGACCCCCTCCAGCGTCTACAATGCGGAGCCTCGAGTCCATTTTCCATTCAACGCCAAACGGGACATTCATGAGACACGACCTGAACAGGACCTCCTCGTGCCTGGTCGCGGGCATGACCGTGTTGCTTTTTTCGCTGGCCGTTGCGGCCCCGGCTTCCACCCAGGAAAAACCCCGCGCCTACCCTCTGCGGATTTACACGACGCAACGTACCGACCAGCCGCCCTCCATCGACGGGCGCCTGGACGATCCCTGCTGGGAGGCCGTGGAGTGGGCGGGCGACTTCGTCCAGTGGGAGCCGGACGAGGGGAAGCCGCCGACCCACCAGACGGCGTTCAAGATCCTCTACGACGAGAACAACCTCTATGTGGCCTATCGCGCCTACGACGCGGAACCGGAGCGGATCGTCAACCGGCTGGCCCGGCGCGACTGGTTTCCCGGCGACTGGGTGGAGATCAACATCGACAGCCATCACGACCGGCGGACGGCGTATTCGTTCACGAGCAGCGTGTCCGGCACGCGCGGCGACGAGTTCATCTCCAGTGACGGCAACAACTGGGACGGCAACTGGGATCCGATCTGGGAACTGAAGACGCGGGTGGACGACGAAGGGTGGACCGCCGAAACGCGCATCCCGATGAGCCAGCTCCGTTTCAGCGGCGAAGAGGAGCAGGTCTGGGGGATCCAGGTGCAGCGCAGGCTGTTCCGCGAGGAGGAACGCTCGATCTGGCAGCCGAAGTCCAGGGACGAGCAGGGATGGGTCAGCCGGTTCGGTGAACTGCACGGGATCCGGAACGTGGGCTCGAAGCGCCAGATGGAGTTTCTTCCCTACTCGGTCGCCCGCGCGGAGCGTTTCCGGAAGGAGACCGGCAATCCGTTCCGCGACGGATCGGACGCGGAGCTGTCGCTCGGCCTCGACGGCAAGATCGGCGTGACCAGCGACATCACCATGGACCTGACCGTGAATCCCGATTTCGGCCAGGTGGAAGCGGACCCTTCCGAGGTCAACCTGAGCGCGTTCGAAACGTTCTTCAACGAGAAGCGGCCGTTCTTCATCGAGGGAAGCAACATCCTGAACCTGCAGATCGCTCCCGCAATGGCCGGCGGCGGCTTCACGAGGGACAACCTGTTCTACTCCCGGCGGATCGGACGGCCGCCGTCGCACCATCCCGATCTCGGTGAGGACGAACATGCGCATGTGCCGGCGCGGTCGTCCATCCTCGGGGCGGTCAAGCTGTCCGGAAAGACCCGGCGCGGCCTGTCGATCGGCGTCATCGAAAGCGTCACCGCAAGAGAATCGGCGCGCATCGACCGCTTCGGCAACGAACGGAGCGAGGCGGTGGAGCCCCTGGCCAACTACCTTGCCGGGCGCCTGCAGCAGGACTTCGACAAGGGGAACACGCGGGTCGGCGGCATGCTGACGGCGGTCAACCGGAAAATCGACGAGGAGCAGCTGAACTTCATGCACTCCTCCGCCTACTCCGGCGGCATCGACCTCGTCCACCAGTGGAACGACCGGTCCTGGTTCGCCGCGGCGAACGGCGTCGGCAGCCTCGTCCAGGGTGACGAGGCGGCGATCCTCCGCACCCAGAGATCCTCCGCCCGCTACTACCAGCGCCCCGACAAGGACTACGCCCTCCTCGACCCCGCGCGGACGTCGCTGTCCGGTCACGCGGGGTCGGCCCGGTTCGGAAAGACCGGGGGCGGCGACCTCCGCTTCGAAACGGGCGCGGCGTGGCGGTCGCCCGGCTTCGAGATCAACGACATGGGCTTCCTGCGGAACGCGGACCAGGTGAACCAGTTCGGCTGGGCCGGTTACTCGATCCGCCGGCCGTTCTCCATCTTCCGCCGCTACAACCTGAACGTGAACCAGTGGCTCAACTGGGATTTCGGAGGCACGCAGCTTTCGCGGGCCGCG
Source organism: uncultured bacterium (assembly GCA_964596775.1). Lineage (GTDB taxonomy): Bacteria > Eisenbacteria > RBG-16-71-46 > JABDJR01 > JAWXBZ01 > CAZQVN01. The sequence goes on from CAZQVN010000004.1 coordinate 103,754, forward strand.
AACATGAACACGAACTGGGCGTTCCGCAACAACTGGTCGATGGGCGGCGGGGTGACGCGGACGTCGCAGTCGATCTCCAACACGCAGCTCCGCGGGGGACCCTCATCACGCTGGCCGGGCGAAACCGAAATGGAGTTCTGGGTCAACTCCGACGGCCGCAGGCGGGTCATCCTGAACTTCGGCGGATGGAGGAGCGTCGCGGATGAAGGCAGCTCCGAGGTCTGGAACACGTGGTCGGACGTGGTCTTCACGCCGAGCAACGCGCTGCGGCTGTCGCTGAACCCCTCCTATTCCCGGACCATCAAGGAACTGCAGTACGTGGCCACCCGCCCGATCGGCGACGCACAGCGCTACCTGTTCGCGTCGATCGACCAGAAGACGTTTGCCCTGACGTTTCGGGTGGACTACACCGTGACGCCGAACCTGACGATCCAGTACTACGGCGCGCCGTTCATCGCGTCGGGGGCGTACTCCGCGTACAAGAAGATCACCGATCCCCGGGCGGAGCGCTACCGCGACCGCTTCCATGAATTCGGGACCGGCGAGGTTCTCTACGTGGACGAGGACGGACGCTACTCCTTCGACGACAACGGCGACGAAATCTTCGACTACTCCGTCGGCAACCCCGACTTCAACGTCCGCGACTTCAACTCGAACCTGGTGGCGCGCTGGGAGTTCGATCCGGGCTCCACGCTCTACCTCGTGTGGTCGCAGGCCCGGTCCGGGTTTGCGCCGGACGGGCGGTTCGCGCTCGGTGACGATCTCGACGCCCTGTTCGGGGTTCACCCGCGGAACGTGTTCCTGGTCAAGGTCAGCAAGTGGCTGAGCCTGTGACGGCGGGCGGAACGGATCGGGCGCCGACGGTTGCGTTCCCGGTGCATCGAGGTCGCTGCGCTTCCTCCATGGCGGGCGCGGCACTCCATCCGATTTCCGCCGGGAAGCGCCCTCCTCAGCGCGTCGGGTCGAACCGGGTCGCCTCCCGCAGGAAACTCTGGTCCAGGTAATCGCGCATGATCACCTCGGTCATCTCCTCCGCGGTGGCGAACCGGTCGTAATCCACCCGGATCACCGGAGTGACCCGTGAAATGTCGCCGATGAACTCGGTGTATCCGTCGTGGAGCGCCTTGAGGTACTCCGGCGTGATCCCCGACTCCACGCCGCGGTTCCGCCGGCGGATCCGCTCCATGGACCGCTCCGGCGACACGTCGAGGTAGATGATCAGGTTCGGCTTGCACATGAAGTTGCTCATGTTGCGGAACAGCTCCACGTAGGTGCGGTAGTCGCGCTCGTCCATGAGACCGGTCCGGGCCAGCATCTTGGCGAAGATCGAGTCCTCGTAGATCGTCCGGTCCTGGATGGCCGAACGGCCGCGCCAGATGATCTCCTGGTGCTGCTGGAAGCGCTTGTTGAGCAGGTAGATCTGCGTGGCGAACGCGTAGCGCCGCGTGTCGCGGTAGAAGTCCTCGAGGTACTCGTTGTTTTCGACCGGCTCGTAGTACACGTCGATCTTCAGGTGATCCCCGATCGACTTCGCGAGCGTGGACTTTCCGGCGCCGATCATTCCGGCGATCCCGATGAACAGGTTTTCGACTGGGTTCATGGTTTCCTCATCGGGTCAGGACGATCCGGCCGACGGTCGCGAACGACCCGGCCTCGATTCTGTAGAAGTAGAGTCCGGCCGGGGCCGGGCCGCCGTCGTCGAGCGCGCCGTCCCAGGCCAGGTCGTGCTTTCCCGCCGGGAGGGGCGCCTCGATGCCGCTCCGCACCCGCCTCCCCGCCGTGTCGAACACGGACAGCCGGACCACCGCCGCTTCCGGCAGCCTGAAGTGCACCCGCACCGCGCCGGAAGCCGGATTCGGGGCGACCGCCGCATCGAGGCGCCCCGCGGCCGGCACCGTCACAAAGACGGGTCCGAACCGTTCCGAAGCGCCGGAGCGGGAGATCGACTCGATCTCGTATGCGTAGCGGATCCCCTCGCGGACATCCGTGTCGGTGAACCGGTACTCCGGCCCGCCGCGGACGAGGTCTTCCGTGCGGCGTTCCCCGCTTTCCCCCGGCCCGCGGCGCCAGACGTGAAACCCCAGGTGATCCTCCTCCGCGGCCGTCCGCCAGACGAGCCGGACGCCGCCGTCGACGGGACCGGCGTCGAGATAGGCCAGCACGACCGGAACGCCCCCGAACCACGCCCGGTCGACGAGCGTGGGATCGATCACGAACGGGTTGACCCGCCCCCCCTGGAACGGCGCGATGGCGCAGGTGCGGACCCACTCCCCGGAGTCGGGGGGATCCTCGGCGTTCCACAGGCGGAGCATGTCCTTCTGCACGTTGAAGAAATTCGGGTCGGCGGCGTTCGCCTCGTTCCGGTACACCGCGTAGAAATAGAACATGGCGCGGGCGGCGTTCCCCTTGTGGACCTCGCGCGGTTCCCAGCGGCCGTCGTAGCCCGGGTTCTGGTTCACGTTGTCGAGTTCGCTGTACTCGTCGATCAGCGCGGGGACCGGCGCGGTCACTTCCTGGTTGAGACGGAACCAGCGGTCCGTCTCCTCGTCCGAGATTTCGTCGAACGGATGGTTCGCCCGGGCGGCGTTGGCCTCGATGCGGCTCGGGAAGAGATGGTGCATGTCCCCTTCCATGGGTGGACTGCCGGCCCCCTTGCTCTGCGGCCACGTGTGCTCCGCGTTGATCCCCCGGGCGAAGGCGTCGGCGCGGGGCGTGGGCGACTGCGGATCCACCGCCGCCTGGTATCCGGTGTAGACCCCGGTGAGGATCCCGTTGTGGTTGTCGATGCGGCTGTACATTTGATCGCGGGCGCTTGCGTAGCTGAGCGTGACCGGCGGACGGTAGCGGACCCGCAGGCTGTCCAGCAGTTCCGCGCCGCCGAGGCCGGGGAAGATCACGGTGCCGGGGTCGGGACAGGGCTGTGCCCGCGCCGGGATCGGAACGGACAGAAGCGTTGCGCAGAGCAGCCACGCCGAGAGACCGGGCAGCGTTGCGCACAGCAGCCGCACCGGGGAGGGACCGGACAGGCGCGTTGCGCACAGCAGCCGTGCCGCGGCCGGACCGGTGCCGCGGCGAATCATGGGGTTCCTTTCCGGCTCAGAGTCAGCAGGCGGGCATCGGCCCGGGTCTTGCCTTCGAAGCGGGTGACCTCCACGTCGATCCGGTTCAGTCCCGTGAACTGCAGGGTCTTTTCGTGGAGATGGAGATCCTTCGACTTGTTGAAACCGGTTCCTCCCGACAGGCTGAACCAGTACTTGCCGGCGAACGAGCGGCGGGGATCGAACTTGAAACGGATCCGGTGCCCCCCGGGGGCAAAGACGTCGGCGACGAGATCCCCGGCCTCGATGTAGTAGACCGAGGTCACTTCGTCGGCACTGCCCGGAAACAAAGTCTCGACGAGCGCGGACCCACCGGCCGTCGTCCGGAAAGATGCAGCGATTGCGCCATCGTCGTTCTCCCAGTCCCCCGACATCCGGCAGAGGTAGGCAAAGGCGAAGGGACCGTCGAGATCCGCGTCGACCTTCTCGGTGGCCGCCGGCATCAGGTCCTTTTCCGGGGCGCGGAACTCTCCGGCGGGGTCGAGGGGAGACTGCGTGGCGCCGGTGTTCGCGGGAGGCGGGTCGTCCGCCCGGGCTCCCGGAGCGCACACGACGAGTCCGGCCACCAGCGTGCCCAGAATCCGGGCCGAAAGACCCCGTGTCCGCACCATTGCGATCACCTCCCGCGGGCGCCGCGGCGCCCGGAATTGAACCGATCACAAAGAGTAAACCGACTCCGCGTATCCGTCCACCGTCCCGGCTCGTGAGCTCCGGGGCGTCGGACGCGCCCTGCTCCGGCGTCGGATCGGCACCGCACTTCATGCCAACACCGGCCACGCGGCCGGACGGTCTCCGTAAGATAATCGAGCGCCCGCGCTCGCGTGTGGTACATTGGTGCACCTTTGAGCGACTCCGACGCCCTGCTTCCCGGACCCTGCTGGCAGCGCGGACGGACGAAACATGGAATGTCACGGAGCTGCCTTGTCACGGACCTCTCTTTGAAGCTGTCGGCGATCCGGGATCGCGCCGCGATCCTCCTCACAGTGGTGGCGCTGGGCCTCGTCCCGCGGCCGATCCATGCCCAGCCCGCACCGGGGGTTCTTTCCGGAACGGTCCGGGATGCGGACGGCGAACGCCAGTCCCTGGCCACCGTCCTGGTCCTCGAAACCCCGCTCGGTGCCCTGACGACGGACAACGGCACGTTCCGCATCACCGGAGTTCCGCCGGGCAGCTACACGATCAAGGTGCTCAAGATGGGTTTCGACAGCGTGGAGCTGCGCGGCGTGGCCGTGACCTCCGGAGGCACCGCGTCGGTGGAGGTCACGCTCAAGCCGTCGGTGGTCACCCGGACGCGGGAGATCGTCGTCGAGGGGCGCAAGGGGTTCATCCAGAAGGAAAGCAGCACCGCCCGCCAGGTGGTGAACCGCGAGGACCTGGAGTCACTGCCGATCGACACGATCCGTGACGCGATCGGGCTCAAGGCCGGCGTCGTCAGCCAGGCGGGCGAGCTTCACTTCCGCGGCGGCCGCAGCAACGAAGTGCTGTACCAGATCGACGGCATCCCGGTCCGCGATCCCCTCGGCGGGAAGGCCGTGGACATCGGAACGAGCGCCTTTTCCGACGCCGAGGCGCTGCTCGGCGGACTCGACGCGGAGTACGGCAACGCCCAGTCCGGAATCGTGAACATTTCCACGCGGGAGGGGGGCGCCCGGTTTTCCGGCGAGGTCGTGTATTCCACCGACGACTACGGGGCGCCCGACAAGACGTACAACAACCTGGACCGGGTGGAGGTGGGCTTCGGCGGGCCGCTCATGGGGCCGTCCTTCACGTTCTTCTCGTCGTTCCAGGGCACGCTCCAGGACACCTACCTGAAGACGTCGGAACAGCGGCCGCGGACCACCATCCTCGACCTCGTGCGCCTGGGGCCGCGCCAGAGCAACGACTTCCACTACCAGGCGAAGCTGGCGCTGAACGCCGCGCCCAACCTGAAGATGACGCTGGAATACCTGAACACCAGGAACCGGCGGGACGAGTATTCGCACGTGTTCAGCCGGACCGGGTTCGTCCAGACGCGCGTCGACACGCTGAGCTCCGGCGATATCGAGACCCGCTACGGCCGCTTCAGCCCCGACCAGGAGGACTCCACGTTCGTTCCCTGGTCCGGGCCGGCCCAGACGCCGAACATCAGCGAGGGGTTCGACCAGGTCAAGATGGTCTGGACGCACACCCTGACGCCGCAGAGCCTCTATACCGTGAAGCTGTCGCGGCACACGTTCCGCCGCAAGGACGAGGTCGACCACAAGCTGCCGTGGGAGTACGAGGGGCGCTATCCCGCGCACTGGCGGAACGACCTGGACAGCTTCACCGAGCCGTTCTTCGCCACCCACGGTGATGTTCCGCTGTACCTCGACCGCCTGTCGAAGACCTGGACGTTCAAGAGCGACTACACGAGCCAGGCCGGAAGCCACCGGATCAAGGCCGGCCTGGAGGGGATCTACAACGACCTCGGGCTTCTCTCCATCACGAATCCGCAGATCATTTCCCCGGAAGGGTCGATCGGTTCCTCGCGGAGCCAGTACCGCTACTACAGCCCCGAGGGAGCGCTGTACGTGCAGGACCGGTGGCTGCACGAGGGAATGGTCGTCAACCTCGGGGCGCGGGTCGACGTGTTTTCCGTGGGGCGGCAGCTCGACGAGTCGGAAGTGGCCGATCCCGTGCGGCGCGAATTTTCGCCGCGGCTCGGGTTCGCCTACCCGGTGTCCGACCGCGACGTCTTCTCCTTTCACTACGGGCACTTCAGCCAGATCCCCGACCGGACCGCGATCTTCGAGAACCGCAACTCCGAGGTGCTGACCCGCGGCAACCCGAACCTGGAAAGCCAGACGACGGTGTCGTACCAGATCGGGCTGCAGCACCAGTTCGCGCCCGACGTGTTCGGCCAGTTCGGGGCCTACTTCAAGGACATCTTCGGCCTGCTCGCCGTGGAGGAGGTGCGCCAGGGGGACGACCCGGAGCGGTTCAACCAGTACGTGAACCGCGACTATGCCACCGCCCGCGGGTTCGAGTTCACGCTGGAGAAGCGGTTCAAGCGCGGGTTCAGTGCCGACATTTCCTATTCCTACGGCCTCGCCACCGGCGTGGCCTCCGATCCGGACCAGAACCGCGTGGACGACCTGCAGTACCTGCCGCTCGGCGAGCAGCCGCTGGACTGGGATCAGCGCCACACGCTGTCGGTGCGCACTCTGCTGTCGAGCCCGGGCGACTGGGTCGCCAACGCCATCTGGTCGTTCGGCTCCGGCTTTCCGTACACCCCCTCGCCGCGCAACCAGCGGCGCGAGGATCCCTCCCTGAGGAACTCCGGGCGGCTTCCGTCGACGACGTCGCTGGCCGTCCAGTTCGAGAAGCACTATTCCGTGTACGGCCAGGACATGAAGCTCTTTCTCCGCGGCGACAACGTGCTCGACACGCGGAACATTGCGAAGCTCGAGCCGGTCCGTTTCCCGGAGCCTCCGGGCTTCACCGACGACATCTATGCCGTGTACTACACGGAAACGGGCAAGCTGGGCGGCGCCTATCTCGGGCCGGACACCGACGGCGACGGCATCGACGAGTGGGTTCCGCTCAACGACCCCCGCGTCTTCACCGAGGGCCGCAGCATCCGGGCCGGCGTGGGGGTCAAGTTCTGATGACGCTCCCGCGCCGCTGCGCCCTGCTCGCGCTCTGCGCCCTGCTGTTCCCGGCCGCCCGGGCGGAGGCGCGCATCGGCGACCCGTCCGAGGACTTCCCGAGCCGCGAGCCCCGGCCGATCTACGCCACCGACGCCCCGAACCTGTTCCTCCACAACATCGGGGGCATCACGCTGCAGCTGACGAACCTCGGGATCATCGGCAACCCGTACAACAACGAGCTGTCCCTCGGCTTCATGGGATTCGAGTACCTCTCGCAGGCCTCGCTGTGGGTGGGCGGGCTGACCGAGAACGGCATTCCGCGCGTGTCATCGTCCGTGGCCGGCACGCGCCGGCTCGAGTTCCGCCCCACCCGGCAGAGCCTGGACACGATCTACCGCGGCTACGAAGGGATGCCGAACGGGCGCCGCCCCGGATTCTTCCTTGCCGACGACGACGGGGACGGCCGGGTCGACGAAGACTTCCTGAACGGCCGCGACGACGACGGGGACGGCCTGATCGACGAGGACTTTTCCGCCGTCGGCCAGCAGATGTTCACCTGCGAGTACAGCGACGACACGCCGGAGGCCCTGGCGCAGATCCCCGATCACGTGCCGATGGGACTCAAGGTCCAGCAGCGGTCGTTCCAGTGGACGGAAGAGGGGATCAACGAGTTCGTCGGGCTCGACTTCCGGATCCGGAACATCGGCGACCAGCGGCTGTCCGACCTGTACGTGGGCCTCTACGTGGACGGCGACGTCGGACCGAAGACGTTTCCCGGCTACTTCGAGGACGACATGGTCGGCCTGACCTACTTCAGCCGCACCGTGCGGAACCCGCTCCTCCTCGACTACTTTCTCGATCCCGAGGGGAACGCGAACCCGTGCATCAACCAGACCGTCTCCGGAAATCTCGCCTACATGTGGGACGCGCCGGACGAGGACGCCGGCGCGGCGCGCGGCGACGCTCCCGGCTACCTGGGCTGCATGTACCTCGGCTATTCCGGCGACACCGACCGCGAGTTCGTCACCTCCCGCCAGGTTCCCGACCCCACGTTCACCGCTTCCCTGTCGACCGTCCGCTGGACGGCATCGCAGGCTCCCTACCCCGAAGGGGATCCGAGGACCGACGAGGAACGCTACGACTTCCTGTCCAGGGGGGGGCGGGCCCCCGGCACGTCGCGGAGCCACGGGGATTACCGGTTCATCATGGCGGCCGGACCGTATCTCTCGCTGGACCCGGGCGACGAAATCCACTTCGAGGCCGCGCTGCTGGCCGGGGCCAATTTTTCCTCCCTCGTGTCCACCGCGGTGCAGGCCCAGCTGATCTACGACGGCACGCGCCTCGATGCGGACCACGATCCGCTGACCGGCATCGACGGCAAGGAACGCTGCCTGCGCATTCTTGAAGGGGGCGCGCGGTTCCTCGACTGGAACGACCCCTGCGACTCCACGGAAGCCGTCATCCGCTGGCTGGAACCCACCTGCCTCTGGGTCGACGACGACTGCACCCCCTGCACGGGATTCGGCGGCCGGGAAACGCTCGTGCACTGGCAGGTGCCGTCGCTGGCGCCGGAGCCGACGATCAACACCGGGCCGGACATCGTCCGCGAAATGGTCGAAAACCCGGAATCGCAGGCCTACTACGAGGCGCCCGGGCGCGATCGCCGCGTCGTGCTGCAGTGGGACAACCGTTCGGAAATCAAGCTCGACCCGTACACCGGGAGAAACATCTTCGAGGGGTACCGGATCTGGCGGGTGGACAGCTGGTCCCGCCCGAAGGGAGCGGTGGGTCCGGCGCCGGACGACTGGAAGCTGCTCGCCGAGTTCCGCAGGAGTCCCCGCGACGGGGCCGGCACACAGTCGCCGCTGCACCTGCGCCGCATCGAGCGTTTCGAACGAAACGCGATTCGCGAGATGACGCCCGGCGGGCCCCTCTACCATGTCGGCCGCTACGAGTGGGCGGACACGGCCGGGATCGTGAACGGCAAGATCTACTACTATTCCGTCACGGCGTTCTCCATCGATCGCCGCTTCGACCCGAACACCGGACTCATCAACGAGGTGATCGTCGGCGGCCTCCCCTCGGCGGCGCAGAAGGAAATGGTCGTGGCCACGTGGGGTCACGGCGACGGGTGCGGCGCGGTGCGGGTGGTGCCGAATCCCTATCGCGGCGGCGCCGACTGGGACCTGGTGCCGAACGACTGCGACGCCAGCGGCACGCGGATCGCGTTCCGCAACCTGCCGGCGGGCTGGGAGAGGATCGACATCCACACGCTGTCCGGCGACCTCGTGTTCAGCGGGCGCCCCGGCGAGTCACGGGTGGTCGGAGGCTGCGAGGTGGCCGACAACATCCGGGAAGGGGGCACGTTCTTCTGGGACCTGATCAGCCGGAACGGCCAGGACGTGACGAGCGGGATCTATCTCTACTCGGTCGCGACGGGCGGCACGCCCTGCCGCGGGCGCTTCGTCGTCATCCGCTGAGGCGCGCCGCCTGGTGACGGCGGAACCAGTCCCCCATCGACCGCGCCATCCCCCGGTAGCCGGTCCGCTCCTCCGCCGAACCCGCCTTCAGCTCGTGAAACGAGAAGCCGAACATCGCGATCGGCCCGCGCGTCGAAGCGGGATCCGAGCCGGCGTGCCGGAACGCGATGACCTTGCCGTTGAACGGCGAGTTCGAGCTGACGCCGCGCATCGTGTACAGCGAGTCGAGGTCGTCGCCGCCGAAGATCGGTGCAAACGCGGCATCCACCCAGGGGAGTCCGCCGAACTGCTGGTAGAGGTACTCGCTCGAGTCGGGCTCGACGGTCGGGAACCCGTCCGCCACGGCCTCCGCGGTGGGAAATCCCCGGATCATGCCGTCGAGTTTCGATGTCGTCGGGCGCACCTCCCGGATGTCGCCGCCGCAGATCCCCATGATCCGGCAGAGAAAATCGGTGGGGAGGATGTTCATCCCGTTCGTCTTGTCGTAGCTGACCACGGACGCGCAGTTCACACCGGTTGCCGACGCGCGCTTGGTGGCGCCGAAGGAACGGTACCCGATGATCCACAGCGCCCCGCCGGTGTCCAGGTGCCCCTCGAGAAGCCCCCTGGAGTCGCAGTTGATGGCCGACACCAGCCCGGTCCGGCCGTTGCCGCTGAGCCCGCCCGCCTCCACGTGCCAGACGATCGCCTTGTAGCGGCCGAGCTGCTCGCGGCCGAGAAGCGAGACGGACGAGTTGAGGTCGCCCTCTCCGTAGGTGCTGAACGTGTAGATGTCCTGGTCCGCGAAGCCCATGGCGCTCACGAGATCCCTGGCCTTCAGGTCCATGGCCGTGTCGCTCAGGTTCCCCGCGCTCCGGGTGTTGACGTCGTCCACGAGCAGCACGCCGCGATCCCGGGGCGGCACCGGGTCGACCCTCACATTATAGATGGCCACCGTCTGCTGGCCGCTCGTGTCGCGGCAGAGGATCACCACCGTGTGCAGCCCGGGGGTCCGGAAGCAGATCGGCTGGATGTTGTACGGCGAGAGGCTCCACCCCTGGAAGCCTTCATCCCCGTCGATGTCCGGGACGTCGACGCCCACGTTGTAGCCCTGGAGCGTGCCGCCGTAGGCGGACAGGTTCGCCGAAAAATTGAAGCGGAGGCAGCGATCCATGTACACGGACACGTCCGCAGTCAGGCCCTGGTCCGGAAACACATGGCGGCCGAACGTGGATTCGGTCACCGTGAGCAGCGGCCGGTCGTAGTTGGCGGCCGACGCGGAACACTTGAACGCGTTCTGCCCGGTGATGTAGCGGTTCTCGACGGCCCCGGCCACGTCGATGCCCCGCACCACGAACCAGTACGACTTCGGCGTTTCCAGGTCGAGGTAGGTCTGGGTGACGTTTCCGGAAACGCGGACCCACGGGTAGTCGGGCCCCGGGCTCACGTTGACCGCGTACTGCGGATCGATCGAACCGAAGATGGACGGAATCGGGATCAGCTTGTATTCGTAGGCCACCGGACGGAGGTCGGGCGAGAGCTTGTCTTCATCACGGCCGGACCACCGCACGTAGAGCCGCCTGCCGACCTGGGCGAATCCGGACAGCGTGGAAAAGTCGGGCGAGACGATCCGGGTCTTCGGAATGATGTTCGTGGCGGTGAAGTCGACGACGTCCGCGTCGGACACCGCACCCTGATCGTCCACCGACCGCACGTAGAACGCGTGCCGCCCCAGGTACCGGTCGGTGATGACCGGCTGCCCGGATGCGCCGAGAAGCGTTTCCGGAGCGGGAGTCGAAAAGAGAAACAGGGCGTCGGTGACGGTCGTGTCACGCCAGGCAATGCCGGTGGTGGCCGGATCATTGACTTCGGCGAGCGTCCGATCCTCCAGATCGAACGCGAACTGGTAGTGGCTCACGAAGCCGTCGTTGTCCCAGCCGATCCAGGACAGCCGGGTCTGCTGGGCCACGGTATCCCGGTCCACGACCTCCCCCCGGACGAACCGGACCAGCGGCCGTTCGTTCGGGATGCGGTTGTCCACGACGTTCGAACAGGACACGGCGCCGGCGAGGATCGCCAGGAAGGCGCAAAGGAAAACCCCGCCGATGGGGCGGGGAGCGCGCGTGCTGCGGGGAGCCTGAGGGTGCGTGATCACGCAACCATTGTACGCAGGGCGGGATTCCCGGAGCAACATGGAACCTTCAGGGGGCGCACCACGCCCGGATCTCCCCCGCGGCGTCCTCGAACGACAGCCGCCGTCCTTCCTCGACGAGGTCCGTGACCTCCCCCCCGCCCAGTTTGCCCCGCAGGGTGGCCAGCATTTCGTCCGACTCGACCTGCTCGTCCTTGAGCAGGGGCACCCCGATCCGCTCCCGGAGCGCCGAAGCGGCGCCGAACATGCGGCACGCCCTCCGGGCATCGCCCATGGCGGTCATGAGCCGCGCCGCCGCCTCGACGAGGCTCGCGCAGAGGCTCATCATGTGCAGCTGCGACGCCAGGTCCAGGCTTTCGTCGAGGTATCTCCTCGCGGACTCGAACGCCCCGAGCCGGGTCTCGAGGATCACCAGGTTCAGCGCGGACTTGGCCACCCCCTGCACGCTCCCGATGGCGCGCCGTTCGGCCAGGCTCTCCTCGAACAGGGCGCGGGCGCCCGCGGTGTCCCCCGCGTGCAGGACGACGCGGCCGAGGTTGTTCAACCCCTTGGCCACGCCGGCGCGGTCGCCGAGCTCGCGGTAGATGTCCACGCAGCGCTCGAAGTAGGGGCGGGACTCGGCGATCCGCCCCATCCCATCGCTCAGCACGGCGCCGAGCCCGTTCAGGACGTTCGCCAGCTGCTTCCGTTCCCCCAGCGCCTCGGCGATCTCGAGGCTCTCCTCGTACCGTTCGCGGGCCGTGTCGATCTCGCCCTGCTCCAGCGACATCAGGGCCAGCCCTTCCAGCGCTCCGGCCATGGCGAGGTCGCGCGGGCTGCCGGCGTTGGCCCGCACCGCCGACTCGGCGATCCTCCGCCCCGGACCGGCCTGGCCGAGGTCGTACCAGTAGCGCCACGCCCGCACGACGATCTCCAGCGCCCGCGGCGCCGTGGCCGGAGTCCGCCCGGCCCAGTCCACCGCGGACCGGAAGTTCGCGATCTCCGGTTCGATGCGCTGCAGCCAGATCGCCTCGTGCCGGTCGTGCCGCGCGTCGGCGTGCCCGGCGAGATCCAGCATGGCGGCGAGGTGCCGATCCCGGGCCTCATTCTCTTCGCCGGACTCCGCGAGGCGGCTCAACGCATACTGGTGCACGGACTCGAGGAACCGGTAGCGCGGCTCTCCCCCCTTCAGCCGGTCCACGACGACGAGCGATTTGTCCACGAGCCGTGACAGCCGGTCGAGGATCTCGTATTCGTCGCGCGAGGCGGGGTTCAGGGCCAGCGCCCCGTCGAGCGACCACCCGCCGGAAAACACGGCCAGGCGGCGGAAGAACCGCCTTTCCTCCTCGTCGAGATGGTCGTAGCTCCAGCCGATCGTGGCTTCCAGCGTCCGGTGACGGTCCGACGAAGACGTCCCGTGATCCTTGAGGAGCCGGAACCGGTCGTTGAGGCGGTCGCGGATCTGTTCCACAGACAGAAGCTTGACCCGGGTGGCCGCAAGTTCGATGGCCAGGGGGAGACCGTCGAGGCGGCGGCAGATGTCGCCGATGACGCCCGCGGACTCCGCGTCCGGCTCGAAGTCGTGAACGACGAGCCGGGCCCGGTCCACGAAGAGCCGGACGGCGTCGAGCCGGGCGACCTCCTCCGGGTCGAGCCGGCCTGCCGGGTCCGGAACGGCCAGCGGCGGCACCGGAAGGATGCGCTCTCCGGGCACGCCGAGGTTTTCGCGGCTGGTGGCCACGATCCGAAGATGCGGCGCGGCCATCACCACCCCGGACACGAACCGGGCGGCGCCGTCGAGAACATGCTCGCAGTTGTCGAGGACGAGCAGGATCTTCCGTCCGGCGAGATGTTCGAGCAGGGCGTTCGCGTTGGCGGCTCCGAACGCGGCCGCCGCCGCGTCGGACACCCGCGAGGATTCGGTGAGCGGCGTGAGGTCGACGAACCGGACGCCGTCGGGGAACGCGTCGAGCTCGCGCTCGGCCAGCTCGACGGCAAGGCGGGTCTTTCCGCTGCCGCCGGGGCCGGTCAGCGTGATGAGGCGCTCGTCGTCCAGGTGACCCCGCGCCTCGTCGATGAGCGCCTCGCGACCGATGAACCCGTCCGCCCGGCGGGGCAGGTTGTGCCGCTTTCCCTCGCTGCGGCGGCGGATCGGGCCGGTCTCCCGACCGAGCGCCCGTTCGAGCACGATGCGCGCGGACACCGCATCACCCAGGCGGTCCTTCGGCTTCTTTTCCAGGCAGGACGCCAGGAGGTCGCGGACGTCGGCGGGGATTTCCGGAAGCTTCGACCAGTCCGGTTCGCCGGTCAGCACCGCCACGACCGTATCCGCGAGCTTTCCCGGAAACGCGCGCATTCCGGTCAGGCACTCGAAGAGAACGCACCCGAACGCGAACATGTCGGAAAACGGACCCTGCGGCTGCGACATCAGCTGTTCGGGACTCATGTAGCCCGGTGTTCCGGTGACGTGCCCGGTCCGGCTGAATTCGCTGGCGGAATCCCCGGCCGGGCCGGCGGCGTCCGAACGCGCCAGGCCGAAATCGAGCACCTTGACCAGTCCGCGCGGCGCGAGCATCACGTTGCCCGGCTTGAGGTCGCGGTGAATCACGTGCCCGTCGTGGGCCGCCTCGAGAGCCATCGCGATCTGGATGCCGACCCGGAAGGCCTCCTCCACCGGCAGGGGTCCGCGCGACAGCCGCTCGGCCAGCGTTTCTCCCTGGAGACGTTCGAGGATGAGATAGCGGACTCCGTCCACCTCCTCCAGCCCGTGGATCGTGGCGATGTTCGGATGATTCAGGGAGGCGAGGAGGAGGGCCTCGCGCTGGAAACGGGCCCGCTGTTCCGGTTCGACGCTCTCCGGCGAAAGCATCTTGATGGCCACGTCCCGGTTGAGACGGGTATCCCGGGCCAGGTACACGACGCCCATTCCGCCGCGGCCGAGGACTTCCGAGACTTCATAAGGCCCGATCCGGGCCGGGATGGACGATGAGGCATCGGGTGGCATGACGGGTCATTCTAACCCCCGGGCCGGGTCCGGGTCTGCCCCGGGTGCGGGGCCGCCCCTGCCGTCATCCAAACGCCCTCCCCGGCCGCGGGCCGCCGACTCCGGTGCGGACGCATTCATCGGGGCCCGCCTCCGGGGCGGCCGCGCCCGTTCCCCCGCCATCTTATCGCTGTCAAAACGGCCCCGGAGATTGGTAATCTCGATTCATGCGCCGGCAATGGAGACTGCGAGTCCAGGGGGTGGAGCTGCGGCTGATCCGGTATCTCGAGGCCACTCCGGAAGAGCGCCGCACGACGATTCCGCCGCCGACGATGTGCCGGCTGGTGCGTTCCTGGCTGGCCACGGTGGAGGTCACCGGGCGGAAGAACTTTCTGAGGAGCCTGCTCGCCGAATCCGCCGGGTCGTATCCCCAGCCGCGCGCCGACCTGGCCGGATCGCTGGCGGCGGTCGATCGCCTGATCCGACAGGGACGTTTCATAGGCGTGCCGGTGCAGCTCCCCGTGGGCTACGGGATCCTGAAGGAGGGGGCGGAGCCGGCAAACCTGGCCCCGGTGGAGCCGGTCCGGGAAGAACGGCCAGAGCTGACCTGGGTCGAAATCGAACTGCTGGATCCACAGGGGGAGCCGATCCCCAACGAAGCGTATGCCCTCACGCTTCCCGACGGCGTGATCCGGACCGGCCGGCTGAACTCCCGCGGCACGGCCCGCGTCGAGGGGATCCCCGCCGGAACCTGCCAGGTTCAGTTCCCCGGCATCGACGGCCGGGAATGGAGTCCGGCCTAGCGTTCGCGATCTCTTCACCCGCCGGGTGAAGCGACCCTCATCACCCGGCTCCCGATCCGAGCATGCAGATCTGCTCGGGGGCGGGCCCCAGAAAGCGCTCCTGGGGGATGCCGAGCTCCGCGGCTGCCCGCCAGTCCTCGATCGTGAACGCGTCGGCGATCCAGTGGCGGAACAGGGTGCTCATCCTGAGGCCGGCCTCGCCGGCGGCGAAGACGGGTGCGCCGACATCCCTCAGCTCCAGGAACAGCGTGTCGCTCTGCGCGAAACGCGCGACGAACCGGCCCGCTCGCTCGGCAAGCCCGGACACGTCGCCCGGCCCCGACAGGGGCCACTCCTCGAGGATCTTGCGGTCCGTCCGGAAGTAGGCGCGATCGCCGTAGCGGCTTGGCAGCACACCGAACTCGATGGAGGCGCCGGGAGGGTAGAACCGGTCGCCGATGCAGGCGCTCTGGTGGGCGGAAAGGCGCACGGTCCGGCGCCAGACGACCGTCCCGAAGTCGTCGAGACGGACGCGGGCGGATTCGGCGGCCCCGGCGCCGTCCGGTAAACCGGCAAAAGTCCACCCGGGGAGGGTCACCAGGAAAAAAAGCAAAATCGCGCGACACATGAGACATTGAGGCTACGGGGAGCGTTGAGTGGCGTCAAGCGAAGGGCCGGGTCCGGAGGGGGCAGACCGCGCGGGCGGGCGACCGGCCACAATAGAAATGAGAATAGCCGGTCCCACCCCCTGCTCTGGTATTATTTTCCATCGTATCGTCGCACCTTCGGGACACCCGATCGGGTGCAAACGGCAATCCCGAGGCGCGACACATCGCGGAGCCAGACATGAGCAAACGACTGCGTACAATCCTGTGCGCCGGAGCGGCGATCCTCGTCCTCTCCGGCTGCGGCGACGACCCGGTGACGAAGCCGGGCGGCGGCGATCCCCCCGTTCCGACAGGCAGGAACGTCGTACTCCAGTGGAACGACGTGAACCTGCAGGCCATCCGCGACGTGAGGCCCGGTCCGCCGCAGACCGCTCGCGCCCTGGCCATCGTCAGTACCGCGGTCTACGACGCGTGGGCCGCCTACGACGCCGTGGCCGTGGGCACCCGCCTCGGATCCGATCTGCGCAGGCCGGCCGCCGAGCGGACGCCCGGGCGCAAGAGCAAGGCGATCAGCTACGCCGCCTACCGCGCGCTCACCGATCAGTATCCGAGCCAGGCCGCCGTGTTCCGGGCCAAGATGGTGGCGCTGGGGTACGACCCGGACGACCAGTCCACCGACCGGACGACGCCGGCGGGGATCGGCAACGTGGCCGCCGCGGCGGTGATCGCGTTCCGGAGCGTGGACGGCGCCAACCAGCTGGGCGTCCTCGGCAACGGCACCCCCTATTCCGACTACACGGGCTACGTGCCCGCGAACCCGCCCATCCCGGTGGAAACGCCGACGCCGCTGTCGATGATCCCGAACCCGGGTCGCTGGCAGCCGCTGACGTTCGTCAACCAGGCGGGCGCCACCGTGACACCGTCGTTCATCTGCCCGCACTGGGGTCACGTCGTCCCGTTTGCCATGACCAGCCCGTCGATGTTCCGGCCGGTACCGCCGGCCGAGTTCGGCAGCGCCGCCTACCGCGCCCAGTGCGAGGAGCTGATCGCCATCAGCGCGAACCTCACCGACGAGCAGAAGGCCATCGCGGAGTACTGGGCGGACGGCCCGTCCTCGGAGCTTCCGCCCGGCCACTTCAACCTGTTCGCGCAGCTCGTCTCCGCCCGCGACAATCACACGCTGGACGACGACGTGAAGATGTTCTTCGCCCTGACGAACGCCGTGTTCGATGCCGGCATCGCCGTCTGGGAGGCCAAGGCCTTCTACGACTACTGTCGTCCGGTCACGGCCATCCGCTATCTCTACAACGGGCAGACGATCCGCGCCTGGGGCGGGCCGGGGCAGAACAACGTGGAGATCGACGGTGCGGCCTGGAAGCCGTACCAGCCGACCTGGTTCCCCACGCCGCCGTTCGCGGAGTACACCTCGGGGCACAGCGCGTTCAGTTCCTCGGCCGCCGAGGCCCTCAAGCGGTTCACCGGCAGCGACGCGTTCACGTTCAGCTACACGACGCCGCGGCACGGCTTCAAGGCCGAGCCGGGGATCGCGCCGGCGGCGGACGTGACGATCACGTTCAACACGTTCTCCGAGGCCGCGGACGAGGCCGGGATCTCCCGGCTCTACGGCGGCATCCATTTCCGTGACGGTGATCGGAGGTCGCGGGTGATGGGACGCCAGTGCGGCGCCCTGGCCTACGAAAAGGCGCGGAGTCTCTGGGAGGGTCGGGCTTCGGGGCCGGCCAAGACGGATGTCGTGATGAATTAGGGTTTTGACGGACGGACGGTGCGACCCATGGTTGTCGCACCGTCCGCATCGTCTCTGAGAATCTCGGTCGGCGAGAGCATGCCGCTGCCGGATGTCGGGGCGGCCCGCCAGGGTCGTGCCCCCCTACCCGAGCCCCGCCACGTCCTTCCTCCGGAAACAGCTCACGATGTGATCGTTGACCATCCCGGTGGCCTGCATGTGCGCGTAGACGATCGTCGGGCCGACGAACCGGAATCCCCGCTTCTTCAGATCCTTGCTGATCGTTTCGGACAGCGGCGTCTGGGCCGGCAGGTCCTTCATCGTCACGGGGCGGTTCTGGATCGGCTTTCCCTTCACGAACGACCAGATGTACGCGTCGAAGCTGCCGAACTCCTTCTGGACGGCCAGGAACGCCCGCGCGTTCGTGACCGCCGACTCGACCTTCAGCCGATTGCGGATGATACCGGGGTCCAGCATCAGCCTTTCGATTCGGGCCTCGTCGAACCGGGCCACCTTCTTCGGGTCGAAACCGGCAAACGCCTTCCGGTACCCCTCGCGGCGCTTGAGGATCGTGATCCACGACAGCCCGGCCTGCGCCCCCTCGAGGATCACGAACTCGAAGAGCTTCCGGTCGTCGTGAACGGGGACGCCCCACTCCTCGTCGTGATAGCGGACGTAGATCGGATCGGTGCCGGCCCAGGGGCAGCGCTGGAGCGTCTTCACGGTTTCCTCCCGGCCCGCGCGAACGCGGCGTCCTCGGTCTTCCGCCAGTACCAGCGACGCAGCCGGGTGGCCAGCGTCTTCTGGTCCTCCGGCGTGCGGCTGAAGTTCTCGACCTCGTCGGACCCGTGACGCAGGCCGTTCGTGAAACCGCCGGTCCGGTCCACCATCCGGTTCGGATGCCGTCCGGCTTCCGCCTCGTGCTTGAGGAAGACGGCCACGAAATCGTTCCAGTGCCCTCCCGACCGGACACCGGTGAACGACTCGAGAGCGAGCGGGTGCAGCGCGTTCCGCCGCGCCCAGGTCACCAGCGCCCGGGCGCTGTCCGGGTAGAAACGCCAGCAGTCCACCGGCCAGCGGTGGAAGTCGCCGTTCGAGGGAACATTGAGATAGAACAGGCCGTCCGGTTTCATCACCCGGAGTATTTCGAGAAAGACAAGCCAGAACATCTCCGAGTGCTCGAAGCAGGAACTGCTGACCACTATGTCGGCCGACCCGTCCTCGAGAGGAAGCGCGTAGGGATCGTCCATCACCAGGTCCACGCCCTTGCCGGCGACGAAGTCGAGCCCGGTGTAGCGGCATCGCTCCGGGGCCACGTCGCGCAGCGAGCCGTTGACGTCCTGCGACCCGATTTCGACGATCGCGGGGTTTTCGAACGCCGTCGCGTAGGTTTCGAAGAAGAGACGGGCGTGACTCAGCGCACTCGGGTGCATTACGGACCGTCCGGTGCCGGTCGGCCACCGCCCGCGGACTCGTGCTGCCCGACAGGTTTGATTTCGAACTTCATGTCGATGGCCTTCCTGGTTCAGCGGGAATCGAGTGCGACCCGGTGCGCGGACCCGGCCGGCACTCCGGCGCCGGATCGCCGGCGTGGCCGGGAAACAGGTTCCGCCCCGGTTCGTCGTCCGCGCATGATAGGCCGCCCCGGCCCGGCGGCCAACGATTTTGTGCCGGGCGTCGCGATCCCCCGCCGGTTGTCCGACCCCTTCCCCGCTGATAAACTCCCCCGCCTATGAAACGCACCCACAACATCGCGGTACTGGCCGGAGACGGCATCGGACCGGAAGTCACGCGGGAAGCCCTGCGCGTTTTCAACGCCGCGGGGGAAGCGCACGGCTTCTCGGCCAACGTCACCGAGTATCCGTTCGGCACCGACTACTGGCTGGATCACAAGGAAGTCTTTCCCGAATCGGCGTTCCAGGAAATTCAGAAGGCCGACGCCATCTATCTCGGCGCCATCGGCGACCCCCGGGCTCCGGTCGGCCTCATCGAGCGCGGCATCATCGGCCGGCTCCGCTGGGACCTCGACCTGTACGTGAACCTCCGCCCGATCAAGCTGTACGACGCGCGGTTCTGCCCGCTCAAGGACAAGACCCCCGCCGACGTGGACATGGTGATCGTCCGCGAGAACACCGAGGACGCCTATGTGCACAAGCCGGAGTTCACCGACCAGGGCGGCCCGGAGGAGACGGCGTCGCAGCCGATGCGCTACACCCGCAAGGGCACCGAGCGGATCATCCGCTACGCCTTCGAGGTGGCCCGGACGCGGAAGCGGAAGGAACTGCTGCTCATCGACAAGGCGAACGCCGTGCGGGCGCAGGACATCTACACGCGCGTCTTCGCCGAGGTGGCCAAAGAGTATCCGGATATCAGGACGGATCACGCCTACATCGACGCCGCCTGCATGTGGATGGTCAAGAACCCGGAATGGTTCGACGTGGCCGTCACCACGAACCTGTTCGGCGACATCATCACCGACCTCGGCGCGATGATCCAGGGAGGCATGGGGATCGCCGCCAGCGGCAACATCCATCCCGGCAAGCTCGGCCTGTTCGAGCCGATCCACGGTTCGTTTCCGAAGGCCGCGGGACAGAACACGGCCAACCCGATCGCGGCGATCATGGCCGCGTCGATGATGCTCGATTATCTCGGGGAGAAGCCCGCCGCGGCGGCGGTGGAGAGCGCGGTGGCAAGCCTGCTGACCTCGGGCGACGTGACGTCGCTCAAGGCCGGCGCGCACGCCACCGACGAACTCGGTTCGATGGTGCTGAAACGGCTCGGTTGACCGTCGAAGCGCCGGTGCTTATCGGGGAGCCGAAACGCGCCTGCCTCCCGCGCCTGTGCCGTCGATTTTTTATGGAATCAGACTCCATTTCCGGACCGCGTCATTGGCGGAAACTATCCCGAAGATTGCTGAAAAGATGCTTTGACAGTGTCCGACTCCCTGATAGAATCTCTGCACCGCCGCGCTCCGGGAGGTTTTCCTCCCCTAGGTCTTCTCTCAGCGGCCGAGAAGACGGAGCCGGCGGCCTTTTTTTTTGCCCGGCGCAGAGTCTGCGCCCCCCGGCCTCGCTCCTCTTGATGCACCCTTCCCGCTGAGCGGCTCCCGGCCGTCCCCCGATATGGCCTTTCCGATACCGGCACCCCTTCAAGCATGGCACGATAAATTCAACTTCCGCTTCCCCGGAAGGCTCCGCCCGGTTGCCGGGGGGCCTCCGCTGCCGTCCGCTTCAGAACGGGGCCGGGTCGGTGACGGTGATCCGGCGACCGTCGAGATTCAGGAACGACAGCGACTCCGCGTGGAGCATCAGCCGCCCTCCCGGGGAGCCGTAGAGACGGTCGCCGACGATCGGCGCGGCGAGCCCGTCGGCGTGCGCGGCGTGCACGCGCAGCTGGTGCGTCCGACCCGTCCGCGGAAACAGCGCCACCCTTGTCCGCCCGCCGTCCCTCTCCAGGACCTTCCAGTCGGTGACCGCCTCGCGCCCGTGCACGAAATCCACGACCTGGCGGGGTCGCTGGTCCACGTCGAGCCGGTGAGGGAGCGCGATCGTCCCCCGGTCCCCCGGCGGCGACCCCTCGATCCAGGCGATGTAGCGTTTCTTCACCGTTCGGTTCACGAACTGCTCCTGCAGCGCCCGGTAAGCGTCTTCGTCCAGCGCGGCGAGGATCACGCCGGACGTGTCGAGGTCGAGACGGTGGACGAGCATCACGCGTTCCGCCTTCGGATGGCGTTCGGCCAGTCGCGCCTGCACGGAGTCGGCAACCGTTTCGTCCCGGGCGGGCACGGAGAGCATTCCGGAGGGCTTGGACACCGCCACCACGCGGTCGTCCTCATATAATGTGGGAAGAGCGTCCGCGGGCAGGTCCTCCGGCTTCCAGGTCCTCCTCGGAGCCGTATCGATTCCTTCGAGCAGAAACGGGAGTATCGGTCCGCACTTCGGCGCGCAGGCCGGATAGAAGGTCCCCTCCACCCGGCCGCCGCCCGGCGGGGGCGGCCCCCACCAGAATTCGGCCATCGCCAGCGGCGTGACCCCTGCGCGGCGGGCCTCCGTCAGCAGTTTCGGCGCGGCGCAGTCCCCCGCGCCCCACGGGGGTTCGCCGGGCGCGAACAGGGCGCGGAGCGACGTCGTCACCCCGCGGGCATTCGTCAGCCGGTAGGTGTCGTGCAGTTCCCTGATGACGCGCCGCGAAATCATCCGGCGCAGGCGTTCCATGGCCGCGAGCCGTTGTTCGAGGCGGAGCCCCCGCGTGGCCGCCCGGTGCCCGGCGCGGAGCAGCGCATCGAGCCTTCGGCGCTCGATATCCTCCTGCCGGCTTTCGTTGTCGAGGAGGCGCCGTGCCGCGCGATCGCCCTCCGTCAGTGCGGCACGCTCGCGGTGTCGCCGGTCCCGGCGTTCGCGGGCGTCTTCCTTCATGGCGGCGCGCCGGGCGGCAAACGCGGCGTCGATGCCGGCGCGCGCGCGCCGCTCGTCGCGGAACGCCGCGCTGCGGGCCAGGGCCTCGATCCGCTCCGACAGCGACCGGATCGGCACGTCGAAGCGGGGTTCGATCACCAGCCGGTCCTTCGTGTCGAACAGCGGCGGCGCCCAGCCGGGCACCTCCCAGGCGCCGTCGAGCAGGCCGGAGAACGCCCGGATCACTCCAACCCTGCCGTCCGGCGCCGTCACGACCAGGACGCCGAACATCTTCCCCCCTTCCGGCCGGTTCAGCACATCCACGGAGATGCCGGGGGCGACCGCGCCGGCGCGGAACTCCGCCATGAGTTCCGCCGCCGCGGCCCGGGCGAGCGGGTGCGGCTCCACGTCGTCGAACGGACTCGGGAACGGATGCGGAAGGGCGCCGCGGGGCGGTTGAGGGGTGAGCCAGCGGATCATGGGGGGATCATCTCATGTTCCGGGGGGCGCCGGGCCACGTTTGAGAGGCTCCTTCCCCGTGTGATAACTTCCGCCCCAGGTCGCACGACACCCCCTCCCGAACCTTCAGGGGATCCTCATGATCGGTCGCTCCATCTCGCACTACAAGATCACCGACAAACTCGGCGCCGGCGGCATGGGCGAAGTGTTCCTGGCCACCGACTCGAAACTCAACCGGAGCGTGGCGCTCAAGCTGATTCCGCAGGCGTTCACCGCGGACCCGCAGCGGCTGGCCCGCTTCCAGCGCGAGGCGGAGGTCCTGGCCTCGCTCAACCATCCGAACATCGCGGCGATCTACGGCATCGAGGAGGCGGACGGCCTCAGGGCCCTCGTCCTCGAACTCGTGGGCGGCCCGACGCTCGAGGAGCGGATCGAACAGGGCGCCGTGCCGGTGGAGGAGGCGCTGGGGATCGCGCTGCAGATCGCCGAGGCGCTGGAGGCCGCGCACGAAAGGGGCGTCATCCACCGCGATCTCAAGCCGGCGAACATCAAGCTGACCACCGACGACCGGGTGAAGGTGCTCGACTTCGGCCTGGCCAAGGCGTTCGACGCGGCCACGCCGGCCTCCGGCGCCTCGGGCCTGAGCAACTCCCCCACGATGACGCAGGCGATGACCGGTGCCGGCGTGCTGCTCGGCACCGCGTCGTTCATGAGCCCGGAGCAGGCGCGCGGCAAGGACGCCGACAAGCGGGCCGACGTGTGGGCGTTCGGCGTCGTCCTGTTCGAGATGCTGGTCGGCCACCGCCTCTACTCCGGCGAAACCGTGTCCGACACGCTGGCCGCGGTGCTGCGCGCCGAGCCGAACTGGGATGAACTGCCGAAGGACCTCCCGCGGGAGATCCGGCGGCTCCTCGAACGCTGCCTGGAGCGGGACGTCCGCCTCCGCCTGCGCGACATCGGCGAAGCCCGCATCCTGCTGGCCCGGGTCGTGGCCGGCGATCGGGAACCGGATGCCGCGGTACCGGCCGCGGCTCCGGAACCGGCGAAGCGGGGATTGTCGGCGCAGGTCGTGATGTCGGTGGCTCTCGGCGCGGCGCTGATCGGAGCCGCCGCGGTCTATCTCCTCCGCCCCGCGGCCACCGCGGAACTTCCGCTCCGCAAGTCGGCGATCACGTTCGACAGCACGGACCCGGGCGCGTCCAGCGGATTTCACGCCCACATCTCGCCGGACGGGCGCTACGTGGCCTATCTCAGCCGGGACCGCCTGTGGATCCGCGATCTCGAGCAGACCGATCCGATGCCGGTCGAAACGCCGGTCACCGTGGCGAGCCTGTTCTGGTCGCATGACTCGAAGTGGCTGGCCTTTGCCGAGCGGAACGCCATCTGGAAGGTGCCCGTGGAGGGGGGGAAGCCGACGAAGATCGCCACGCTGAAGGGGAGCGGTTTCAGCACGGTCGGCGGCGGAACCTGGGGACCGGACGACCGGATCCTGTTCAGCACCGGCAACGACGCCGTGTATGCCGTTTCGGCCAACGGCGGCGATCCGGCCGTCTTCTGCGATTCGACGTCGACCTTCACCGACTTCCACGAAATCGGGGCGCTGCCCGAAGGCAGGGGGTGGGTGACGGTCGGACACCGCCGCAGCGGAACCTACGACACGATCTGCCTCGTGACCCCCGGAGGCGGACTGGAGGAGATTCTCGTCGTCAAGGATCACGGCCTCCACAATCCGACCTGGTCCCCCTCCGGTCACATCCTGTTCGAAAGGGGCGGCGGAACCCGGGGCGTGTGGGCCCTGCCCTTCTCACTGAAGACGCTGAAACCGGCCGGCGACGCGTTCCTGGCAGCGGCGGATGGCACCCGGCCGAGCGCCGCCGACGACGGTTCGATGGCCTACGTTCTGGCGCCGAGCGCCGGCCTCAAGGAAATCGTGTCGGTGGACCGGCGGGGCGGCGTGCTGGGCGTCCACTCCGCCACGGCGAACATGCACGCGTTTCCGGACGTCTCCCCCGACGAAACCCGGGCGGTCATCCGGATCAGCGACGGCGAAAGCCGGGAACTCTGGTCGATCGACATGGCCCGCAAGACGAGCACCCGGCTCACGTTCTCCGACGAGCGCAAGGACATGGCCTCCTTCTCCCCCGACGGCGCCACCCTCTACGGTTATGAGGGGGAGTTTCCGGTGTTCACGCTGATCCGGTTTCCCGCGGACGGATCGCGGGCCCACGAGGTCCTGAGGCCGGGCCTGCTCCCCCATCTGGATGCCACCGGCGCCACGCTCTATTTCACGCAGTCGAAGTCCGACCGGCCCGGGGACTTCGACATCTATTCCCTGCCCCTCGACCATCTGGACGGCGAGCCGCGGAAGCTCCTTGCCACCGGCGCCGCGGAGTGGTGGAGCGTTCCGTCACCGGACGGACGCTATCTCGCCTATGTTTCGGACGAAAGCGGGGAGAACCAGGTCTTCGTGACCTCGCTCCCCGACCTGGCCGGCAAGTGGCAGATTTCCCGGAACGGCGGCCACTGGCCCCGCTGGCGGGCGGACGGCAGCGAGATCGTCTTTGCCGACGACCAGGGGATCATGTCGACGGAGATCGACCGGTCGCAGGGGTTCCGCCCGGGCGCCACGCGCCAGCTGTTTCCGCGCCCCGGCATCTTCGGGCTTCCCTGGCCGGACGGGTTCGACATGTCGGCGGACGCGGAGCGGTTCTACCTGGTGCGGGGGCATGTCGAGGACGACGACGCGGTGGTCGCGGCGCCACGGATCGTGGTGGTGCAGAACTGGGCGCGGGAGTTCTGAAGTCCATGAAAAGAGTGTAAAGGGCGGGCTCCCGAGCGGGACCGCCGGGCTCGCTTTCGACGCGATTTCGGCGGCGGCTGAGAGGCCGCCGCCGAAATCGTGCCTCCGGATCAGCGGATCCGCACCAGCCGTGCCGTCCGCTCGAACCCGTCCCCCGCCGCGCGGACGAAGTAGATGCCCGCCGGTACCGGCCGCCCTTCCTCGTTCGTGCCGTCCCAGCGGAGGCCCCACTCGGCCGGGGCGACGCCGTCGGCGAGGCTCCGGACCCGGCGGCCGTTCACGTCGAAGACGCCGACGGACAGCGGTCCCGCGGAGGGGCGGCTGACGCGGAGGTCGGTGGCCACCTGGAACGGGTTCGGCCCGGCCAGGAGCGTCACCCGGGTGGCCGGGAGTCGATCGTCACCGGGCACGGCGCTCTGCACCGGCGCGGCGTAGTACCCGAAGTCGTCCACGCCCGCTTCGACGATCGAGCCGCCGCCGAGATCCTGGGCGATGAAGCGCATCCGGACCGCGTTCGTCGTGGCGATGTAGTCGAGGACGCGGATGTCGTAGTACGTCCACGCGTGATTCGATGAGTAGATGGAGTCGACGGCCGTCCACGTGGTCCCGCCGTTGGCCGAGATGCTGATCACGAACGGGTCCGTGCCCGGGTTGCTCCCCCCGTCGTTCGTATACCAGTAGTAGAAGGAGATGTGCGGATCGGCCACGCCGGACAGATCGAACACCGGCGAGCGGAGCGTCGTGATGCCGTTGTCCACGTCGGCGACGCCCACCGCGCCGCCGACCGGGCCGTTTCCGGTGATGAAGCAGTTCACGCCCGGCGCCGGAGTGTGATCGTCCTCCGGCTGGATCGTCAGCGGGCCGGCCCCCCCTTCGCCGTCGGGATGATGCAGCGGTCCGACCCGGTCGCGGAGGGACAGCGGCCCGATGATCGCGGGCGCCTGCGGTCCCGTGCCCACGGGATCGGCGAGAATCCAGAGACCCGCCGTGGCGTTGTCGCCGGGAGCGGACAGGGACCACCCCGCGGCCGCCTCCACATCATAGTAGAAGTCCATGGCCGTCAGGTTCAGGTTGGCCGTCGTCGTGGAACCGCCGACCACCTGGACGTTCTGCTGGGCGTGGAGGTAACCCGCGCGGGCCGCTTCGAGCAGGTGCGGCCCCTCCGGAACGTTCCCCAGGCTGTAGGCGCCCCCGGCGGTGCTCGATGTTTCCAGGGGCGTTTCATGGAGATGCAGTTCGGACCCGGGCAGCGGGGTCATGCCCACGCCGCCGGTGATCGTCCCGGCCACCGTTCCCTTGGGGATCGGCGTCATCACGATGTTGCGGATCGTGGTCTGTCCGGAGGCGACCGGTCCGGAATTGGACGCGGGATAGTCCCCGAAGCGGGTGGCCTCGATATTGTAGGAGCCGGCGTCGAGGGCCAGCGCGAACTTGCCGGAGGCGAACGTCGTGAAGCTGATCCCCGTGCCCGGCGCCTCGACCCGCGCTCCCTCGATCGGAAGCCCGGAGCCTGCCGCGGTGACGGTGCCCTTCATCAGGCCGTAGTCGAGATCCGCCTGGAACACGAACAGGCCGCCCGAAATGTCGCTGACGATGAACGTGCCCGAGGGGTAATAGGGGTCCACGCCCCAGTCGCCGTTGAATCCGCCGGAGGCTCCCGGCCAGGTGTCGTAGTAGCCGACCTCGGTCGGCGTCATCGGGTCGGACACG
This sequence comes from uncultured bacterium, assembly GCA_964596775.1. GTDB lineage: Bacteria > Eisenbacteria > RBG-16-71-46 > JABDJR01 > JAWXBZ01 > CAZQVN01. The sequence goes on from CAZQVN010000004.1 coordinate 130,530, forward strand.
TCGAGGATGCGCACCCCCTCCGTGTAGTGGGACACGAACGCGAGGTCCCCCTTCACGTGAACGTTGTGGGCGATCGCCACCGGGTTCGCCGTGTACCGCGCCACTTCCGTCACCGCCGGAAGCCCGGTGATGTCGTACACGGTGACGAATCCGGTCGAGTTTTCGTCCGTCGTGAACAGGTAGTTTCCGCTCTGCGACGTCCAGCTGTTGTGCGTGAAGTTCCCGGGCGTGGTCCAGATGGCCACCTGCGTCGGGCTGGCCGGATTCGTGACGTCGAGAACGATCTCGAACCCTTCATAGATGGACGCCACGAACAGCTGGTTTCCCCGGACATGGCTGTCGTGAACGTAGTGGGCCGTGTAGCTGGCCAGCTGAACCGGCGCCTCGGGGTTGGCCAGCGACAGGATCCGCATTCCGCCGGTCTGGCCGTTGGCGCCGTTGGCGTAGGCGAGCGATCGGGCCGGATCCACGGTGATGGTGTGCGCCGACGAGAAACCGTTCCAGGTGGCCGCGAGAACCGGCGCCTGCGGGTTCGTCATCCGGATGATCTGCAGGCCGGACGCGGTGCCTTCCGAAACGACATAGATGTAGTTGCCCATCTGCTTCATTTCGCGCCACGAAGAGCTGACGCCGGGGATGAACCCGACGAGCGTCGGCAAAGACGGGTTCACGATGTTGTAGATGGCGGTGCCGGTGTTCGTGCCGATCACGGCATATTCCCGGCCATCGGAATGGACGTACGAACAGCAGTTCGCGTAGGCCGCGTAGGAGTCGATGTTGGCCATCAGCGTGACGTTCCGGCTGACCTGGGCGGAGGCGGGAAGGGCGAAGAGCGACAGGGCGAAGATGCCCGGAATCAAAATGCCTGCGCTCCGCGAGCGCAGTGCGGCAAATCCAGTTAGGGCTGTGGTCACGGTATCCTCCGATGCGATGCGCTGCCGCCCGCCGATGTCGGCGGGCGCATGAGTTTACCGTATTGCGGTGCGCCGGGGCCACGTTCGATTCTTCGGGGTGCAAGACATTTGGGGGCTCCGAACGGGGCGTCGGTGCACCGGCTACCGGTCGACTCCGACCCGGTTCAGGCCGTCCAGGGCGGCTTTCCGCCTCTCGTCGCTGACGAGGTTCGTCGAATCGGACGGTTCGGGAGAAAGGATGGCCAGAATGCGCTCGTACTCGGTGCGGGCGCTGTCCGGCTTTCCCTCGGCTTCATACAAGCGCGCGAGTTCGAGCCGGATCTGTGTCTCGGCTTCCGGAGATTCGGCGAGCCCCGGCGATCGCCCGGCTTCAAGAAGGATGGTGCGGGCCCGGGCCGTGTCCCCTTCTTCCCTGAGAAACCCGGCATAGACCATGGCAACCTCCGGATTGCGGCGGGTCACGTCCATGCCGGTCTCGAAACATCGACGGGCGTCCGTGATGTTGCCGAGTTTTTGATGGGACTTCGCCGCCAGCACGTACGTCCAGGCCCAGGCATAGCGCCCCCGGATCAGCGGCTCCAGCACCTGGATGCACTCCGGGTAACGTCCGGCCGTGTAGTAACCCCGGCCGAGCAGGTAGGTGAAGAACCGGTCCTCGGGATACAGCTCGTGGGCGGAGGATGCCGACCGGATCAGTCGCTCCGGGTCCTCGGTCACCACGGCGTCGATGAGGTCGATCTGTATCACGTCCCGCGGGGAAGCGCTGTCGCGCAGCCGTCGGAGAATGTCCAGGTTCTTCTGCATGCGGGCCTCGTCTCCAAGATTCCAGCAGCTTCCGACGAGATCCACGTACGCGGCCACGAACTGGGTGTCGATCGCCACCGCCTGCTCGGCATAGCTGGCCGCCTCCCGCCAGCGGGAGGCGATCAGGGCCTCGCGCGCCCGGAGATAGAGCCGGTAGGCATCCGACGACGAGGTGGTTATGTCCCGCAACCATTGACTCTCCGAACCGGCGGCCACGAGGTCGATTTCAAGCCAGGTCTGCAGCCTGGGTATGAGTTCGCCCGCGAGGCGGAACAGGTCGTCCGAGGCCGGACCGGTGATGGACGCCGCGTGGAGGACCTTGCTCGTCTCCACATCGACGACCCGGCACTGGAGGCGGATGTCCCCGCCGGAGCGGAGCATGCTGCCGACGATCGCCCGACCGATGCCGCGCCCCTTGAGCCTTTCGAACGCCGGGGCGCCCGCGTCGGTGGTCCGGTCCGGGCTTCCCAGAAGCTGGGAGAGGCGCTGCGGATCGTACACATCGAGATCCCTGGACCGCGCCATGGCCGTGCCGAGCAGTTCGGGAAGCCCGCGCCCGATCCAGTCGAAGGCCGGGTCGCCGGTCAGGTTCTCGAACTCGAGCATGGCGATGGACGCGGTTCGCGCCGGCACGGAGGTGGTGTGGTCCGCCGGCGGGGGCCTGCCGGACAGAACAAGATAGGCCAGGACCAGCGCGAGTGATGTGGCGGCGAAAAGCCAGGGCCGCAGGCGGGACCGGCTGCGGTCGGGGGTCGAAGGCGGCGGCGCCGTGTCGACGCTCTTCAGGCCGTCCAGGATCTCGCGGGCCGAGGGGAACCGTGCGTCGGGATCCTTTTCCAGGCAGCGCCGGAGGATCGCTTCGAAGGCCGGCGGCACCCGGACACCCGTCAGCGGAAGGGGGTTTTCCCTGAGGATCGCCGCGGAAACCTCCGCCCACGAGGTTCCGGAGAACGCCCGCCTCCCGGCCAGCAGTTCATAGAGGATCGCTCCGAGGCAGAACAGGTCGGCGCGCTGATCCACGGGGCGGCCCTGCAGCTGTTCCGGTGCCATGTAACCGATCGTTCCCATGATCGTACCGGGCACCGTCACACCGGTGACCGTGGGAGCCGCGTCGTCGACCTCCCCCGGCCGGGGCAGGATCCGGGCCAGGCCGAAGTCGAGGATCTTCACATGCCCGTCCGAGGTCACGAACAGGTTTTCCGGTTTCAGGTCGCGATGGACGATGCCCCGGTCATGCATCGCCACGAGGCCGTCGGCGATCTGGCGGGCGATGCCAAGGGTTTCTTCCAGGGACAGGGGCCCGGCGGCGATCTTCTCCCGGAGCGTGGAGCCCTCGAGAAGCTCCATCACGGCATAGGTAATGCCCTGCTCCGTACCGACGTCAAAGAGGGAAAGGATGTTGGGATGGGTTGTTGTCGCGGCGGCCAGTGCCTCACGGCCGAACCGGGCCAGTGCCGCGGCATCCAGCGCCACCGCTTCCGGCAGAACCTTGATGGCCACGTCGCGCTGCAGCCGCGGGTCGCGGGCGCGATACACTTCGCCCATCCCCCCGGAACCAAGGGGTGCCAGGATTTCGTAGCGTCCAAGGCGGGTTCCCATAGCGAGCGGCATCCACCCAATCTAGCGCAGGAGTCGGCCGCGGGGAAGCGAGCCGGACGCCGCTTTCCGCTCCGCCCCGTTTGCTCCCGGGAATCCAGTGCCCTAATCCGCTTCCCCGTTTGCTCCGGGGAATCCGGTGCCCTACTCTGTCGGGATGAATGTGATACCGCTCACCGTCCCCGCGCCGACATGGCCCTGATCAGCCTCAACTCCGTCAGCCTCAAGTTCGCCGGCCCCCCGGTTCTCGACTCCGCCAGCCTCCAGATCGAGGAGGGGGAGCGGATCGGCCTGCTCGGCCGGAACGGCGCCGGAAAGACGACGATTCTGAGGCTCCTTGAGGGGTCGCTGGCGCCCGACTCCGGTGATGTCGTCCGCCGGCCGGGCCTCCGGGTGGCGATGCTGCAGCAGGACGTGCCCCGCGACCTGAACGGCCCGGTTCTTGCTTACCTGCACGAAGCCTGCGAGGCGGCGCGGCATCACTCTCCGTGGGAGGTGGAGCGGCAGATCGACCAGGCCGTCCGCGACCTCTCCCTCGACCCCGCAGCCAGGATCGAAACGCTCTCCGACGGATCCCGGCGCCGCGTACTTCTCGCGGCGGCCCTCGTCCGCGACCCGGATCTCCTGATCCTCGACGAGCCGACGAACCATCTCGACATCGACGCGATCAACCACCTGGAAGAGGCGCTCCAGCGCCGGCGCGGCACGATCGTCTTCGTCACGCACGACCGGAGCTTTCTGCGCCGCCTCGCGAACCGCATCGTCGACCTCGACCGCGGAACGATCCGCGGCTACCAGTCGGGCTACGACGCATATCTCGACGCGAAGGATGCGGCACGGACCGTCGAAGCGGGGCAGGACGCGCAGTTCGACAGGAAACTGGCGCAGGAGGAGGCGTGGCTGCGCCAGGGGATCAAGGCGCGGCGGACCCGGAACGAGGGGCGGGTCAGGTCGCTCGAGGCGCTCCGGGTCGAGCGTTCGCAACGGCGCGAGGAGACGGGCCGGGTCCGGGCCCAACTCCAGGAGGCGGACCCCTCCGGCAAGATCGTGCTCCGCCTCCGCGACGTCGGCTTCGACTACGGCGGGTCACCGATCGTCACGGGACTCAGCGGAACGTTCCTGCGCGGCGACCGCATCGGCATCCTCGGCCCGAACGGCTGCGGCAAGACGACGCTGATCGGACTGCTGCTCGGCAGGATCGCCCCAACGGAGGGCTCCGTAGAGCCCGGAACGAAACTCGAGGTGGCGTACTTCGAGCAGGGGCACGACGCCCTCGACGAAGCGAAGACGGTCATGGACAACGTGTCCGAAGGGCGCGAGATGATCACCGTGGGATCCGGAGAGCGCCACGTGGTCGGCTATCTCAAGGACTTCCTGTTCACCGCGGACCAGATGCGCGGACCGGTGACGAAGCTGTCCGGCGGGGAACGGCGCCGGCTCCAGCTCGCCCGGGTGCTCTCGCGCCCCTGCAACCTGCTCGTTCTCGACGAGCCCACGAACGATCTCGACCTGGAAACGCTCGAGCTCCTCGAGGACCTCCTCCTCGACTTCCAGGGAACGCTGCTCGTCGTGTCGCACGACCGGGCGTTCCTGGACAACGTGGTCACCTCCACGCTCGTGGCGGAGGGCGCGGGGCGCTGGACGGAGTACGCCGGAGGCTACGAGGACTGGCTGCGGCAGCGGAAACCCGAAGCGCCCGCCCCGGCGCCGAAGGGTCCGGCGGCGCCGAAGAAGCCGGCCGGGTCCGCACCCGGCGCTCCACCGCGACCCCGCAAGCTCTCGTTCAGGGAAAAGCGCGAACATGAACAGCTGCCCGCAACGATCGAGCGCCTCGAGGCGGAAAAGCAGGCGATCTACGACGCGATGGCGGCGCCGGATTTCCACACGACGCCCGCCGCCGACATCGCGCGGATGAAGGAGCGCGTGACCGCGATCGACGCCGAGGTTCACACCGCGTACGAGCGGTGGATGGAACTGGAGACGATCGCTTCCGGCGGGTGAGCCTGAGCCGCCGTCCGCTACCAGAGCCGGACGCGCTCCTCCGGATCCAGCCACATGCCGTCGCCCGGCTTTGTGCCGAACGCCTCGTGGAACTCGTCGATGTTCCGGTACGGGCCGATGACCCGGAACTCCAGCGGGGCGTGCGGATCGGAGGCGAGACGGCGGACGATCAGCTCGTCGTGGCTCTTCCCCTTGCGGGACATCGCATACCCGATGAAGAACCGCTGCGCCCCGGTGAATCCGTCGATGACCGGCGCTTCCTTCCCCTTCAGGCTCGCGATGTAGGCCCGGTAGGCCATGGTGACCCCGGAGAGGTCGCCGATGTTCTCGCCGAGCGTGAACGCGCCGTTGACCGTCATCCCCTCGATCGGCGAGAACGCGTTGTACTGTTCGACGAGCCTCTTCGTGCGCTCCTCGAACTGCGCGCGATCCTCGTCCGTCCACCAGTTGACCATGTTGCCGTCGCCGTCGAAGCGGCTCCCCTGGTCGTCGAAGCCGTGCGAGATCTCATGCCCGATCACGCCGCCGACCGCCCCGTAGTTGATGGCGTCGTCGGCCCACAGCTGGAAGAAGGGCGGCTGCAGGCGCGCGGCCGGAAAGACGATCTCGTTCTTCGTCGGGCTGTAGTAGGCATTGACCGTCTGCGGCGTCATGCTCCACTCGGTGCGGTCCACCGGCTTGCCGTAGCGGGCCACCTGCCGGTTGTGCTCCCATTCGTTCGCGCGGCGCAGGTTGCCGGCGTGATCCCCGCGCACGATCTCGAGGGCCGAGTAGTCGCGCCACACGTCGGGGTAGCCGATCTTCGCCGTGAACTTCGACAGCTTTTCCCGGGCCTTCGCCCGCGTTTCCGGGGTCATCCATTTCAGTTCATCGAGGCTTTCGTCCAGCGTGGCGATGACGTTGTCCACGAGCTCCAGCATTTTCGCCTTGGCTTCCGGCGGAAAGTACTCGGCCACGTACAGCTTGCCGACCGCCTCGCCGACCAGGTCATCGACGATCCCCACGCCCTGCTTCCAGCGCTCCCGCTCCTCCTTCTGCCCGCTCATGACGCGGTTGCGGAATTCGAAGCGGATGGCGGCGGTGAGCGAATCGAGATGATGTCCGCGGGCGTCCATCACCTGGAACGCCATGTAGTCCTTCCACTCCGCGACCGGGCGGGAGCCGACGAGACCGTCGAGCACCTTGAAGTAGTCCGGCTGCATCACGATGACCGTGTCCGCGGCGCCGAGTCCGAGGATCCTGAGCGCCGCGGCCCAGTCGATGTTCGTGCCGAGCGTCTTCAGGTCGGCGACGGCGTGGGGGTTGTAGCGGGCTTCGAGGTCGCGGTTTTTCACCTTGTCCGTGAAGGCCCGGGCCATTTCCGTTTCCAGGGCGTACTGGGCCGCGGCGGCCGCCTCCGCGGACTCCCGCGTGTAACCGGCGGCCATGAGCATGTCGCGGATGTAGTCCGGCATCGCCTCCCGCGCCTTCTCGAAGTTCGGGTTGTCGGTGTCGAGGTAGTAGTCGCGGTCGGGCAGGGTCAGTCCCCCCTGACCGAGGTACGCGGTGTTCATCGCGGAATTGCGGAGGTCGGCGAAGACGCCGAGACCGAACGGGCCGCCGATGCCGATGCGTTCCAGCCGGGCCATCGCCTCGATGAGCGACTGCCGGTCCCGGATGCCGGCCACGATGTCGAGCTCCGGCCGGATCGCCTCGACGCCGGCCTTGTTGATGGCGTCCTCATCCATCCAGCTCGCGTAGATGTCCCCGACCTTCTGCGATTCCGATCCGGCCGGCCCGGGATTGGCGGCGGCCTGCTCGATGATCTTCCTCAGGGCCTTCTCCGCCTCTTCGCTGACCTGGTGATAGACGGTGTAGCTGGAATAGATCGCCGGGATCTCGGTCTTGTCGAGCCAGCCGCCGTTGGCGAACCGGTAGAAATCGTCCTGGGGACGCACGGAGCGGTTGAGCGCGTCGAGGTGAACCCCGGACTGCAGCGATTCTGCCGCGGCGGGTTGGGGGTTCATCACGGGCAGCACGGCCAGGGCGGCGAGAAACAATCCGGTCGGTATTCTTGCGGGCATCGGAAATCCCCTATGAGGCAGAAGGAAAGAGCGGTTCACGGCGGTGCGGGTCCGGCAGGGGACCGGACCGGATGGCGCAACCCGTACATGATAATCGAATCGTGCGGAAAGGGCACCCCCGAAGCTCAGTCCTTTCCGAGCCGGGCCACCAGCGCGGTGATGGCGAAACCGACGGCGATCAGCCCGAGCGCCGCCGCCACCTGCATCGCGGCCGGGGAAAAGAACTCGACCGCCCACTTGTCCGGCTCGGCGAGGAGGCCGGCCAGGGTGTCGGCGGTCACCGGGACTCCGCCCACGACGTCGCCGACCACCGGGGCCCTGCCGCGCTGAAACGGCCAGAGCCCGACGACCGCGCCGGCCAGGAGGCCGAGCAGGACGCCGAGCGTGGGATTCTCGAAGCGGGCCATCATCCACTTGAGCACGTTGCTTACCAGAACCACGCCGAGAACGACTCCGACGCCCACCGGGACAACGATGGACAGGAGAGGTCCCATCATCGCGGCGGTGTCGCCGGCGGACAGCGCCGCCCGGAAGCGGTCGATGCCGTCGAGGATCGGCAGGTACACCCCGAGCACGAGGAGTATGTAGGCGCCGCTGACGCCCGGAAGGATCATGGCGCTGGCTCCGCCGACGCCGGCCAGGAAGAACCAGCCCCACCCGGAAGCGGTGGCACCGCCCGCCTCGGAGGCCTGGGCCACGGCCAGGGCCGCCATGCCGGCGAACCCGGCTGCGGCGCCGAGCCACATCCCGCGGGTCGGCGCCTTGATCATCCCGCGGACGATCGGCAGGCCGCCGAGCGTGAGGCCGATGAACAGGCTGTACATGATCCAGCGCTGGTCGCGCACGAGAATCTTGATCGGGCCGGCCAGGAGCAGGATCGCCAGCATCGCGGTGATCATCACCGTGCCGAGCGTGACGAGCGACGTGCGCCGGAACTTGAGCGTGGTCAGCTCCGCGATGGCCCCGATGAACAGCGGATAGATACCGGCGGCCAGGAGCATCGTGCCGCCGCTGATGCCGGGAACGAGGTTCGCCAGCCCCATGAGGACTCCCCCGAAGCCGGATCGGGCCACGAGGCGGGGCAGATTTTCGGGTGTCGGCTGGGTCACGGGTCCTCCGACGGGGTTGAACGGACTTTCAGAAACGGATCAGGCCCGGAACATTCAGGACCGGGGCACCGGAGAACGATCCATTTTAAGGGAGTCGGCGCGAAAGGTCACCGGGTGATATGGCCCGGCGCGCGCGTCGGCGGCCATCGCCGCCTCGCCGCACCGCCCCGGCACCTGATGCGCGCCCCCCCGTTCCCCCCGGCGACCCTCTCCATTAGACTGCCGGTGTCTTCATGAGCGATGTTCCGGACCCGGTTTCACAAGGCGGTTTCGTTCCAGAATGAGCACAGGCGGAAAACTCCCCGGTTTCCTCGAGTCGCTGTCCAGCTACCTGGTCACGAACATCACGGTGACGCTGTTCTGGATTTTCTTCTTCGTCCTGAACCGCACGACCGTCACCGGCCGCCGCAACGTCGGCACGGCGAAGAACACGCTGCTGCTGTCCCATCACCAGTCGATGATCGACAGCTTCCTCGTGGGCACGGCCGTCTACTATCCGAAGTCGTGGTTCAATCCGCACCTCCTCCCCTGGAATCCGGCGGCGGCCGAGAACTTCTTCAACACGCCCGTCCTCGCCTGGCTGGCCCGCAACTGGAAGTGCATCCCGATCAGGGAGGGGCGGCGCGACATGAAGGCGCTCGCGCGGATGATCCAGCTGCTGCCCCACGGAGTGATGACGATCTTCCCGCACGGCGGGCGGTCCCGGGACGGCTCGGTAGGTTCGGGCCGCGCGGGAGCCGGCCTCGTCGTTCTCTCCACGCATCCGCGCGTGATCCCGGTGGCGATCGACGGCATGGACAAGGTCCTGCCGATCGGGTCCTGCATTCCCCGCATCTTCAAGCGGATCCATGTGTCCTACGGACCGCCGGTCGACTACTCGGACTTTCTCGACCAGCCGCGGTCCAAGGAAACGGCCCAGGCGATCGTGGATCGGGCGATGGAGCGGATCCGGATTCAGCTCGAAGAGATCCGGGGCACCGGCGGGTCCGCGCGCTGAATTCCGGCGGAGCCCGCCGCGCGGCTTTCCGCGGATCGGGCCGGGTGGCGGCTCCCGGGGTTCGCCCGTGCCCGGCGCGATGATGCGAGTCCCCATTTCGATATGGTACAGTCCGCGTCGGTCTTCACCAGCTTGTCTCGCAGGATTATCCGAACCACAGGATACAGGAGTTCAGTCCTCAAGCCCCGACCATCTTCGGAGGACCCTTGACCGGTTCCAGCCTCGCCCACTATGAAATCACCGGCCTGCTGGGCCGGGGCGGCATGGGAGAAGTGCACCGCGCCCGCGACACGAAGCTCGGCCGCGAAGTCGCCTTGAAGTTCCTCCCCGACGACCTGGCCGCCGACCCGGAACGCCTCGCCCGCTTCCGCCGCGAGGCCAAGGTCCTCGCCTCCCTGCATCACCCGAACATCGCCGGAATCTTCGGCCTCGAGGACGTGGACCACCGCACGTTCCTCGTGATGGAGCTGGCCGAAGGGGCCGATCTCTCGGAACGCATCAGGCAGGGTCCGATTCCGGAAGAGGACGTGATCGACATCGCGCGCCAGCTGGCCGCGGGGCTCGAGGCGGCGCACGAGTCCGGCGTCGTCCACCGCGACTTGAAGCCGGCGAACATCAAGCTGGGATCGGACGGCAAGGTCCGGATCCTCGACTTCGGCCTGGCGCGCGCCTACGTGGGGGAAACCTCCGCCGAGGAGAGCCTGGAAAACTCGCCGACGATGACCGCGGCGATGAGCCGCGCCGGCATGATCCTCGGCACCGCGGCCTACATGAGCCCCGAGCAGGCCCGCGGCCGCAAGGTCGACCGCCGGGCCGACATCTGGTCGTTCGGCGTCGTCCTGTTCGAGATGCTCACCGGCCGGCGGCTGTTCGACGGGGAAACCGTGAGCGACACGCTCGCCGCGGTTCTCCGCCAGGAGGTCGAGTGGAGTGCGCTTCCCCCGGAAACATCGCCGGGGATGCGGCGCCTGCTCGAGCGATGCCTCGAACGGGACCCGCTGCGCCGCCTGCGCGACATCGGCGAAGCCCGCGTCTTTCTCGAGAACGGGGCGAAGGACTCCTCCATCCTGGCGTCCGCATCGAGCCTGATCGCGGGCGTCGACGCCCCGGATGCCGCGGCCCGCCGGGGTCTCCCGCTCCCGGTCCTGCTGGGGGCCGCCGTGCTTCTCGTGGCCGCGGGAGCGATGATCGGAAAACTGCTGCCGGGGGGGCGTGAGCAGCAGCTCTTCAACATGACGCTTCCGGCGCCGGTCGGCGGCTACTTCAATCTCATCTCCACGCGCCCCGGGCCTCCCTCGATTTCCCCCGACGGAACCATGGTCGTCTACGTGGCCCGCGATGCGGCGGGCACGACACGGCTCGCCCTGCGCCGGCTCGACAGCCCGGAGGAAACGATTCTTTCGGGCACCGAACGCTCCTGCTACCCCTTCTGGTCGCCGGACAGCCGCTACATCGGCTTCGGGACCACCGACGGCAAGCTCCGGAAGGTGGCCGTGGCCGGCGGACCTCCGGTCACGCTCTGCGCCGCGGAGAACCTCAAGGGGGGTACCTGGAACAGGGACGGGGTGATCCTCTTCGCTCCGAGCCACAACACGGGCCTCTTTCGCGTGTCCGCGTCCGGCGGCGAGCCGGTCACCGTCACGACCGTCGGCGGCGAGGGGGGGCAGAACTCCCACCGCCACCCGCGCTTTCTTCCGGGCGGCAAACAGTTTCTGTATCTCGGCAGGACCGGCGGCCAGGAGGAGAACGAGATCTTCATGGGCTCGCTGAACGGCGACCCGCCCCGGAAGGTCACGACCTCGGAGGCCGGCGCGGAGTTCTCCGGCGGCCACCTGCTCACGGTGCGCGAGGGGATCCTGCTCGCCTCACCGTTCGACATCGGAAAGGGCACTCCCGGCGACGGCGTGCCCCTGGCCGAGAACATTCTCCTCGACAAGGGAGGCGCCTGGGCCGCGTTCTCCTCCACCGCCGACGGGATGCTCGTCTACAAGGTCTCGACGGGATCGTCGGAACGCGCCCTGGAATGGCTGGGATCCGCCGATGCCAAGGCCGGGCGGATCGGCGATCCGGGCCAGATCGAGCGCCCGAGAATTTCGCCGGACGGAACGCGGGCCATCGTGGAGATCACGGACCCGGACACCGACGGCAGCGATCTCTGGATGGTCGAACTGGAAACGGGACTCCGCAGCCGGTTCACGTTCGAGCCCGGGAGCGAATTGTCGGCGGTCTGGAGCACGGATGGCCGGGAAGTCCTCTACGTGTCCCGGCAGGACAGCACGGAACGGATCGTGAGCCGGCCCGTGGAGGGAACGGGCGGCGTCTCCGTTCTCCACGAAGGGAAGGGGCGCACCGTGGCTTCCGGCATGACCCCGGACGGCCGCACGCTGATGCTCTGCCGCGAGGATCCCGAAACGGCAATGAACCTCTACTCCCTGGCCCTCGATACCGGAAAGCTCGACTTCGTCCTGGAAACGGACGCCAGCGAATTCTGGAGTGTCGTTTCTCCGGACGGACGCTGGATGGCCTACAACAGGACGGCCGGGAGCGGGTTCGAAGTCATTGTCCGCCCGATGTCGGGCGGCGATCGTGTCTGGCAGGTGGACCAGGGGGGCGGGCTCTACCCGCTGTGGGGGCCGGACGGAAACACCCTGTTCTACCTCACGGTCACCGGAGACATCATGGCCGTGCCCGTGGACGGAAGCGGGCCGACGTTCCGGGCCGGGGCGCCGGTGCCGCACGCCAAGGTCGGCGCGCCAGAGCCGGAAGGGCCGCACATCTCGCTGCATCCGGACGGAAAGAGGATCCTCCATGTGAACGGCGGCGCGTCCGAGGACGAGTCGGGTTACCTGCGGCTGGTCACGGACTGGCGGAGAGGTCTTGCCAACTGAGACAGCGGTTTACGTTCCGCTACCGGATCAAAAAGATAGTGTGATACGAGCCACTCCTCCCCGCCGCGGTAGTTCCAGAGCTCCGCGCAGGCCATGAAGAAGACACGCCAGTAGTTGAGCCATTTCGTTTCCTGGCCGCGACCGTAGCAGTCCGCGAGAATCTCGAGCGCCGCGTCCCGGTTGCGGTCCAGGTTCTCGAGCCACGCTTCGGCGGTCTTTCCGTAGTGCGTGCCGTTGACCCGCCAGTGATCGGCGATCGCCAGGTCGTCCTGAAAGCGGTAGAACAGGCGGTCGGACGGCATCGTCCCACCGGTGAAGAAGTACTTCGTCAGCCAGTCGTCGTCGCTCTCGATCAGGTAGGGGTAGGCGAAGCGCGCATGGCTGAAGATATGCACGAAGACGCGGCCGGACGGCTTGAGCCACGACGCGAACCTCCGGAACAGGACCCGGTAGTTGCGCATGTGCTCCAGCATCTCCACCGAAACGATCCGGTCGAAGCGACGCTCCGTGTCGAAGTCGACCATGTTCCGGGTCAGGACCTCCACGTTGCGGAACCCCCGGCGCCGGCACCCGCCGAGGATGTGTTCCCGCTGCGTGGCGGAATTGGACACGGCGAGGATGCGGGCGTTCGGGTGATGTTCCGCCAGCCACAGTGTCAACGAACCCCACCCGCACCCGAGTTCGAGAATCTCCTGGCCGTCGGCGATCCCGGCCCGCGCGCAGGTCAGGGCGAGCATCGCCTCCTCGGCGTCGGCCAGCGACTCCGTGCCCTCCTCCCAGAGCGCGGCGCTGTACTTGAGCCGAGGCCCGAGGCAGAGCCTGAAGAACTCCGTCGGCACTTCGTAGTGCTGCTCGTTGGCCAGGTCGGTGTCCAGCGCCACCGGGCTTTCGTTCAGCTCTTCGACGAACGCCTCGAGGGCCTCCGCCTGCGCTGCCGGGCCGCTGCGCTCCTCGTAGCGGAGCTTCTTCGCCAGGTTCGCGCGGATTTTCCAGCGGATCAGCGCGTCCGGCCAGACCCCCCTTTCCATCAGGTCGAGCGTCCAGGTCATGACGCGGCTCCCCGTTCGGCGCTCCGGCCGGGAAACCAGGGAACGAACACGCTCGTCGACTGCTGGTACCGGCGGTAGTCGTCGCCGCGGCTCCGCAGCGCCTGCGCCTCGGTCGCCGGAATGCCGGTCACGCGGAACAGGAAGAACAGCATCAGCAGCGGCGACAGCAGGCCGGCCCAGCCGAACGGCGCGGTGATCGCCAGCAGCGCGTACGCGCACCACATCAGCCACTCGAAGAAGTAGTTGGGATGGCGGGAGTAGCGCCACAGTCCCTCGCGGCAGGTCCGACCGCGGTTGGCCGGGTTCGCGCGGAACCGGGCCAGCTGCCGGTCGGCGATCGACTCCCCGGCGATCCCGGTGATCCACAGGACCACGGCCGCCGCCTCCGCGATGCCGGCCGGGGCCGGGTTCATCGCGGCAAGCAGAAACGGCAACGACAGGACCACATCGAGCAATCCCTGGGCCTGGAAGAAAAGGAAGAAAAAAGCTTCGGCGCCGGAGCCACGCTCGGCGCGGATGGCCTGATAGCGGCCGTCTTCCGGCTTTCCGATCACCCGGTCCACCATCAGGTGCAGCGTCAGCCGCATGCCCCACACGCCGACGATCGCCGCAAGAATCGCCCGGCGGACGGGATCCCCGTCTCCGGCCACTGCATAGAGGCCGGCCAGGAACGCCAGCCCGAGCGACCAGCCGGCGTCGACGATCCCCGCGTTCTTCATCGGTTTCTGGACGAGCCACAGGACGGTCATGATAACGAACAGGACTCCCCAGCCGATCAGCGGCAGCCGGATCCACTCGGTCATTCGACCTCCTCCCCCACCGCGGCGCCCCGTTCCGCCGAGCGCGACAGGACGATCTGGGCGTTGCCGATCACGCCGGTGTCGAACGCCGCCTCGCAGCCGGCCAGGTAGTAATCCCAGAGGCGCAGAAACCGCTCGTCGCAGCCGAGCGCGCGGACCTCGTTCTGCCGGCGGTGATAACGGGTCCGCCACTCGCGGAGCGTGAGCGCGTAGTGCGGCCCGATCTCCCGAAACGATTCAAGCGAAAGCGATGTGGCCCGGGCCAGGCTTTTCATGACCTCGTCCACCGAGGCCAGCAGGCTTCCCGGAAAGACATGCTTGCGGATCCAGTCGCTCTTGAGTCGATACCGGTGGAAGTCGCGGTCCGGGATCGTGATCGTCTGGAGGAACATCGACCCTCCCGGCTTCAGCAGGCGATCGCAGGCGGCGAAGAACGTGTCGTACCAGGCGAAACCCACCGCTTCGAACATCTCTATGGAGACGATCCGGTCGAACGCGCCCTCCACGTCGCGGTAGTCCACGAGGCGGATGTCGATCCGGTCCGAAAGACCCGCGGCCCGGATCCGCTCGCGGGCCAGCGCCTGCTGTTCGGTGGAGAGCGTGACCCCGGTGACCCGGCATCCGGTCCTCCGGGCCGCCCGGATCGCGAAGCTGCCCCAGCCGCAGCCGAGTTCCAGAACGTGATGATCCGCGGTCAGGTCGATCCGGTCGATGATCGCGTCGAGTTTCCGGGCCTGGGCGTCCTCGAGGCTTTCGTCCGCCTCGCGGAACAGCGCCGATGAGTAGGTCATCGACTCGTCGAGAAACAGCCGGTAGAACGCGTTGCCGAGATCGTAATGGGCCCGGATGTTCCGGCGGCTGCCGCTCTTCGTGTTGCCGCGCCGGTGATGGAGGATCGCGTTCCACAGGTGGGAAATTCGCGCCGCGCCGCCGTTCATGCTCCGGCGCGGCACGTTCTTCATGGTCAGGGCCAGGAACGCCGGCAGGTCTTCGGCCCACCAGTCTCCGTCCACGTAGGATTCCCCCGCCCCGATTTCTCCGCCGGTCAGCAGGCGTCGGAACGCGCGTTCGCGGACGACATGCGCCCGGACAACCGGCTCGGCGCCGGGCGCGCCGCAGGTGATCCAGTGCCCTTCCGGGAGCCGGACCTCGAGCCGGCCGAAGCGCCAGCGCGACAGAATCCTGAGTGCGGCCCGGCGGAACAGTCCGCCCGCGAGGCGATCGACGCCGGCGCCGTCCCGGCGCACGGTGGTCTCCGGAATCCGGTTGTTCATCGGTGCTCCTTGCCCGCGACGGATTCATGACGGGCCAGGCCGGGCCCCGGCGCTCCGCTGACCGCCTCGTGGGCAAAGTGCGGCGTCCGGCGCAGCCAGAGCGCCAGCGCCTGCAGGTGGATCCGGGCGATGATCGACAGCGTCATGAACGGATAGCGCACCAGGTTCATGGCCAGCGACGCGCCGGAGAGGGCGGTAACCCGGCCGGACAGCGTGGCGTCGAGAAAACGCCCGGACGCATCGAAATCATCCATGTGCACCGAGAGACCCCGGCTCACCGGAGAAAGGAAGAAGCGGAAGCGCCCCTGTCTTTCCGCGAACGGCGACACGAAAATTTCCTTGGGCGTCTCGTGGAACCGGTCGCGGCGCGTCCGCTCGTCGAGCAGGTAGGTGTGGCGTTCGCCGAACGTGTTGTTCACCTCGGCGAGGACGCTCGTCACCCGGCCCTCGCGGTCGTGACAGTAGTAGAAGCTCACCGGGTTGAAGACGTAGCCGAAAATGCGGGGCTGGGTCAGCAGCAGGATCCGGCCTTCGGGGGGCGCGGCGCCCCGCTCCTCGTGAAAGCGCTTCACTTCCGCCTTGATGTCGGGCCGGCCGCACAGATGGTCCGCGTCGCGAAACGACACGGCGGCGCGCCGGTTGTAGCCGAACAGCGGGAGACGGCGATCCATCTCGGTCAGCTCGTCGAGGTCGACGAGAAAGTACGAAACGGGATAGACAAAGCGATGGAGTACCGGCCGATGGCGCCGGTGCACGAGCTTTCCGGTGACGAGCTTCGAAGCGAATCCGCCGTTCACGACGCTCGTCCCAGCATGTCCGCCACGGCCATGCCGCTGGCCAGGCCGTCCTCGTGAAAGCCGAAGCCGCACCAGGCGCCGCAGAACCAGGCCCGGTTCCTTCCGTTGACCTCGGCAAGCCCGGCGCGGCGCTCCAGCCCCTCCAGCGTGTAGTGCGGATGCTCGTACGTCATCCTTCGGATCACCCGGGCCGGGTCGATCCGGCTGGTTTCGTTGAGCGTCACCAGGTAGCGCTCACGACCCGGCAGGGCCTGAAGGCGGGTCATGTCATACGTCATCCGGATGACCGGTTCCGTGGCGCGGCAGTCCTCGAGATGCACGTTCCACGAAGCCCGGGCGCGCGACCGCTTCGGAAGAACCGAAGCGTCCGTGTGCAGGACGGTCTCGTTTTGCGTGTAGGGAACGCCGCGCAGCGCATCGGTCTCCTCCGGCGAGGCATCCGCCAGCATCTTCAGCGTCTGGTCGGCGTGCGCGGCCAGGACGACCTGGTCGAACGACTGCTCCTCTCCTCCGCGCAGCTGAACGGTCACGCCGTCGGAATGACGACGGACGGCCTCGACGGGTGTTCGAACATGGATGCGCTCTGCGAGGCCGGCCGTCAGTCTGCTTACATATTCGCGGCTGCCGCCGGTCACCGTTTTCCATTGCGGACTCGTGTTCACGCCGAGGAATCCGTGGTTCGCAAAGAACCGGATGAAGTAGCGCACCGGAAAGCCGGTCATCCCGTCCAGCGACGCCGACCAGACGGCGCCGCCCAGCGGCAGGATGAAGTGGCGCCGAAACTCTTCGGCGTATCCATGCCGGGACAGCCAGTCCCCGAGCGTTTGCCGTTCGGCGGCCGGATCCTCGAGCGCGGCCGGCGCCTCGCGGAAGAATCGGAACATCTCCTTGATCATCCGGTGATGGCCCGGTCGGATCGCGTTCCGTGGGTCGGCGAACAGGCCGGGCAGGTGCGACGCGTACTCGATCCCGCAGAACTCGCAGGTGACGCTGAACGACATGTCGCTGTCCTGCGTCGGCACTTCCAGGCGGCGAAACAGTTCGGTCAGCTTCGGGTAGGTTTTTTCGTTGTAGACGATGAACCCCGTGTCCACCGGGATCTCGAAATCGTTTTCCAGGACCGTCACGGTGTGGCTGTGCCCGCCGACGTGGTCGTTCTTCTCGAAAAACGTCACGTCGTGCCGTCCGGAAAGCAGTTTTCCCGCGGCCAATCCCGATATGCCTGTCCCGATAACGGCTAGACGCATCTCCCCCCCTTCATGCAACTGGGATGGTTCCCGGCGGAAATCGATCCGTACTTTCTCCCGATACGGGTCTCCGGAAACTCCATTTTCGCTTCTGCCCGGCACGGGGACGACGTCGTGGCGCTCCGGCACCCCGGCGCGTATACTTCCCGCAATGCACCGGGTCGAGCCTTCCCAGCAGCCTCAGAAGACCACCCCGGTGGCGGGTCTCATCACCGGCCTGCTCGCACTCCTGTTCGTCTTCATCGCCCGCACCGTTGCGCTTCCCCCCGTCCAGGTGACGTTCGTGTCCGGCTACGGGGTCGTGGACAACCGCCGGCTGCTGCTGACGTTCGCCGTACTCGTCCTGGCGGTCCTGCTGGGGCCGCTTCTGGCCGGGCTGTTCCGGCGGAGGATCGCCGCAGTTCCGAAAGTACCGAAGGTGCCGGAAGTCGACCCGCGACCTCCCGCCCGACGTTCGCGATCCTCGGTGGCGTTTTCCACGGCGATCGCGGCGCTCGTCTTCGGCGCGCTCTTCGTCGGCCCCGGCGTGGCCTACGCTCCGCTCGACGGCCATGAAGTCATCCATTTCGGATACCTCAACGAGGTCGATCACGGCCGGCTGCTCAACGTGGACACCCGGATCATCTACGGCCCGCTTCAGGGCTACTCGATCTACGCGTTCATGCGGTTCTTCGGATTCGACCTGGTGGGATTCCGGCTCTACTGGAACGTCCTGACGGCGCTGTGCCTCACGCTTCTCTTCTGTTTTCTGTTCCGCCGGCTGAACGATCGCCGGCTGCTCGTGCCGGCCATGCTGTACATCGTCCTCTGCACGACGGCGCAGTATCACCTTCCGGACGGTCGCGGCATCAACGGGGGATTCTGGGGCTGGGCGAATGTGCTGCGGCACGGCTGGGTCACGCTGGCGGCTCTCTTTCTCGCCGGACCGCTGCAGCGGGCGGCTCCGGCAACCGGGCGTGACCGTGCGCCGGACGCGGCGGGGGAGCCGGCGCGCGGCGGCTTTGCGTGGGCTCCCCTCGTCGCCGGGGTGGTCGCGGCTCTCGGCGGCCAGTATGCGCAGGACACCGCGCCCCAGGGGTTCGTGGCGCTGGGCGCCCTGGTCGTGCTCTCCCGACTGAACGATCCGGGGCGGCTGATCCGAAGGGACCTGCCCCTGATGTTCACGGGCGCGGCCGCCGGCCTGATGCTGGTCCTGCTGCCGGCCGTCGTGCGCGGCGCGGTGCCCGAGTTCATCGACGCCACGTCCCGCTGGCCCGGCCTGTTCATGAAGGGCGCGGGCAACCTGCCGTTCCCCTCCCTGCTCGAGGGCAGCCTGGCGGCGAGGTTCGGCGCACTCCCCTACTTTCTTGTCCCGGCCCTCGGCCTCGGTTTTCTCTACCACAACTGGACCGCGTTCCTCCGGGGCGTCCGCATTCCGCCTTTGGAAGGCGCGCTGGCCATCTACACCGTCCTGTCCACGGTGTCGCTCCTCGTGAGGGCGGACGCGTCCCATCTTTACAACGTCACGCTGGCGCCGATCGTCCTGTCGTTCCTGACGCTGGACCGCGTTCTCCGCGAGCGCCGCATCGGAAACGGGCGCGGAGCGATCCTCGCCGGCGCCCTCTGCCTGCCTCTCGTTTTCCTCTCGCCCGGCATTCTCGACCTGGGAAAGGGACTCGCCGGCCGCATTCTCCATCCCGTCCCCGCCCCTCCCGCCGGCTGGGAGAAAATCCCGCTGGAACGTGGGGGCATCTGGACGCCGGCCGGCGACTGGTTCAACACGCCCGTGTTCGGCGGAAAGGATGACCCGGCCACGGTGCGGATGATCGAAACGCTCGCGGCGGGGCGGCCCGTGTACATCGTCGGCCGGAAGGCGAGCCTCTACTACTTTCTCGCCGACGCGCCGAGCGCCGTGCCGTTCACGGATCTCTCGACGCAGTGCGTGACCGACCGGGACAACGGCGACCTGATCCGGGCGCTGGGCCGCAACGAAGCCACGTACGTATTCTGGGCCGAGGAGTCGGCGTCGGAGACGATGAAGGGCGGCGGCGGCAACCCGGCCTACCGGACCCTCGGACTGCACCACGGAGTGTATGTCTTCGAGAGGAAGGACCTTCCACCGGCGGCGCCGCCGGAGTGGGGCGGGGAGTAACCCGGCCGGCGATGGAGTGTTCCTGCGCCATCAATGGCCAGTTTCAGGTCTTCGTCGCAAATGCCTAACTCTTCTGGTTCCTTGAAGATGTCCCGCTCAGAGCCGAACCCCAGGTGTCGGAACAGGCTACAGTTGAGAGCCGAAGCATCCGACCACTGCGGTCAACGCCATGAAAACAAAGGATATCACTTGAATCAGATCGAGTCGTTTCTAATTGACCCGCCCCTTCAGTCTCATTAGAATCCCCCGAGGTGCGGGGGAATTGACAATTTTTTGGACAGTTTCCGGCATCGCGATGCAATTGAGTACCGACACATTTTAGGCTCTTCCAGTCAGCACAGTGTTCCAGGGTTCTCGTTCAGGTCACGCCGTGTCCGCCCCGGATTCTTACCACTGAAGGACTCACGTGGTGGCGCGGCGCAAATCACACCAGGGGGTATCACGATGAATCGATGTAGAGATGTATTCCGCTGCCTGCTGACTCTCACCCTTCTCACGTCGCTTCTCGCTGCTCCGGCACGGGCGAGTCACGAAACGATCGTCGTCGACGGAGATCTCACCGACCTGATCAACGCCGTCAACAACAACCTCGGCGGGAGCGAGGGCGGCTTCGCGGGCCCCAACGCCCTCGGCAACATCTATTCCCCGAGTTGCGCCTTCGTCAACGGCTTCGACATCCGCAACAACTACGTGCTGTTCGACTTCAAGAACGCCGGCGGCGACTTCACGCCGAACGACATCACGCTCTACCTCGGCTGGGAAGTCGAGGGCGTGATCGGCGACGTGGACGGCGACAACAACGACAGCACGTACACGGCCATCGCCAACTTCACCTGTGCCAACAACGGCGACCAGAGGGGCATCGGTCAGTTCGAGGCCTACAAGACGTTCATCGACCTCGACTGCGATTTCACTCCGGACATCATCATCTGCATCCAGAACAACGCCGTCCTTCTGCAGGCCACCGGGAACCCGATTCCCGGCGCCACGTTCGCCCGGAACGGAAAGTTCCTCGAAGTCCGGGTTCCCGACTTCCAGAATCTGCTGCCGGCCGGCAACGGGCTCTGTGAAGCCAACGTCATCCTGACGGCAAACTCGCAGTTCGACGGCCTCGGCGAGGATTCCAGCCCGAGGTTCGAACTCCGGGTGGATCCGCAGGTCGAGCTGACGAAAACGCCGTCCGTGCAGGACGCCTGCGCAGGACAGAACGTTTCCTGGACGATCGAAGTGACGAACACCGGCCTCTGCCCGCTTCAGCAGGTTGTGGTCCACGACACGCTGTCCGCCGGAATGACGTTCGTCTCCAGCAATCCTCCGTCGACGGGCGATGCCCAGAACCGGACGTGGACGTTCAAGAACGTGGCGCCGGGAGACGTCATCTCCATTGAGCTCACGGCCAACATCACCGCACAGTGCCAGACGGAAACGCACACGAACAAGGTGGCCCTGGAAGGCCTCCACGACAGCAACTGCGCCAAGGGCGGCGTCACTGCCACGGCGATGGCCACGGTCAACTGCCGGAACACGCCCTGCGACGTCAGCGGAGATACGCACGTCTGTGTTGGAAACACGAAGACGTATACGACGACGGTTGGAGCACCGTTCCTGAGAACATGGTCGGTCACCTCCAGCCCGGCCGGCATCTGCAACATCACCGGCCCGACGGACGGCGCTTCGGTCCAGGTGAACTTTACCGGGGCCGGCACCTGCACCGTGTCGCTCCTGGTCAAGGATCCCCTGGATCCCGATGCGTGCCAGAAAACCTGCAGCCAGATCGTCCTCGTCGACCCGCAGCCGCCCTGCGACATCGACGGCGATCAGAATGTCTGCGTCGGAAACAGGAAAACCTATTCGACCACGGTCAACGGCGTGATCGACAATGCGGGGGAAGATTTCGGAAGGCCCGAGGCCTTCGGTGTCGGCTACCTGCTGTCCTGGTCGGTCACCTCGACGCCGGGCGGCATCTGCAGCATCAACGGCCCGACCGACGGATCCTCGATCGACGTCGATTTCACCGGGGCGGGAACCTGCACCGTGTCGCTGACCGTCACCGACCCGAATGATCCGACGGACTGCGTCACGACCTGCACGCGGATCGTCACAGTCAATCCACAACCGCCCTGCGACATCGACGGCGATCAGCACGCCTGCGTGGGGAACACGAAGACCTACACGACCACGGCCGGAGCGCAGTACACCCGGACCTGGTCGGTCACCTCCACGCCGGCCGGAATCTGCAACATCGTCGGCGGAAACACCGGCGGCTCCATCAACGTGAACTACACCGGGGCGGGCGTCTGCACCGTGTCGCTGACCGTTTCCGATCCGAACGATCCGACGGACTGCGTCACGACCTGCACGCGGATCGTCAACGTGGACCTGCAGCCGCCGTGCAACATCGACGGCGACCGCCTCGTCTGCGTCGGCACCACGAAGACCTACACCACGACCGTGGGCGCCGAGTACACGCGGACCTGGTCGGTCACTTCGAATCCCGGTGGCATCTGTGCCGTTTCCGGCGGAAACACGGGCGGTTCGGTGAACGTGAACTTCACCGGGGCCGGCACGTGCACCGTAACGCTGACGGTTACCGATCCCAACGATCCGGTCGACTGCCGGACCGTCTGCTCGCTGGTCGTCACCTCGAACGCGGTGGCCACCTGTTCGATTTCCGGTCCCGACAACGTGTGCAGCGGAGCCACCGACCTGATCTACTCCGTGATCACCGACCCCGCCGACGCCCCGGTCAACTGGGAAATCTCCGGCAACGCGTCGATCGTCGGCCCGACGACGGGCCCCTCGGTCAGCGTCACGGCCGGGGATGGCGGCGGCTCGTTCACGCTCAAGGTCACCGTGTCCAGCGGTGAGTGCTCCAACACCTGCGAGCTGTCGAGAACCCTGATCGATTGCACCCCGAATACCTGCTGGATGACCGGCGGGGGATGCCTCAACGAAGGCTCGAAGAAGGGGCAGAAGAATCACACGTTCGGCGGCAACGTCGGACCGCCACCGTCCGGGTCGTGGGAACACATCGTCCGGAGCGGGAACAAGATCGAGTTCAACTTCCACAGCTGGGATTCGAAGGTGGATTCCTGCTGGGCGGATGACGGTGCGGGACCTTGCTCGCCGCGCACCGACGTTCAGAACATCATCTGGTCCGGCACGGGCCGGTACAGCATGGGCAGCGGCCAGCGGGAGTACAACGGAACGTTCCGCGCGTACGTCCAGGACCGCAAGGAAGGCTCGTGCGGCACCAAGGACTACTACGAGATCACGGTGTTCGACGCGGGCGGCGGAATCGTCTTCCATGTCGGCCAGCCGATCGATTGCGGAAACCTCCAGCTCCACAAGCCGACCGGCTCGATGCGCAGTTCGGACATCATCACGACGCCGCTGGCGGTTCCTTCCGAACCGGGGATGATCTTCACGGCGGTGCCGAATCCGTTCCGCACCTCGACGAGGATCCTGTACTCGGTCGGCGGCGAATCGAGCCAGCCGGTCAGCGTGGGCGTCTACGACGTCAGCGGCCGCCTCGTGCGCCGGATCGACGACGGGTTCCGCTTCCCCGGCGACTATGAAGCCGTCTGGGACGGTCGCAGCGACGAAGGGGAAACCGTCACCAGCGGAATCTACTTCGTTCGCGTGGTCGCCGGAACCAGTCAGGCGGTCACCCGGGTGATGTTCGCGAATTGACGTTCCCGTAACCCGAAGGCCCCGCCGGAAAAATCCGGCGGGGCCTTTTTTTGCTTTCGGAACGAATCGAGGCCGCGGGCGATGACCGCCCTCAGGCGCCGTCCACCTGTTCGATGACCGCCCGCGCTACTCTCCGCGCAGCGCCTCGACCGGATCGAGTCGCGATGCCCGGATCGCCGGCGCCACGCCGGCCAGGAGGCCGACGCCGAGCGCCATCAGCAGCGCCGCGGTGACCACCGTCGGCGGCGTGTAGGATTCGAGACCCGGCACCACAGCCGCCAGGAACGCCGAGCCGCCGAGGCCGGCGATCAACCCGAGGAATCCGCCGGCCAGCGCGGTCAGCGCCGCCTCGAACAGGTACCAGCCGAGGATCTGCCCGCGGGTGGCCCCGATCGCCTTGACGAGGCCGATCTCGGAGACCCGCTCCTGGACCACGATCCACATGATCGTCAGGATGCCGATCGCCCCGACGAGGAGGCTGATGGCGGCGATCCCGGTGACGACTCCGGACACGATGCCGAGGATCCGGTTCACCATTCCCTGCATGTCCTGCTGGGTCTTGATCGTGAAGTCCTCGCGGCCGTCGTGGCGGTCGAGCATGACCGCCCTGGCCCGCTCGGCCACCGGGTCGATCATCGCCGGCGACGATGCCAGGAGGTCGATCTCGTCCAGTTCGTCGCGGTTGAACAGCTTCATGCCGCTCAGCACATCCACGTAGGCGGCGTCGTCCAGGTCGAAGCCCATGAACTGCCCCTTCGACTCCATCACCCCGATCACCCGGAACCGGGTCTGGCCGATGCGCACGATCTCGCCGAGCGCGTTGGCGTCGCCGAAGAGTTCCCGCTTCAGCTTCGGGCCGAGCACGGTGACCGCGGAACTCCGGTCCCAGTCCATCTTCGGGATGAAGCTCCCGATGGAGACGTCCATCGACCAGACCCGCGGCACCTCGTCGGTGACCCCGTACACGTAGACGCGGCGGCTGCGGTCCCGGTGTTCGACGATCCCCGAACCGTAGGTGTTCGGCAGCACCGCCGTCACGCCGGGGATCCGGGCCAGCGCCCGGGCGTCGTCGAGCGTCAGCTTTTTCGCGCTGCCGCCGAACGACCCCGGCATGCCGCCGGTCTCGATCCGGCCGGGAAAGACGGCCACCAGCGTGGTGCCGAACTGGGTGAACTGCGCGTTGATGAACCGCCGGGTCCCCTCGCCGATCGAGGCCAGGAGCACGACCGCCGCCACGCCGACGGCGATCGCCAGCGCCGAGAGACCGTAGCGGAGCCGGTGGGAGCGGAGCGCCTCGAGCGTCAGGCCGAAGAGGTCGGAGAAACTCACGACGCGGTCTCCGGCGGCCGGCGTTTCCCTGCCGTCGCGCCGGCCGACTGGAGATGTCTCACGCGACCTTCCCGCGGAGCGCCTCGGCGGCCGGCATCCGGGCCGCCCGCCGGGCCGGCATCAGGCCGAACAGGACGCCGAACAGGACCGCCACCGCGATCATGAACGCGATCCAGTTGCCGTTCGGCGCAATCGGAAAGTTCGGAAACAGGCCGGCGGCGACGGCGATGACCAGGACTCCCACGGCCACCCCGATCGCCGCACCGATGACCGAGAGCGCCAGCGCCTCGGCCAGGAAGACCAGCAGGATCTGGCGCCGCCGCGCGCCGAGCGCCTTGAAGAGCCCGACCTCGGCCGAGCGCTCCGACACCGAAACCAGCATCACGTTCATGATCCCGATGCCGGCCACCGCCAGCGAGATCGCGGCGATCCCGGCCAGGCCCGCGGTCAGGCTGCCGATGATCCGGTCGAACGTTTCGAGCATCGCGTCCTGGGTGATGATCGTGAAGTCCTCGTCGCCGTCGTGGCGCTCCATCAGGATCGACCGGACCTGTTCGGTGACCGCCGGAATCGCGGTCGGGTCGTTCGCCTTGACCATGATCCGGAAGAGGCCGGCGCGGTTGAACAGCCGGAGACAGGTGGCCACCGGGATCATCGCCACGTCGTCCATGTCGAAACCGAGCGACTCCCCCTTCGGCTCCATGACCCCGATGACCCGGAACCGGGCGTCGGCGATCCGGATCGACTTGCCGAGCGGGTTCTCCCCGGGAAAGATCTCGCGGACCAGCTTCGGCCCGATCACCGCCACCCGGTCGCCGTGGCGCGGGTCGCCGGGGGGGAGAAACTGGCCCGACTGCATCGCGACGTCGCGGACCTCCATCATCTCGGCGGTGGTGCCGAAGATCCGGATCGTCCGCGTGCGACCGCCGTACTCGAACTCGGCCGAACCGAGCGACAGCGGGGCCGCCTCGCGCACCGAGCGGGCCCGGCGGCGCACGGCCTCGGCATCCTCGATCGTCAGGTCGCGGGTCGTGCCGCCGAACGTCGGGGAAGAACCGGACGTCGTCTCGACCTTGCCCGGGAGGACGATCACCAGGTTCGTGCCGATGCCGGCGAACTGGTCCACGACGTAGGCCTTGGCGGCGTCGCCGAGCGCGGTCAGGAGCAGCACCGCGGTGACGCCGATCGCGATCCCGGCCAGCGTCAGCCCGGTGCGGAGGCCGTGGATCCGCAGCGACTCGCCGGCCAGTCCGAGGAGGTCGGCCGGCCTCATGCCCCGTTCTCCAGGCGGCCGTCGCGCATGCGGAGGATCCGTCCCGCCTCGGCGGCCACGTTCGGGTCATGGGTGACCAGGACGATCGTCAGGCCGCCGGCGTTCAGCCTGCGGATCAGGGCCACGATCTCGGACCCCGACTTCGTGTCGAGGTTGCCGGTCGGCTCGTCGGCGAGGAGGATCGACGGCTCCATCACCAGGGCCCGGGCGATCGCCACCCGCTGACGCTCCCCTCCCGACATCTGGTTCGGCCGGTGGTGCATGCGGTGGGCCAGGCCGACCTTTTCGAGCGCGGCGGGGATCTTCTCCTTCCGCACCTTCGGGTCGACGCCGGCGAAGATGAGCGGCAGCTCCACGTTCCGGGCCGCGGTCATCCGGCCGACGAGGTGGTAGGACTGGAAGATGAAGCCGATCCGCTTCTGCCGCACCTCGGCCAGGCGGTCCTCGGAGAGCGCCTGCACCGGCTCCCCCTCGAGGACGTAGCGTCCGGAGGTCGGCGTGTCGAGACAGCCGAGCACGTTGAGGAGCGTCGACTTGCCGGAACCGGACGGGCCCATCAGCGCCACGAACTCGCCGCGGGCGATCGTCAGCGAAACCCCGTCGAGGGCCCGGACCTCCATCTCGCCGACGTCATAGGCGCGGACGATGTCGTCGAGCCGGATGACGGGACGGCCGGCGGGTGCCGGCTCCCCGGGTGCCGCCATGATCGGAGTGCCGGAACTCGGTGCCGGGGCCCGGTTGCCGCCGGGAGTCGGCCCATCCGCGCCGCTCATGATCCCCGCGCGCCGTTGGAGCCGCCGGCCACCGGCGGCGACCCCGATCCGTTTTCGGCCCCGGCCGCCGGCACGTTCACCCGCGCGCCGGCCTTGACCCCCGGCTTGTCGAGGTTCGTGATCACCAGGTCCCCTTCGGCGAGGCCGCCGCGGATCTCGGTCCACTCCCAGTTCCGGATGCCGGTGTCCACTTCGCGGGTCACCGCCTTCCCGTTCTCGGCCACGAGGACCCGCTTCCCCTCGATGACGGCGAACGTCGGCACCCGGAGCGCATCGGGTCGATCGTCGAGGATGATCTCCACGTCGGCCGAGGTGCCCGGCTTCGGCATCGGCCGGGCCGGGTCGATCGGGAGATCGACCTCCACCTCGAGCGTCCGGTTCTGCTCCTTGAAGTCGTCGACATACGGAGCCACCCGGCCCACCCGCGCGGCCCAGACGACGCCGGGGAACGGATCCAGCGACACCCGGGCCGGCAGCCCCGCGGCTATCCGGCCGATGTCGATCTCGTCGATCGGGGCCGACACGTAGAGGCTGTCGGGACTCATCACCTCGAGGACCGCCTGGCCCGGCACCACCGACTCGCCGATCTCGACGAACCGCTGGGTGACGACCCCGGAGAACGGCGCCGTCACGTTCAGATGATCCAGCTCGTCGCGGGCCAGCCGGACCGCCGAACGGGCGCTCAGGGCGCGGGCCTCGGCCGCCTCCAGCTCGGCACGGGCACTCTCCAGTTTCGTGATCGCCTGGTCCATCGTTCCCTGCGACACCGCACCCTGATCGAAGAGACGTTTCGAGCGCTCGTGGTCCTGCTCCGCCAGTCGCGCCGCGGCCCGGGCCGCCCCGGCGGCGGCGGACAGCGCCCGATGGTCGCGCTCGGCCAGCTCGAGCCGGGTCCGGGCGGTCACGTCGTCCAGCCGAAGGAGAAGATCGCCGATCGAGACCGCCGCCCCCTCGCGGTGCGGGATCGCCACGACGCGGCCGGCACGCTCGGCGCCGACCCGGGCCTTCAGGCGGGACCGGACCGTGCCGGCCTGGCTGTTCGTGACCGCGTCCTCCACGACACCGCGGGCGACGCGGGCCACCTCGACGTCGACCGGCTTCGGCCGGAGCAGGGTGGCCTTGAGCAGGAACGAGGCTGCCACGACGACCACCGCCAGGATGCCGAGCCGCCCCCAGGATTTCATCGATCGGTCCTTTCTTGTCGGGGAACGCGCATGCTGTTGAGACGCGTCCGGGATCGCGCGGATTCATAGTGATGGACCTCCGCGCCTCCGGCCCGGCGCTCCGGGCCGGAGAGGGAACCCCGGACCGGAATTCTACCGGATGGGGCGTCCCGCGTCAGGTCATGGTGCGGACCGGTCCGGCCAGACCGGCATCCGCCCCGGCGTGTACGGAGCTCCTTCCCGCTCCAGCGCATCCTCGAGCGCCCGGGTGCGATCGTGAACCTTCCGCAGTTCGGCGAGGTGACCCTCTTCGAGGGCGGGCACGCTCATCACGGCGGCCTCGAGATACGGCAGGGCTATCTTGGCCGGGTTTCCATGGTCCCGTCCTGTCCAGGCTGAATCAGGATCTTCCCGTCCTCGCCGTAGGGCA
>CAZQVN010000004.1:158960-168524 GCA_964596775.1 uncultured bacterium
ATGGTCCCGTCCTGTCCAGGCTGAATCAGGATCTTCCCGTCCTCGCCGTAGGGCAGCTTCGGGTTCTTCACGGCATCGATCACCCTTTCCAGCTCCTTCACGACCTGCTCGCGGCCGGCCGCTCGCGCGTAGCGGAGCTGGATCTCGAAGACCAGGATCTGGCCCGCCCGCTTGATGCTCTCGATCTCCTTCTGAACGGCGATCTTCTCGTCGAGCGACGTCGCGGCGAGGAACCGGGCGTTCAACTCCGCGACCATCGCCTGCTCCTCATCCACCGCGGCCATGATCTCCTGGTGCATGGGGGAAAGTGTGCGCCGACCCACGGCCCTGCCGTCCGCCTCGGGGCCTGGGGCGGTCGATCCGGCGGGAACCCGGCGATCGGGAGCGGCGGTCGCGCTCTCCTTTCCGGGGTTGGCGGCGAGGACGGAGCCGGCGGCGATCGCCAGAACTCCCAGAACGAATGCCATCCTGCGGTACATGCTGACCTCCTTGAAGGGAAGCCCGGCCTTCGAGGAAGGCCGGGTCACGAATCTAGCGGACTCTCACGATTTTGCGTTCATCCCGATCTGCCCCCGCCAGAACCCGGACGAAGTAGATCCCCGCCGGAACGGCCTCGCCCGAATCGTCGCGACCGTCCCAGGACACCACATGGGCTCCGGCGGCGCGGCGACCGAGATCCTCGTTGCGGATCCGACGGCCGCTCAGGCCGAACACCTGCAGCGTGACGCCACCGGCCTGCTTCAGCGAAAGACTGACCTCGGCGGCCGTCGTGAACGGATTCGGCTGCACGCCGGAAATCAGCCGGACGGCCACCGGGGCTGCGCCCCCGGGAACACCCGTTGTCTGATGCACGAACTGCAGCGTGAAGGTTCCGGCCGTGTTCACTTCGGACCGGCGGTTCTTCCACACGACCACGCTGTGCGGGCCGGCCTGGTTGATCGTGAGATTCATCAGCTCGGGGCTTCCGGCCGGCGCTTCCCAGGCCGTGCCGCCGGAGAGCGCGCCGCTGCGGGAGGCGAACGCCTGACCCGGACCGAACAGCGCGACCCCCCAGTCCACGCTGCCCGTGCCCGGCAGGAGCTTCACGGTGTAGGTTCCGACCGGCAGGTCCACTTCGTAGAGATCGAAGAGATCGCCGGCGCCGATCGTGAACGGTCCGTGATTGCCGCCGGCGGTCGCGCCCAGGGTCCGCGTCGCTCCCGGAGCCGAGGCCACCGGAATGTCCGGTGCGGCGGGACCGGCGCCGAGATACTTCGACCGGCGCATCTCGAGCAGCGACGTGCCGGGCTGGACGACAGGCGCCAGCACCCCCACGTCGAGCTGCCGGGCGGCGGTCACCCGGAAGTCGGCGATCACGAAATCGGGCTGGTCGATGCCCCATTCGGACGAAGCCAGCGGCGTGTCGAATCCGGTCGTGGCGGTCGTGGCGATCTCGTACAGCTTGAGATCCACGTCCTTTCCGGCGTCGGGGATCGCCAGGGCGGCCACCTTCCAGCCGTTGCCGGAGCCGTCCGGCACCGAGGTGTTCATCCGCATCGCGTCCATGTTGAACCAGAGCGGGGACCCGCCCGGCATGAGGTTCCATCCGGCGTACCGCTGGGCGGGCATCGCCAGTGCCTGCGTCAGGTCGAAGGACGGAATCGACGGCCGCCAGACCCACTGGCCTGCGGTCCAGTTGTTGTCGTCCGAGGTCTCGAGGTTCTGCTGGGTGGGATCGATGTGGACTCCGAGGACATGGCGACCGCTACGGACCTGGACAGGCGCCGCCAGGTTCCGGGTGACCGTGGCTCCGGCCGCGGCCGCGGGCGGATTGTCGCTGGAGAACCAGAGTCCGTCGGCGTAGAACGCGGTCAGGACCGGATTCGTCGGCATTCCGACCGTGCTGCCGTTCACGAACGCGTAATTGAGATAGGTCTGCGGCATGTCGCCGATCAGGAACGCCGGTGCCGGCACCGCGCCGGGCGCGCCGTCGCCGGCCGGTCGCGGAACCAGCGGCGCCGCCCAGCCTGCCGGGGTCGCCATGGCCATGTCCGGCGGCGTGGCCTGGACCGACACGTCGACGCCGAGCGTGCCGGTGCCCATGGGCGGATCGCGCCACACGATGATGCACATCGATCCCTGCGGCACGACCTGGTCGATCACAGCCTCGCCGGTGGTCGCGCTGGACGTGACCGTGGTGCCGGCATACGGAAGCGCGGTCCAGTAGGCAGCCGTATTGGGAACGATCGTCAGATACACGCGGCCCAGCGACGGGTCCTGGACTTTCACACGGGCGTACACCCGGCCGCCGGGAGTGGTGGCCTCGTACAGCTTGATCATCTCGTTGTCGTTCAGGATATCGAACATGGATCCCGGAAAACCGATCGGGCCGGACCGGACCTTCTGCAGGTGGAGACCGCCGCTCCCGCCGTTGTAGTTCAGGATTCCGTAGTCGAACGCGACCGGAACGCCCCAGCCCTGCCAGGAGTTCGTCAGGATGACGTCCGTGGCATAGGCCCCGCGTACCGAGTAACCGTAGGACGTCGTGAACGCAGCCGTGGGACTCGACGTCGCCTCGTGGATGTTGAGATCGTAGTCCGCGGCGCCGGGAGCGTGGATCGCGACGGCCGTCCACGTGTTGTTGTACATGTTGTTCGCCCAGTTGATCTCATCCTGGATCCGGAAGCCCCGGCAGTTCGGATACCAGGCCGAGCCGTCCACGATCCAGTTCGTATCCTGGTACTGGTACGCGGGACTGGACAGGTTTACCGGAGCGCCGAGGCCGAACCAGGGCGGCGTCCACCCCCACTGGCGCGCCCAGTAGTTGTCCAGTTCGTCGGGCTCGGGCAGCAGCTCGGACTCGTCCAGCTGCACCCGGACCGTGTGCCGGCCGCCGGCGATCGTCACCGGCTTGTTCAGGATGTAGTCGTACTGGCCCGGCCCGAGCGGCGCGAAGTTGTGATGGAACGCCAGGGCCGCCCCGTCCACGAACAGCGTCGTCCAGAACTGGCCGGTCTGTGAGTTCGTGGCCTGCTCGCCGGAGTTGTTGAAGATCGCGCTCAGGTACGTCGTGCCGCCCGCGCCGTCGAGATAGCTCGGAGCGCTTGTCGAGAACTGCGTCGCGTCCGGGACATGCCGCGCGGTCACGCCGAGATTGTCCCAGTTCGTATGGATTTTCACCTTGAGATTGGCCGGGTCCGGATTGCGGATGCCGTACGGCCCGACCAGTTCGTAGTTGTCGCTCCAGAGGCCGTTGCGATCCCGGGTGCGGATCGCGAAGTAGTACCAGCCCGCCGTGTGCGGGCCGCTCGTCCAGGTCGTGACGTCTCCGATGTCCTGCGTGTAGTCGGGGGCCGCGAACGGAAAGTCCTTCATGACCAGAACGCTGTACCCGGAGATCCCCGACATGTCGTCCGAGGCGCGGTTCCAGGACCATGTGATATACGGCCGGGTGCTGGCCTGCGAGTTCAGGAAGTGATCCGACGTGACGTTCGTGGCCAGCCCGGGCTGGTAGAAGTCGGTCTGGTATCCGTTGTTCGCGGCGGTGGCCCAGAACTGCTCCTTCAACCCCGGGTATTCCGTCTTGAACCGGGCGATGAACGAACCCGGGCTGGTGATCGGAAACGTGTCGATGAGCCAGAAAATCTCGTCGAAGCCCATGTTCAACTCGTCCTGGCCCTGGGCGCGGAGCGAGTCGTTGTCGGCCGCCGCGTCGTCGATGTCGTGGAGAAGGGCGGTGAACGCCGCTTCGGTGGTCCAGACGTCGTGAAGCTGGTTGTCGGCCCCCGGAACGTTCGCGCATCGCTGCGACGTCTCGAAGTTCGTGAGCGGCGTGACCGGCCCCCGGCCGTACGCCGCGTTGAAGTCGCGGATCACCACGTCGGCGTAGTAGTTCGGAAACCCCTCGTTGAACGCGTCGGTGGCCGTCTCGCGGCACCACAGGCAGTGACCGCACTCCTCCTCGGCGATGTTGGTGTCGCAGAAGCCGTTGCAGTAGGCCGGATCCTGGATCTCCGAGAACGTGTTGACCCAGTGATGCCCCCACTCGTGGACGAGCGTGTTCTCGTCCCACTGGCGGGCCACCGGAATGTGAATCTCCTCCCAGAAGTCGTTGTAGCAGCCGGTGGCGCAGTCGGGGTCCGGCCACTGGACGTCCACGATCGGGGCGTCGCGACCGGTGTTCGCGGAGAAGCGCCAGGCCCGGGTCATGGTGGTCAGGATGTGCGCCGCCGGGTTCAGGAAGGGGTCGCTCGGGAGCCGCGTTCCGATGTCCAGAAACGAGCCGCCGTAGTCGTTCCAGACGCCGGTCTGAAAGCTGTAGTCGTCCTCGAAGATGCTGTCCTCCTGGACCTCGACCCGGTTGTTCGCGAACTCGATTTCCACGTAGAGGTCCGGCGTGCCGTCGCAGCCGAAGCAGGGATCCCAGTGAAACGTGACGTCCAGGCGGCCGTTCGGCGGAATGATCTGGGTGGCCAGGAGTTCGTCCGGGCCGGTGTCCTCGTCGTAGATGCGGGCGGTGGCGCCGTCGATCCCCACCTGGACTCCGTCGTTCATGCGCGGATACAGGATCCAGCCGACCACCCGGATGTCGCGCCCCGCCGCCGGGGAAAAGCGGTTTCGGGGTGCCTCGGCATCGCCGGATTCGACCTCCCGGTGGCGTGGGTCGAGGCGCGGCGAGGCGGGTTCCGGCATCAGGAAGGATCCGGACGGCATCGCTTCGGGCATCGGACTGTCGGAAAGCCGGTCCGCCCGGGGCTTCATCTCCTCGATCCTGGCCGGTGACAGATCCATCCTCTTCTGAACCGGTTCATTGTCGAGTTGATACTCGAGCGTGATCTGCTGCGAAGGATCGTCCGTCAGGATCGTGAACGGGATCGAGCGGGCCTCGCCGGCCCTCAGGGGGAGACGGCCCGGCAGGGGATCGGTCAGAAGCCGCCACGCCGGGGGCAGGTTGAGATAGACCTCATCCAGTGTGACGTTCACCCGGGACTCGAATTTGAACACCGCGGTGAACGGCTTGCCCGGCTCCGCGGCCCGTGGCGGACCCTCCAGCCGGACCCGGACCGGGTTGCGACGGATCGTCGCGCCCGCGGTCCCGGTCGCGGCCAGAACGCCGGCGGCGAGCAGGAGCGGGACGAGGCATGACAGTCGGAAGTAATTGAACGACAACACGATGACCTCCGGATGGAGCCAGGGGATCTGGAACGTTATTGATGGAGAAGGCAGGCGGCCGGAGCCTTCCCTCCTCTCGGGTCAACATCGTTTCGGAAGAGCTGTGACCGGCTGTTTTTCCGGAGATCAGACCGAAGGCGTGGAGGGGCCGCTCGGCGTCCGGCGGACGGCCGCCAGACGGCGGAGGAGCTCCGAGTCGGGCCGGGCTTCGACCTGTTCGGCGATCCGTTCGATCTCGGCGCACGTTTCCCGCGCCGCTTCCGGATTCCCGGCCCGCAGTTCGAACTCGGCCCGCGTGCAGAGCACTTTCCCGAGTTCCACCCGGTACTCGGGCGCGCGCAGCAGCGGTTCGCTCCGGGACAGGAGATTCCGGGCCTCGTCGAGAAGGTCGGCCTCGAGAGCCAGGGCCGCGAGCCGGCCGAGGGCGATCGCCTCGCCCCGTCGGTTGCCCGTCTCGCGGTGGATGGCCAGCGCCTCCTCGAGACGGGCCCGCGCTTCCTCCCGCCGGCCCTCCGCATGAAACAGGTTCGCCACGTTGTCGAGCCCCTGCCCCTCGAAGCGGCGGGAGCCCACGTCGCGATGGATGGCCAGCGCCGCCTGGAAGTGACCGCCGGCGTCGCTCATCCGGCCGATCTTCTGGCACAGGGTGCCGAGATTGCCGAGGACGATCCCCTCGAACCGGCGATTCCCAACCTCGCGGTGGATGACGAGTGCGGCCTCTAGATGGCGCAGGGCCTCCCCGGTGCGACCCTGCGCTCCGCGCAGGTCGCCGAGGTTCCCGAGCACGATCCCTTCCGACCGCCGGTTGCCGATATCACGATGGATGGCCAGCGACTCTTCGAGAACGGCGCCCGCTTCCTCGAGACGTCCCTGTTCGTGAAGCCCCAGGCCCATGTTTCCAAGCGTGATCCCCTCCATGCGGCGATCGCCGGTCTCGCGGTGGATCGCGAGAGCCTGTTCGAGGAGGGCGTTGGCTTCCTCGGTCCGGCCTTCGTTGAGGGATATGCTGGCCAGCCGGGCCAGCGTCCGCCCTTCGCCGGCGCGATCGCCCCGCTCGCGGTCGATGGCCAGCGCCTCCTCGAACAGTCTCCGCCCCTCGCTCATGCGACCGGACCGCTGCTCGGCGAGGCCCAGCAGGTTCAGCAGCTCTGATCGCTCCCCGCGGGTCAACGGAAGTCCCTCGATCCGCCGCCCGAGGTCGACCGCCGTGGCGAGCGGGCCCCTGAGTTCGAGTACCGCCCAGGCGGCCCGGAAGCAGCGGATCGCCGTTTCGCCGTCGCCGTCGATCACCATCCGCCGGCAGGCCGTCACCAGGTTGTCGAGATCCGGTTCGAGATCGCGGCGCCGATCGACGCCGCCGGCCAGGTCGAGTCCGGCGATGGCCTCCTCGCTGCCGAACCGGGCGAACCACTGCGCGTGCCGCCGCCGGGCGCCGTCCGCGGAGCCTTCGCCCGTCTCGAGAATCTCCCGTGCGTACTCCTGAAGACTGACCAGCATCCCGAAGCGCACGACCGGGCGCGCGGCGCTCCGCTTTTCCTCCCGGACCCAGGACCGGACAAGACTCTTGTCCACCAGCGACTGCAGAACGTCGACCACCCACGGCGCATCGGGCCACGCCTCGAGACGCAGCACGCCCTCGGCCGCGTCGAGGCCGAATCCCCCTTCGAACACCGAGCACTGCGTGAAGGCCGCCTTTTCCCAGGGCTTCAGGAGTTCCCAGGAGCCGTCGATGGCGGCCCGCAGCGTGGCATGCCGCCCCGCCCCCGTGCCGGCGAGAATCCGGAAGCGCTCCGCCATCCGATCCACCATCTGGGCCGGCGTCATCACGCTGAGCCGCGCCGCGGACAGCTCGATGGCCAGCGGGATCCCCTCGACCAGCCGGACGATGTCGCCGATCGATTCCGCTTCGGGCCCGCTCATGTCGACGGATCGCTGCCGCCGCGCCCGCTGCACGAAGAGCTCCACCCCGCCGTCGATCGGCAGCGACTCGACCGGTTGCACGTCCTCGCCGGAAATCTTCAACCGCTCCCGGCTCGTTACCAGAAAGGAAGCCTCGGGCGCCCGGGCCAGCCAGGCCCCGAGCGTAGGGAGCGCCTCGCCGACAACCTGCTCGAAGTTGTCCAGGATGACGAGGCTCCGGCCGCGGCTCCCGATCGCGTGGCCGAGCTGTTCGATGACGTCGCCAGTGCCGAGCGGAACGCCGAGAGAAGCGCCCACCGCCGAGGCGATGCCGTCCCGCGACCGGGCTTCGGTCAGGTCGCAGAACCAGACGCCGCCGGGGTACGACCCGAGACTCCGCCGGCCGTACTGCGCCGCCAGCCGCGTCTTCCCGATGCCGCCGGGACCGAGCAGCGTGACGAAGCGGCTGTTCCTGAGCCTTGCGTCCAGCGCGACGAGATCGTCTTCGCGGCCGACGAACGTATCGGTTTCCTCGGGGAGATGACGGGGAACGCCGGTCGCATCCCGCCGCAGTGCTTCCCGGGCAGCCGGGTCCTGCATGTTCAACAGCAGTGACTGCTCCGCCTCGGCGGCGGACTGAAACCGCTTCTCCGGGTCCGGAGACAGCGCGCGGTCGAGGAACCGCACGAGCGCCGGCGGGAGATCCGCCCTCAGATCCTTCGCCGCCCGACGGTCGCCCCGGGCGTGACAGGCCCGGAGTTCCTCCAGCGTCGCCGCCGCCACCGGCAGCGCTCCGGTGACGAGGGCAAAGAACACGACGCCCAGTGAATACAGGTCCGACCGCGCGTCCGACGGACTCCCGGCCAGAACCTCCGGCGCCATGAACAGGGGTGTTCCCGACAGGGCCCGCCGCGACCCGCCCTGTTCCGCCTCCCGACCGAGGCCGAAATCCATGAGGACGATCCGGCCGTCCTCTTCCTTCATCACGTTCGTGAGCTTGACGTCCTGGTGCACGATCCCGGCGGCATGAACGGCGGACAGGGCCCGGCAGAGGTCGAGACCGATGAGCGTGGCTTCCTTCCCGTCGAGGACGCCCTTCTCTCTCAACAGGGCATCCAGGGTCTTCCCGCGCAGGAACTCCGTCCAGATGCCGACCCGACCGCCGATGCGATCCGCGCCGTGGACCATCACGACGTTGGGATGCCGGATGCGGGCCAGGAGCCGGGCTTCGCGCACTACTTCCGCTCGTGGATCCGAGGCGTCACGATTCAGGACTTTCAGGGCGACGTCCCGGTCGAGCCGCGTGTCCCGGGCCCGGTACACGTCGCCGAACGATCCGCCCCCGATCCGTTCGTGAACCTCGAGCATCCCCCAGCGCGACCCCGCTTCGAGCGGCGGAGCCGGCTCCGCGGCCGCATGACCCGCCGATCCGGAACTCGACGATCCGGCCAGGTTCTTCGCGCGGGACACGCTCTCCGACAGGTCCGCGTCGGAGGCTCCGGACATCAGCGCCCGGTGGACGACGGTCATTGCCGCCACGCTGCGGAGATGGCGGATTCCGGCCAGCTCCTCGTCGTTCCGCGCTCTGCTCTCCTCGAGATCCCAGTCTATGGCCTTCCCGCGCGCCAGAAGCGAAGACAGGCGGGCCAGCGGATCACGCTCGGGCATGGCGGCGCATCTCCAGGGCGAGGCGGTACAGGGCCCGCGATACGGCCTTCCGGGCCGCGACGGCGCTCGGCTTGCCGAGCTGGGTCATGACTTCGTGGTACGGAAGATCGAGCTCGATCTTCAGAAAGATCGCGTCGCGATCCTCGGGACGCAGACGCTGCAGGGCTCGCTCGTAGTTCTCCATCGTTTCCCGGCCGATGGCCTCCTCGAGCGGCGACGGCCCGCGATCCGGCAAACCGCTCTCCATCGTCGCCCTCCCGCCGTGACGCCGGGCCCTTCGCGCCAGGGACCGGATCCGGTTCATGAGCGCAACGCGGAAGTAGGCCTGCAGTGCTCCGTCATGCCGCGGCGTGAACTCGTCCAGCCGTTTCAGCGCCGCGATCAGGGTTTCCTGTACGAGATCCGTCGTGTCATGGAGGTCGCGGGCACCCATCGGCAGCCGGCCGTGCGCCCAGCGCTCGAGCCGCGGACGATAGCGTTGAATGAGCGCGTCACGCGCGCGGGAGTCGCCCCGTTGCATGCGCCCGAGGAGATCGAGGGAAGCCTGGGACTCCAGAGGGCCGATCTCTTCCACATTCATCGCAGGGAGATTGTAACCCGGAAATCGCGGCCCGCCGAGATCCGCGTCGGGGCCTTCCTGGGCTTTACGAAGCAGGCCGGCGACCCCCCTTCATCCGGAACACATCGGTCACAGAGTGCAGCTGAAAACGGCCCGGCGCAATCGTGTGCCGGGCCGTTTACATACTTCTGGGGGCAAGTGGCCAGGAACAGCTCCTATTTCAAGATCACGATCCTCTGCGACTCCCTGATCCCGGCCGCCTTCAGGCTGACCTGGATGAAGTAGAT
>CAZQVN010000005.1:0-12889 GCA_964596775.1 uncultured bacterium
TGCCCCCCGCACATTCAGGCAAGGCGCCATTCCCCCCAGAAGCGAGGCCGCGTCAAGCGGTCCGGGCGTCGTTCTCCACCGAGGGGGCGTCGCGGAGCCGGCGGAGCCAGGATGGCGGAGCCGTGCGGAGCGCCGAGTGGAGTCGAGGCAGGGATGCCGAGACGGAACGTCCCCCGAGGGGGAGAACGGCGTCCGGATCGCCGAAGCACGTGAGCCGACAAGCGGCCAATTTGACACCGCCGCGCCACCGTTCCTAAGATCATCCCCGCTCAAGGCATCCGAACCCGTACCCTGGAGACTCCGTGGCCCCGATCACCCGACGTCAGACACCCACGACCTGGATCGGCGCGATCCCCGTCGGATCCTGTCACCCGGTCGTCGTGCAGTCGATGACGAACACCGACACCGAGGATGCGCAGTCCACCGCCGAACAGACGGCGCTCCTCGCGAAAGCCGGCTCGGAACTCGTCCGGATCACCGTCAACACGAAGGCCGCGGCCGCGGCGGTGCCGGAGATCGTCTCGAGGCTCAAGGACATGGGCGTCGACGTGCCGCTGGTCGGCGATTTTCACTACAACGGCCACATCCTTCTCACCGAGTATCCGGAGTGCGCGCGGCTCCTGGCCAAGTACCGGATCAACCCGGGCAACGTCGGAGTGGGGAAGCGTCACGACGAGAACTTCCGGAAAATGATCGAAGTGGCCGTGGCCAACGACAAGCCGGTGCGGATCGGCGTCAACTGGGGCTCGCTGGACCAGGGCCTCCTGACCCGGATGATGGACGAGAACGCGGCGCTCGCCGAGCCGAAGGACGCGCGCGACGTGACCCTCGACGCGATCGTCGAAAGCGCGGTCACCTCCGCGGAACGTGCCGAGAGCTACGGACTCGGTCACGACCGGATCATCCTCTCGGCCAAGGTGTCCGGTGTCCAGGATCTCGTCGACGTCTACCGGCTGATGGCCGCCCGCGGCGACTACCCGCTGCATCTCGGTCTCACCGAGGCGGGCCTCGGCATGAAGGGGATCGTGGCCACCACGGCCGGCCTGTCCGTGCTGCTCCAGGAGGGGATCGGCGACACGATCCGCGCCAGCCTCACGCCGCTGCCCGGCGGGGACCGCGCCGAGGAGGTGCGGGCCTGCCAGCAGATCCTCCAGTCGATGGGTTTGCGTCACTTCACGCCGCAGGTCACGGCCTGCCCGGGGTGCGGCCGGACCACGAGCACGTTCTTCCAGGAGATGGCCGACCGGATCCAGACCTACCTGGTGACGAAGATGCCGGAGTGGAAGGGTCGCTATAAAGGTGTCGAGGAGTTCCGCGTGGCGGTGATGGGCTGCGTGGTCAACGGCCCCGGCGAGTCGAAGCACGCCCACGTCGGCATCTCCCTGCCCGGCACCGGGGAGGATCCGAAGGCGCCGGTGTACGTGGACGGCCGGCTGCACTCCACGCTCAAGGGGGAGCGGATCATTCCGGAGTTCATCGAGTTGCTGGAGGAGTACGTGGACACGCGGTTTCGCGACAAGACATGAAAAAGCGGGGCCGCTCACGCGACCCCGCCTCTGTGAATGCCCGATCGGGTGTGCCCCGATCCCGCCGGACCGTCGGGGAGGATCGATGGACTACTTCGCCCCCAGCACGTAATTCACTCCGAACATGAAGTCGCTGCCGGATCCGTCCCGGAGCGTCTTGCGGAATTCCGCCGCCACGCCGATCTGGGTGTTGAAGTCGTACGAGCCGCCAAGCTGCAGGATTCCGGCGGAGTCGCTGGAGCTGCCCCCTCCGATTTCGATCTCTTCGCCCAGGGTCCGGAAGCCGGATCGGCCGAAGGGCCGGACCGTAGCCTGGTCCGGGATCTCGTACGTGGCCCCGTCAAACGAGACGTGCTCCCAGATCAGGCCGAGGCCGGCCCACCCGGTGAAAACGGCTCCGTTGGAAGCGGGCGCCACGATACTGACGGCCGGGATGGCCGTGAAGCCGTAGCTGTCCACATCGCCGCCGGTGCTGTAGAAGAACGCGCCGTCGCCGCCGATATGGAGGTTTTCGTTCGACTCGGGCGTAAACACCACGCCCCGGATGTCGACCTGGCCCCCCACGAAGGTTTCGCTGAAGCCGCTTTCGCTGAACCGGGAGAATCCGGCCGAGGCGCCGAGGTCGTACTTCGCGCTCCCCAGCCCGAAGCGCAGTTGTCCGAACCCGCCGATCTCGCTGGACCGGACGCCCATGTAGCCGCCGACCATGCTCAAACCGCGCTCGGCTTTCGGCTTCAGGCCGGTCATCGAACCGAGAAATGCCGCCTGGGCACTACCGGAAAGGATCAATCCCAGGCATGTTGCCGTCAGAACAAAACCCCTTACCTTCATGTTCGCCCTCCAGCTGAGATCCCGCGCCGGATTCCCGGTCGGCCATGTGCCCCGGAGCGCGGCTCCAAACAGACGCGCGCAGTGTATTCAAGACGGTGCCGCTTGTCAGCAGCAATTACGGGCTGTTCCGATCCCCCGTGGAATAACAGAGCCCCCCACCGGTAACAGCCTCCAGTCCCGCACCGGAGGTCATGCCCGTGAAATGGAAGGATCCTCGCCTCGTCCAGATCGTCCTGCTCGGTTCGCTTCTCGCCGCCGGCGCCACTCTCAGGGACTTTTCTCTCCGCCCGCTCCAGGTCGTCTTCACGTTCGCGTCGGTTCTTCTCACCCAGGCCCTGTTTCTCCGGATCCTCGGGATCCGCAACGTCAATTACCTGAGCGCCGTCATCACCGGCCTGGGCCTGTCGCTCCTGCTCCGTGCGGACAGCCTCTGGGTGCACCCGGTCGCCGCGTTCCTCGCGATCTCCGCCAAGTTCCTCATCCGCGTCCGCGGCAAGCACGTCTTCAATCCCGCGAACCTCGGCGTGATGCTCGCCCTGATCCTGCTTCCCGGCGCCTGGGTGTCACCCGGCCAGTGGGGACAGGACGTGGCGGTGGCGGGATGGTTTCTCGTCCTCGGCAACCTCGTCGTGATGCGGGCCCGCCGGGTCGACGTGAGCTGGGCCTTTCTCATCGCGTTCCTCGGGCTGGCGGGAGCCCGGGTTCTCTGGCTCGGCCTCAACCCGGCCGGTTTCGTGCACCTGCTCTCGAACGGCTCGATCCTCCTCTTCGCGTTCTTCATGATTTCCGACCCGATGACGATCCCCGACAGCCGCCGCGGCCGGCTGCTGCACGCGGCGCTCGTGGCCGGTTTCGCGTTCTTCTGGCAGTTCGGCCTGTTCAGGACGAACGGCCTTCTCTGGTCGCTGCTGATGCTGTCTCCGCTCGTTCCGGTCTGGGATCGTCTCTGGCCGGCCCGCAGGTATGTGTGGATTCCCGAAGGAGGTACCCATGAACCCCCGAATCCGGCCGGCGCCCGCCCGGCTCCTGATGCTGCTCACCGCTCTCGTCCTGCTCGCGTCTCCGCGTGACGGCGCCGCGTTCTGCGGCTTCTACGTGGCCAAGGCGGACGTCAGCCTCTACAACAAGGCCTCGCAGGTCGTGGTCGTCCGTCACGACGGCAAGACGGTGATCTCGATGCTCAACGACTTCGAGGGGGAGCTGAAGGAGTTCGCGCTCGTCGTTCCCGTTCCCGAGGTGCTCGAAAAGGGGCAGATCCACGTGGCCGACAAGGCCCTGTTCGAGCACCTCGACGCCTACTCAGCGCCGCGTCTCGTCGAGTACTTCGACCCGGATCCGTGCCTGCGGGTGGCGAAGGAGATGGCCATGAATCGAAGCATGGCTCCGGCCGCCGCGGGGGACAAGCGCGATGAACGGGACGACAAGCTCGGCGTGACGGTCGAGGCGAAGTACACGATCGGCGAGTACGACATCGTCATCCTCTCCGCGAGCCAGTCGGACGGACTGGAAACCTGGCTCAGGCAGAACGGCTACCGGATTCCCGCCGGGGCCTCCCGGGCGCTTCAGCCCTACATCCGCCAGGACATGAAGTTCTTCGTGGCGAAGGTGAACCTCAGGGAACAGAAGAAGACCGGGGTTGCGTATCTCCGGCCGCTGCAGTTCGCGTTCGAGTCGGAAAAGTTCATGCTGCCGATCCGTCTCGGGATGATCAACTCCCACGGTCCCCAGGACCTGATCGTGTACCTGCTGACCCGGGAAGGGCGCGTGGAAACGACGAACTACCGGACCGTGCGGATTCCCTCGGACATGGACATCCCGGTGTACGTCAAGAACGAGTTCGGCCCGTTCTACACGGCGCTGTTCGACCG
Source organism: uncultured bacterium (assembly GCA_964596775.1). Taxonomy (GTDB): domain Bacteria; phylum Eisenbacteria; class RBG-16-71-46; order JABDJR01; family JAWXBZ01; genus CAZQVN01. Next base: position 4,226 of record CAZQVN010000005.1, read on the forward strand.
GGCCGTGCAGAAGGAGGGGATGCGTGCCGTGTTCACGGAATACGTGTGGAACATGGGCTGGTGCGATCCCTGCGCCGCCGATCCGCTGTCGCCGGAGGAACTCGCGGAGCTCGGCGTGTTCTGGCTCGACGAAGTGCCGGGGCGTGTCGGAAACCCGGGGCGGTCGCCGCTGCCGCCGGCGGGCGGACCGCTTCCGGTGATGCTGACCCGGCTTCACGTCCGCTACTCGAAGGACACGTTTCCCGAGGATCTCGTCTTCCAGGAAACGCACGACCAGGAGAACTTCCAGGGGCGCTACATCCTGCGTCACCCGTGGACCGGCAGCGACCGGGACTGCAGCCACGCACGGGAGTACCGGAAGGACGTGCGCCGGCGTCAGGAGGTTGAAGCGGAAACCCTGGCCCAGCTGACCGGCTGGGACCTCTCCGAGATCCGGCGGAAGATGGACCTGACCGGCGCAGTGGACGGGTCGCCGTGGTGGAAGAAGATCTGGAAGAATTGAAGGCGGGTCGCGGCCACCGGCATCCCGGACCGGCCCGATACGGTGGGCGATCGAATCGGGGGCCGGGGGCCGCCAGTTCGAACCGTGATGCCGGGCACAGAGGGAAGGGCTCCACGCCACGGGCGTGGAGCCCTTCCCGGTGAGAGTCATGATCCCCGGTTCGATCACGTCCGGCAACGGTGCGGACGCCGTTCCGTCCGACCTCCGGATCAGGGATATCCGTGGACGATCAACTCCGGATCGTAGGGAATGCTGCCGCGCGCCGTATCCCCCTCCACAACGAAGAGGAAGTAGTAGTTCAGGCTGCGGACCACGCAGCTGTCCGATTTGAACCCCCGGAACAGGGCGGCGCGATCGCGGAGAACCGCCGTGAGGGCGCCGTAGTCGCAGTTCGGAGGGATCGACACGGTTCCGCCGGTGTCCCGGAAGACCTGGTCCCGCACGTTGTTCTCTTCTTCGTGCTTGTCGCCGAAATCGAAAACCTGGTGCAGGCTGACATCCACGGCCCTCCGACCCGGATTTCGAATGATCCAGGTGACATTCTCGCCGGGATGCGCCCGGATCCGCGCCGGACCCATTTCCACGGGCCTCGGGGTGCTCTTCGGGTCGGCACTCAACGAGATGAAGGATCCGACGGAGTTGTGCTGGTCGATGGCAATCGGGACGCAGTCGCACGGTTTCGTGCAGGCACCGGGGGAAAGGAGGAGCACCGCGAGACAGGCTCCGCCGAACGTCTTCCATGCGTTCATGAACCGCTCCTTTCGTTCAGGTTCTCTATCTGGAAATCAGGCGCTGGAATTCCGCGTCCCCGGTCAGCGAGCGCAGATCGGGATCGGCCGCGGCAAAGGCGGCCGGCAGACCCGCGTCCAGGGCGACCTTCAACGCCTGAAGGGCTTCCGAACGCTGGTCGAGCAGCGCCAGGATGGCCGTGCGTTTGTAGAGAATGTTCGGACTGGTCGGATTCAACTCCATGGCTCTCTGAATCCTGCCCAGGGACTCGGCGCCCCGATGTGTTTTCGCCAGGCACAGTGCCTGCAGGGCGATCGTGTTCGGTTCGTTCGGGTTGACGGCCAGGACGGAATCCGCAAGATCCACCGCACGTGTGTAGGCGTTGATGGCCTCGGCCTGTTTTCCGAGTTCGAGCAGCCCGTCCCCGAGGTTGCGGAAAAGGATCGGGTTGCCGGGATCCATGGCACAGGCCTTCTCGTAGTAGGAAACGGCGATCGCGTACTCCCCTTCGTCGAAGAACTTTCCTCCGATGTTCGAGTAGGCGGCTGCCGTGGGGGCCAGTTCCAGGGATTTTTCGTACTCGATCCGGGCTTCCTGGATGTTGCCCCGGGCCTGGTAGGCGGTACCGAGCATCTGGTAGCCCCAGTGGTTGTCCGGCTGCAGCTCGATGACCCTCCGCGCCTCCGTGATGGACCGGTCGAGATCTCCATTCTGGTAATGAAGATTGGCCAGGCGCCAGTGATGCTTCCAGTACGCCGGCCGCAGCATGATGGCCTTCCGGTATTCCTCGATGGCACGGGCCTTCCGTCCCTGGCGCTCGTGAACATCGCCGAGAATGCTGTGCGGCTCGGCGTCGTCCGGCCGTGCCTCGATGACCCGCGCGAGTTCGCGTTCCGCGTCGACGTAGCGACCGGTTCCCAGCAGCAGGGTCGCCAGGGAAAGCCGCACGGCGCTGTCGGTCGAGTCGAGTGCCACCGCTTCCTGGGCGGTCTCCATGGCGGTCTCCGCCGACTGCCTGTCCCGGGTGGATCGGTACAGGGCCCAGTGAGCCTCGCTGAGCCCCCCCAGCGCCTGGGCAAAGTCCGCGTCCTTCCGGAATGCGCTTTCGAAGAGCGTGATCGCCCGCCGAATGTTCTCGGGCCGGTCGCCGCGTTCGAGAAAGGCCCGGCCCTGGATGTAATCGGCGTAGGCCTCCTCGTTCCGCGTGGGCGGGCCCAGGAAGCGGTCGCGTTCCCCGCCGTCCACGGAGGCATCCAGTGTTCCGGTGGACACCAGGCCGTCCGCCAGTCCGTTCAGAATCCTCTCCTGCAGGCCGAGAATCGAGCCCATCTCTCCGTCGTAGCTTTGCGACCAGTCCAGTTTCTTCGATCCCTCCCGCAGCATCTTGACGGTCACGCGCAGGCGGTCGCCGTACTTCTGCACGCTTCCGTCGATGACCAGCGACGCTCCCAGTTCCGCCGACAGTTCGGCCAGGTCGCGGTCCTCGGACCTGTAGGGCCGGGTTTCGCCGGCGGGGATCACCGACAGGGGCAGTCCGGCGAGGTTCGTTCCGATGATGTCGGTGATCCCCGCGGCCACGTATCCGGTCGTCGAGTCCGGACTCAGGCTCAGGAACGGGAGGACGGCCACGGCTCTCCCGGCCGTTCCGCCGGACTTCATCCCGTTCGTGGCCCGGCCGGCCAGAACGATCACGGCCGCCAGCATCGCCGCGATCGCCGCCACGCCGATCAGCCGGCGCAGGTTCCGGCCGCCGGCGCGGAGCAGGCGCAGGTCGCGTTTCATGTCGCCGGCCGTCCGGTAGCGGTTGTCCGGATTGCGGGCCATCGCCCGGGCAATGACGCCGGAAAGGGCCTCCGGAATCTCGCGGTTGATGCTGGACACCTCCGGCGCCTCGCTGGACATGACCGCCGCGATGAATGCGGCACGGTTGGCCGCCTCGAAGGGAAGCCGGCCGGTCAGCAGTTCGAACAGCGTGACGCCGAGGCTGTAGAGGTCGCCGCGCTCGTCGGCGGTCTCGCCACGCAGCGACTCCGGCGGCATGTAGGGGAGCGTGCCGACGACCATGCCCTCTCCGAGCGACCCTCCGGAACTCGTCGAGTCCTCGGAGCCGATCTCGGAGCGGTGGCCGGTCCGGGCCAGGCCGAAGTCGAGCACCTTGACCCGCCCCTCGGGAGTGAGGTGGATGTTGGCCGGCTTCAGGTCGCGGTGGATCACGCCTTCGCTGTGCGCGGCGGTAAGGGCGTCGGTCAGCTGAAGGGCGATGTCGACGGCCTCGTCGAACGGCACGGGTCCCTCGCGGATCCGCGCGGACAGCGTGCGGCCGGGAACGTACTCCATGACGATGCAGGAGCCGTCCTCGCCCTCGACCACGTCGTGGATGGCGGCGATGTTGGGGTGATTCAGCCGGCCGGCGGCCCGGGCTTCGTGGAGCAGCTGCCGGTGCGCTTCGGCGTCGATGAGCGCCCGGGACAGCTTCTTGAGCGCAACTTTGCGGCGGAGGCTCGTGTCCTCGGCAAGGTACACATCGCCCATGCCGCCCGAGCCCAGCTTTTCGATGATCCGATAGCGGTCCTCAATGCCGGCGATCTCGACCTCCCTGACACTCGGAGCGGCCGCGGCAAAACCCTGATGGAATGTCCGAAGCGGCGCCGAAGGCGGTGACCGGAGAGGAGTGACTCAAAAATATATACCCGCCGCCGGGCGGGGTGTCAAAACATTCCTGTATTGGAAGAAACAATCCCCGGCCGTCCGCGTAGTGCGGAGAGGAGCGGAACTCTCTTGTAAATCCCTTCCGTCCAGCGTATTAAGGAACCACGAACTTTCCCCGGAGGAGCCATGGTTCGCACTGTCATCCGGTTTTCCCTGTTCCTGCTCCTGTGCGCGGCCGGTCCCGTGGCCGCCAAGTCCTACGACCATCCCCTCGTCCACCAGACGGTCCGTCTGCAGCCGGACGGCACGCTGGAGATGGTGGATCTGCGCTCCTACGCTTTCGACGGCGAGTATCACAACGCGTTCCTCACCGTGGATCCGCACCGCCGCGGCGATGTCCGCTTCGAGGGGGTCGACGCGCAGGACGGGGGATCCCTGCGGAACGTGCGGACGGAGGGGAACACGCTCCGCTGGAGCTACGACGCGCGGAACGAAACGCGGACGTTCCGCATTGCCTATGCGCTGACCGGCGAGGTGGATCGGTCGCCCGACGCGGCGATCTTCGATCGTCAGCTCGTCGAGCCGGATCACGCGCCGATCCGGCAGTATCACCTCGAGATCATCCTTCCGAAGCCGGCCACGCTGTTCAAGGTGTTCGTGATCACGACCCGAGGCATCGTCGGCGAGATGGACGTGAACAATGAGGAGGGGCGGGCCACGATCGACATGACCTCGGTCGACGGTTTCGTCCGTGTCCGGGCGCTGTTCGACCCCGACCAGGTGCCGGGCGTGTCGATGGTGGACACGCCGATGTACGAAACGTGGCTGGCCGAAACGGCGAAGGCCACCGAGAGCTACCGGAGCCGCACGCGCGCCCGCCTGCTCAAGCGCACGAAACCGCTGCCCACCGCGGTGGCGCCGTTCATGGCGCTCGTCGCCGGCCTCTTCTCGTTCTGGTCGTTCCGCAAGTACCGGTCGATGGGCGTGGAACCCGCCGTGGGGGACATCGGACCCTACTTCCGCGAACCCGCCGAGGAGATCCCGCCGGCGGTCGTGCCGTACATCACCAGCCAGTTCAATCCGGGTGTCAGCGTGGCGCCCTTCGCGCTGGGGGCCACCCTGCTCGACTTTGCCCGCCGCGGCTACCTGCGGCTCAAGGAACGGGACAAGGCGTCGTTTCTCGGTTTCGGCGGGGGCACCGAGGTGGATTTCCAGATCGCCGCGGAGCCTCCGGCCGGGGCCATCGCGGACTTTGAGCGGGATGTCTGGCTGATGCTCGTGGCGGCGAGCGGCAAGGACGACATGGTCACGCCGAAGGAACTCAAGAAGTTCTTCGAAAAAAACACGACCTGGATCCAGTCCTGGAGCGGCGCGCCGCGCGACTGGTACGAGCGGACCCACGGCCCGCTCCTCGCCGGAGGTCACGCGGGGTGGATGGCGTTGATGATCCTCGGCGGCATGCTCACGATGGCGGGAATGATCTTCGTCGGCGTGTTCAGCCGGAATCCGGCGGTTCTCGCCACCGGGATCGTGTCGGGGGTGGTGGCCGGGCTGTTCGGCCTGATCTGCGGCGTGGCGCTCCCGCGCTGGCGCCCCGAGGCGCTGCTGCGGGCCCGGAAGTGGAAGGCGTACGGGAAATTCCTCGAGGATTTTTCGGCGATGGAGGAGGCCCCGGCCGAGCATTACAAGATGTGGGACTACCACTTCATCTATGCCACGTCTCTCGGCGTGGCGAAGAAGTACCTGGCCAACCTCAAGAAGCTGATGGCCGTACACCCGGAACGCTTCTCGACGCCGGCCTGGATCATGATGAGTCACTCGAACACCGGCGCCCTCGACGCGGCGCGCGGGCTGGGTTTTGCGCAGGCCAACCTCGAAAGCCTGACCGCCAACCTCAGCGCCCTGGAAAGCGCCCTGTCGCAGACCACGAGTTCCGGAGGCGGCTTCAGCGGCGGCGGTTCCGGCGGGTCGTCGGGTGGCGGGGGGTCGAGCGGGGCGAGCTGAGCCGGGCCGGCACTGCGTTTCCGGGTGCTTCGCCCCGAACCGTGCCGCAACCTGCAACAGCTTGCCCGGGCGCCACTTGAAGGGTGCAAAGACCCGCTCCATTTCGATGAAAAAGTCTGTACCGGCCCGCTCCCCGTCCGACAATTCGGAGTGAGGAGCGCGGAGCCCCCCGGGCCATCCGCGCACGTTGCAGACTCTTTCGAGGGAGGATCGGCTCCATGGCCCCGCGATCCGCATTCCGCGCCGCCGCCGTTTTCTGCGGCCTCATCCTGCTGTCGTCCGCGGCGGCGGCGAAACCCGCGGTCTCACCGGCGCTGCGCGCACTGGATGCGCTCGCCCCGGGAGAGGCGCCGCTCACCGCCGTGCCGACGACCGACGTTCCCGGCGTGGGACTCGTCGTCGACCTGTTTCTCGAGGGAAACGTGAGCGAATCCGAACTGGCCGCCCGCGGCGTGACCATCGGCAGCCGTCTCCCCAACGGCGTGATGACCGCCCGGGTGCCGCTGTCCCGCCTCGGCGAAGTCATCGACGCGCCGGGGCTGACCCGGATGTCGGCCGGGCAGAAGGTGCAGCTGCACCATGACGCGTCGGTGCCGTCCACCCAGGCCACGCCGAACTTCTGGACCGCGGCGCCGCCGAACTTCACCGGCAACGCCGGCGCCGGCGTGATCGTGGGGATCGTCGACACCGGCATCGACTGGACGCACGGCGACTTCAAGCACCCGGACGGGACCACCCGCATCCTGAACATCTGGGACCAGAACGACCTCGTCGGCCCGAATCCTCCCGGCTTCGCCTACGGTTCGCACTGGACGGCGGCCGACATCAACGCCGGCACGCCGCGCCAGGTGGACGCCAACGGCCACGGAACGCACGTGGCCGGCAGCGCCGCCGGGGACGGCTCGGCCACCGGAAACGGTCAGCCGGCAAACCGCTTCATCGGCATGGCGCCGCGCGCGGACATCATCTTCGTGGCCACGAACTTCAACTCCACCGGGGTGGTCGACGGCGTCAACTTCATCTTCCAGCGCGCCGCCGCCCTCGGGCGACCCGCCGTGGTGAACCTGTCGCTCGGCAACCAGTTCGGCGCCCACGACGGCACCGAAACGTTCGACACCGCCATCGACGCGCTGACCGGGCCCGGAAAGATCGTGGTGGTCTCCGCCGGCAACGACGGCAACTCGGCGCTCCATGCCGAGCAGCTCGTGCCGCCGGGACCGGCGCAGACCGTCACGTTTTCCGTTCCGGCCTACACCGCCAACGGCGGCACCGGCAACGACTACGTGATCATCGACGCCTACTACCAGGGTTCGGCGAACATGCAGGTGACGCTCACCTCGCCGGGGCCGTCGCCGGTAACGGTGGGGCCCGTCAGCAAGGGGGCCAACGGGGCGAACGCCGCTTCGCTGGCCGGAAACATCTACATGGAGAACGGTTTCACGCCGTCTCCGTCGGGGGATGCGAACATCTTCATCCAGATCTACGACTCGAACGCGTCCCGCCCGCCCCGCCAGGGCACGTGGACGATCACGCTCACGCCGGTGGCCACGCTGGCGTCGACCGAGTGCGACCTCTGGCAGTCGCAGCACCTGCTCGGTGCGGCCGGCGCCGTGCCGGTCTGGACCTCCGACGTGGACGAGTCCGAGCTGGTCGGCTCGCCGGGATCGGCCACCCAGGCGATCACCGTGGCGGCTCACGTCACGAAGGTCACCTGGCCGTCGATCGACGGCAACAACTACACGTACTCGTCGCCGCCGGCCGTCGGCGCCATTGCACCGTTCTCGAGTCCCGGACCGCGGCGCGACGGCGGGCAGAAGCCGGACATTTCCGCGCCGGGAATGGGGATCGTGTCCGCGAAGTCGATGTCGGCGGCGGTGGCCAACCCGTGGATCAACCCGGACGGCGTGCACTTCACGAACCAGGGCACGAGCATGTCGTCGCCGCATGTGGCGGGGGGCGTGGCGCTGCTGCTGGCCGACCAGCCCGCGCTGACGCCGGCGCAGATCAAGACGAAGCTCGCCGCGGACGCGGTGACGGACGGGTTTACCGGGGCGGTCTGGAACAAGAACTTCGGCAACGGCAAGCTGCGGATGATCCGCGTGGACACGACCGCGCCCACCGTCACGGTGACCGCCCCTAACGGCGGCGAGAACTGGCTGGAAGGATCGAGCCAGGCGATCACCTGGAACGCCGCGGACAACGTGGGCGTCACTTCGGTGGACATCGACTGGTCCGCCAACGGCGGCGGCAGCTGGTCGGCGGTGGCCGCGGGCGAGGTCAACGACGGCACCTGCTCCTGGACGGTGCCGGCCACGACCACCACCCAGGCGCTCGTCCGCGTGACCGCGCGCGATGCCGCCGCGAATTCCACGGCGGACGCGTCGAACGCCGTGTTCACGATCTCCTCGGCCTCGGCGAGCCCGGTCGACCCGGCTTTGCTGACCCGTCCGACCGTGTTCCAGAACAGCCCGAACCCGTTCCATCCGCGGACCACGATCGGCTTCGCGCTGCCCCAGGCGGCCCGGGCCTCGATCAAGATCTACGCCACCGGCGGCGGGCTCGTCCGGACCCTGGTGGACGCGCCGTTCGCGGCCGGCTACCACGAACTGCCGTGGGACGGAAAGAACGATGCCGGCATCGCGGCGTCCAGCGGCGTGTACTTCTACCGCCTCGAAGCGGGCGGGACGACGGAAACACGAAGGCTGTTGCTGAGCAAGTAGAGGGCGCCTGTCGGTACCCTGAGCCGGGCGGCGGGATTTTCGGATCCCGCCGCTCTTTTT
>CAZQVN010000005.1:12989-17453 GCA_964596775.1 uncultured bacterium
GCCTGTCGGTACCCTGAGCCGGGCGGCGGGATTTTCGGATCCCGCCGCTCTTTTTTTGTGCCGTCGCCTTGCGCGAGGCGCCGACGCGACCCGGAACCGGGGTTTCGGTTCGGGGGGATCCGGCGCCGCGGGCCAGGCGGCCGGTGCCCGCCACGCCGCCGCGCTCAGAACAGCTCCATCTGGCGATCGTCCCCGACCACCCGGTCGAACCCGAGCCCGAGAATGTCGAGGACCGGCTCGGCCACCGGCCGCACCTGCTTCTGCACGTAGTGCTCGTAGTCGATCGGCGAAGCCCGTTCCGCCGCGGGCTCGGGGCCGCTCTTCGTCATCACGTACTCGATGATGTGCCCCGGCGGTCCCTTCATCTTGCGGGCCGCCGACACGTGCGGCGGCGTGGACGCCGTGTACTCGTCCACGTCCTTGCGAAGCCCCTTGCGGTAGACGATCCGGTCGTCGAGCTTGCCGGCCCGGAGGTCGGCCACCACGGTCCGCAGCCGCTCCTCGACGGGGCGGTCGGTGAACAGCAACCCGTAGAGGTCGCGCTGGAGCTCGCGGGCCAGGTCCGTCCAGTCGCGCCGTACGACTTCCATGCCGGTGAAGACGACCTCCTCCGAACCGCCCTTTCGCACGAGCCCCACGTAGCGCTTGCGCGCCCCCGCCGTGCTCCCGCGAAGCGCCGGCAGGAACAGGCGCGCGTACAGCCGGTCGAACTGGAGTTCCAGCCTGCTCTCCACCCGCCACGTCTTCCGGATGTGATCGGCCAGGTCCCTGTTCAGGTCGGCCACCAGCGTCCGGGCGACCCGCGCGGCCTCGTCCGCATGTGAAACGCCGGACAGGATGAACAGGCTGTCCGTGTCACCGTAGAGAACCGTGTGCCCGCGCCGCTCGATCCACGCCTTCGACCAGGTGAGCATCGTGTGGCCGAACCAGGTGATGGCGTTCGCGAGATCCTTGTGCGCGAACCGGCAGGCCGGCGTTCCGAGCACGCCGTAGAACGAGTTCATGAGGATCTTGATGGCCTGGCTGGCCACGGCGTTGCCGGCGGCCTTCGCCGCATCGCGGCGCGGAAAGAGATCGTCGAGCAGGCGGGGGAGGATCCCCGGTTCGCGCCGGAAGTGCGCGCCGTTCGGGGCGGTGATGGGGTCGTCGTCCGGTCCCGGCTCGGGAATCCGGCCGAGCGGATCGATCTGGAACGTGCGGATCAGGCTCGGATAGAGGCTCTTGAAGTCGGCCACGATCACGTTGTCGTGGAGTCCGGGCACCGGCTCGAGCACCGTGCCTCCGGTGTTCGCGCCCACGCTGGAATCCGAGGAGCGCACGGTCGGCGCCACGATGCCCTGTTTAGCCAGTTCCGTGAGATAGAGAAAGTCGAACGACGCGATGCTCGCCGCCACCCGGTCCGGCGGCATGCCGGTCAGCAGCGACCGCTCCACCGTCAGCTCGATGAGCTTCAGCCTTTCGAAGATGTCGAGGACGAGGCGCGAGTCGGCCAGGTTGTAGGCCACGAACCGCTCGCGGTCGTGCCGGAACGCGTCGAGAATCTCCTCCGCGCGGTCGGGGCCACCGATGATCTTGTCGCGCCCGAGGATCTCCTGCGCCGCCGCGCCCAGCGAGTAGCTCTCCATCCGGATGAACGCACCGCGCAGGAGCTCGATGCCGTCGAGCACGACCCGCCCCGGCAGGACCGCCTGGACCGTGTTGCGGCTCCCCTGCACGAGCCGGATCCGCAGTTCGTCGTTTCCGCGGCCGATCGCGAACCGGACGCCGAATTTTTTCGCCAGGCGGAGCAGGACCGACAGGTCGAAGTCGATCACGTTCCAGCCGGTCAGGATGTCCGGATCGAGTTCGCGGACGCGGCGGACGAACGCCTCGATCAGGCTCCTTTCCGTGGGATAAGGCAGCGCGCCGTCCGGGCAGGAAAACCCCTCCGGCGTGAACAGCATCACCTCGTTCACGCCGCAGCCGGCCAGCGATATCGAGAGCAGGCGCCGCGCCTTCGGGTCCGTTTCGATGTCGAACGACAGCACCTTGAGCTTCGGCGTGAACGAGGCGGGCCGGATTTCCGGGTTCTCGAAGACGTGGTCCACGCCGAAGGCGGTGCCGGGTCGGGCTGGGCCGTGGATTTCGAACGCGGCCCGGATCCCGCGGTCGATCAGGTAGCGGTAGGCAAAGCGGACGTCGGCTTCGAAGCACTCGATGCCGGCGTCCTGGAGTTTGTTCCGGAGCGGTGGCGCGTCGGAGGGCATCACGAGATCCACGGCCACGACCGGGTCGCCGGCCATCGTCGTGCGCGGGCGGGATTGCGCGGCACGCGGCGCGCCGCGGGTCGCCCGGACAGCGTCCGCGACCGGCGCGTCGATTGCCGCCGCCCGATCGCCCTCCGCGATCCGCGCGCCGAGCGCCGCGGCCCGGTCGGCGTCGGCGGCGCGCACGAAGAAGCGCGGCGTCTGCCGGTCGTCGCGGACCAGGAAGGATCCGCCCGATTCCAGGACGCCGTACAGGGTCACGACCGGCCGGCCGTTCTCGGTGCGGTAGGTGGGCTGGAGGAGGAAGCCGCGATGCATGGGGGAACTGTGACAGGAGTCCCGGCGGGGGGCAATGCCGCGCGGACGCCGTGAGAAAGGCCCCACCTCCCGGGAGAGGCGGGGCCCTGTTTCAACGGGATCCGGTCGAAGTGGTTGCCTTACCGCATCACCGTCAGCTTCTTCTTCAACACGCCCTCCGCCGTCGACAGCCGGTAGAAGTACATTCCGTTCACGGCCTCGCGGCCGCCCGAGTCGCGCCCGTCCCAGGTCACGCTGTGATCTCCGGCCGGCTGCCGGCCCGACACGAGTTCGCGGACGAGTCGCCCCTGCACGTCGAACACCGCCAGGCTGACCGGCTGCGGCGACGGGAGCGTGTAGGCGATCGACGTGGCCGAGCGGAACGGGTTCGGCGCGTTCTGGCGGAGCGCCAGCGCCGGCACACCGTGCGACGCTCCGGCGGAGCTGACGCCGTTCAGCTGGATCGCCAGGTTGTCGATGACCCAGCCCCAGCCGGTCACCGCGCCGTCCGCGTAGAGACGGAAGCGGATCAGGACGAGGTCGTTCACCTGGAACGTGTGGAGCATGTCGATGGAGCGGTGACGGAACAGCGCCGGCGACGGGTTGTTGGCGTAGTAGGCCGTCTCCCACTCCGGGTATGCGCGGGAATCGTAGCCGTCGAGCAGCGGCTTCCACTCGCAGCCGTCCGTCGACCCCTCCACGATCACGAAATCCCAGAAGTTGGAGTCGCCGAACACCGAACCGGGATCGCCGGGTTCGACGAGGACGACCTCGTCGAACTCCACGTCGGCGTTGGACTGCGCCACCCGGATCGGGACGGTCAGCGTGTAGATCGGGCTCGATCCGTCCGCGTACGGATGCGGCGAATGGATCGCGTTGCCCGGGAATCCCGCCTGCGGTCCGATCGTGAACAGCGTTCCGGTGAAGTCCGTGGTGGCCGTCTCGAAATCGTTCTGGTACACGAATGCCTCGGGCTTCGGCGCGAAGGCGTCCACGAGGGTCGTCACCGAGTTGTAGGGGGTGCTGCTCTTCGAGGAGCCGAGGTGGATCGACTTGAGCCCCGCCGACACGACCGGGATCACGACCGTCTGCAGTTGCCCCGCCGCGTTCGGGCCGAACCCGGCCGCCGGCGACCCGTTCACGAACACCGTGGTCGTGTCGTACGCGGAGCGGAGGTTCAGCTTGACCTCGAGCTGGCCGTCCGGCCGCTGGAACGCCTTGTCGATGAGCGGCTTGAACGTCTTGCCTACGATCAGCTCCGGCATCGTCACGCTCCAGATGCCGCGGCCGTGCGTGCCGGCCACGATCTGGTCCTCGACTTCGGTCAGGAACCAGATCCCCACGTTCGGCAGGCCGTTGTTGGCCAGGGCCCAGGTGGCGCCACCGTCCAGCGATTCCACGAGGCCGATTTCCGTGGCCGCCCAGAGGCGGTTCGTGTTGCTGGAGAACACCACGAGGTCGTAGACCGCCACGTCCGGGAATCCGTTCGTGCTCACCGTGCTCGTCTCGAACCCGGTGATGTCGGACCAGGACGCGCCGCCGTTCGTGGTGCGGAGGATCTTCGGCCGCTGCGCGAAGCCGAACAGGACGTACGCCGTGTTGGCGTCCGTCGGATGCGTGGCCAGCCCCGAGATGCCTCCCATGGTCACCGTGGTGTAGTTCGGCAGGGGCGTGAACGTGACTCCTCCGTCCGCCGACCTGTGCATCTGCCCGCTGCCGTCCATGCGCGAGCCGGCGTAGATCACGTCGGGGTTCGCACGGGAGATCCGCACGTCGTGAAACGAAGACATCGATCCCCACGTTCCGACCGGAATCGCCGACAGCGACCAGGTGCCGCCGAAGTCGTTCGACCGCCACACGCCCTGCCGGCCGACGGCCATCAGCCGCTCGGTGTTCTGCTGGCTCTTGGCGATCTTCGTGA
>CAZQVN010000005.1:17553-19475 GCA_964596775.1 uncultured bacterium
CGGCCGACGGCCATCAGCCGCTCGGTGTTCTGCTGGCTCTTGGCGATCTTCGTGATGAACGGCGCGTTCCCGGCGCCGTTGTCGATCGTTCCGGGAGGGCTGACGCTGACGTTCGCCGCCGACCAGGTGGCCCCGCCGTCCAGCGACCTCTGCAGGCCGTTGTACTGGTAGCCGCCGATCAGTTTCTGCGGATCGTCGAAACTCCACGACGCTTCATAGCCGTCGCCGCCGATGACGTGCGTCCACGGCGTGTTCGCGTTCGGATCCAGCGGCGACACCCACGTGCCGTTGTCCTGCGTGCCGCCCACGTAGGCGCTCCCGCCCGGGCGCTTGTCGACGCCGTAGAACTGCGTCGTCACCATGCCGTCGGTGGGCTGGCTCCAGCCGGTGTCGTTGAGCGTCGAGAGGGCCACGCCGCCGTCGTTCGTGTTGAGGATCCGCCAGCCGCCCCCCGCGTTGATGATCTCGAGGCCGTGGTTGTCGGGGTGGATGGCCGAGGAGAGGAACGTCGAGGTCCGGTTCGTGCCGGACAGCACGGACTTCCAGAGCCAGATGCCGCCGAGGTACACCGTGTTCACGTCGGTGGGGTGGCAGACGATCGTGTTGTCGTACCAGCCCTGCGCCCCGAGCCAGTTCGGCTCCGTTCCGCTCTCGAACGTTCGGGCCCAGCTCGTTCCGCCGTTCGTCGACATCCACAGCTCCGAGCGGCTGCTCCCCTCCGCGGAGGCGTACACGCGCGTCGTGTCCACCGGCGAAATCGCGATCTCGAACCGCCCGGGAATCTGGGTGATGCCGGTGTTGACGAGCGCCCAGGTCAGGCCTCCGTTCGTCGAACGGAGGATCCCCCCCTCGTCGATCGTGGCGAACTGGGTGTTGAAGTTGGCCGGGTTCGCGATGATCTGGAGGATCTTCTTGACCCGTCCGCCGCCGCCGATCGTCGTGCTGGCATACGTTTCCGTCCAGGTGGCGCCGCCGTCGGTGGAGCGGAAGATGCTCGACCGCGGGTTCAGCGATTCCTTGTAGCGGCTCCGGGTGGCCGCGCAAAGCACGATGTCCGGGTTCGTCGGATGCACGATGATCCGGGCCACGTTGTTGAAGGCCGGGTTGCCGACCGTGGAGGGGAGCGGCGTCCAGGTGACCCCGCGGTCGGTGGACTTGAGAATGCCGTCGCCGTTCATCACGTCGATGTTGTAGAAGCTCTCGCCGGTGCCCACGTAGAGGATGTCGTGATTCGAGGGCGCCATCGCGATCGCCGACGTGGACAGGACCGGAAAGTCCGGGGTGAGCCAGGTCCAGGTGGCGCCGGCGTTCGTGGTCTTCCACACGCCGCCGCCGACCGAGGCGATGAACCAGGTGTTGTGCGTCGGGTCGTCGGGATCGACCACGATCCCGCGGGCGCGCCCGGCCACGTTGCCCGGACCGCGGTTGATCCAGGGGAGCGGCGACCCCGCCGGGCCCTGCGTTTCGGCCAGCTCGAACGCGCGCTCCAGCTCCCGCTTGCGGTAGCCCGGTTCGTACTCCGAAACCGTGCGGTCGGCCGGGATCTTCATCTCGGCGAGAATCCGGGCGAACTCCTGCGGGTTGTCCGGCATCGGGCGGCCGGAGCGGTACGCGTCGATCCGCGCGATCTTCTGGGCCAGCTTGAACGCCTCCGCCGAACCCGGGGTGGCGTGGGCCAGCCGCGTTTCCAGGGTGGCCCGGTCGCGGGTAAACGGGCCGTCGGGAAACGGAGAGTCGGTTCGGAGCAGGGGGAGGGCCAGGGCAAGAGCCGCGAGGGCGGCGGACCGGATCAGCGGTGCGCGTAGAAGTCGCATGGTGTTCCTCTTGGTGGAGGTCGCGGCCGGCGCTTTCCGCCGGCACCGGAGTCAGCCTGTTAAGTTCAATGATTGCGGGTTGTTGCGGTTTCCGGAGGGGCGCTCCGG
>CAZQVN010000005.1:19575-66355 GCA_964596775.1 uncultured bacterium
AGCCTGTTAAGTTCAATGATTGCGGGTTGTTGCGGTTTCCGGAGGGGCGCTCCGGTGACTTGCAACCGCATGAGTATACAGGGTTTACGGCTTCCCGGCGAGTTTTTCGTGGGCGGGATGTCGACCATGTCCGGACCGGTCGACAGGCCGTTCCTCCCGTGGTTCGGCCCGCGGCGGGACCGCGGGTTTCGCCTACCGCATCTTGAACGTGATCGGCATCATCACCCAGACCTCGACGGGCTCGTTCTGCATCAGGGCCGGACGGAACACGGCCGTCCTTGCCGAGACGATCGCGGCGTCGCGCAGCAGGGGATCCCCCTCGATCACCAGGACGTCGATCACCTTGCCCTTCTTGTTGACGAGCGCCCGGACGATGACGGTGCCTTCCACACCGGCCTGGCGGGCCATGGCCGGGTAGACCGGCGGTTCGATCCGGATCCGCACCGGGTCCACCTCGACCGGCACGAATTCGTCCGGCGAGGGGTGATAGTCGCCGTCACCGGCGCCGATGACGCCCCCGCCCCCGCCGCTTCCGCCGCCGATGACCAGCGAGTCGCCTCCGGCGCCGAGGTCGGACATGCCGGTCGAGGAGATGACGTCGGAGATCTCCTCCTGCGTGGCGATGGTGGGCGCCGCGGCTTCCACCACGGGGACCGGCTCCGGCACGCCGATCGTCGGCGGCGCCACCGCGCGGGCGATCGAGACCTGCGACACGGCCGGCGCCATCGACTGCGAGATGGACGGAGGAACGCCGAGTTCGGTAAACCGGGTGATCCGGACCTCGCGGCCGACCGGCTCGTGCTTCTTCGATCGGGATACGAGCGTCCAGGAGAGGAACAGCAGGATCCCGAGGGCGAGCGCGCCGAGGTTGGCCCAGGTCATCCAGCGGCTGAACTCGCGCCGCAGCGGATGGTCGTCTCCGGTCAGGGGCAGGCGCGGCGCGTCGTCCAGGGGAAACGCCCCCCGCAGCTGTTCGGGGCGCGCCATCACCGGTCTCCCTCGAACATCTTCACGTCCTCGTCGGTCATCGGAATCAGGCTGAAGCGCTCCATGCCGGCGTCCTCGAGAACGTCCATCATCTCGACCATGCTCTCGTAGCGGGCCTGGCGGTGGATCTTGGCCAGGATGATCAGGGCGGGATTGGCCGCCGCGCGCTCCCTGAACGTGTCGTAAAGCCGGCTCCACTCCAGGCTGCTCATGGCGCCGGTGCCCATCCGGGCGGTCATCGAATCGTCCGCGTGGACGTAGATCGTCATCACGTTCTCCTCCGGCACCTTCACCTCGATGCCGGGTTCGGGCATGTTGACCTCCATGGCCAGCGGCTTGCGGAACGTCGTCGTCACCATGAAGAAGATGAGGAGCAGGAACGCCACGTCGACCATCGGCGTCATGTCGATCCGCACGCCCTGCTTCTTCGCTTTCCGGAAGGAGAAGCCGTCCTTTTTCGCTGCCGCCTTCTCGGGTTGCGCGACGTCGGCCATCAGTTTTCTCCTCCGCCGGGCACCGTGCGGGAACGGTCCTTCTTGAGATCGGTCATCAGGTTGAAGCGGAGCGTCTTGGCCTGGGCCAGCGCGTTCATGACGTCGGCCACCGTTCCGAAATCGGCGTCCTTGTCCCCCTTGACGATGACGACCGCCCCGGGGTTCCGGGTGCGCCAGAGCACGATCGCGTTGAGCAGGTCGTCGGCGGGGACGGACTGGGCGTCGTCGATCAGTTCGCTGGAGATGAAGATCTCGCCGGCCCGGTTCACGGTGAGGAGGATCGTGTTCGTTTCCGGGACGCGCGTTTCCGAGCCGGAGGCGGGGAGCGAAACAGCCACGCTCTCGGGCGGCTTGAACTGCGTCGTGGACATGAAGAAGATCAGCAGCAGGAACGCCACGTCGACCATCGGCGTCATGTCCATGCGGACGCCGCTGCGGGGTTTGGAGAACTTCACGGCTACGTCTCCTTCCGCTCCCTCAACGCCTGGAGGACTTCATATGAGGTTTCCTCCATCGTGTTGCCGATCTGGTCCACCCGCATGGAAAAGTAGTTGAACAGCACGATGCCGACGATCGCCGTGATCAGCCCCAGCGCGGTGTTCACGAGCGCTTCGGAAATGCCGAGCGCGAGCTGCGCGGCATCCGGGGCGCCGGCCCGCGACATGGCGTGGAACGAGCGGATCATGCCGATCGTCGTTCCGAGCAGGCCTAAGAGCGTGGCGATCGACGCGATGGTGGACAGGGCGGAGAGGTTCCGCTCGAGGTTCGGCGTTTCCAGCGACCCGGCTTCCTCGATCGCCCGGCGGGTTTCCTCCATCAGTTCCTTGCGGTCGGTCGTGGTGCCGGAGAGGCTCCGGTACATTTCGATGCCGGCGCCGATCACGTTGGCCACCGATCCCCCCTGGTGCTTGCACGACTCGACGGCGCCGCCGAGGTCGCCGGAGCGGACCGCGCTCCGGACGCTGTGCAGGAACGCGTGATTGCTGCCCCGGCCGCCGGAGCGCCACAGCACCAGGAAGCGCTCGATGCTGAACGTGATCACCAGGAACAGGCAGGTCAGGCCGAGCACCAGCAGCGGACCGCCCTGCCGGATGTACTCCGGAGACCGGTCCCAGATGAACCAGGATGCGGCCACCGACAGCACGAAAATAGGAATGAAAATGAAGCCGCTCATTCGCTGCATGCGGACATCCCCCCGGGCGGTCAGCCGCCCTTGCGTTTGTTTCCGGAGGCCATGCCGGGTGATGGCCTTCGGGTCATGTAAACGTTTACCTCGGGGGCCGGAAGGGTCCCCGCCGGTTTTCCGGATTATGGCCCGACGAGGGCCGGTTGGTCCAGCGGTCTCCGCCTATTGTCCCCGGGCCTTCTCCAGGAGCTCCGTTCCCTTCAGCAGGGTCGGGTTCTTCGGATCTATGGCGCGGGCCCGGTCGAACGCGGCGCCGGCCTCGGACCACTTTTGGAGACCGAGGAACGCGTTGCCGAGGCCGGCCCACGCGTCGGCGTCATCCGGATCCGTCTTCGCGGCCCGCTGGTACGCCGAGGCGGCTCCGTCGTAGTCCGCCCGTTTGATTCGGCAGTAGGCGATTCCCTTCAGCGCCTTCCCGTGGCCCGGCTCCGCCTCGAGGATCCTTCCATATTCCACCTCGGCCGCGCTCAGCGAATCCACCGTGGCCAGGACCTGGGCCAGGAGGAGCCGCCCGGTCGTGAGGTCCGGATCGATGGCCACGGCGCGGCGCAACGAGGGGATCGCCCCGGGAACATCCTGGTTCTGAAACCGGGCAATCCCCAGGTTGAGATGGTAGATCGCCCTGTCCGGCTGAAGTGCGATGGCCCGTTCGAAATGAACGACCGCCGAGTCGGGCCGGCCGGCGGCCAGGTCGTTGAGCGCCAGCTTCGCGTGGGTGTCGGCCTGGCCGGGATCGGCATTGAGGGCCCGCCGGTAGGCCCGATCCGCCTCCGCGTATCGCTTTTCCTCCTTCAGGGCATCACCGAGCGCCGTGCCGTCCGCCACCGACAGCGGAATCGAGTCGGGGAGTGCCGTGAGGATCGCGAACGCGCGTCTTTTTTCGGCGGCATCGCCGGCCCGGAGCGCGGCGGCGGCGTACGCGGCCCGGACGTCCGCGCGCAGGCTGTCCGCGGCAAAGGCGCGGCGGGCCGCGTCCAGGGCCTGCGCCGTCTGGTGGATCGCCGTCGCGGAGGCCGCCAGGCCGAGCAGTCCATCAACGTCCCTGGGTTCCAGCTCCGTGTACCGCGCATAGGCGCGGGCCGCGCGATCGTTCTGGTTCGCCAGGCGCAGCAGGTCGGCCAGGTCCTTCACGACCGGCGCGTACGTCGAGTCCGCCTCGTAGGCCTGGACATAGGTGTCCCGGGCTTCCGTGTACCGCTCGGCCTTCTGGTACAGACGCCCCAGCGTGTGCAGGGCCGGCGCGGTGGGCACGGCTCCCGGCGTGGCCATGGCGTCCTGGTAGGCGTTGATGGCGAGCGTGATCGATCCGGTCGCCTCGTAGGTCCGGGCCACCATGAGGGCGTAGTCGGGGTCGGACGGATTGAGGCTCAATGCCAGGAGCACCGCTGTTTCCGCGGCCGCGGTATTCCCGGCGGCGAGTTCGAGGCGGGCGAGGCCGTAGTGGTACTGGTCCTCCCCTTCGTTGAGGCCGCGCAGTTTGCGCCCGGCGTCGAGGAGGGCGCGGGCCTCGTCCCATTTCCCGGCGTCGATGAGGAGAAGTGCCCGGCCGTATGCGGCCTCCCAGAGGTCCGGCTTTTCGGCGGCCGCCAGGTCCAGTTCCTTCCGCGCTTCCTCGCTCTTCCCCGTGCGCAGCAGGAGCAGTCCGAGTTCCGCACGGGCCTCGGGAAACGGGCCGGAGCGGGAGCGGAGCGCATCCCGAAACAGGACTTCCGCTTCCGGGTAGCGCCCGCGGCGGACGGCGATGCGGGCCAGCCCCAGCCGGGCCTTGTCCGGCTGGTAGCCGGCGTCCTGCGCCTCCATGAACCGGGCCTTCGCCTCGTCGAGATCCCCGGCGGCCCAGGCTTTTGCGCCGAGCCGGATCGGATCCTTGTCGATCGTGTAGGAGGGTTGGGCGCCGGCGGCGATGGGAGAGAGCCAGAGCGTGACACCGGCGAGGAGAATGCCCGCGCACCGCAACGCGCCGGCCGGGTACGGCTTCATCCCGATCAACCCGGACCTCCCGGCGCGCCCCGGGTGATCTCCACCTTGCGCGGCTCACGGCGGGCGGGAAGAAACGCGGTGCGCTCGATCTGGCGCTGGCCGCGTGCGCTGTTCAGGTGGGTCACGAATCGGGCTCCTTCCGTGCCGCCTTTCGACAGGCTGGCGATATACAGAGTGTAGTAGAGAGAATACATGCCGGACGCGATGTTCTCACCCGTCGGTTCGATCATCGGGGCGTTCGACGCCTCGCCGCGAAGCGGAACGATGCGCACGGAGGGGTCCGGAATCGAAAGGGAGAGGGCACCGACGATCCCCACGGCGCCGGCGTCCCCGGCCACCGCGCGGACCACGTCCTCGCTGCGTTCCAGAAACACGATCCGCCCGGAATCCCGGGGCCCGGAGGTGCCTCCGAACAGCGCCAGAAACGCCGGCCACTCGCCGGCATTCGGATCCGGAGCATACAGACGATCGAACGGCGCCTCGGCGGTTCCGGCGAGGAAGGCGCCCAGGTCGTCCCGGGACAGCGACCCCAGCGGCGCATCGGCGCCGGCCAGCAGCAGGAATCCGCCGATCGCCACCGGAAAAGCCAGCAGGGAATCGCCGCGCAGCGACACGATTTCATGCTGCTCCGTATCCGATGCCGGCCGCAGCGTGAACGCCGCATCCGCCCGGCCGTTCGCCACATCTTCCAGCGCCGCGCTGGAACCGCTTCCGAGCAACCGGATATCGAGTCCCGGATTGTCCCGCCGGTAAAAGGCCAGGATGTCGGCCACGAGTCCGGGGGCCAGGGCGTCACCGGAAAGCGTCAGCGTCCGCGACTCCCCGGCAGGCGGTGGGGCGGGGGTCCGCGGCCGCTTCCAGTCCACGCTGTTCCGGGCGAGGAACAGGGCGCCCGCGGCCACGGCATATAAGATAAGCCGGAGGACGAGGCCGCGGCGGCCGCCCCAGCGAAACCGGTTCATGAACGACTGTTTTCGGTTGCGCCGGGAGCGTTCGATCCGGAGAATGGGCGTCTCATGAAAAATCGAGCCGGATTTCCCGCCCCCGCCGTTCTCAAACTCGTCCTCGTCTGCGCCGGTCTGTGTCTCATCGCATCCTGTTCGTCGGTGGATCGGCCGCGCGTTGATCGCGCCGTGCCGTCTTCTTTCGTGCCCGACGATGAAACCGTTTTCCTGGACACGTTGCAAGCGCGCACTTTCCGTTTCTTCTGGGAGCAGAGCGACCCGGCCACCGGCCTGACGCCGGACCGCTGGCCCACGCAGTCGTTCATCAGCGTGTCCGCCACCGGTTTCGCACTGACCGCATACCCGATCGGCGTCGAGCGGGGCTGGGTCACCCGGGAGGCCGCCGCGCGCCGGGTCCTCAACACGCTGCGCTTCTTCTGGACGGCTCCGATGGGTCCGGAAGCCTCCGGCGTCACCGGTTACCAGGGTTTCTACTACCACTTCCTCGAACCGGAGACGGGCGCCCGCTTCAAGGATGTGGAGCTGTCGACCGTGGACACGGCGCTTCTCCTGGCCGGAGCGCTGTTCTGCCAGTCGTACTTCCGTCACGAGACGGCCGTCGAGGATTCGATCCGCGCCCTCACCGATTCGCTGTACGCTCGGGCGGACTGGAACTGGGCCTCCCCGCGACCTCCGGCGGTCGGCCACGGCTGGGGTCCCGAGGAGGGGCAGCTGCCCTACGACTGGAAGGGGTACAACGAGGCGATGCTGCTTTACATCATGGCGCTCGGTTCCACGTCCCACCCGGTTCCTCCCGATGCGTGGACGGAGTGGACGTCGCGCTACCGCTGGGGCACATTCCACGGGCAGGAGCATCTCGGTTTCGCCCCGCTGTTCGGCCACCAGTACTCGCACGTGTGGGTGGATTTCCGGGGGATCCAGGACGCGGTGATGCGGGAGAAGGGGATGGACTATTTCGAGAATTCCCGGCGCGCCCTGCTCGCCCAGCAGGCGTACGCGATCGCCAATCCCGGTGGATGGACCGGCTACGGAGCTTCGCTGTGGGGGCTGACCGCCTGCGACGGTCCGGTCAGCGGGACGTTCGAGGTGAACGGCCGCGAGCGCGTGTTCAACACCTACTGGGCGCGCGGCGCATCGTTCACCGAGGTGAACGACGACGGAACGATCTCGCCGACCGCGGTCGGCGGCTCGGTGCCGTTCGCGCCGGAGATCACGATACCGACCCTGATGGCCATGGCCCGCGACTACGGCGAGCCCCTGTTTGCCGACTACGGATTCAAGGATGCGCTGAATCCGTCCTTCCGTCTGAACGTTCCGGTTCAGCACGGCGTCGTCGACACCGCTCTCGGCTGGTTCGACACCGATTATCTCGGCATCGACCAGGGACCGATCCTGGCCATGATCGAAAACCACCGCACCGGCCTTGTCTGGAAGACGATGCGCACGAACCCGCACATCGTGCGCGGCCTGCGCCGGGCCGGCTTCACCGGCGGATGGCTCGACTCCGTGGCGGTCGAGCGGTGACGGAAACGGCGGAGGCGCGCCGGCCGAGGAGCGGGTGGCACCGGGGCGCGGGTCGCCGGCCGGCATCCGCCCGCCGGGCCCTGGTCAGGACCGCGCTGACCGCGCTCCTCGCCGCGGCGAGCATCACCGGCTGCGGCCGCACCGACTCCGGCATCACGCTGCGTTTCTGGGCCATGGGGCGGGAAGGGGAAGTCGTCCAGGAACTCGTGACCGACTTCGAACGGGAGAACCCCGGCGTGAAGGTCATCGTCCAGCAGATCCCCTGGTCCGCCGCGCATGAAAAACTGCTGACGTCGCATGTCGGGGGATCGCTGCCCGATC
Organism: uncultured bacterium; assembly: GCA_964596775.1. Classification (GTDB taxonomy): domain Bacteria; phylum Eisenbacteria; class RBG-16-71-46; order JABDJR01; family JAWXBZ01; genus CAZQVN01. The sequence continues at coordinate 27,033 of CAZQVN010000005.1, forward strand.
TCGGCCAGCTCGGCAACACCTGGATTGCCGAGTTTTCGGCGCTCAAGGCGCTGGAGCCGCTGGACCCGCGCCTCACACCGGACGGGGTTCACGCCGAAGCCTACTTCCCGGGCATCTGGGACACGAACGTGATGGGGGGGCGGCCGTACGGCATCCCCTGGTATGTGGATACGCGGCTCCTGTTCTACCGCAGGGATCTCCTCAGGGAGGCCGGCTACGACTCGATGCCCGGCACCTGGACGGAGTGGCGCGAGGCGATGATCGGCCTGAAGAAAGTGGCCGGGGGCGACAGGTTCGCGATCATCCTCCCGCTGAACGAGTGGACGCACCCGGTGATCTTCGGCCTTCAGGCCGGATCACCGCTGCTCACCGATCATGGCACGCGGGGCGCGTTTTCGGAGCCGCCGTTTCAACGGGCGTTCCGCTTCTATCTCGATCTCTACCGGGACGGCCTGGCGCCACCGGTGACCAGCAACGAGATCTCGAACATCTACCAGGAATTCGCCCGCGGCTACTTTTCGATGTACATCACCGGGCCGTGGAACATCGGCGAGTTCAAGACCCGGATTCCCGCCGAGCTTCAGGACGCCTGGGCCACCGCACCGCTGCCCGGCCCCGACGGAGCGGAGTCGGGCGTGTCGCTGGCCGGCGGATCGAGCCTCGTCCTGTACCGGAGTTCGAAGAACAAGGACGCGGCCTGGAAACTCATCGAGTTCCTGTCGCGGCCGGAGCAGCAGGTGCGCTTCTACACGCTCACCGGCGATCTCCCGGCCCGCGTCGAGTCCTGGAGGGATCCGCTGTTCGCCGACGACGAGCATGTGGCCGCGTTCGGCCGTCAACTCGAACGCGCGGTGTCCACGCCGAAGGTTCCGGAGTGGGAGCTGATCGCCACCCGCGTCCAGGAGTGGACGGAGCGCGCGGTGCGCGGCGCGGTTCATCCCGATTCGGCGATGGCCGGCCTGGACCGCGAAGTCGGCCGGATCCTCGAAAAGCGGCGCTGGCTGCTCGAGCACGACCGGCTGGCGGCGCTGGAGGCGGGCACGCCATGAAGACGATCGTCGAACGGCGCGAAGCGCGGGCCGGCTGGCTGTTCGTCGGCCCGGCGGTGGGGCTGATCGCGGTCTTCTTCTTCATTCCGGTCGTGGCCGGGTTCCTGCTCAGCCTGACCGATTTCGACATCTACGCGCTCGGCTCGCCGGAGCTGGCCCGCTTCGTCGGCCTCGGCAACTACTCGGCGCTGATGTCCAACCCGATCTTCTGGACGGCGCTCAAGAACACGCTGTTCTACGTGGCGGTGGGGGGGCCCTTGTCGGTCGTCGTGTCGCTCGGCGCCGCGCTGCTTCTCCAGCCGCGTCTCGTCCGCTTCCGCAGCTTCTTCCGCACCGTCTATTTCATGCCGGTCGTCACCACGCTGGTGGCCGTGGCGATCGTCTGGCGCTATCTCTACCATCCGAAGTACGGATTCCTGAACTTCGGCCTGGCGCACTTCGGCATCGATCCGATCGACTGGCTCGGCGATCCGGCCTGGGCCATGCCGGCGATCATCCTCCTCGCGGTCTGGAAGAACTTCGGCTACAACATGCTGATCTTCTCCGCCGGCCTCCAGACGATCCCCGACGATCTCTACGAGGCCGCCGAGATGGACGGCGCCGGCGCCTGGAAACGGTTCGTGAACATCACGCTGCCCGGCCTCGCCCCGGTGTTCCTGTTCGTGTCGGTGACGACGATGATCGGCTTCTTCCAGCTTTTCGCCGAGCCCTACATCATGACGCAGGGGGGGCCGCTCAAGAGCACCACCACGCTCGTCCTGCTCATGTACGAAGAGGGCTTCCGCTGGTGGCGGATGGGCACCGCCTCGGCGATCGCGTTCGTGCTGCTGGCGATCACGCTGGCCGGCACGCTGGTGCAGCTGCGTCTGCAGAGGGAGAGGGCGTGATGCGGAAGACGCTCGATGCCCTGCTGCTCCACGCGGTCCTGGTCCTCTGCGGGCTCCTGGCGCTCGCGCCGCTCCTCTGGATGGTGTCGGCGTCAATCATGCCGACGGGGGAGGCCGCGATGTTTCCGCCCCGCTTCCTCCCCAGCAAGGTGACGTTCGCGCACTACGTGGACCTGTTCACCCGCATCGACCTGGCCCGGCATTTCGTGAACAGCTTCATCATCACCGTGACCGCCACGGTCGGCTCGGTGGCGATCAACGCGCTGGCCGGCTACGCGTTCGCCAAGATGTCGTTTCCCGGCCGCGACGGCCTGTTCCGGAGCCTGACCATGGCGCTCGTCGTTCCCGCCCAGGTCGGCATGCTGCCGCTGTTCCTCCTGCTCCGCGAGATGGGCTTCGTGAACACCTACGTCGGGGTCGTCGTCCCCTACCTGGCCAGCGTGTTCGGGATCTTCCTGATCCGCCAGTACGCGCTGTCGATTCCGGACGAGCTGCTGCAGGCCGCGCGCGTCGACGGAGCGGGTGAGGTTCACATCTTTCGGAGCATCGTCCTCCCGGTCATCCGGCCGATCCTGGTGACGATGGCCGCGTTCACGTTTCTCTCGGCCTGGAACGATTTCATGTGGCCGCTGATCATTCTCTCGGACCAGGGCCTGTACACGTTGCCGGTGGCGCTGGCCAGCCTGTCCGGAGAACATGTCCAGGATGTCGAATTGATGATGGCCGGGTCGGTGTTGACGATCCTTCCGGCCGTTCTTGTATTTCTCGTCTTTCAGAGGGCCTATGTGCGCGGAATCATGGCGGGTGGGATCAAGGGTTAGTCACATCGCATGTCACATCGCGACGACAGTCGCGATGTCGCTCTTCGTTTTTTGCGGAGCCGCAGTCTGCTCCGCCGCCGAACCTGTACTCCTCGACAATTTCACTACGATTGACGCCTGGACGGCCCACCCCGCCGACGGAGTCCAACTCGATCTCTCTTCCGACAAGGGCGTAACCGGCCAGGCCCTCCGCATGGACTTCTCCTTCACCGGCGGCGGCTACGCCGTAGCCCGCCGCGCGCTCGACCTCGACCTCCCGGAAAACTACACGTTCTCGTTTCAACTGCGCGGCGACTGCCCCGTCAACCATCTCGAATTCAAGCTGATCGACGCCTCCGGCGAAAACGTCTGGTGGTCGGTCCGCCGCGATCTCACATTCCCGAAAACCTGGGAACCGTTCCGGATCAGGAAGCGCCAGATCTCGTTTGCCTGGGGTCCGCTCGGCGGCGGCGTGATGAAGCACGCGGCCGCGGTCGAGATCGTCGTCACGGCGGGAAGCGGCGGAACCGGCACGGTCTGGATCGACGATCTCGTGATGACGCCGCTGCCGCCGGCGGATACGGCGCCGCCGGATCCGGTGGTGAGCGCGTCTTCGGAAGCGGCCGGATACGCGGCACGGCACGCCATGGATGGCGATTCCACCACGGCGTGGACGCCGAAGCCTGGTGATCGGGGGCGGTGGTTGAAACTCGACTTACGGCAACTCCGCGAATTCGGCGGTCTCACGCTCGGGTGGGGGGGCGGGCCGCTCGACTATGACATCTCCCTGTCGGAGGACGATCGAACGTGGCGGGTTGTACGCACCGTGCGGGAGAGCAACGGCGGCCGCGACGATCTCTATCTCCCGGAATCGGAATCACGCTATCTCCGGATTCATGTTCTTTCGAAAGATGCGCCGCCGCTGGCCGAAGTCCTGGTTCGGCCGCTGGAGTGGGCCTCATCGCGCACGGCGTTCTTCGAGAACATTGCCCGTGAGGCGCCGCGCGGCGCCTACCCGCGCGGGATGTCGGGCGAGCAGGTGTTCTGGGCGGTCGTCGGCGCGGACAACGACACGCGGGAAGGATTGTTGAGCGAGGACGGCGCGTTCGAGGTGGGCCCTGGAGGGTTTTCCATCGAGCCGTTTCTGGACCTGGGCAACGGCCGGCTGACCACCTGGAGCGAGAGCACCGGCATACAGACCCTCGCGGGGGGCGACCTGCCCGTCCCGACCGTGATCCGCACGTCCGGAACAACGACGCTCGCGATCACCGCCGTGCCGGTCGGCCCGCCGGGGGTTTCCGGTGCGATCCTCCGTTATCGCGTCACCGCGGGCGGAGAGAATGCGGTGCGGGGCCGGCTCCATCTCGCGGTTCGGCCGCTCCAGGTGAACCCGCCGTCGCAGGCGCTGAACCTTGCCGGTGGGGCCGCGACGATCCGTTCCCTGAAACGGGAGGGCGGCTCTCTCTTCGTCAACGGTGTCGAGGCGGTGATCCCGCTTGATGCGCCGGAGTTATTCGGCGCCTCGACGTTCGACCAGGGGGACATCGTTGCGGACAACCTGGCCGGCATCCTGCCCCTGCGCGGTGCCGCGCCGTCCCCGCAGGGGGCGGGCCGGGTACCGCATCTCGAGGCGGTCACGGACTCCTTCGAGGCCGCGTCAGGCGTCCTCGTCTACGGCCTGGATTCGGATCCCGGCGACACGCTCCGGGTCGACCTCTACATTCCTTTCCACCCCGGATCGCAACCTCCGGTGAATGTGGACGCCGCCGTGGCCGGGAGCATCGCCGAATGGCGATCCCGCCTCGACACATTCGAACTCGAACTCCCGCCCGCCGCGCAACCGGTTCTCGAATCCCTCAGGGCCCAGCTCGGCTGGATCCTCGTCAACCGCGCCGGCCCGGCCATCCAGCCCGGTCCGCGCTCCTACGCGCGGTCCTGGATCCGCGACGGCGCGCTCACCTCGTCGGCGCTGCTCAAGACCGGTCACGCCGGCGCGGCGCGCGATTTTCTCGAATGGTATGCGCCGAACCAGTACGACAACGGCAAGATCCCCTGCGTCGTCGATCATCGCGGTGCCGATCCGGTGCCGGAGCACGACTCCAGCGGCGAGTTCATCTTTCTTGTGGCCGAGGTCTACCGCTACACCGGCGATCGCGCCGTCGTCGAAACAATGTGGCCGCGCGTCCGGAAGGCCGCGGAATACCTCGATGCGCTCCGCCAGGAACGGCGCACCGATGAATACCGCACGCCCGAAAAGGCGGAGTTCTTTGGCATCCTCCCGCCGTCGATCAGCCACGAAGGGTATTCCGCGAAGCCGATGCACTCCTACTGGGATGATTTTTTCGCGGTCCGCGGATTCAAGGACGCGGTGTACCTGGCCGGCGTGATGGGCCTCCCCGATGAGGAGAGGCGCCTCGCCGCGATCCGGGACGAGTTCGAGCGCGACGTCGCCGCCTCGGTGGTCGCCACGCTCGGGAAGCACAACATCGACTACGTGCCCGGCTGCGCCGATCTCGGCGATTTCGACGCCACGTCCACCACGATCGCGCTGAATCCGACCGCGGCCGCCGACCTGCTGCCGCGGACCGCGGTGGAACGCACGTTCGAAAGATACTGGGAGTTCTTCACGGCCCGGCGCGACGGCGCTCCCTGGGACGCCTACACGCCGTACGAAATCCGCAACATCGGGGCGTTCGTCCGGCTGGGCTGGCGGGATCGCGCGCAGGAGCTTCTCAGGTTTTTCCTGGCCGACCGGAAGCCGGAGGGGTGGCGGCAGTGGCCCGAGGTCGTCCGGCACGAGGAGAGGATTCCGCATTTCATCGGCGACCTTCCCCACACCTGGGTCGGTTCGGACTACGTCCGCTCCGTCCTCGACATGCTGGCCTACGACCGCGAGGCGGACAGCGCGCTGGTGATCGCCGCCGGGGTGCCGATGGAATGGATCGACGCGGAGCCCGGCCTGACCCTCCGCGATCTCCCCACGGTCTACGGCCCGCTCGGTTACTCCATGAAACGAAACGGAAACGTGATCGAAGCCCGGATCGAGGCCGGCGTCCGCATGCCGCGCGGCGGCATCGTGATCCAGCCGCCGGCGGGAGGCGGAATCGGAAGCGTTGCGGTCGACGGCCGGGCCGTGAAGGCTCCGACCGACGGCGCGATCACCGTCCGGAGCCTTCCGGCGTCCGTCCGGATCGTCCTGCGCTGACCAGCGGCCGGACGATCGACGTCCACAGCGCGTAGCCCCGCGCGTTCAGGTGCAGGCCGTCCTCGAGGAACAGCTCCGGCCGGGGCTCGCCATCCGGCCCGAGCATCGGCGTGAAGACATCGATGAAGTCCAGCCAGGAAACGGCCCCGGAAAACTCCGCGACGAGGCGATTCGCCTCGCGCATCGTCTCCATGAGATTCCGCCGGGCGAGGCTCGGCTTGATCGCGATGAACGCGACGCGGGTCTCCGGCAGCGTGTCGTGGACCCACGCGGTGAAGGCCATGTAGTCCGCGAGGACCTGGCGTGCCGACTTCCCGGCGTTGATGTCGTTGTCTCCGGCGTAGAAGACAATGAGCCGGGGCCGGTGGGGCAGGACGATTCGGGACGCGTAGTGCCGGACATCCGAAATCTCCGAACCGCCGAAGCCGCGGTTCAGGACGGCACTGCCGGGAAAGTCCGCGGCGAGGGTGTCCCACATGCGGATCGACGAACTCCCGAGAAACAGGACGCCGCCGGGTTTCGGCGGATGCTCGCGGTCCGAGGCCTCGAAGTGAGTGATCTCGTCCTCGAACCGCGCCGCGGTCGTGTCGGACGGGGCGGGGATCGTGTCGGTCGCGGCGCCTCCGGCCAGCAGAACCAGCAGAACCGCCGCCGCCGTCACTCCGTTTCTCCGGACGGATACACAACGCCGCCGCCCGACCGGATCACGTCACGATAGAACCGCCCGCTCTCCTTGATCGTCCGCGTCTGCGTTTCATAATCCACATGCACGATGCCGAACCGCTTCGCGTAGCCCGCCGCCCATTCGAAATTGTCGAGCAGCGACCAGGCAAAGTAGCCGCGCAGGTTCACGCCGACCCGCATCGCGTCCCCGCAGGCGCGCAGATGCGTCCGGAAATACTCGATCCGCTGCGGATCATGAACACGATCCCCTTCAACCCGCGGCGGGTCCGCGAACGCCGCGCCGTTTTCCGTGATGTACAGCGGAACGTCGCCGTAGCGCTCGCGGATCCAGGTCAGGACTTTCGTCAGGCTCTCCGGGTGGACCTCCCAGTCCGTCTCCGTGTACACGGCGCCCTCCTGGCGGACGCGGCTCGCGCGGGTCGGCCAGGCCGCCGGGTCGTTCCTGACGACCGAGCGCGTGTAGTAGTTCACGCCGAGCCAGTCGATCGGCTGCGCGATCTCCTTCATCTCCGCGGCCGGAAACTCGGGCCACGCCTCCCCGTACACGTCCGCGAGCTCGGCCGGATAGCCGCGGCCGAAGACCGGATCCAGGTAGTGGCGGTTCATCGAGGCGTCGGCGCGGGTCGCGGCGGCGCGGTCTTCCGCGGAATCGGAAAACGGATACTTCGGCTCGAGGTTGACAACGATCCCGAACCGGCCGCGGCCTTCAGCGCGCAGGGCCACGAGCGCCGCGCCGTGAGCCCGCAGCAGGTTGTGCGCCACCCGCACGGCTTCGAACGCGCTCCTGTGCCCGGGCGCGTGCGCGCCGAACAAGTACCCGCCGTCCACGATCACCCACGGTTCGTTCAGCGTGGCCCACATCTTTACCCGGTCGCCGAGAGCGCGGTGAGCCACGCGCGCATAGTCGGCAAACCAGGCCGGGCTGTCCGGGTTCAGCCAGCCGCCCCGCTCGTCGAGCGCCGCCGGGAGGTCCCAGTGATGCAGCGTGACGTTCGGCGTGATGCCGGCTTCGAGCAGCGCGTCCACGAGCCGGCTGTAGAAATCGAGACCGGCCGGATTCACCGCCCCGCGCCCGTCGGGAAGAATCCGGCTCCAGGCGAGGCTGAACCGGTACGCGTTCAATCCGAGGCTCTTCATGACCGCCACGTCGTCGGCGAACCGTCGGTAGTGATCGCAGGCCATGTCCCCGGTGTCGCCGCCCGCGGTCATGCCGGGCGTGTGCGCAAAACGATGCCAGTTGCTGACGCCGGCGCCGTCGGCCAGCGGCGATCCTTCGATCTGGTACGCGGACGTGGCGGCGCCCCACAGAAAGCCGCCTGGAAACGGGGAGCCGGTCGGGCCCGGGGCGGCCGACGTGTCCGGCTCCGCCGGCGCGGCCGATCGGCGCGGTGTACCCGGCGCGTCCGTCATGCCCGGTGTCCGCCCCCGAGGACCAGCTCCACCTGGTGCGTCGTCCCGTCGTTCGAGATCGGGATGCGCGCGACGCCGCCTTCGACAGCGAGCGCGCGGCCGTCGACCGACGCACTCGCCACACCCAGCCCGTTGCCGTTCGGATTCACCGCCCGCAGGACATAGCAGGTCTCACTTCCGGGCGGCTTGAACGTGATCGTGAACCCCTCCCAGTCGTCCGGCACGCAGGGGGACATCTCGAGGACCGTGCCCCCCTTCATGCGGAGGCCGAGGATCGATTCCAGTGCCACGCGATGCATCCAGCCCGAGGAGCCGGTGTACCAGGTCCAGCCGCCGCGTCCGATGTGAGGCGGCGCGCCGTACACGTCCGCGGCCACCACGTAGGGTTCCACCCGGTACAGGTCCACCTGGTCCGGCGTCCGGGCGTGATTCACCGGGCTCAGCATGTCGAGGAGGCGGGCGGCGCGGTTGTTCCGCCCCATCTCCGCCAGCGCCCGGATCACCCACAGCGCGGCGTGCGTGTACTGGCCGCCGTTTTCCCGGACCCCCGGCAGGTACCCCTTGATGTAGCCGGGATCGTGCGGCGTCCTGTCGAACGGCGGCGTCAGCAGTCGGATGAGCTGTTCCGGTTCGGAAACGAGGTGGGTTTCCACCGCGTCCATGGCGGTGACGGAGCGATCGGCCGGCGCGGCGCCGGAGAGCACCGACCAGGCCTGGACGAGCGCGTCGATCCGGCACTCGGTGTCGGTGGACGTTCCGAGCGGAGCTCCGTTGTCGTACCAGGCGCGGCGATACCAGCCGCCGTCCCACGCGTTCGCCTCGATCGCGGCGCGGAGCGCCTCGCGGTGATCCGCGTAGCGTTGCGCGCGTTCCGTGTCTTTCCGGAGTTCGCAGAACGGCAGGAACGTGTCGAGGACCCGGTACAGGAAGAAACCCATCCAGACGCTTTCCCCCTTGCCGAGGCGGCCGACCCGGTTCATGCCGTCGTTCCAGTCGCCGGTGCCGAACAGCGGCAGGCCGTGAGCGCCGGTGGCGAGCGAGCGGTCGATGGCCCGGCAGCAATGCTCGTAGAGATCACCGCTTGTTCCCGAGTCCTCCGGCTGCATGAACACTTCGTCCTGGCCCGGCTCGAGCGCCGGTCCCCTGAGGTAGCGGGTCACTTCATCGAGAACGGCCGCATCCCCGGTGGCGTTGATGTATTCCGCGGCGAGCAGCGGGAGCCACAGCAGGTCGTCGGCGAACCGGGTGCGGATGCCGCGGGCGTTCGGCGGATGCCACCAGTGCATCACGTCGCCTTCCACGAACTGGTGCGCGGCGTTCAGGAGAATCTGGTTCCGGGTGATCTCCGGCCACAGCGGAATCAGCGATGAAGAGTCCTGGAGCTGGTCGCGGAATCCGAACGCGCCGCCGGACTGGTAGAACGCGGAGCGGGCCCGCAGTCGGCAGGCCAGTGTCTGGTAGGGAAGCCAGCCGTTGATCATCAGGTCGAGCGCCGGCAGCGGCGTTTCGATCCGCAGGCCGTCGAACGCCTCCCGCCAGAACCGTTCCACCGCGGCTTCCGCGCCGTCCGCCGCGCCGTCCTCACGATAACGGCTCGCGATGGCCCGGGCCTGGTCGCGGTTCTCCGCTTCGCCGAACAGGAAAACGATGTCCTGCGCCGCCCCCGGCGGAAGGTCGATGGTCACGGTGAGCGCGAAGCAGGGGGCCGTCGGAGTTCCGGTGCGCCCGTCCATCGGTTCCGGTTGCCGCAGTGCGGCCGGTCGTGCCGGCGTTCCGCCGGCTCCGGCAAACGCCGCGGCATCGGTGGTGAAGGAATCGACCCGGCCCGACGCGGCGGCAAACGCGACCCGTCCGGAAAACTCTCCGGCCGCCGGATTGTGCGCATAGAGGATGTCGTTCTCGGCCTCGGTGACGACGGGGTTTCCGACGGCCACCGACCCCGGACCCAGCACGAGCCGCTGGCAGGAAAACAGCGCCAGCCGCCGCGGGCGCGATCCCCGGTTCCGGATGCGGATCCGGGTGATCCTGACAGGGTCCTCGACCGGAACGAGGATCGTCGTTTCCTGCTCCAGGTCGTCGACGGTGACGGAGCAGTGGCTGTATCCGAACCCGTGACGCATTTCATAATCGACGTCCGCGGGGGCCGGCGCCGGGAGCGGCGACCACCAGCGCCGCGACTCCTCGTCGCGCACGAACAGGACCTCGCCGGGCGGATCCAGCACAGGATCGTTCGCCCAGGGTGTCAGCCGGTGTTCCCGGCTGTTGGCGCCCCAGGTGAACCCGGCGCCCGTCTCGCTGACGATGCTGCCGAACTCCTCGTTCGCCAGCACGTTGATCCAGGGAAGCGGTGGCAGAACGAGGCGTTGTCCGTCATGGCGGAGCCGGATCACGTACTCGCGTCCCTCCTGGTCAAAGCCACCGAGACCGTTGAAGAACGCGAGGTCGTTTTCCGGGCCCGGCGCCGGGCCGTCCGGGCTGGACGAGGGGACAACCGGTGAATGCGCGGGCGCCGCCGCCACCGCGCCGGCCGGTGCTTCCGGCGCGCCCGGGCGAACCTCCGGCGCCCCCCGGCGCCCCTCCGGCGCGCCCGGGAAAATCTCCGGCGCCGCGAGGCCGGGCCAGGTGCCGTCGGCGATCGCCTTTTCCAGCTGCCGGAGCGCGTCCGCGTCCGCGGCGCAAAGTGAAACCGCCGCGCGCCGGCCCGCCCCGGCGCCGTCGACGGCCGCGGCGGCCGTGGTCGCGGCGCTCGCCGCCGCCGCGAACAGCGACTCCGCATCTCCGGCGCCGATTCGGGCCGCGACCTCTTCGGCGGCCGCCTCATCCGCAGCCGTGCCGAGCAGGAAGATCAGGGTGCCGGTTTTGCCGGCGTCGAGCGTCAGCGTCGACCGCAGGCTCAGAATCGGGTCGAGAACGTTGCCGTGCGATCCGGGGCCGGACACGGGCTCCACGAGCGCCCGCGGTGCTTCCAGCGATCGTCCCCGCCCCACGAAAGCCGAGCGGTCCGTTTCGCCGTGGATGTCCGACCCGCCGAGGACGGCGTGAAACGCCGGCGGAAAGACGTCCTCGGGGCTGCGGGCGCGCCGGCGGCAGTGCAGGACACGGCCGTCGGCGGACAGCGAGGTCTGCAGGAACAGCCGCGAGAAAACCGGGTGGGCGGCGTGCGCGGCGGCGTTGTTGAGCGCCATCTCCACATAGCTCGTGACCTCGAACGATCGGCGTTCGCCGGACATGTTCGTCAGCCGGAGCCTGCGGATTTCAAACGTGGACTCCGGCGGCACGCAGATGTCGAGCGTGGTCGCGAAGGTCTGCGCCCTCCGTTCCAGTGAAATCCGTCCCGGCCCGAGGCGCATCCGGCAGGAGCCGGCGGGCCCGGGGATCGGGCGATGTCCCGCGGAGGCCAGGCTTCCCGTTGTCGTATCGCGGATGTAGAGGAGAAAGCCGTCCACGTCGTCGAGCGGGTCCCCCCGCCACGGATTCAGCCGAAGATCGTTGCAGGTGGAAAATCCGGTGCCGGAAGCTGTTACAAGCGTGCTCCAGGTTCCGTTGGACAGAACTCCCATCGCGGGGCCGGCCGGTTCACCGAGCGGAACCGGGGAGCGGGCAAGATCCTGGGATGCGGGAGTGTTCGCCGGGCCGTCCATGCGGAGCCACCTGTCGTCGTCGTTCGGGTCGAGAATCGTCCGGAAAGAGCACCACCGGGCCGAAGAAATCACGGTCCGGTGCCGCTCAATCTTGACACAGAAGCGGTTCTATGTAAACGTTTACACAACCGCAACGGATTTTTCGTCCAGCTTCCCGGTTTCGAGGTGGAATGTGCCAACGATCCGCGATGTCGCCCTTGCTTCGGGCGTTTCGATTGCCACGGTTTCGCGCGTCATGAACGGCAGCGAACGGGTCAACGAGGAAACGCGGCGCCGGGTCATGGACGCGGCCGGAGCCCTCGACTACTGGCCGAACGGAGCCGCGCGCACGCTGACCACCCGCCGGACGTTCGCCCTGGGAGTCCTCCTGCCCGACCTCTACGGGGAGTTCTTTTCCGAAGTCATCCGCGGGATCGACCGCACCGCCCGCCTGCACAACCTCCAGACGCTGATTTCCAGTTCGCACGCCGACATGGACGGTGTCCTGACCGCGGCCAAGGCCATGCAGGGTCGCGTGGACGGTTTGATCGTCATGGCCCCGGACCGCGGTTCGGTCCAGGCCATCGAGCAGATCAAGAAAAGGTTTCCGATCGTGCTCCTCAACCCCCGCGTTACTGTGAAAGGGTGCGTCGACATCGCGATCGCGAATTTCGACGGCGCCCACGCGGTGGCGTCCCACGTCCTGCGCCAGGGGCACCGGCGGATCGCCGTCCTCAGGGGCCCGGCCGGAAACGTGGATGCCGAGGAACGCCTGCGCGGCTTCCGGAGTGCGTTCCTGGAGACCGGCCTGTCCGCCCGGGACACCTTCGAGGTGGAGGGAGATTTTTCGGAGTCCTCCGGTTATCACGCGGCGGGGGCGATTCTCCGCCGAACGCCCGCCGTCACCGCCGTCCTTGCCGCCAACGACTCCATGGCCATCGGGCTGCTCAGCGCCCTGGAGATGGCGGGACTCACCGTCCCCGAGGACGTGTCGGTCACCGGCTTCGACGACATCGCGATCGCCCGCTACCTGAAACCGCCCCTGACCACGGTGCACGTGGATGCCTGCGACCTCGGTGAACGCGCCGTCCGCAGCCTGATGAACCTGATCGTGTCCGGGGTTTCCACGACCGCTCCGCACCAGGTGGTGACGTCGAAGCTGGTGATCCGCCAGTCCTGCGCGCCGCCGTCGACCCGGAGGTCGCGGCGCGCTTCGGCGCGGGAGAACATCGATGCACTGTGAAAGAAAAGGCGCCGGACATGAGCCGGACGCCGGAACCCGAATCATGGCTTCATCTCCAGATCGCACCAACAACTTTGAGGAGGCGCCCGCAATGAGAACGTTGATGACGCTCGTACTGCTCCTGGCTGGAGCCCTCATGTCCGCGAGCGGGGCCGATGCCTACGCGCCGCGGCAGGATGTCATGTGGGCCCGCACGACCACGAGCAACATTACTCTCGACGGTGTCCTGGACGAGCCGGCCTGGGCTCTGGCCGAGTCGGTCGTCGTCAATTACGGGGTCAACGCCGGTATCCCGGGCAGCGGCTGGAAGGTCGAGGCCGGATTCAACCCGACCGATCCCACGAACGCCACGTTCAAGTTCCTGGTCAAGGACAACGTCCTGTACATGGCCGCCCGGATGAAGGACAAGTCGATCGGCGGATCCACGCTGTTCAACCGGTTCGACGGCCTGCTCATGGCCATCAAGGACCGCGCCGACGCCTACGCTCCGAAGCCTCCCGTCGAGTATTTCTACTCCTGGTGGCACGATCCGAGCATGGATCCCCAGCCGGCCGGCCAGCTGCCGATCTTCCGCGGCCGCTACGGCGCGATCGCCCCGCCCGACACGACCCGTTCGCCCGCCTCGATCCAGGCCTGGGATGCCCGCACCGTGGTCAACGGCACCTCGAATTCCGATGCCGGAACAGACGTGGAGTGGGTCGTGGAGATGCGGTTCGACCTCACCGTGATCGGCTACAACACGACCCGCCCCGAGGGGGATGTCATCGAGTGGAACGTGTCGGTGTACGACTGCGACTGCTTCTGGCCGCTCGCGCAGAACTGCGCCGGCGGGGCGAACTTCGCCTCCAACCGCGTCTGGTTCCAGTCGCCCTGGGGCAACGATCACTGGTACGACGAAGTGCGCATCTTCGCCCGCCCCGACGTGAACACGACCTCGGGCCCGGTTCCCGCCGTGCCGCCGGAGTTCTACATTCCCGAGATCGGGAGCACCGCCCCGGTGATCGACGGTGTTCTCTCGGAGCCGATCTACCAGAACGTCCTGTCCCGTTTCGACATCCGCTACGGCGATGCGGCGCTGCGCAATACCTATCCCGGCGTCGGCCCCTACCGGGCCGGCCAGTACCAGCCCCCGATCAACGGCGGGGAAGCGGCGGTCCTCGACCCCGGCGACGCCACCGTCAGCATGTTCGTCAAGGGAGACTGGCTGTACATGGGGTTCGACGTCCGCGACCAGGCGGTGCAGTACCACCCCGACCTGAACCGCTGGGACGGCTTCACGGTGACGATGACGCACCGCGACACCACGAACTCCGACCGCGCGCTTCTCGACCGCCGGGTTTCATTCCAGGTGGCCCAGAACGGAACGGCGCTGCCGCAGGACTATCTCGTGAACCTGATCGCGAACGGCAAGGCCCAGGTGGCCGTGTCGCTCAAGGCGTCGACGAACGTGGACACGCTGGCCGATCTTCCCGGCAACGCCGACATCGGGTACACCGCTGAACTGGCGGTGGATCTCAAGGCGTTCGGCTACCCGGCCGGCCTCGGCGACCGCATCATTTTCCTCGGCATCACGCTGATGGACGGCGACTCGTTCTCGAACTACACCGACAGCTACGGAACCCGCACCTGGTGGTTCCGCGAGTTCGACGGCCAGTGCTGCCCGGTCTGGGCGCACATCATTCCGATCGGCACCTCGGGGATTCCGGACGCCGGGGCGGAGACCGCGGGGTTCCGGCTCATCGGGCCGTTCCCGAATCCTTCGGCGGCGCCGAACATCCGGTTTGCGCTGCCGCGGCCGAGCGACGTCACGCTGCAGCTGTTCGACGTGTCGGGGCGGCTCCTGCTCGGCATGAATGCCGGCCGGCTTGAAACCGGGGAGCAGGGGCTGGATCTGCCGCCGAACGAGCTGAGCGACGGCCTGTACCTGTACCGGCTCACTTTCCGCGACCCCGGATCGGGCGCCGTCACCGCGACGCTGCCCGGCCGGTTGATGTTGATGAAGTAATTCACTTTCGGCGGCGACGCCGGCGGGCCGAGCCCCGCCGCCGTCCCCGCCGGACGGAGGAGCACAAAGAGTGATTCATGGGGGGAGGCCGGGAGCCCGGTTCGCAGCCGCGGCCGGCCTGATCACGTTCCTGCTCGGGGTCGACCCGGGCACGGTCATCGCGGGCACGACCGGAAAAATTTCCGGCCAGGTGCTGGATCCGCAGAAGAAGCCCGTCGTGGCGGCCACCGTGCTGGTCGTCGGCGAGCGGCTCGGTGCGATCACCGACGGCGAGGGGAAGTACAACATCCTCAAGGTGCCGCCCGGAACCTACGAGATCACGGTCAGTCGGCTCGGTTTCTCGAAGAAGACATTCCGCGACGTGATCGTCTCCGCGGACAACACCACCTGGCTCGACGTCGCGCTCGGCGATGCCGCGGTCCAGATGGAGGAGGTCGTGGTCACCGCCGAACGGCCTTCGATCGAGGTCAACCAGACCGGAACCCGCCAGGTGCTCACCTCGGAACAGATCGAGGCCCTGCCCGTCCAGGATCTCCAGGATGTCGTGAACCTCCAGGCCGGCGTCGTCGACGGGCATTTCCGCGGCGGCCGCTCCGGCGAGGTCCAGTACCAGGTCGACGGAATCAGCATCAACAATTCGTTCGACAACGCGCCGAGCCTCAAGCTCGACCGTTCGCTGCTCCAGGAGGTCCAGGTGATCAGCGGCACGTTCGACGCGGAGTACGGCCAGGCGATGAGCGGCGTGGTCAACGCGGTCCTCAAGGACGGCACGCCGAAGTTCCGCTGGGAAGGGGAGGCGTTCACCGGGAGTTTCGTCTTTCCGGGCGCCGAGAGCCGCCGCCTGACTTCGGATGAGCTCCGCCCCGCCGGTGTCCAGAACTACCAGCTCACGGTCATGGGGCCGACGCCACTCCCCGGAACGGTCTACCTGCTGAGCGGCCGGCGCTATCACTACGACGACTTCGTCATCGGCCGTCGCACGTTCGTTCCGACCGACTCCTCCGACTTCGAGAACAAGATCTGGAAGCCGACCGGCGACGGAAGCGAGGAGCCGCTCGGTTTTTCGCGCGAATGGTCCGGCGTCGGCAAGCTGACGAACACGTCGATCAAGGACACCCGGCTCTCCTACCAGGCGCTGTTCAACGTGATCAACGGCCGGCGCGGAAGCTTCGCCTACCGCTACAATCCCGACGGCCTCTCCCGGCAGCGGACGGTCTCCCTCACGCACGGGCTGGACATGACCCGCAGCCTGTCCGGCAGCACGTTCCTCGACTTCAGTTTCCGGCAGATCTACTTCGACTATCACGACCGGGCGTTCGAGGATGCGTTCGATCCCCGCTACGACGAGGCCGGCCCCCCGCTCAGCGACCCGAACTTCGAGGAAGGGACGGTGATCCAGGGGGTCAACCTCACCCGCTACATCCAGAAGACGAACACGATCCTCTTCAAGTCGTCGGTGGTGAGCCAGGTGACCGCCGAGCACCAGGTGAAGGTCGGCGGCGAGATCCACTTTCCGAAGGTGTCGTTCGGATCCCCGGAATACCTGACCTTCTCGAGCGTCGACGGCCGGCAGACGCTCGTCCGGCACATCAACGAGCCGCCCGACTTTCCGGCGGTGGCCACCTACACGCCGATCATCGCGGCGGCCCATGCCCAGGACCAGGCCGAGTGGCGCGACCTGACCCTGCGGGCCGGCCTGCGGCTCGACTATTTCGACGCCCGCACCACGGTCCCCGGCGACCTCGCCAATCCGGCCAACGCCATCGAGGGGGCGCCCGAGTCGCGCCCCCGGGACACCACCGCCCGCGCCGCGCTGGCGCCGCGTCTCGGCGTGGCCTACCCGATCGAGGACAAGGCGGCGCTGCACTTTTCCTACGGCCACTTCTACCAGTATCCGGCGATCGGAACGGCGTTCACGAACGCCGACTACTCCGTTCTCGCCAACCTCCAGGCCGGGGGGATCAGCTACGGCGTTCTCGGCAATCCCGACGTCAAGCCGGAGAAGACGGTGCAGTACGAATTCGGATACAAGCATGCCCTGAGCCCGGACATCGGCCTCGATGTGAGCCTGTTCTACAAGGACATCCGCGACCTTCTCGGCGTGGAATTCGTGAGCACGTACAACGGCGCGGAGTATGCCCGGCTGACGAACGTCGATTTCGGCAGCGTCGTCGGATTGACCGTGGCGGTGGACGACCGGAATTTCGGGCCGGTCAGCGTCGGCCTCGATTACACCTGGCAGCAGGCCCGGGGAAACTCCAGCGATCCGCGCGAAACGGCCACCCGGGCTTCGGCGGGCGAGGACCCGCGGCCCCGGCTCACGCCGTTCAACTGGGACCAGCGCCACACGCTGAACCTCACCGTTTCGTTCGCCGATGCCCGCGGATTCACGGCCAGCGGCGTTCTCCGTGCCGGAAGCGGCCAGCCGTACACGCCGCAGATCGAGTCCGGTTTCGGTTTCGGCCTGGACACGAATTCCGGACGGAAACCGACCGGCGCCGTGGTCGACCTACGGGCTTCGCAGTCGATGCAGTGGCAGGGGCTCGACCTGAGCCTGTTCGGCCGGGTCTTCAACGCCTTCGATACCCGCTACTTCAACGGGTTCGTCTTTTCGAGCACCGGCAGTCCCTACTACTCGCGGTTCCCGGTGGCCGACTCGGTGACGCTGCGCGACCCGACCCGCTACTACCAGCCGCGGCGCGTGGAAATCGGTCTCAAGTTCACGCCGGGAAACCGCACTACGGATGAGGAGGTGAGGGGATGAGCGTCGGCGGGAAGAAGCTCATGAGCGGTCGCGGGAACCGGCCGGAGGATCGCGGCACGACCGGGTCGGGCCGTGACCGGCGTTCGTCCCGGCGCACCGGGGCCAGCCTGGTCCTTGTGCTGGTCCTGGCCGCTGCCGCAACGGGCCGCGCCCAGGTGACCACACCGGTGCCGCCCGCGGAACGGGGGCGCGCCGATGCCGAGCGGGCCGGATTCCACGACGCCGGCAACATCCGCACGATCTTCTGGAACTACGGAATGGTCGGCGACTACCCCGCGGACCCGCAGAACGTGGACCTCTCCGTGTTTCATTCCGTGGAGGTGCCGAAGGGGGGCGGCATGAACTACTCCGACGGCATCACCCCGTTCGTCCTCGCCCGCATCATCCAGGCCGACGGCGAACCGGCCTACATCATGGAAACCGGTTTCCGCGAGCGCCAGGGGATCAGCCCGTTCTTCAACCGGGTGATGCGCTTCGAGCCGCGCCCGGGCTACGCCCAGGCCGACCCGGTCAAGAATCCGGCCCGCTCGCCGGCCATCAGCAGCGACCCCCGCACCTGGCCCGACTCCTGGCCCGACAAGCGGAACGACCCCGACGATCCGGGCTGGGCCGGCAGCTGGAACGGCTACTTCGGCAAGCAGATCGTGGCCGACCAGGAAAGCTATTCGGTGATGGACGACAACTACTACGACGCGTGGAACTACTACCCGGACTCCCGCGACTCGACCCGCCGGGGGCTGGGGCTGCGCATCGAGGTCCGCGGTTTCCAGTGGGCCAATCCCCAGGCGCGCAACGTGGTGTTCTGGCACTACGACATCACGAACGAAAGCACGACGGACTACGACGACAACATCGTGTTCGGCCTGTACATGGATTCCGGCGTCGGCGGCTCCGCGCTGTCCTGCGACGGGATCTTCGAGTCGGACGACGACAACGCGTTCTTCGACCGGACGTTCGACAAGGACGTCCTCAACCTTGTCTACACCTGGGACAAGTTCGGCCACGGCCGGGATCTCAGCGGCAACTGCGGCCGCACCGGGTATCTCGGCTACGCGTATCTCGAAACGCCGGGCAATGCCACCGACGGCGTGGACAACGATCTCGACGGCATCACCGACGAAAAGCGGGACGGCGGGCCCGGGGAGATGGTCGTCGGCGAGGACGCGATCCGCGCCCGGGTGGCGTCACGCTACGTGCTGTCGCAGTTCGAGGCGGAGTATGGTCCGCTGGAGAACCGCCCGGCGTTCCGGGCCGGCGTGTGGTGGACCGGCGACGAGGACATGGACTGGACCGCCGAGCTCCAGGATCTCGGGGCCGACGGCCTCGAGGGAACCGGCGACCTCGGCGAAGGGGACGGCATCCCGACGGCCGGCGAGCCGAATTTCGACCGCACCGACCTGAACGAATCGGACCAGATCGGCCTGACCGGGTTCAAGATCAACCGGATCCGGGCCGGCCAGGGGAACCCCGACCAGACGACGGACGGCATCCTGTTCTACACGGACCAGGCGAACTGGCCGGAACGGCTGTTCACCCAGTTCTCGAGCCCCGACTCCGCCACCCGTTTCGGTGCGCCGATCGCGTCGAACTACAACATCGGGTTCCTGTTCGCCTCCGGGCCGTTCAAGCTGAAGGCCGGCCAGACGGAACGGTTCAGCCTGGCCCTCGCCTACGGCGCCGACCTTCCCGGGCTCCGGCGGACGGTCCAGACCGTCCAGCAGATCTACAACGCGAACTACCGGTTCGCGGTGCCGCCGCCCCAGCCCACGCTGACCGCCGAGGCCGGCGACGGCCGCGTGCGCCTGTCGTGGACGTCGAAATCGGAGCGGGGCGCCGATCCGGTCACCGGGGAGTTCGACTTCGAAGGGTACCGGATCTATCGCTCCACCGATCCCGAGTTCCGCGATCCGAAGGTCATCACGACCGCCACGGG
Source organism: uncultured bacterium (assembly GCA_964596775.1). Taxonomy (GTDB): domain Bacteria; phylum Eisenbacteria; class RBG-16-71-46; order JABDJR01; family JAWXBZ01; genus CAZQVN01. The sequence continues at coordinate 46,633 of CAZQVN010000005.1, forward strand.
TTCGGAGCCGATCGGAAACGGCCGGCCGATCGCCCAGTTCGATCTCGACAACGGGATCAACGGGTTCTCCACGATCACCGTGGAAGGGGTGGCCTACGACCTCGGCAACGACACCGGCCTCACCCACACCTGGACCGACACCACCGTCACGAACGGACAGATCTACTACTACGCGGTGACGGCCTACGATCACGGTTCCGAGGCGTTCCAGTTCTACCCGTCGGAAAACGCGATCAACGTGTCGCGGACGCCGCGCGGCGGCGTGATCCTTCCCGACAACGTCGTCGAGGTCCGGCCGAATCCGCGGGTTCTCGGCTTCGTTTCCGCCACCGCGGATACCGCGCGCCAGGTGGCCGGGCGGGGCGTCGGCCGGGTCGACCTTCAGGTCGTCAATTCCGGCCTCGTGCCCGACGATCACCTGTTCAAGATCACGTTCCGGACCCCGGACGACACCCGCATCCGCGCGGAATCGTACGCGCTGACCGACAGCACCACCGGCGAGATCCTGTTCGAAGGGGGCACCGACCTGTCCGGGGCGGGCGTGGGTCCCGTCGGCGCCGGACTTCTTCCGGTGATCTCCACCCGGACCACGGTGGCGGTGGACGCCGCGAAGAGCGGCTTTGCGCCGGGCAGCCCCACGAACACGCGGATCCGCGCGGAGTACCAGCCGGCGCTGTCGATCGACCTCAGGCGGCCCGGGTATCCCGACGACATCTCCATCGTGTTCGAGGACACGATCGTGGACACCTCGGTGGCGCTCGGCGTCTTCATCCCGGCCAAGCCGGCCCGGTTCCGGGTGTACGCGCACACCGCGGAGGGGGATCGCCAGATGGATTTCCGGTTCCGCGATTCCGACAACGACGGCCGGCTCTCGCGGGTGGATGAGTACATCGATGTGGTCACCTACGACCCGGCGGCGCCGACCATCGCCCAGGCCACCTGGCGGGCCCAGCTGGACACGCTGGGGCAGGCGGAACGGGGGCCGATCCGCCCGGCCGGCGCCGGAGACCGCTACGACCTGGTCCTGACCCGGCCGCTCAGCTCCGACGACGTGTTCGTGTTCGACACGAAGGGGGAGGGGATCGACGACGACGCGGCCCGGCTGCAGTTCAGGACGAAGCCGTACGTCGTGCCGAATCCCTACGTCGGCTCGGCGAGTTTCGAACCGGAGCGCTTCGCGGTGTCCGGCCGGGGAGAGCGCCGGCTGGAATTCCGCGGCCTCCCGGTGTCCTGCACGATCCGGATCTTCACCGTCCGCGGCGAACTCGTCCAGACGCTGCGTCACGACGGGTCGGAGGACGGCTACGTGCCCTGGAACCTGCGGACCCGGGACAATCTCGACGCGGCTCCGGGGCTGTACATCTTTCACGTCGACGCCGGATCCCTGGGATCCAGCACCGGCAAGTTCGCCATCATCAAGTGAGGAGGAGGACAATGCGGTTCATGGCGGCGTTCCTGCTGCTGACGGTGATGGGGGCCGGGGAGAGTCTTGCCCAGAGCAAGACCGGCACGACGATCGGCCAGTTCATGAACATCGAGCCCGGGGCCCGGCACGCGGGGATGGGCAACGCCGGCGTGGCCCTCGACGGGGGGATCCAGTCCGTCTTCTACAACCCGGCGGCGCTCGGCGCCATGGAAAAGGGCGCGATCCAGTTCACCCACAGCGAGTGGTTCGAGGGGATCAACTACGACTACGCGGCGGGCGTCCTGCACCTGAAGGGCCTCGGCACGTTCATGGCCGGCGTCACCGCGCTGAACTCCGGCGACATCGAGGTGCGCACGGTCGGCAACCCGCTCGGCACCGGTGAGCTCTACTCCGCGTCCGACATCGCGCTGAGTCTCGGCTACGGCCGGAAGGTCACCAGCCGGTTTTCGGCCGGCCTCCGCCTCAACTATGTCCACGAGTCGATCTGGAATTCGTCCGAGAATCACGCCACCGTGGACGTCGGCTCCGTGTACCAGCTCGCGGAAAACGGCCTCAGGCTCGGCGCGGGCATTTCCAATGTCGGGACGAACGCCCGCTACTCGGGATCCGACCTGGCCATCCAGTACGACGGGGATCCCGACCGCTACGGCGACAACAGCGCCCTCCCCGCCGAGCAGTTCACCGACCGCTTTCCGGTTCCGATCCTGTTCCGGGTCGGCGTCGCCTGGCCGAAACCGCTCGGCGACAACAGCCGCCTGCTCGTGGCGGTCGACGCGTTTCATCCCAGCGACAACACCGAGAGCATCAGCGGCGGCGCCGAATGGACGTACCGCAACACGATGTCGCTGCGGGCAGGGTACCAGAACCTGTTCCAGGAGGAATCCGCCGTGGGGCTGACGCTCGGGGTGGGGATCCAGGGGGGCGGAACGGGGGGACGTTTTCACTTCGACTACGCGTGGGCGGCTCACGAATACCTGCAGGAGACGCACCGCCTGACTTTTGTTCTGGGTTTTTAGCCGGTCAAGAATGCCGGGGAGAGGATCTTCGCTGATGGACACCATGAACCCTGGAATAGGGTACCGGAGGCACCGGAAGGCAACGCTGTCGTTCCTGTTGCCGTTCCTGCTGTTGCCCGCCCTGATCACGATGCCGCGGCCGGCGGCGGCGCTGACCAACGAGGCGCTGCTGGACACGCTGCAGCGCACCGCCTTCAATTTCTTCTGGTTCGAGGCGAACCCGGCCAACGGCCTGATCCGGGACCGCAGCACCGGTGGATCGCCGGCGAGCATCGCGTCGGTCGGTTTCGGCCTCTCGGCGATCTGCGTCGGCATCGACCACGGCTGGGTCACCCGCACGGACGGCCGGGCCCGCGTGCTGACCACGCTGAACACGTTCTGGACCGGCCCGCAGGGGAGCGCGGCCAGCGGCACGATCGGCTACAAGGGTTTCTTCTACCACTTTCTCGACATGAACACGGCGCGGCGGTTCACGACCTGGAGCAACGTCGAACTGTCCAGCATCGACACGGCGCTGCTGCTGGCCGGAATTCTCGACTGCCGCCAGTACTTCAACACCTCGGATCCGCTGGACATCCAGGTCCGGGCGCTGGCCGACTCGATCTATCGGCGCACCGACTGGGAGTTCATGCGGAACTCGGGCGTCGGCCTGCGGATGGGCTGGCTTCCCGGCACCGGGTTTTCCGGGTTCGGCACCTGGACCGGGTACAACGAGTCGATGATCATGTACCTCCTCGCGCTGGGATCGCCCACCCATCCGAATCCAACATCGGTGTGGGGTACATGGTTCAGCACCTACAGCTGGCAAACCCACTACGGGCACTCGTTCGTCGTCTTCCCGCCGCTGTTCGGACACCAGTATTCGCATTGCTGGGTCGACTTCCGGAACAAGGACGACTATTACATGCGCTTCAAGAACATCACCTACTTCGACAATTCGCGGCTGGCCACGCTGGCCCAGCGCGATTACTGCATCGCGAATCCGGGCGGGTGGACAGGGTACTCGGGCACGCTGTGGGGACTGACCGCTTCGGACGGCCCGTTCGGCTACAACGCGCGGGGGGCGCCCCCGGCCCAGAACGACGACGGGACGATCACGCCGACCGCGGCCGCGGGCTCGATTCCGTTCGCACCGGAAGTCGTGATCCCGACGCTGCACAATTTCTTCGACAACTATCCGCTGCTCTGGGGCCCGTACGGGTTCAAGGATGCCCTGAACCCGACCTGGAACTGGTATGCCACGGATTACATCGGGATCGACCAGGGCCCGATCCTTCTCATGATCGAAAACCATCGCAACGAGAAGATCTGGCAGCGGTTCATGACGAATCCCTACATCCAGACCGGCCTGGCCCGGGCGGGATTCCTCGACATCGTCGGAGTCGAGGAGGTTCCGCGCCCCGATCGACCCCGTGCGTTCCTGTTCCAGAACAGCCCCAACCCGTTCGAGGGCTCGACCCGGATCTCGTTCGAGCTGGCGGAACCGGCGGACGTTCGGCTCAGGCTGTTCGACGTGCACGGGCGGCTGGTCCGGAGCCTCGCCGACGACCGCCGCGAGGCGGGCGTCCATGAGGTCCTCCTGGACGGCCGTACGCTGGCCCCGGGGGTCTACTGGTACCGGCTGGAGACGGATGGAGTGGAAGCGAATCGCCGCAGCCTGGTGGTTCGCTGATATTGGATCGAGGGAAACACGTGTTTATTGATGTCCCCGGAACGCCGGGCGAAAAGGAGGTGGTCGAATCCCCGACATGGACCGGTATACTTGTGTTACTTCGTTGTGCAAAGAGTTTCATCACCGAAAGGAGCAGCCAGTGAAAACGCATCGTTATGGAAAGCTTGCCACGGGGGCCGTTCTCTTCGGAACCGCAATGGTTCTTGCTGCCGGCCTGGCTTCCGCTACGCCGAACATCAACAGCGCCGTTATGTGTCCGAGGGTATTCAACGACGACCCGTTCTCGAACCTGACCCAGATCAACAACTATCCCGCGCAGATCCTGTACGACGACGTGGCTTCCCCGGGAGCCACCGGGTTCGCGAATCTCCACGTCTGGAAGCTGTCGAACAACGGCGTCAACATCGACGTCTTCGGCAACGCCGACAACTTTCGCGTGTGCGCGGACCTGTTGATCACCGGAAACGGCCACTGCGAAGCCGGCCTGATGATCAATCCGTGGTGGAACCTCGGAAACTGCGGCGATGACGGCCGCTTCAACGTCCGGACCACCGACGGCGAGATCGCCTGCTTCGGCGGCCGGCTGCCGTTCTACTCCTTCACCGGAAATCACGGCATCAACTACGTGAAGGGCAACCCGATCCGCCTCGAGATGATCTACAAGGCCAACAGCAACACCGCGGCCAACCCGGCCACCATCGAGTACAAGGTGACCTACAACGCCACCAACTACTCGAGCGGTCCTCTGGCCTTCGACGAGGGCAATCCGGCCGAGAACCCGCCGCACGGCGTCTGGGGCATGCTGAGCCCGGCGGCCGTGGGTGGACATGTGCAGTACTTCGTCGGCGGTTCGCAGGGCGGCAATGCCCGGGCCGACTGGACGAACATCTGCTATGACAGCCTGGATCCGATCCCGGTGGAGAACACCACCTGGGGCGGCGTGAAGGCTCTCCATCGCTAGTCGTTCGAATTCCTGAAGCCAACAGGGGGAGGCGTTCAGCCTCCCCCTGTTCTGTTTCGGAGCGAAGGCCGGCACGGCCCGGCGGCGTTCGACCTGCCGTCGACCGGGCAGCGCCTCCTCGAGGTCCCTGTCCCGCTGAAGGCGCCAGGGCCTTCCCCCGCATCTATTCCAGCCCGGCGGCTTCGCCGATCTCCTGCCCCTTGTACTGCAGCTGGTACAGCTTCGAGTAGAGCCCGTCCAGCTTCAGCAGCTCCCGGTGCGACCCCTCCTCGCGGACCTCGCCGCGGTGCAGGACGAGGATCCGGTCGGAGTCCTGGATCGTGGACAGCCGGTGCGCGATGACGATCGACGTCCGGTCGAGCAGCAGCCGGTGCAGCGCCTCCTGGATCAGCAGTTCCGTTTCGGTGTCGACGCTGGAGGTGGCCTCGTCGAGGACGAGGACCTTCGGTTCGTGGGCGAGGGCGCGGGCGAAAGCCAGGAGCTGCTTCTGGCCGACCGAGAGCGATGCCCCGCGCTCGCCGAGTTTCGTGTCGTAACCGTCCTTGAGCGGGGCCACGAAACGGTCGGCGTTCACGTGCTTCGCCGCGGCGATCACCGCCTCGTCGGTGATGTTCGCGTCGCCGAGCCGGATGTTGTCGGCGATCGTCCCGCTGAACAGGAACACGTCCTGGAGCACGAGGCCGATCTGGCGGCGCACGGCCTGCTGGGGGAGCCGGCGGATATCGATGCCGTCGATGAGGATCCGCCCCTTCTGCACGTCGTAGAACCGGCAGAGGAGCGAGATGATCGTCGTCTTGCCGGATCCGGTGGCCCCGACGATCGCCATCGTCTCGCCGCGGCGGACCTTGAACGAGACGTCCCGGAGCACCCAGTCCTCGTTCTTGTAGGCGAACCAGACATTCTTGAATTCTATGCTGTGCTCGAAACCTTTCCAGCATTCCGGAACCTCCGGTTCCGGAATGCTGGCACTCGTATCCAGCAGCTTGAAGATCCGCTCCGAGGAGGCCATGGCCGCCTGGAGGATGTTGTACTTTTCCGACAGGTCCATGATCGGCCGGTAGAACCGCCGCACGTACTGGATGAACGCCACCAGCACGCCCATCGTCAGCGCCCCGGCCGCGCCTTCCGGGGCCATCGTCTTGAGGCCGCCGTACCAGAGCACGAGGCCGAGCGCCACCGCGGAAATGAATTCCACCAGCGGGTAGAACAGCGCGTAGTAGAAGATCGTCTTCAGGTGCGCCTGGAGGTGATCCTCGTTCAGCCGGTCGAAGTCGGCCCGGTTCGCCTCCTCGCGGTTGAAGATCTGCACGACCGACATCCCGGAGATGTTCTCCTGGAGGTAGGTGTTGATCCGGGCGATCCGCGTGCGCACCATCCGGTACGTTTCGCGCACGCCGGCTCGGAACCACGCGGTGATCGCGAAGAGGATCGGCAGGACGAAGCAGGCCACCAGCGCCAGCCGCCAGTTCATCCAGAACATGATCGTGGTGATGCCGAGCAGCGTGACGAGGTCGCCGAACAGGGCCACCACGCCCGAGGTCAGCATTTCGTTCAGGACGTCCACGTCGCTGGTCAGCCGGGTGATCAGCCGCCCCACCGGGTTCCGGTCGAAGTACGACGTGGACAGGTTCATCTGGTGGCCGAAGATCTGCATCCGCAGCTCGTACATCACATCCTGCCCCGTCTTCTGCATGATGTACGTCTGGTAGTAGGTCAGACCGAACGACAGGACGAGGCTCCCGAAATAGGCGAGAGTCACGAACAGGAGCCCCCGCGCGTCGCCGGCCGGCAGGTGCGTGTCGATCGCGATCTTCGTCAGCCACGGCCCCACGAGTTCCAGCGCCGACACGAGGACCAGCACGAACGTGGCCAGGACCACCGTCTTCCGGTGCGGCTTCAGGTAGCCGAGCAGGCGCCGCATCAGGCGGGCGTCGTAGGCCTTGCCGAGGATTTCGTCTTCGGGGAATGCGTCGGTGGTGCCCATGGGTGCCCGGAGCGACGGCTAGGCCGTCGAGTCCAGTTCCTCCTTCAGCTTCTGCAGCCGGTCCAGCTCCGCGTACTCGCCGCCGGCCGCGATCAGTTCCTCGTGCGTGCCCTGCTCCACGATCTTCCCCTCGTCGAGCACGACGATCCGGTCCGCGTTCTTCACCGTCGACACGCGGTGCGAAACGAGCAGCGTCGTCCGTTCCTTCATCACCCCGTCGAGGCCGGAGAGGATCTCCTCCTCGGTCTTCGTGTCCACCGCCGACAGCGCGTCGTCGAGGATCAGGATGAGGGGGGAGCGGAGGATCGCCCGGGCGATCGCCGTCCGCTGCTTCTGGCCGCCGGACAGGGTGACCCCGCGCTCGCCGACCAGCGTTTCGTAGCGGTCGGGGAACTCCTCCACGTCGGTGGACAGCCGGACGATCGCGGCCATCTCCTGGATCTGGCGTTCGGTGGCCTCCTCCACGCCGAGGCCGATGTTCTCGGCGATCGTCCGTGAGAAAAGGAACGTTTCCTGGGGCACCGTGCCGATCCGCCGGCGGAGGTCGCCGAGGCGGTACTCGCGGAGGTCGCGACCGTCGAGCAGCACCCGCCCCTGCGTCGGGTCGAACAGCCGGGGGACGAGCGCGGCCAGCGTCGACTTTCCGGAGCCGGTCCGCCCGACCACGGCCACCGTATGACCGGCCGGGATCACGAGGTCGATGCCGGCCAGCGCGAACGTTCCGGGGCGGTTCGGATACTCGAACCGGACGTTCTCGAAGCGGATCTCGCCCCGGACCGCGTCGAGCGGCAGCGCGTCCGGGGGCGAGGTGATCGTCGGCTTCTCGTCCATGATCCGGTTGATCCGGGCCATCGACGCCGCGCCCCGCTGGAACAGGTTGACGACCCACCCCAGCGCGATCATCGGCCAGACGAGCATCACCAGGTAGGTGTTGAACGCCACGAAGTCGCCGAGCGTGATCTGCCCGTTCATCACCTGGAGGCCGCCCACGTAGAGGACGAGCGCGCCGGCGGTGCCGGCCAGGAACGCCATCGACGGGTAGAACAGCCCCCACACGCGGACGAGGCTCATGTTCTCGTCCACGAACTCGCGGTTGCGGCGCTCGAAGTCGCCGATCGCGTTCGCTTCCTGCGCGTACGCCTTCACCACCCGCACGCCGGCCAGGTATTCCTGGCTGCGCGCCGTGATCTCGGCGAACTTCTCCTGCACCGCCTCGAACCGCTTGTGGATGATCCCGCCGAAGCGCCCCATCACCAGCGAGATCATCGGCATCGGGATCATGGCGATCAGCGTCAGCTTCGGGCTGATCACGAACATCAGGACGAGGCTGGTGATGAGCGTCACGGTCGTGTTGGCGCCCTGCATGATCCCCGGGCCGACGAAGTTGCGCACGGCGTTCAGGTCGTTCGTGGCCAGCGCCATGAGGTCGCCGGTGGAGTTCCGGAGATAGAACGCGGGGGAGAGTTTCGTGAGATGCCCGAAGAAGTCGTTGCGCAGGTCGTACTCGATGCGGCGCGACGCTCCGATCATCAGCCGGCGCATGAAGTAGCGGGCCACGCCGGCCACCCCGGTGATGCCGATGATCGCCAGCGTGTACAGGACGAGCCGGCGGTGGTCGATCCCCGCCGTCAGTTCATCGATGGCCGACCGGAGCACCCACGGCGCCGCGAGCGCCAGGATGTCGGTGGTCAGGAGCGCGACCGCGCCGAGCAGGAGCGCCCGGCGATGACGCACGAGGTAGGGCCAGAGTCTCAGGAGCTGCTGGATACGTGTCCTCCGTCGGAGTCGGGCATCGATGCGATGCGACAGTAAAAAATTGCGGCTCCGCTTTCAGCGACCCCACGATGAAGAGGAGCCCACAGGATGAGGCGGAGCCACGAAACGAAGCCGCAATCTCTTGGTTTTTGGGAAGGGGCGTCAGGATACCACGATTTCCCGGGACGCCCAACGAATTCGCAATCCCTAGACCGAGGCCCGGAGGCTCCTGTCCACGCGCGCCGTCCCCGGTCCGGAATACCGGTCATGGAGCGCTATATCTGACGAATACCGGGCATTCGCGAACGCCTCGCGGATGTTGCCGGAGAGGACGCCGCCGGCCACCGGCCGCTTCTGTCCCCCTCTAACTTCGTATCCAAAGCGTATTTCCGCCGAAAACTGTCCCGAAACCGGGGAGGGGATCAGGTCGGAAAACTGGATCACCTCCAGGTAGTCACCACTGCGGAGATCCTCGGCGGAGGCCGTCCCCGGAAGCAGCTGGATCGTGCCGGGCGCCCCGCTGGGGGCGGGCAGTTTCAGGTAGTGCGCGTACTGGGGATCGGCGTGCGGCGTCACGAAGACCCCGTCCTCGATGATCCTCAGGTTCTGCCCGGCCACACCGTCGTTGTCGATCCGGTACGAGGCCGGGCCGTACGGGTAGAGCGCGTTCACGTTGACGGTCAGGGGGTCGCCGGCCCACCGGCCTTCCGCGAAGATGTTCGCTCCGACCGCCAGGCACGATTCCTTCTTGTACACGTTCCGCCCCGACGCGGCGCCGGCCACGAAGCCGAGGAAGCGGCCGAGAATTTCCGGGCCGAGGATCACCGGGACCTCGCCCGGGGTCGGCGGCTTCGCCGACAGGCGGTGCATCGCGCGTTCCGCCTCGATGGTCACCGCGGCGGCGAGGTCCAGGTCCTCGTAGCGCTTCCGCCGCAGCGAAAAGTGACGCTCCTGCTCCTCCGAACCGCTCCCGGCCGTCAGCACCACGTCGGCGAACAGGTCCGACACGTCGTTCTGGGCGGCGGCCCCGGCGCTCGTCACCACGCTCGTCTTCGTCATCGAGACGAAGAACTCGCCGGCGGCGAGGCGCACGCCCTTGACGTTCGCGAGGCCGGTCAGCACGTCCGAGCGGGCGCGCAGCGGGAGAAACTCCATCGTGCTCTTCGCTTCGGCGTCGAGCAGCAGGACCTTCGTGTAGTCCGACTTTCCGGCCACCGGGTACGGGTCCTCGCCGCCGAGGCCGGCCATGAACACGGCGCGGTCGACGGCGGCCGGAAACGTGTCCTCCCCGCCCGGGGTGATGGCGAACGACGAGCGCCCGCGCCTGCCGTCGCGGTCCACGAACACGGTCATCGTGCCGCCGGAGTCCTCCACGGTGCGCTCCGCTTCCGTTTCGTCCGCGTTGAAGTAGATCTCGCGGCGCTGCGTCTGGCGGCTCACGGCGATCCACCCGGCCATGTCGGTGCGGGCGCGGAGGATGTCGAGCGGGTTCCGGCGCACCTCAGGCATGCCGCCCCCGTTCCCGCGCCCGGAGCCTCATGACACCCTCGCCCGGAACCGGAGATGCGGGCCGCCCATGCCGACGGCCACGCTTTCCTTCGATCCCTTTCCGCAGGTCCCGGTGCCGAGCCGGAAGTCGTTCCCCACGGCGTCGACGGACGCCAGCACATCGGGCACGAAGCCGGAGAGGGTCACCGGGGAGTAGACCTTGCCGGTGAGTTTGCCGTTCCTGATCTCCTCGCCGTACTGCGAAACGATCTGGATGCCCCACCCCTTCGGGTCCTCCATGCCGGCGCGGAAGCGGCCGATCAGCACGCCCTGCTTCACCTCGCCGATGAGCTGATCCACCGGCGTCGTGCCGGGTGCGAAGAACGTGTTGCTCATCCGGGAATACGTCTTGTGATCGAAGCTCTCCCGGCGGCCGTTGGCGGTGCGCGGCTGCCCGGTCGTGCGCGCCGAGAGGAAATCGCTGAGGCCGCTCCGGAAGACGCCGTTCTCCACGATCAGGGTCGGGGCGGCGTTCCACCCCTCGTCGTCGAAGTGGTAGTACCCGTTGCCGGTGGCCTTCGTCGGGTCGTCGACGATCCGGATCAGCGGCGAGCCGACGCTCCTGCCGAGATACTCGGCGGCGCGGGCCCGGCCGTGCGCGAACATGTCCACCTCCACGCCGTGGCCGAACGATTCGTGGGCGAGCGTGCCGGTCACGTCGGGCTCGCTGACCACGGTGGTTTCGCCCGGCTCGATCGGCTGCGCGCCCTTCAGCCGCCCGGCGCGCTCCACGAGTTCGGCGATCTCCGCCTCGTCCAGTTCCGTCAGTTCCAGTCCGCCGGCGCCGCTGCGCCGCATCCAGAACACGCCGGGGCGACCCCCGCCGCCGCCGCGCATGATCGACGCCCCCACGGAAGCGCGGCCGATGGTCTGGTGGAGCGCCCGGTTCCGGCTGACGAACAGCCGCTCCATGATCCCGGTGCTCGTGCTGAGCGAGGCGTTGATGATGTCGGAGGCTTTCCCCTGCATCGTCTTCTGCAGTTTTCGCGCCCGCTCCACCTGCTCGGGGAGCGGCACCGACGCGGCGTCGATCCGCCCCGCCTCGCTCCAGGACTTTTCGAGGGCGTCGCCCCTCTGGATGTCGAGCCCCGGCGGAGCGATCGCCGGCCGCTCCATGAGCCGCTTCGCGGCGCGTTCCATGCCGTCGCCGGTGGTGAACGACGTGGCTTCCTCGATCATCTTCTTCCCGTCGAACACGGTGAGGACCACGCCCTCGAGCGGGCCGGTCGAGGACACGGTGACGCCGTTCACGTCGGCGTTGATGGTCACGGCGCTGTCGCGGGTGTAGAGGGCGGTGGCGTAGGGGAACCGCGATTCCAGTTCCGCGACGAGCGTCTTCATCCGGTCGGCGAGATCGGGCGGGGCGCTCGAGGCGAACACGGCCGGCGCCGGATCGAACGCGTCGGCCCGGTTCTTTCCGCAGGCCGCGAGCTGAAACGCGCCGGACGCCGCCACGGCGCCGGCCATGATGCGGCCGCTCCGGGTCAGGAAATCCCGTCGTCCGAGGGGAGCGTTGATGGTGTCCAGCCAGTCCTTGCGCGTCATGGGACGGGGAGTCTAGCGAACGCGGCGGGGCGGAACCAGCCCCGCCGGAATGCGACCTCCGCGCCGACGCCGGAACGACACCCCCCCGTGCCTGGGCGCGGCCTGCCGGCGCCGGAAAGCGACCTCCGCGATTCATGGACCGGCCGGCGCTGCCGATCACAATAATGTGCCCCGGGGGCTTGCCGGACGGCTCGCTTGTCGATTAAGTTTGGGCAGGTTGGCGCACAGGACGTGTGCCGCTTTCGTATTTCGTTTGGAGACAACAACTTGTCGTATCTGTCCATAGGGCTTCTGTCCTGCGTTCTCTGCCTCGTCCTCCTGGGGCGTCCGGCGCTTCACGCGCTGATCCCCGGGCGGCTCGCCGCCGCGGGGGTGGCCCGCGTGGGCGGCCTGGCCATGATGCTGGGCCTTGCCGTGGCCGGCGGCCTGGCCGCGTTCGTACCGGTCGGCACCTCGGGAGCCCCGGCCGCCGGCATCCTGCCGGCCCTGGCGGGGATCGCGCTCATCTTCCTGGTCGGCCTCGCGGACGATGTGCATCCGCTGAGCCCGCCGGCCAAGCTCGCCGGGCAGACGGCCGCGGCCGGCGTGGCCTGGCTGCTCGGTCTCCAGGCCGGGTTCATCTCCGATCCCGCCGTCAACTGCGCGTTCACCGTGTTCTGCCTCGTCGGCGGCGCCAACGCCTTCAACCTGATCGACGGCGTGGACGGCCTGGCCGGCGGCGTCGCGCTGATCGCCGGGGCCACGATCTTCTTCATGGCCCGCAACGGCGGCAACGTGGAGGCCGCGGTTCTCGCCGCGGCGCTCACCGGCGCGGCCGTGGGCCTGTTCTGGTTCAACCTGCCCCCGGCCCGGGTTTTCATGGGGGACAGCGGCAGCAACCTGCTCGGTTTCGGCCTGGTGGCCGTCACGATCCACATGTCCGGGAGCGCCGGGGGATTCGCGGACTTCTCGGCGGGGATCGCGGTGCTTGCCGTGCCGATCGTGGAAACGGCCACGACGATCGGTCGCCGGCTCATTCACGGACAATCGCCCCTGAAAGGGGACCTGAACCATATCCACCACCGGCTCCTCCGCCAGGGGCTGCCGGTCGGGGCGGTCCTCGGCCTGTTCTTCGGCGCCACGCTGGTCATCGGCGGGGTGGTCCTCTTCGGCGGCGACCTCGCCACCGAGCCGCTGGACCTCACGCTCCGTTCCTGGTCCGCCGTGGGTGTCCTCCTTCTCGCCGGCTCCCTGTTCGTGTACCTTCACACGCGCCTCGCACCCGCTCCGGGCAAACGGGGGCGCTGAGAGGGTTCCGTCCGATCTTCGGGCAGTTCCCCCCGGCACGCGGCGCCGAACCAGTTCCGGTCCGGTTCGCGGACACACTTCGGAGTCCCGACAAATTGAAGACCGACCTCTTAAATCGGGAACCGGATTGTGTGTTATAACATCTAATGCCCGTGACTCCCGGCCGGGGGTCACGACCAACCTGAAATCCAGAGGAGCTTGAAAACCATGAAAAAGAACCTGTTCACCCTCGCGGCCGGTCTCATGACCGCGGCGGTCCTCACCTCGACGGCCTTCGCCGCCGACACCTGGAACATCGACAAGGGCCACTCGTCGATCGGATTCACCGTGCGCCACTTCGTGGCCAAGGCCGGCGGACAGTTCGGCGATTTCGGCGGAACGATCCAGTTCGATCCGAAGAACATTGCCGCCACCGTCGTCAACGTGGAAGTTCAGGCCGGCAGCATCGACACGAACAGCGAAAAGCGCGACGGGCACCTGAAGAGCCCCGATTTCTTCGACGTGGAAAAGTTCCCCACGATCACGTTCGTGTCGACCGCCGTCAAGCCGAAGGACGAAACGACCGGTGTGGTCGTCGGCGACCTCACGATGCACGGCGTCACGAAGTCCGTGGAGCTGAACTACGAAATCCTCGGCGTGGGCCCGGACGCCTGGGGCAATGAGCGCGCCGGTTTCGAGCTGACCGGCAAGATCAACCGCAAGGACTTCGGGATCAACTGGAACAAGGCCCTGGACAACGGCGGCTTCATGCTCAGCGACGACGTCAACGTGATGATCAACGTGGCGGCCGTCAAGGACAAGCCGAAGGAAGAGAAGAAGGGCTAGGCACATCGCCCCGCCTCCCCAGGGAGGCGGGGCTTTTTTTTGCCCTGATCGGCGGCCTGGCGCCCACCCGGGCCCATGCACTCCCGGCCGACCCATCCCCGGCCGGCCCATCCTGCCTTTTTCCCGCCCCGTCGCCGTTCCCGCCCGGATCCGCTATCCTTCCGGCTCAATGTCTCCGACCCGGACCCGTCTCTCCCGCGACAACGCCGTGCTCCTCGGTTTCCTTTCCCCCGCCCTCGTCGGGATGACGCTGCTCGTCCTGATTCCGGCCGGGCTGGCCATTGCCCTCGCGTTCACGTCGTACGACACGCTCTCGCCGCCGGAGTGGCGCGGGTTCGCCACGCTGAGCGAGGTGTTCAACAACCGGCTGTTCCGGATCGCCGCGAAGAATTCCGCCATGTTCATCCTCATGGCGATCCCGCTCCGCATCCTCGGGGCCCTGTTCCTGGCGCTCCTGCTCAAGCGCCGCCGCACCGGGATCGGCGGCTACCGGATGTCGGTGTTTCTCCCCACCGTGATCCCCGATGTGGCCTACGCGCTGATCTGGATCTGGATGTTCAACCCGGTCTACGGCCCGCTGAACGCCATCCTCGGCTCGCTGGGCCTGCCGCAGCCGGCCTGGCTCGCCGACGGCCACACGGCCATGCTGGCCATCGTGATCATGTCGCTGTTCCAGATCGGCGAGGGGCTGATCGTGTTCCTGGCCGGCCTCCAGACGATTCCCGACGACTGCTACAACTCCGCGTCGCTCGACGGGGCCAATCTCTGGCAGCGGTTCCGCTGGATCACGCTGCCGATGCTCGCCCCGTGGCTCCTGCTGCTGACGCTGCGCGACGTGATCCTGTCCGCGCAGAACACGTTCGCGCCGGCGTTCCTGATGACGCACGGCGGGCCGTACTACGCCACGCTGTTCGTGCCGCTGCTCATGTACCAGGAGGCGTTCGAGCATCTCCGCTTCGGTCACGCGGCGGCGATCATGTTCCTGCTCCTCGTCGGAGTGGGCCTGCTGCTGCTCCTGATTGCGTGGGTGGCCCGCGGCTGGGGGTACAGTGAAGATGCGTGACGCCGCGCGGTTCGTCCTGCGCCACGCCCTCCCGGCGGCGATCGCCGTGGCGTTCCTGCTCCCGCTCTGGTGGGTGATCGTGGCCTCGCTGCGCGCCACCGGCCAGGCGCCCTCGCTCAACGTGGAGTGGTGGCCGGTCGATCCGGCGTGGGGCAACTACGTGGAGATCTTCCGCATCGTTCCGCTGCTGCGCCAGGCCGGCAACGCGCTGTTCGTCTGCGTGGCGGCGGTGTCGCTCACGATCGTCACCGCCTCGCTGGCGGGTTACGCCATGGCCAGCGTGGCCACGAGGGTGCGCCGCCATCTCGTCATCTGGGCGGTGGTCCTGATGATGGTCCCGGTGACCGCGCTGTGGCTGACCCGCTTCCTCGTGTTCAAGCAACTCGGCCTGATGAACACCCTGTGGGCGCTCGTCGTCCCGGCGATCGGCGGCACGAATCCGTTCTACGTGCTGCTCTTTTTCTGGACGTTCGCGCGCATCCCGCACGAAACGTTCGAGGCGGCGCGGCTCGACGGCGCCGGGCATCTCCGGATCTGGGCCGGCGTGGCGCTGCCGATCGCGCGCCCGGCGATCGTCACCGTGGGGGTGCTCGCGTTCAGCTTCTACTGGAGCGACCTCATTTCGCCGCTGCTGTATCTGAAATCGGAGAGCCTGTACACTCTGCCGGTCGGTCTGCACGCGCTTCAGCAGATGGACGTCACCTACGGGCCGTACATGATGGCGGCCGCCATGGTGATGCTCCTGCCGGTCGTCATCCTGTTCCTGGTGGCGCACCGCTATTTCTGGCCCGACGAAAACCTTCTGAAACCGGTGGGGCTCCGTGATGTAAGTCCCGAGTCCGAAAGCTGACGGCTGCCGCGCCCGGGATGAGCCGGACGCGGCGGGCGGCC
The DNA here is from genome assembly GCA_964596775.1 of uncultured bacterium. Taxonomy (GTDB): domain Bacteria; phylum Eisenbacteria; class RBG-16-71-46; order JABDJR01; family JAWXBZ01; genus CAZQVN01. The sequence continues at coordinate 62,606 of CAZQVN010000005.1, forward strand.
GATGCCGGCCGACGCCGATCTCCCGAAACCGATTCCCCCTGGAGGATATGGATGTTCAGGACCGTGCTTGGCGCCGCGATCGCGGCGATCATCGGGCTGGCCCCGCTCGAAGCGGCGGCAAAGACCACGACGGTGTCGTTCCTCGTCTTCGGCGACCCCGCGGAAAAGGAGGCCTACGAACTCCTGGTGGCCGACTTCGAAAAGAATCACCCGCAGATCAAGATCGACCTCATCTACACGCCGAGCCAGACGGCCTACCTGCAGCGGCTCGCGGTGGACTTTGCCGCGGGAACGCCGGCGGACGTCTTTTTCCTCAACTACCGCCGCTACGCCTACTACGCGTCGCGGAACCAGATCGAGCCGCTGGACGCCTACGTGGCGAAGAGCTCGATCATCGATCTCAAGGATTTCTATCCGGAGGCGGTGAAGCCGTTCTACTGGAAGGGGAAGCTCGTCGGTATCCCGCAGAACATCTCGAGCCTCGTCGTCTATTACAACAAGACGCTGTTCGACAAGAGCAGGATTCCGTATCCGAAGGACGGCTGGACGTGGGACGAGTTCGTGGAAACCGCGAAGGCACTGACGCTCGACACGGACGGCGACGGCCGGACGGACCAGTTCGGTCTCGGCACCGAGGCGCAGATCTTCCGGTCCGCGCCGTTCATCTGGATGAACGGCGGCGATCTCGTGGACAACCCGGAGAACCCGACGAAACTGACGCTCGACACGCCGGCCTCGCGCGAGGCGCTGCAGTGGTTCGTGGATCTGCAGCAGAAGCACAAGGTGGTGCCGGACCGCTTCGAGGAGCAGGCTGAACCGTCGATCAACCGCTTCCTGCGCGGCACCACGGCCATGTACTTCAACAGCCGCCGCGGCGTGCCGACCTATCGTGACGTGACCGCGTTCGACTGGGACGTGGCACCGCTGCCCACCGGAAAACAGCCGGCCGGCATCCTCCATGCCGACGCGTTCTTCATGGCGAAAGCCTGCAAGCACAAGGCCGCGGCCTGGGCGTTCATCGAGTACGCGAACTCCGTCGAGGGGCAGATTCTCCTGGCCAAGACCGGGCGCACGGTGCCTTCCCGGAAGTCGGTGGCGGAATCGCCGGCCTACCTCGAGCCGGGCACGAAGCCCTCGCGGATGCGCGTGTTCCTCGACGTGATTCCGCACGTCCGCGCCGTGCCGATCATGGCGCCGTGGGTCAACATCGAGGTGCTGGTCGGGCAGGAACTGGAGCAGGCCTACCACGGGATGATCACGCTGGACACGGCGATCCAGCGGGCCACGGACACGACGCGGGAGTTTTTTGTAAAGAAGTAGGGGAGGGGGCTCAGGCTCGCCAGAGTCGAAGTGGAGAGTGCCTGGCGATATGCTCAAAGTCTTCGTCCGGGCTCAGCAGGTCGGCGTCCGCATCGATACAGGTCCGGGCGATGAGGCAATCGATCGCTCCTCGGACGGTAATGCCCTTTCGCCGCAAGGCACGAAAGAGCCGGGCCGCGTCAACGTGACACTCCACCGAGGGCTCGATGACGGGCAGTGAGAGCAGGACTTCGCTGGCTCTCCGGAAACCCACGTCGGTTTTGAATCCCTGAAGAACTTCGGTGATGATCAATGGAATGACGGCGATGTCTTCCTCCTCCTCCATTCCCTTCTCGAGTCGGTCCACGTGAGGGTTGCTGCTTCCATTGAAGAAATCCGCCCATGTGTTCGAATCAACAATCATCATGGTCGCGTTTTCCTTGCGGAACGCCAGGCATCAACGTTTCCCTCCCATTCCAGCTTGCCGCGAAGACGACGCAGGGCCTTGTAAAGGGTGCCCTTGTGGACGAGTCGCCTGAGGGCAATGTCCACGGCCTCCCGCTTGGTTCTTGCACCGGTCAACTTCATCGCCTTGTCCATGAGTGCCTCGTCAATTTCAATGTTCGTCCGGCTCATCGATTCACCTCCCCAGTGATACACCTATTCTGTTGAAACTGGTGTACGAATGTCAAGAAGCCTGTTTTCGCTTGCGGCGTAACAAAATGTGAGACAATGTATTGCGGCAGCCCCATCCCGCCCGGGGTTGACGGCTCGACCTGGATGGTAGAGTTCCTGGATCGCGAGGCCCGGCCCCCGGGAGTGACGAGGCCGTCGATCATCAGGATCCGGATTGCCGGATGCTTGAACGCAAGGCATCGTGAACCGCCGGATCCTGCACCCTTGGAGACAGAACCCATGAAAACCATCGGCATCGTCGGCGGCATCGGCCCCGAATCCACGGTCGACTACTACCGGCTGATCCTGGTCGGTTTCGCGGCGCGCAACACGCCCGCGCTGCCCGGGATCCTGATCAACAGCATCGATCTCAAGAAGGGGCTGGCCCTGGTCACCGCCGACGACCGGGTGGGGCTTACTGATTACCTCGTCGAGGCGGTGGAGGTTCTGGACCGCGCCGGCGTGGACTTCGGCCTGTTCGCCGCGAACACGCCGCATCTCGTTTTTGATGAGGTCCAGGCCCGGGTGAAGGTGCCGCTCGTCAGCATCGTGGAGGCCACGGCCGAGGCGGCCCTTGCGCAGAGTTTCAAGCGGGTCGGCCTGCTGGGTACGCGGTTCACGATGGGAAACAGTTTCTACCCGGTTACATTTGCCCGGCGGGGGATCGAGGTCGTGTCGCCGACGCCGGACGAACAGGCCTGGATTCATGACAAGTACATCAACGAGCTGCTGAAGAACGAGTTCAAGGACGGCACGCGGGACGGTTTTGCGGCGATCATCCGCACGCTGATCGAACGCCACGGGATCGATGCGCTCGTTCTCGGCGGCACGGAGCTGCCGCTGCTGCTCCGAGGGGTGACGCTGCCGCTTCCGGTGCTGGATACCACGGTGATTCACGTGGATGCGGTGGTGGAACGGGCGCTGGGGTAGCGGGTTCCGGAACCTGTGGGTGTGGCCGAACGCTGTGCCGGCCCCGGTGAACTCGCCCTGAGTACGCCAACTGGGTCCGGGCCCAGTTGTGAACTGTTTCACAAGCGATGGCGCGACGTCATCGAAGCCCCTCATTCCCGGTAAGTCCTTATAAATGAACAGCATCCGCGCACCAACCAAACTGGTCGCGAGAGGAGTTGTGGAGTTCCTTCACAAGTTTCTCGGAAACTCCGCCCCGGATTTCTCCGGGGCGGATCATTAGTTTTGGACTCTCATTCCTCCATAACCTGAATCGGTATCCCGTCCCAGGCTGCATGCATGTGGTTTTCGTGCCAGGCGCGCAGGCCCAGCCGGGTCACGCCGGACTGGACCCCCACGACATCAAACGCCCACTCGACGCCCGGCTCGCGGGTGACCGCCGCCATGAGCGGATCGGCCACTGTAAACGTCAGACTGTTTTCCCGGCACGCTTCCGCGACCTCGTACAGCGTACTGTCCGCGGCCAGGAATTGTACCGAGACCCCCTGTAGCGTCTCCCCCCGGCGGACCCGGATGGCCCCGGTGATCGTGCCGTGCCATCCAACAACGGCGGGCATGCCATCGACGGAAAGGACGAACCCCTCCGCATCGATATGACCGCAGTTGCCCGGGCTTCCGAAAAACCGGACTTGACCGCCGCACGCCGACAGGAAGAGGATCAGTCCCATCGCCGGGCCGAGGGCCAGGCTCCAGGCCATTCCCGGGGACCGTCCGCCGGGCCGGCCGGCGACCACGCCCCCGCCGGGCGCCCTGGCAAGCACTCCGGTGATCCGCCGGGCCCTCATCACTGGACCTTCACGACCCGTG
>CAZQVN010000005.1:66455-74066 GCA_964596775.1 uncultured bacterium
GGCAAGCACTCCGGTGATCCGCCGGGCCCTCATCACTGGACCTTCACGACCCGTGTCACGACCGTCTTGTTTTTCGTGACGGCTCGGACAAAGTAGACGCCTCCGGGAAGGTGGCCACTCTCGTCATCGAAGCCATCCCAGGTCAGGGTTTCGTGCGTATTCGTGACCTCCTCATCGAGAAGTGTGCGCTCAAGACGCCCGGCCACATCGTAGATCCGGACGGACACCCGGCCCGGCTCGAACAGCGAGAGATGAATCGCCACCTTGCCCAGGAACGGGTTCGGCGTGGCCTTGAGCGAAGTGATGTGGGCCATTCCGTGACCGACACCGCTGACCGGATCTCCCGGGTCCAGGGGGTTCGTTCCGTTGAGGATTTCCTGAAAATCGGAAACCCCGTCGCCGTCGGTGTCGGGGTTCACCGGGCTGGTGTAGTAGGTGTCGACTTCCTGGGCATTCGTGAGTCCGTCGGAGTCCTCGTCACCGCCGGGGCTCAACAGAACGTAGTCCCACTGATCGCCCTGGAACGGCACACCTGCCGTGTCCTGGATTCCGGCCGCGGCGATCTGGATCGTCATCGGGCCAAGTGCTGGAACGGCGTAGCCGGTAAAAATGTAGGGCCCGGCTCCGGATCCGGTGACCGCGACCGCCGGGGAGCTGTTGACGGTGACCGAGGAAGCCTGAATTCCGACGAGCGGTCTGCTGAAGACCAGCGCAACATGGGAGGGGGCCGCCACTCGATAGGGGAAGATGAACATCGGAAACATGTCGGCGACCAGCGCGAAGCTCCCGGGCCGCTGCAGCCAGTTCTCGTGAATCGTGTCGAGAAATTTGTGCCACCGCCAGAAGATTCCGTCCCGCGGTGCTGAGGTCGCACTGCCCATGGTGCCGCCGATGTTCACATGAACGCTGTTGTGAAACGGGTTGTTCAGGGCACATCCGAGCTGATCCCTGGTCACGAAATCGTTGAGCTTCTTCTGCCCTGATGGATTGGAGCAGGTATACCCGGTCGGTCGGCTGCCCGTTCCTCCCGCCACTGTGAACCATGAAGGAACCGGCGTGAGAGGGTAAGTGGCGTTGCGCGTGACTCCGCCGCCCGGAAGAATCTCCTGATCGCCGGGGATGGCCGTGCCCGGATCCCATGTCAAGACAGGCGGATAGCCGAACTCCTTGCGCCAGCTGTCGAACCGGGAGATGTAGGCGCGGTGAAAGACGAGAAACCGCTCACCGTAGCCGGTGGAGGGACTGTAAGTGGCGTGCCAGTTACTATGCTCCACAATGGGGCCTTCCTTTCCCCCTCCATTGTGGCCGGCGGCATAGATATCCTGCGGCTGCAACGACACGCTGGTGTTGTTCCGCTCCACGTTCACCGCCAGTTCCCGGATGCATTTGGCACCGCCGGGCAGGGTCGCGATCATCCGCACGTTGCGCGCGACGGCCCCGCCGTTCAGCGGATGCACCTGGCTCGGATCAGGCTTCCAGTAGAACTGGATCGTCGATCCTTGAGAGTCGGGAGGATCCATCGGATCGGTCGACCAGAGGCCGTTCTGGGTGTGTTCCGAGTAGTCCTCCAGCACATCCCCGTCCACCATCCACTGATACGTCGTCCCCCCCGGGAGCGCCGGGCTCAATCCAAACCTCACGAGCTGGCCCACATTTTGTGTTCCTGCACTGCCCAGGAGACGGACGATGCTGGATGAACATGTCGTGGTGGTGAAGTCCTTGCCCCGCGTCCGGAACTGGAAATCGCCGGCGATCGCGGCGCCGTTCGACCAGGCATTACCCCGCGGATAGCTGCCGGCCGTGTGCCGCCGCCACCGGGGATAGTTCGAGCCGCACCCGGTGACACGGATGTAGTAAGTGGCGTTGGCCGCGATGTCGATGTCGGGCAGGTCGAACAGGACCCATTTCGCTCCGAAAATCGCGAACCCCGTCTGTCGTGACACACTGGACAGGACCGGGGAGTTCGCGAATGGACCCGACTGAACACTGACGGTCACCGGGCAGGAGGTGAGTGACAAAAGCGGCACTTCCACCGAGCACAACCTGAATGCCGTGGTGGCGGAAAAGGACTGGGCCAGCACGGACGTGCTCGGATTGTCATAGGCATTGTAGGTCGCTGAGTAATACTCACGCTGACCGCAGGTCAGCCCCTGCAGGAACCAGATGATGAACTGATGGAACGTCGGCGAGTTGGGCGCCGCGAAAGAGGGGGAGATGTCCTTGAGCCTCAGCTCAAACCGGGTCCGGTAGTCCGTGGTGTCCGAAGGACTCTCGGCCAGAATCCGAATCAGGTTGCCGGAATAGGGGGTACCGTGGATCGTGAACGTCTCCACAGCCGCCATGCGGGCCGTGAAAATGTCCGTGGAGTCTCCGATCGTTCCGATGGCCACGGGAACGTTCGGCACGCTTCCGACCGGGCCGGACAGGCCGGTCAGCGCCGCCACGAGGATCGAGTCGTTGTACACCTGGACTTCGTGGGTTGCGGAACCGATCGCCGAGTAGTCCACGGTGATCTGGAACGTGCTCCCGGACTTCGTGAACTGGAAATCGCCGATCGGCTGATTCAGAACTCCGCCCACCGACCCGGCCACCGAAGCCCGGATGAAGGCGCCGGCCGGAGCACTCCCCGGAGAGTCGATCGGATTCCAGCCCATCTCGAAATTCAGGGATTCCTCGAGATTGACGGACACTCCATCCTGCCCGCTGCTGCCGATGTTGCCCACGACCAGCGTGGAACCGGCAAGCGAGATCTGGGCCTGGCCGAGCGGGGTCACCACGTATCCGCTGTACATCAGACTCGCCGGAGCGGCGCAGTCGTCGATGCAGGGATTGCATCCCGCCGCGACGGCCCCGGAACTGAAGACCGCGGAGCCCAGATCGGCGGCGGTCAGAACCGTTTCGGCGGCGCCGGAATAGCATCGCTGGCCCGTGGTGTCGCGGATGTAACGGGTTCCGCTGTCGGCCCCGGTCGGTCCGCCGCCGGCACCGCCGCCGCCGCCGCCGCCCGTGCCTCCGCCGTTGTCGGGAACCGGACAGATCGCCACCTTGGCCGCCCCGTCCACCGGTCGGGGGGTGACACGCAGCGTATCCGGACCGTAGGCGCCGACATAAAAGTATCCGACCACGCCGGTTTCGGCGGTACGGCAGTTTCCGACGGACCAGGTCATCAGGTTACCGCTTCCCGGGGCCGGCCAGTTGCCGGACTGAAATTCAAAAGTCGAGCAGAGATTCCAGGAGTAGATGTCGAGGCCGATGCCGTCGCCGGCGCCGGAGGCGAGCCCTCCCTGGTAAGTGATGCCGCACTGGAGACCGGCGATGTCCGGAAGATTTCCCCTGGCCACGAGCAGATAGACGAAGTGCGGGCCGGTGGCGGAGTAAAGTCCGCCCCGTGTCTCGGCGGTTCCGCAGTCGGCAAGCACTCCGAGATTGCACTGATTCTTTACGGCCGGCGCCGTGACATGGAGCAGGATCTTGGGCTTGTTATCGAACGGGACGGCTCCAGCCGGGAGAGCGGCGAAGACGCAGAAAATGAGGCTGAGGATTACAGCAGACAGGGAAGTGCGCGGAACAGAGGGCTGGTGCATCGAGTTCTCTCCTTGAAAACCGATCGGGGCCATGGAACGGCTGCAATGAGAGGATGGCCGGAGGTCGGCCACAGAGATCACGGGAGGAGGTGACCTCGAATCCTCTGGAGAGGTATACGGATATAACTCAAGTTCCTAACAATCGGCAATGGATTTATTCATGTCTTGTCAGTTTCTTGATTTGAAGAGCCACCGTGCCCTCCCGGCCCCGCCCCCTGCGCGCGAGCTCCGCTCGCTGGCTACACCGCGCGAGCTTCGCTCGCTGGCCACATATCTTGACACCCTCCCCCTCCCCGTCTATGTTTGCCCCCTGTAATCAACTGCGCCGGTGAGCCGTCTTCCGGCCGACACCTTCACATACCAAATCGGGGGAGCCCACCATGGTCCATCCGTTCCTGCGTCGCGGCTTGAGCGTTCTCTTCGCCGCATCTCTCGTCTTTTCCGCCGGCTGCTCCGGCGGCGGCGGCGACAAGGCGAAAACCGACGGCGCCAAGAAGGCCGAGACCGGCCCGATCAAGGTCGGCTCCTTCCTTTCGATGACCGGCGGAACCGCCACGTTCGGCCAGTCGTGCGGCAACGGCATCAAGCTCGCCATCGAGGAGATCAACGCGCAGGGCGGCGTCCTCGGGCGCCAGGTGGAACTGATCCTGGAGGATGACCGGTCGCTGGCGCAGGAGGCCAAGACGGCCGCCGTCAAGCTGATCCAGCAGGACAAGGTCGTGGCGCTGCTTGGCGAGGTGGCCTCGTCCTCCTCGCTTGCCGCCGCGCCCGACGCGCAGCGCGCCGGCGTCCCGATGATCTCCCCGGCGTCCACGAACCCCAAGGTGACGGAAACCGGCGACTACATCTTCCGCGTCTGCTTCATCGACCCGTTCCAGGGGCAGGTGATGGCCAAGTTCGCGATCAATACGCTCCAGGCGAAGAGCGCCGCGGTGTTCACCGACGTCAAGTCCGACTACTCGGTCGGCCTGGCCCAGTACTTCAAGAACACGTTCGCGGAGATGGGGGGCTCGATCGTCAGCGAGGAGTCGTTCGCCCAGGGCGACATCGACTTCAAGGCCCAGCTCACGTCGATCAAGTCGAAGAACCCCGACGTGATCTTCATCCCCGGCTACTACACCGAGGTGGGGCAGATCGCGCGCCAGGCCCGTGAACTCGGCATCACCGCCAAGTTCCTGGGCGGTGACGGCTGGGACAGCCCGGAAACCGCGCAGATCGGCGGCGCTGCCGTCGAGGGGGCCTACTTCTCGAACCATTACTCGGCCGAGGATCCGAACCCCGTCGTCCAGAACTACGTGGCAAAGTTCAAGGCCAAGTACAACGCCGAGCCGGACGGCATGGGCGTGCTCGGCTACGACGCGGCCAACGTGCTGTTCGACGCCATGAAGCGCGCGGGCACGACGGACGGCCCGGCGCTCCGCGACGCCATCGCGGCCACGAAGGGTTTCGAAGGCGTGTCGGGCATCATCAACATCGACGAAAACCGCAACGCGGTGAAGTCGGCGGTGGTGCTCGAGATCAGCGGCGGAAAGTACAAGTACACGGAAACCATCGCCCCGTGATGCGCGGGCCGTCCCACGCATGAACGAGCTCCTCCAGCAGATCATCAACGGTGTGGCCTGGGGCAGCATCTACGCCCTGATCGCGCTCGGCTACACGATGGTGTACGGCGTGCTGCGCCTCATCAACTTCGCGCATGGCGACGTGTACATGGTCGGCGCCATGGCCGGCTTCTACATCACGCGCTGGCTCGGCTGGGGGCAGGAACCGAGCACGCTGCACTTCGTGGTGATCCTGCTGGCCGCGATGATGATCTGCGCGATCGTCGGCTTCATCATCGAGCGCGCCGCCTACCGGCCGCTTCGCAAACGTTCGCGGCTCACCGCGCTGATCACCGCCATTGGCGTGTCGCTGCTGCTGGAAAACGGCGGCCAGGTCGTGTTCGGCGCCAACCCCAAGTTCTTCCCCACGCTGATCCAGAACGTGCCGGTCGTCAACATGCCGAACCTGGTCATCACGAACATCCAGGTCATCATCCTGGTGACGACGATCGTGTTGATGATCGCCCTCCAGTACTGGGTGTTCCGCACGAAGATGGGGCGGGCGATGCGCGCGGTGGCGTTCAACCACGACGCGGCCCGCCTCATGGGCATCGACATCAACACGGTCATCTCGGTGACGTTCATCGTCGGCTCGATGCTCGCCGCCGCCGCCGGGATCCTCGTTTCGATTTCCAACCCGAAGATCGATCCGATCATGGGGCTGATTCCGGGCCTCAAGGCGTTCGTGGCCGCGGTCCTCGGGGGGATCGGGAACATTCCGGGGGCGATGCTCGGGGGGCTGATCCTCGGCGTGGCGGAGACGCTCGTGTCGGGGTACATCTCGTCCACGTACCGGGATGCGATCGCGTTCATATTGTTGATTGTGATATTGCTCTTCCGGCCGGCCGGATTGCTCGGAAAAGCAGTGGCGGAGAAGGTTTAGCTCATGTCGGAAGCCCTGGCACGCGGCCGGAAGAGCTTTTCCCGGAACCTGTTGATTGCCGCCGGAACGCTGGCAACCCTGTTCGTGATGAATTACTTCATCACGAACTACCTGGGCGCTTACTACGCCCGCATCCTGATCCTCTCCGGCATCTACATCACGATGGCGGTGAGCCTGAACCTGATCAACGGCTACACCGGCCAGTTCTCGATCGGCCACGCCGGCTTCATGGCCATCGGCGCCTACACGAGCGCCGCGCTCTCCTACTACTTCGGCAATCTCGGCCAGCCCGGTCGTGACGGCGTCATGAGCTTCCTCGTGCACACGATCCATCTCCCGGAAGGGGTGGCCGCGGTGATCTTCTTCGCCGGCGTCGCCTACCTCGGCGGCATCGCGGCGAGCCTGGCCGGCCTGCTCATCGGCCTCCCCACGCTCAGGCTCAAGGGGGACTACCTGGCCATCGCCACGCTCGGCTTCGGCGAGATCATCCGGGTCGTGATCCTGAACATGGAGTTCCTCGGCGGCGCCCGCGGCCTCACCGACATCCCGGGGACGGGGGCCAAACACTCCGTCTTCGAGAACCCGTTCATCTGGGTGGCGGCCACCGCGATCATCACGATCGTGGTCAGCCGCAACATGGTGGAGTCGACCCGCGGCCGCGCGTTCCTGGCCGTGCGCGACGACGAGGTGGCCGCCGAGTCGGTCGGCATCTCCACGACCCGCTACAAGGTGACGGCGTTCGTGGTCAGCGCGTTCTTCGCCGGCGTCGCCGGAGCGCTGATCGCGCACTACGATTCCTACCTGAGCCCGGAAAACTTCAACTTCATGAAGTCGATCGAGATCGTGGTGATGGTCGTCCTCGGCGGCATGGGGAGCCTCACCGGCGTGACGCTGGCCGCGGTCATCCTCACGGTGATGCCGGAATTCCTCCGCGCCTCGGGACAGCTCCGCATGGTCATCTACTCGCTGCTGCTGATCGTGCTGATGATCGTCCGCCCGCAGGGGCTGATGGGCAGCCGCACCGTCAAGTCGAAGCACCGGAAGAAAAAGGCGGAGGCCGCGACATGACCGAACCCCGCCGCGAAATCCTGGCGCTCAGGAACCTCGGCATCCGCTTCGGGGGACTCAAGGCCGTGGACGCGCTCGACCTGACGATCCACGAGGGGGAGCTGATCGGCCTGATCGGCCCGAACGGCGCCGGCAAGACCACGGTGTTCAACATGGTGACGGGCGTCTTCCCGCCGACGACCGGCGAGGTGATCTTCGAGGGGAAGCCGATCCATGGTCACAAGTGCAGCGAAATCTGCTGCAAGGGGATCGCCCGGACGTTCCAGAACATCCGCCTGTTCGGCAGCCTCACCGTCTACGAAAACGTCCGCACCGCGCTCCACACCCACTGCAAGTCGAGCCTGATCTCGGCCGCGCTCCGCCTGCCGCACTTCTGCGCGGAGGAGGAGGAACTGGCCACCGAAACGGAACGCCTCCTCGAGATCATGGAGCTGACCGACGTCTGCGACGAGATGGCCAAAAGCCTCCCCTACGG
>CAZQVN010000005.1:74166-91507 GCA_964596775.1 uncultured bacterium
AGATCATGGAGCTGACCGACGTCTGCGACGAGATGGCCAAAAGCCTCCCCTACGGTGACCAGCGCCGCCTGGAGATCGCCCGGGCCCTGGCCACGAAGCCCACGCTCCTCCTGCTCGACGAACCCGCCGCCGGCATGAACCCGTCGGAAAAAACCGACCTCCTGAAGCTGATCCAGCAGATCCGCCCCGAGTTCCAGGTGACGATCCTGATGATCGAGCACGACATGCGTTTCGTGATGTCGATCTGTGAACGGATCGCGGTCCTGGATCATGGCGTGAAGATCGCCGAGGGGACGCCGGCGGAGATCCGGAGCAACCCGAAGGTGATCGAAGCGTACCTGGGCGAGGACGCGGCCCACCACGGCGCGCCCGCCGGTGATTCCGGCGGGGGAGGTGGCCGGTGAGTGCGACCCCGCTGCTCGAGATCAAGGATCTGGCCGTAGCCTACGGCGGCATCCAGGCGCTGCGCGGCGTCAGCCTGCACATCGACCAGGGCGAAGTGGTGACGCTGATCGGCGCCAACGGGGCGGGGAAGACGACGCTGTTGCGGACGATCTCCGGGCTGGTCAAGGCGGCGGGGGGGGAGATTCTGTTCCGGCCCCCGGGACGGGGCGCTCCGGTCGACCTGCTCAAGGAGCAGCCGCACAAGGTTGTGGCGCACGGGATTTCGCATTCGCCCGAAGGGCGGATCGTGTTCGCGAATATTTCGGTAAAGGAAAATTTATTGCTCGGCGCGTACCTGCGGAAGGACAAACCGGGAATCGCCGCCGATCTCGAAAAAATGTACTTATTGTTTCCCCGGCTGAAGGAACGCCAGAACCAGTCCGCCGGAACGTTGTCCGGCGGGGAACAGCAGATGCTGGCAATCGCCCGGGCGTTGATGGCCCGGCCGCATGTGTTGTTGATGGATGAACCGTCGCTGGGCCTGGCCCCGTTGCTGGTCCAGGATATTTTCAAAACCATCCGCGAGATCAACGCGGAGGGAATGACGATTTTGTTGGTGGAGCAGAATGCTCATATGGCATTGTCTGTGGCGAACCGCGGGTATGTGCTGGAGACCGGAGAGATTGTGCTGAAGGGCCCGGCGGGGGAGTTGGCGGAGGATGAAGAGGTGAAGAGGGCGTATTTGGGGCATTGAGGTGAGTTGGGCGGGGACTGATCGATTGGCCCAGAATACAGTGCGTAGTCTTCTTGATACTCATGGAATTGTGAACACACTACTCCGACTGTCAACCGCGTTGAGGCGAGGCACATGATCACCGGCGACATCCGAAGTCAAATCGACCGCATCTGGGACTCCTTCTGGTCCGGTGGCATCTCGAACCCGCTGGAGGTCATCGAGCAGATCACTTACCTGCTCTTCCTCCGGCGTCTCGACGACATGCACACGCTGGAGGAGAACAAGGCCAACCGGCTCAAGAAGCCGATGGAGCGGCGGGTCTTCCCGGAAGGCAAGGACGCCAGGGGTCGGCCCTACGAGGACCTCCGCTGGTCGCGCTTCAAGCACCTTGCCCCGGCGGAGATGTTCTCGGTGGTCGGGGAACACGTCTTCCCCTATCTGCGCACCGACCTCGCCCGGCAGCTGGGCAACGGCGACTCCACCTACGCGCACCACATGAAGGACGCGCGCTTCACCATTCCGACGCCGGCGCTGCTGGCCAAGGTGGTGGACTTGCTAGACAAGGTACCGATGGAGGAACGCGACACCAAGGGCGACGTCTACGAGTACATGCTCGGCAAGATTGCCACCGCCGGGCAGAACGGGCAGTTCCGCACGCCACGCCACATCATCCGGCTGATGGTGGAGCTGACTGCGCCCCAGCCCACCGACGTCATCTGCGATCCGGCATGCGGCACGGCGGGCTTCCTGGTCGCGGCGGGGGAGTACCTGCGCGAGCGCCACCCGAACCTGCTGCACGACGCGAAGCTGCGCGAGCACTTCCATCACGGCCTGTTCCACGGCTTCGACTTCGACAACACCATGCTGCGCATCGGCAGCATGAACATGCTGTTGCACGGCGTGGAGAATCCGGATATCCGCTACCGCGACTCGCTGGCGCAAGAGCATTTGGGCGAGGAAGAGAAGTACACGCTGGTGCTGGCGAATCCGCCCTTCGCCGGCAGCCTTGACTACGAGAACACCGCCAAGGACCTGTTGCAGATCGTCAAGACGAAGAAGACCGAGCTTCTTTTCCTCGCGCTCTTCTTGCGGCTCTTGAAGCCAGGCGGACGGGCGGCGGTGATTGTGCCCGACGGTGTGCTGTTCGGCTCCAGCAAGGCGCACAAGGAGCTGCGCCGCATCCTGGTGGAGGATCAGAAGCTCGATGCCGTGGTGTCGCTGCCTGGCGGCGCGTTCAAGCCCTACGCGGGCGTCTCCACCGCGACCCTGCTCTTCACCAAGACCAACTCCGGTGGCACCGACTACGTCTGGTTCTACGACGTCACGGCCGACGGCTGGAGCCTCGACGACAAGCGCACACCGCTGCTCTCAGAGGGCAAGCTCGGTGCCGTGCCCCGTACCGCGCTCGGCGCGGACGAGCACGTGAAGAACAACCTGCCCGATGTGCTCGCGCGCTGGGGCGAGCGTGACGGCAGCGAGCGCGGTCGCCCGCGCACCGCGCAGAGTTTCTGCGTGCCCAAGGCCGACATCGCGGCGCAGGGCTACGACCTCTCGCTCAACCGCTACAAGGAAGTGGTGCACGAGGCGATCGAGCACCGGCCGCCCAAGGACATTCTTGCCGAGCTGGCGAAGCTGGAGGAGGAGATTCAGCGGGGGATGAAGGAGCTGGAGGGGATGCTGGGATGAGCCCTGTCCCTTCGTCCGCTATCGGAGACATCGTGGCCCAAGTCTCGTCTTGGACACCCGAGCGCGACGATCCGGACGGTGCGTTCATTTACGTCGACCTGAGCGCCGTGGACCAGGATTCAAAGCTGATCGCAAGTCCTCGCCGCCTTGCGTGCACGGATGCTCCGAGTCGAGCCCGCCAAGTCATACGATCCGGTGACGTTCTCGTGTCAACCGTACGACCAAACTTAAATGCGGTCGCGCGTGTGCCTGCCGAACTGGATGGCGCCACGGCTTCGACCGGGTTTTGTGTCCTGCGTCCACGCTCCGAGATAGCGGACGGTGCCTACCTGTTCCATTGGGTGCGTTCGCCTCGTTTCGTTGGTGAGATGGTCAGAAGGTCGACGGGCGCGAGCTACCCCGCGGTCAGCGATCGAATAGTCTACGAGTCAAAGATTCCCCTCCCACCTCTCCCCGAGCAGCGGCGGATTGCGGAGATCTTGGACACGGCGGACGCACTGCGGGCCAAGCGCCGCGCCGCCCTCGCCCAACTCGACACTTTCATCCAATCCATCTTTCTCGACATGTTCGGCGACCCCGCCACGAATCCGAAGGGGTGGCCGGTGGAGCGGATGGAGGATGTTTCGGAGATCGTCTCAGGCGCCACACCGCGAACTGACAATCCGGAGTTATGGGATGGGACGATCAACTGGGTTACACCGAAGGAACTCAGCAACCTGCCGAGTATCTATCTCGGCGAGACTGAGCGGCGGATTACCGAAGCGGGCCTGCGATCTTGTGCGGCGACAATACTCCCGGTTGGTGCCGTACTGTTCAGCTCGCGTGCGCCGATAGGTCACACAGCGATCTGTTCGGCGCCAATGGCAACTAACCAGGGTTTCAAGAGCTTCATCCCCGCGCCGGAATGTCTCGACTCCCATTTTCTGCTGTACTGGCTGAGACTGCGGCGGCGGTACCTCGAAAGCTTGGGCACCGGCGCGACATTCAAGGAAGTATCCAAGGCCGTGGTGGCGCGTATCGAGATCGCCGTTCCTCCACTTGATCTCCAAAAGAGCTTCTGGGAGCGATCGGTCCAACTCGAGTCTCTCCGCGGCCACGGCCGTAAAGAACTCGGGGTGCTCAGTGACCTGTTCAATGCGCTTCAACAACGCGCCTTTCGGGGAAATCTGTAGCCATGCGCGGGGAATTCCTCGGCGTATGGTCGGAGACGTGGCGGGAGATCTGGTCGCCGCTTATCGATCAGCCTCTTGGCGAAGACGGCGGGGGCGTGCTGGAGGACATCTTCTGCGAGCTGTATCGGGAGCTTGCTAAGGCGCTCAGAACCCCGCCGTCGGTCGAGGAGTTGGCCGACGTCATCGACAACCCTGCCCAGAGCCGTGAGGCATTCGAGCACACGCGCGCGGAGGACCTCGCGGGAGAGCGTGCGCTCGTCGGCTTCTTCGAAGCCGTACACAGCACGCTGGAGGAGTTTGATGAGGCGGCCGCGGATGCCTTCACCAATCGCTACTTCAACCTGCTTGCGGCGTTCATCGAGAAGTTCAGCCTGCGCTACGACCTGCGGAGGCCGTGCGTCCTTTGCCCGACGCTCCCAGGGATCTTCACCAATCTTGTGCAGTCCCTTAGCAGACTCGGTGATACGGACGCGAACGTCGCGAGAAGAATGCGGGACTTTAAGGAAACGCTTCAAGATCTGCGATTAGGCCCCACCGAAGCCAGGATCGGGAACTGCGTCTCCAAGCAGGTTATGCTGTTGGAGGCGATAGCTAGCGCAGGTGGTGCATCTGGAACTGATCTCGCTGACCTTTGTAAGGCCGTCAAGGATTGGCCGCATCCCGCAGTGCGAACAGCACTCCTGAACCTCTATGGCTTCACGTCAGACTTCCCGGGCCTGCGGCATGGGACTCCTTCCAAGGGAATGGCGCGGGACCTGGACATGCGGGACCTGGTGGCGACATCGATTCTGCTTACAGGCTTTACGCCCCATCTGACTCCCCAGCTAAGTGGCGAAGCGATTTACGGTGGCAGTACAACGGGAGTATCGTTTGCCGGCCCCGTTCAGCTGCTTCCAATGCCTGCCAGCGCAGCTGCTGTAGACAACGGTCGAGCACGCGGAGGTTTTCGACGAGTCCTCGATCGCATCCTGCGGCGTGGCACATGAGCCAGTTCACCTTCCTCCAGCGCGAGTGGACCGCCGTTTTCGAAGCCACCTCGAAGGCGGAAGCCGCCGTGCACACCGACCCGCGCACGTCCTGCTTCTACGCCCGGCGCGCGCTCGAACTGGCGGTGAGCTGGGCCTACAAGCACGACGCGGCGCTCAGGCTCCCGTATCAGGACAACCTCTCGGCCCTGATCCACGAGCCGAGCTTCAAGCAGGCCGCCGGCGAGGCGGTGTTCAGCAAGGCCCGGGTGATCAACACGCTCGGCAACCGAGCGGTACACAGCCACCGCGCCGTGCCGGAATCGGACGCCCTTGTCGCCGTGCGGGAGCTCTTCCACGTCGCCTATTGGTTCGCCCGCACGTACGGCCGCGCAGGGCGACCAGCACCCGGCGTGGCCTTTGATGCCGGAGCGCTGCCCCAACCGGGAGCAGCGGCGCAACAGACCGCTGAACAGCTGCAGCGGCTGGAAGCGAGCCTGCGCGAGCGGGACGAAAAGCTTGCCGCGCTGCTCTCGGACAAGAGTGCACTCGACGAGGAGCTGAAGCGGCTGCGGGCAGAGGTTGCCGCTGCCAAGAAGGCTGCCGCTGCGCAGCCCGACACCCACGACTACTCTGAGACCGAGACCCGCGACTACTTCATTGACCTCCTGCTCAAAGAGGCCGGCTGGCCGCTCGACCAGGACCGTGACCGGGAGTTTGAGGTGAGCGGGATGCCGACGACCGCTTCGGGCGGTTCGGGCCAAGGGTTTGTGGACTACGTGCTCTGGGGGGACGATGGCCGGCCGCTCGGCCTGGTGGAAGCCAAGCGGACGCGCCGCGATCCCCGCGTGGGACAGCAGCAGGCCAAGCTCTACGCCGACTGTCTGGAGCGACAGTTCGGGCAGCGGCCGCTAATCTTCTACTCCAACGGATACGAGCACTGGCTCTGGGACGACACGCGCTATCCGCCACGCCGGGTGCAGGGGTTCTACAAGAAGGCCGAGCTGGAGCTCTCAATCCAGCGACGCAGCACCCGGCGGCCTCTGGCCGAGGCGACGATCAACGGCGAGATCGTCGAACGGCACTACCAGACCCGCGGGATCCGCCGCATCACCGAGGCTTTCGAGCGCGACCACGACCGCAAGGCCCTGCTCGTCATGGCTACCGGAGCCGGAAAGACGCGCACCGTGATCGCGCTCTGTGATCTGCTCATGCGTTGCAACTGGGTGAAGCGCGTGCTGTTCCTTGCGGACCGGGTGGCGCTCGTCAACCAGGCGGTGAACGTCTTCAAGCGCCACCTGCCGGATGCCTCGCCGGTGAACCTCGTCACCGAGAAGGAAGCGGAGGGTCGCGTCTTCGTCTCCACTTATCCGACAATGATGGGCCTCATTGACGAGACACCCGACGGACAGCGGCGCTTCGGCGTTGGTCATTTCGATCTCGTGGTCATCGACGAGGCCCACCGATCAGTCTTTCAGAAATACCTTGCCATCCTAGACTACTTCGACTCGATGCTCGTCGGCCTGACCGCTACACCCAAGGACGAGGTGGACCGTAACACCTACAACCTGTTCGACCTCGAGAACGGCGTCCCGACCGATGCCTACTCTCTGGAGGAGGCCGTCCGCGATGGCTTCCTGGTGCCACCGAAGGCCGTGTCCGTGCCCCTCAAGTTTCAGAGGGAGGGCATCAAGTACGACGACCTGTCCGAGGAGGACAAGGATGAGTGGGATGCACTTGAGTGGGACGACGAAGGCAACGTGCCCGATCGGGTGGAGGCCGAGGCTGTCAACAAGTGGCTGTTCAACAAGGACACAGTCGACAAGGTGCTCGAGCATCTCATGACCCGCGGTCTCAGGGTGGCTGGCGGCGATCGGCTAGGAAAGACCATCGTGTTCGCGAAGAACCAGGCGCACGCCGCGTTCATCGCCGAACGCTTCGATGCCAACTACCCTCACTTCCGGGGCGAGTTCGCACGCGTCATCACTTTCAAGACCGAGTACGCGCAGAACCTGATCGACAACTTCTCGAAAAAGGAGAAGGCTCCCTACATCGCTATCTCCGTGGACATGCTCGACACCGGCATCGACATCCCGGAAATCATTAACCTGGTCTTCTTCAAGCTGGTGCGGTCGAAGACTAAATTCTGGCAGATGTTAGGGCGGGGAACGCGCCTATGCCCTGACCTATTCGGACCAGGTGAGCACAAGAAGCTCTTCTACCTCTTCGACTACTGCCAGAATCTCGAGTATTTCAGCCAGAACATCCCGACTACCGAGGGGTCACTAGCTGAGTCGCTGGGCAAGCGCCTGTTCAAGTCTCGGCTGGAGCTGATCGCGGAACTGGATCGTAAGCCCGACGAAGTCCAGGGGCCTGTGGTTGGGGAACAGACCTCGACCTACGGTGACCCCCGAAGCGCGAAGGACGTGCGTGTGGCCACCGCCGAGATGCTCCACCGTGAGGTCGCAGCGATGAACCCCGACAACTTTGTGGTTAGGCCCCATCGCCGGTTCGTGGAGAAGTACGCGAAGCCCGAGGCGTGGACATCGTTGCCTCCTGAGGCGTTGAGCGAGTTATCGCACGAAGTTGCAGGACTACCCGCCGAGATCGATCCAGAGAATGAGGAGGCCAAGCGCTTCGACCTGCTCGTATTGAGCCTTCAACTGACCCTCCTGCGTTCGGAGCCGGGCTTTGCTCGGCTCCGCCAGCGTGTGGAGCAAATCGCGGGCCTCCTCGAGGAGAAGTCTGCGATTCCGATGGTCCAGACGCAAATGGTGTTGATTCAGGAGGTGCAGACGGACGAATGGTGGCAGGACGTGACTATTCCGATGTTGGAGGGCATGCGCCGACGGTTGCGTAACCTGGTTCAACTAATCGACAAGCGGCAGCGGAAGCCCGTGTACACGGACTTCGAGGATCTCATGGGCGGCGAGATCGAGGTCGAGCTTCCGGGCCTCGCCCCGGGCACCGACTATGCGAAGTTTCTCGCCAAGGCACGGGCTTTTCTCCGTGAGCATCTCGATCACGTAGCGATCCACAAGCTGCGTATGAATGAAGCATTGACTGCGGCCGATGTGGCAGAGCTCCAGCGGATGTTCACTGAGAACGGCATTGGCGACGCAGAGGACGTCCAGCGGGCCGCGGAGGAAGCTCAAGGTCTCGGGTTATTCGTTCGTTCACTGGTCGGACTGGATCGTCAGGCGGCCAAGGAGGTGATGGCCGGATTCCTCGCCGGAAAAGTGCTCAGCGCCAATCAGATTGAATTCGTGAGTCTCATCGTGGATCACCTCACGGAGCATGGAGTGTTGCAGGCAGCGAGGCTCTATGAGTCTCCCTTCACGGATGTCACGCCGAGGGGTCCAGACGGACTCTTCAGTTCTGCTGAGGTTGATGAGCTATTGACGGCGCTCGAGCAGGTGCGCCGTACAGCCG
The DNA here is from genome assembly GCA_964596775.1 of uncultured bacterium. Taxonomy (GTDB): domain Bacteria; phylum Eisenbacteria; class RBG-16-71-46; order JABDJR01; family JAWXBZ01; genus CAZQVN01. The sequence continues at coordinate 82,542 of CAZQVN010000005.1, forward strand.
TTGCAGCGTAGAGGAGCCCAGTCGCGAGGAGCGCGGAGGCTGAGATATCTCCGAAACGGGGTTCTTTGGCCAAGAATCGATGTCCTCAGTTGTAGCCGGAAGTTCCTGCATCGAAGGCTACTGAAAGGCTCAACGTCGCGGTCATCAGTACACTTCGGCAGAATGTGGGAGGATGAGGGGGTGTGGCACTTGGGAGGAAAGGCCGTTCTCTGGCCCCGACGACCCGCTTCTCAACGAAACCGAGTCCTCCGAGTTGGCACTATACGTCTGGACCTGAAGAGAGAAGCAAGAAAACTCCTGAGGTAAGCTATGACGTGATACTCAAACGAAAGGGCCTCTTCAGTGAGCGAAATACCAAAAATCAGCTTTGAATTCTTTAACAGAAACAGCGCCAGCGTTGCTGAACACGTTCTTGCCGATCTCATTCCCGACGAAGAGATTCGCAGAAACAACTGCACTCTGCTGGCGGATACAATCGTTCAGGCCCACTCTCTGAACCCTCAGGCATGGAGCCTGACGCTGAACGAGAATTTCATCACCCTCAATCTGACGTCGTATTACGTCTTTCGAATTGTCAGGAACGGAACGAAGGTTCCGGTCATGGCGGAAAATATTGACGACGGCGCCGTAAAGGCGATCGATGCCCTCATCAGGGCCGAGGATAGTTTCAAGTCAGTGAAGGGCGTGTTGTCCTATAAAATTCCTCACGAGTCGTTTCAATCGACCATGAAGGTGTTAAAGCCCGGGCACGATGCCTTCATTGAGAAAATAGCCCGATCTTCTCGCGTGTGTTCTTTTCGCAGTACTCACTCGCCAGGCCTTCTGGACTATCTTGATGAGTGGCTCGGCAGGAAACTCCCGAGGCCGGATGCGCCCGCCGGGTCGGCGGGAAAAGATCTGGACTTCGAGTCCCTGATTCGGGAATTCGAGACCTCGTACATGCCCACCCCCGAGTGCAAGCGGGCGTGGGAGCTTTACGCGGAAGGTCGGTCAACGGCCAGGGCAAACCTGGCCAAAATCGAAGAGGCGGATCGGCGCGGCGAAGATATCACTGATCTTGTCCTGAACGGCCTGCTTCCCTATGCCGACTCGCCTAACAATCGCGCCCGGGGGTGCTGGATTTCCGTAGCGCCGGCCATCAATGGGGACGTCAAGAAGTGGTTCAACAGCAGCGGATGGATCACCGAGGACGAATGGCCCCAATCGGCCCGTGCGATCTGCGACCTCATTACTGCCTGCATCAGCAACCCGGATTCCGCAGCCGAGGCCATTGCCCGCTTCATTGAACTTCCGGAGGTGCGCGGATTTCAGACCGGAATGATAACGCCGATTCTCAATGCTCTGGATCCAGACCATTTCCTGATCATCAACAGCAAGTCACGCTGGGTCCTGAACCGCCTTCTCGGCGAGAAATTCTCCTTGAAACTTGCCGACTACACCGAGTTGAACAAGAAGGGTTTTGTCGGGATCGATGAACTGGAACCGTTCCTCGAGCCCATCTGCCCGGAAGGCGTGCGAAAAGAAGATGTGTTCGACCACTTTTGTCACTTTCTTGTGGCTGTCAAGGACGTCAGACAGCGCAAGCAGAAGGAGGAATACTGGAAAATCGCTCCGGGTCGGAATGGCGAACTCTGGGATGCGTTTCTCAAGGGTGGATACGCATCCGTTGGCTGGCCGAAGCTGGGGGATGTTTCCGGGCTGTCGCAGGCCGATATTCAGCAAAGCCAAGCGGAGATCCAGGTTGATGACAACCGGTACACCAAGAAGGCGGCCTACATGGTGTATCTGCTGTCCAAGATCAAGCAAGGAACCATCCTGGTGGCCAATGATGGAACAAGGGGCGTCCTGGGCATCGGACGTGTCACGGCTCCCTACTACTACGAGGCCGGCCAGGCGGACCCGCATCGCCTTTCCGTAGACTGGTTCGACACTTCACGCCGAAAGTTGAGTCGACCGAGGTGGCGGAGAACCGTGATTCGTCTTTATGAAGAGGATTACAAGGCGATTATGGCTGCACCGGTTCTTGATGGGGGAGAGAAGCCTAAAGCCAAGGGTAGTGCTGAAACAGCGCCACTGTACACAGTGGACAGTTTTTCATCAGAAACCGGTTTCACGTCATCGCAAATCAGGAACTGGCTTCAGATCCTGAAGAGAAAACAGCAGATCATTCTTCAAGGCCCTCCCGGCACGGGCAAGACCTTCGTTGCGGAACGGCTGGCCCGGCACATTGTGTCCGAAACCACGGGATTCTGGGAGGCTGTTCAATTTCACCCGGCATACTCCTACGAGGACTTCATCCAGGGAATTCATCCCACTCTGGAGAACGGCCATTTGACTTATCGGCTTCAGGAAGGGCGATTTCTCAATTTCTGCCGCAGGGCAAAGCTTGCCGGAACAAACCCCTGCGTTCTCATTATCGACGAGATCAACCGCGCCAATCTGGCTCGCGTGTTCGGAGAGTTGATGTATCTCCTCGAATACCGCGATCAGTCCATTCCTCTGGCGGCCGGCGGGGTAGCTTTTCAGGTACCGGACAACGTGTTCATCATCGGGACCATGAACACGGCGGATCGTTCGATTGCCAGGATGGATCACGCTATGAGGCGCCGGTTTTCCTTCGTGCGCCTGGATCCCGACTACGAAGTACTGAAAAAGAAGCTGAAGTCGGTCGACCTGCACCCGGATGGACTTGTGGATCTGCTCAAGCTGGTCAATTCCGCCATAGACGACCCCAATTACTGGCTTGGAATCAGCTACTTCGTCAAATCCGGAGAGAAGCTGCCGCTTCACCTGAAGGACATATGGACCGGAGAAATCGAGCCGTATCTTGAGGAGTATTTCTTCGACGAGGTTCAGAAGGTGGCCGGATTTCGCTGGGCGGAGGTGTCGGTCACTCACTTGAAAGATCTTTTGTGATTTTCCGAGGGAGCCCTATGGCGGTTCGCCGTCTGGAGTTGACAGAGGAAACCGATACGACCCTTGCACCTCACGAGTTGTCTGAGGAAGAAGCCAAACGCCTGCATGAGCGCTTTGGCAGCAAGATCGTAGTTGATTTCCCCACGGCCATTCGATCGCACTACATTCTTCGGCCGGGCGGGTGGATCGGCCAGATCGCCCTTTCTCCCGATCTTGTCGTCGTCATTCGCCCGAAGGTTCCGATTCAGAACGTTTTCGGGATGCTGGAATACGCCTACAACTTGAAGTCCTTCGAGATCCTTCCCGGTGTTGCCGGGGCGGACTCCATCGACGACCTGTTCGAAAAACTCGCGTCCATTCTGGCAAAACGGGTCCTGGACCGGGCGAGGAAGGGCCTGCATCGCGACTATATCGAGTATCAGGAACAGTCCCGGTATCTGAGGGGGCGACTCATGTTCGCGGAATCTCTCCGGAGATCGATGAAGGGGACTGTCGGCCTCTCGTGCGAGTTCGAGGAGCACACGGCCGACCTTGAGGACAATCAGATCCTCGCCTGGACGCTCTACCGGATCAGTCGCTTTCAATTCAGGCGCAGGGAAGTTCAACTGCAGGTGGAGCGGGCATGTCGGACGCTGATGTCGGAAGTGGATCTGTGTGCCTTCGATTCACGGTCGTGCCTGAAGCGGTTCTATCATCGACTAAACAGCGACTACCGGCCGATGCATGCCCTGTGTCACTTTTTCCTGGAGCAGTGCGGTCCCAGGGAAGGAGGAGATTCGAAGGAGTTCCTGCCTTTCCTGCTCAATATGCCGGCGTTGTTCGAGCTCTTTGTCGCCAGATGGCTCAAGGCGCATCTGCCGCCGCAGTATCGGCTGGAAAGCCAGTTCAAGGCGGATGTGCACGAGAAGGAGTCGCTCAGCTTTCGGATCGACCTCGTTCTGCGAGATGCCCTGACGGATGAGGTACTGGCGGTCATGGATACGAAGTACACGCGCAGCAGGGTTCCGAAGGAGAGTGAGATTCAACAGATTGTGGCGTATGCGGCCAGGATGAGGACCTCGAGGGGAGTGCTGATCTATCCGTCGAGGCTGTCGGAGCCGCAGGCGTTCGCGGTGGGAGAGATTGGGGTGGCGTCGTTTGTGTGTGATATCGAGAGCGATCTTTCCGTCGGCGGACGGTCACTGCTTGGGGATTTGGAGTTGAATGTCTGTCCCGGACATTAACCCGTCAGCAAAGGAGGGGTTGTGAAGCTCAGGAAGATTCTCGTGCTGGCAGTATGCTGCGTTGTAGGCTCGGTCAACACCGCACTGGGTGGACAAATCACCCCGCCACCAGGTCTCCTGCATTGGTGGAAATGTGAAGGAAACACCCTGGATTCGCATGGGAGCCTGGACGGCACACCGCTGGGAAACCCAGGATATCAGGCGGGGCACGAGGGCGCGGCCATTGTTTTCGACGGAATGGATGATCAGGTGATCATTCCCTTTGGCTCCACGCTGGATTTCAGCCCAGGTTCGGAGTTCACTATTTCCGCCTGGGTCAACCCGGGGAGGGTGTGGGGGCCGCCAAACGGTTTTCAGGCTTTGGTTGTCAAGGGTCCTGCATCTGGACATTGGGACTGGGGACTGTATCTGGATCCGCAGAACAGGTTCTACGCGGGATGCCAGGTACCGGGTGGAGTTGTATCAGCCACGGTCGCTTCGCCGGGCAGCTGGTACCTCGTAACCGTTACATACTCTGCCAATCAGTGGAGGCTGTTCGTTAATGGAGTGTTTGAAAACGCCTCACAGGGGCCGGCCATTACTCAGTCCGGAGGGGCGCTGACATTCGCGCACAAGGGCGAGGATACTGTCGTCCACGATTACTATCTTGGAAAACTTGATGAAGTCATGATCTTCAACAGAGCACTCACATCGGGAGAAATCCGAGATATGTACGACGAGGTGTGTCCGTGTCCTCCGCCAGGACTGATTGTAATAGATTTTGAAAACATACCGGCGATGCCGCACCAACAAGTGCTGTCACCAATTCCAGGATCGGCCCAGCTCTCCGATCGATTCCTCACCACTCACGGCGTGCGGTTTTCCTCAAGCAGCAACTTTGTTCCGGTGGTATTTCTAGGAGCAGGACATGCCACGAGTGGAGTGAATGGAATCGGATGCTCCACGGCGGACGGTCGACTCAGTTACGCCAGAGAGAATCCGATTTTCATAACGTTTTTCGAACACGATAACCCGAATACTCCCGCCATCACCGATTTCGTTTCGGTGCGAGGAGATCTGGCCGGGTATCCATCTCAACAAATGACTTTGAACGCTTATGACGACCGAGGCCGACTGGTCGATAGCATGACCCGAACAGATGAGGGCGGCACTGTCCTGTCCGTTTCTGGCCATGGAATTCATTCCGTCGAGTTCATCGGGACGCTGGACTATGGCGGAGTGGCCATTGACGATGTGTCTTTTCATCCGGTTACATCCATTCCGGTTCCGGTTGAAGAGAGGACCTGGGGCTTCATCAAGAGTCGCTTTCAGGAGTGATGTGTTGACGAACGTGTTCCGGTTTTGCAGCCGCCACGAAGGGACGATGCCGCGGAAGAATCTCGTGGCCACGGTGCGGATGCTGCTCTCGGCTTTCAAAGGATGGGAGCGAAGACGGAAGAAGTCATCGACAGCCTCATCGGAGGCCTGGTGGCTTCTGACGCGCGCATTTCCTGAGAAACGTCACCAATTCACTCGAGCGATGTGATGCGGGGGAGCGGACGACCGGCCGGTGAGGAAAAACGTGACGCCCACCACTTTCTTGTTGACGGGCACTATTCGCATGAATAGTATGAGTCTGTCCGAGGGTCTCGCCATGGGTCGCCCCATCTCGGCCTGCACGAAGCATGTACGAGAGCCCGGGTTTCACGACTGCGACGCTCCGTCCACGCGTTACTGCAGACGATTGCCAACGACAAGGAGCGCCGTCGGGCGGTGCGACGCGACCGGGTCACAGCAAACATTGGCGAACAGCACTGATCCACTGTAAACGTTGCAACGTTGCCACCGGACAAGCCGCCGCGAATGTTTGCGAACGAACTGATCCACTGCAGATGTTTGCCACCGGCACGGACAGCCCCGCAAACGTTTTCGAACGAGGCAGGGTCACTCCGAATGTTGTCGAACGGGAGAGCGATCTCCCGGACTCTTGCGATTGTGCCACGCTGGCTGCACGACACGTTCAATTTTTAGGCTTTCGGGGTCGGGGATTCGACCATCTGACGAACTGCGAACGCGTGCCGCCACCAGAGCCGCCGCAAACGTTTGCGAATGACCAGATCCACTGCAGACATTTGCCAACGGCTAGAAATCTACTGCCCCCCGGGTGAAGTTGCTCCTGGCGCACCGCAACCAACGGAAGGAGGGAAATCGACATGAGATCCTCGAACTCCACCCTCCTCACCTCCGCCACCGACCTCTCCAACCACCTCGCCTGCCCGCACCTCACCTCCCTGAATCTCTCCGTCGCCCTTGGCAACCGCGCCCGCCCACGAACCTACGAAGACCCCGGCGCCGAAGCCCTCAAACAACGCGGCCTGGAGCACGAAGCCCGAGTCCTTCAACACTTCCGCGATCTCGGCCGGACAATCGAAGAAATCCCCGCGCGATCTCCGGAGAAAAGTTACGAAGAAAACGCTACTTTCGGCACGAAGCTCACCATCGACGCCATGCGGCGCGGTGTGGACGTCATCTACCAGGCGCGGCTCTTTGATGGGCGCTGGGGTGGGTATCCGGACTTTCTGGTTCGGGTGGACACTCCGAGTGAGCTCGGGGCGTGGTCTTATGAAATTGTGGACGCCAAGCTGGCGCGGGAGGCCAAGGGGCGGGCGGTGCTGCAGATTGCGCTGTATTCGGATTTGCTGACGGGGGTGCAGGGGGTGGCGCCGCGGGAGATGCGGCTGGCGCTGGGGGGGGCGGTGGTTCGGTTTGAGGCGTTTCTTTTTGACGAGTACTCGGCTTACTACCGGGCGGTGCGGCGGCGGTTTGAGGCGCAGGTGGGGGGTGGCGGTGGGCCCGCCACGTACCCGGAGCCGGTGGAGCATTGTCAGATCTGCGACTGGCGGGCGGAGTGTGACGGGGTGCGGCGGAAGGATGATCATCTGTCGCTGGTGGCGGGGATCACGCGGAGTCAGCGGGCGCGGCTGGTGGAGCGGGATGTGGGCACACTGGCGGCACTGGCGGTGATGGAGGTGCCGGTCCGGCCCAGGATGGACGGCGTCAGCGACGCTTCGCTCACGCGGATACGGGAACAGGCGCGGATTCAGTTCGAGGGGCGAAATGCGGGCACGCATCTCCATGAGATTCTGCCGGTGGTGGCCGAGCAGGGGCTGGCGTCGCTGCCGGCGCCGTCGCCGGGGGACCTGTTCTTCGATATCGAGGGGGACCAGTACGCGCTCGAGGAGGGGCTCGAGTACCTGTTCGGCGTGGTGGATGCCGATGGAGAGTACGAGGCGCTGTGGGCGCTGGATCGCGCGGCGGAACGGGCGCAGTTCGAGCGGTTCATCGATCGCGTCATGGCCCGTCTCCGGGAACACCCCGGGATGCACGTGTATCACTATGCCCCCTACGAAAAGACCGCGGTCCGGAAACTGATGGGACGCTACGCCACCCGCGAGGAGGAAGTGGACCGGCTGCTCCGGGGCGGCGTGTTCGTCGATCTGTACCGGGCCGTGCGGCAGGGGGTGCGGGCGTCCGTGGAGAGTTACTCCATCAAGAAGATGGAGGCGTTCTACGGCTTCGAGCGCACCGTGGAGCTCCGGAACGCCACCGGCGCCCTGGCACAGTTCGAGGCGTGGCTCCAGCTGGGCGTCAGGGACGTCGAGGGGCAGGAGCTGCCGGCGATCATCGAGGGGTACAACCGGGATGACTGCGTCTCCACGCTCCGGCTCCGAAACTGGCTGGAGACGCTGCGCGCGGAGCATGAGCGGGAGACCGGCGAGGCGGTGCCGCGGTCGGTGCCGAAGGCGGACGAGCCGAGCCCGGAGGCCACCGAGCTGCAGGAGCGGATCGCGGCGGTGTTTGCCCGGCTCGTGACCGGTGTGCCGGAGGAGGCGGCGGAGCGATCCCCGGAGCAGCAGGCGCGGTGGATCCTGGCGCACCTGCTCGACTTTCACCGGCGCGAGGACAAGGCGATGTGGTGGGAGTATTTCCATCGCCTGAGCCTGAGTGCCGAAGAACTGCTGGAGGACCGGGCGACGCTCGGCGGCCTGGAGTACGAGGGGGTGGTCGGCACGGTCAAGCGGTCGGAGGTCCATCGCTACCGGTTTCCGGAGCAGGAGCATGACATCGACGTGGAGGATGCGCCGCACGATCCGGCCACCGGGAAGCCGGCTGGCATGGTCGTGGCGCTCGACGATCATGCGCGGACGATCGATCTCAAGCGGGGGAAGACGTCGCAGGTACCGCACCCGGAGGCGCTGGTGCCGCTCAAGGACATCAACGACACGGTCCTGCGCGAGAGCCTCCTCCGTCTCGCCGACGCGCTCCTGGCCAAAGACTTTGCGCCCTCTGACGACCGCCGAGCCGCCTGGGATCTCCTCTGCGCCGCCCCGCCCCGGGCGGGTCAGCCGGCCGGCGCGCCGCTGATCACCGACGGCGCGGACCTTCTCGACACGTTGCGCGGCCTGGTCTCGGCCCTCGACCATTCCGTCCTGCCGGTCCAGGGACCGCCGGGGAGCGGGAAGACCTGGTCCGGCGCCCGGATGATCACGCGTCTCCTGAAGGCGGGGAAGACGGTCGGCGTCACGTCGAACAGTCACAAGGTGATTGGAAATCTGCTGCGGGCCGTGGGCGAGGCGGCCGCGGAGGAAGGCGTGGACCTGCGGGGGATTCAGAAGGCCGACGAGGAGGACTGGTGCGGCGAGGCGCGGGTGGCGCGGACCGCAAACAACGGCGACGTGCCCGCCGCCCTCGGTGACGGGACCGCGCATCTGGCGGCCGGAACGGCCTGGCTCTGGGCCCGCGAGGAGATGACGGGGTCGGTGGACGTGCTGTTCGTGGACGAGGCGG
>CAZQVN010000005.1:91607-131107 GCA_964596775.1 uncultured bacterium
TGGGCCCGCGAGGAGATGACGGGGTCGGTGGACGTGCTGTTCGTGGACGAGGCGGGGCAGATGTCGCTGGCCAATGTGCTGGCGGTGTCGCAGGCGGCGGCGAGCCTGGTCCTGCTCGGCGACCCGCAGCAGCTGGACCAGCCGTTCCAGGGATCGCATCCGCCCGGCGTGGCCGTCTCGGCGCTCTCCCATCTCACCGGTGACGCGGCCACGATCGCGCCGGAGCGTGGCGTGTTCCTGCCCGACACGTGGCGGATGCATCCCTCCTTGTGCGCGTTCACGTCGGAGCAGTTCTACCGGCGGCGGTTGAACGCCCGGCCCGACCTCGCCAGGCAGGAGGTGCGCGGCCCGGGGCCCCTCGCCGGGGCCGGCCTGCGGTTTCTTCCGGTGGCGCATCGCGGGAACACGAGCGAGTCGGCGGAGGAGGTGGCGTTCATCGCGGATCTCGTCACACAGTTTCTGGCGGGAGAGCCGACCTGGGTGGACCGGCATGGCGCCGTGCGGCCCGTCACACTGGAAGAGATCCTCGTCGTGTCGCCGTACAACGCGCAGGTGGACGCGCTCAAGGCCGGCCTGCCGGACGGCGCGCGCGTGGGGACCGTGGACAAGTTCCAGGGGCAGGAGGCGCCGGTGGTGATCTACTCGATGGCCACGTCCACGCCGGAGGACGCGCCGCGGGGGATGGAGTTTCTGTACAGCCGGAACCGGTTCAATGTGGCCACGTCGCGGGCGCGGTGCGTGGTGGCGGTGGTGGGGACGGAGGAGTTGATGGCGCCGGAGTGCAGGAGTCCGAGGCAGATGAGGTTGGGGAATGCGGTGTGCCGGTGGGGGGAGAGGGTGGGGGAGGGGTTTGCACCGCCCCCCCAGGCCCCCTAGACTTCAGTACTCGCCCACCCATACTCCCGTCTGTGTTCCCCCCTGAGAAATTGATGGCCCCCGCGTATATACAGGTGTATGTTGAACCTTGTACTCGCGTGGGACGAGGAGAAAAGCCGCGCCAATTTCCGGAAACGCGGATTCGACTTTCATTTTGCCGCCGGCATCTTTGACGGTGTGATCCTGGCTGTGGAAGACCGGCGGCGGGACTATGGCGAGGTTAGGATCGTCGCTGTCGGAATGGTGCGGGACATTCACTTGACGGTCGTGTTTACGGATCGAAGTATTCCGGGTCCACGCATTGTGCGGAGAATCATCTCCGCGCGCCGCAGCAATCGACGGGAGAGAAGGAAATATGAAGAAGAAGTCAGTGCCCGTGAATCAACGGACCCGGGGCAAGGCGAACCTCACTAAGCTGAGAAAGATGTCCGAGCGGGAGATTGCCCGCACCTCACCACCGGAACTGGCGGATCTACCCGAGAACTTCTGGGACGATGCCCGCGTCATCGAGCCGACGCCGAAGGAGGCGATCTCCCTGCGGGTCGACGCGGACATCCTGGCGTGGTTCCGGGCCTTCGGGGCTGGATATCAGACCCTGATGAATTCGGTCCTGCGTAGTTATGTGGAGCATGCGCAGAAGCGTGGGCCCAAATCGAAAGGTCATCATGGCTGAGTTGAATTCCCGAATCACCTTTGATCCGGAGCAGTGTGGAGGACGGCGAGAAAGATGGTTGAGGTAAGCGACCCGCCGAGGGGATGAGAATTCGCAAGGTGGAGGAGGGGGGCCAGGCCCTATAAGCCCGCCCCCCGCACTCCTACTCCATCAGCGTCTTGATCCTACTCCACGTGGCCGGCTCGACCGGAATCGGCGCGTCCGGCGCGATCGCCAGGCCCATGAGATTGGGAGCTCCGTTGAGCGGGTCAACCAGGGTCTGTGTCCCGTCGGACAGGTCGACGCTGAACAGATTCTGGTAGTCACAGACGTACATGACGCCCGACGACGAGTACGCCATCCCGGCCTCCCGGCCGGACAGGGAGATACCCGGGCCGATCGGCATCGTTCCGGGGCCCGAAGGGTCGTTCTTGTCGATTTTCCACAGGTGACTGTTGTCCACGGCGTAGAGCTGGCCGCCGGCGTCGAAGGCTATGCCGTTATAGGAGCGGCTTCCGTCATCGATCGGGCCGATGATCGCGGCCTCACCGGTTGAGAGGTCGACGCTCAACAGGGTGTTGTTCGGCCCGTACGCGCAATAGCACTTTCCGTCGGTGGGATCGATCGCGAGGCCCCCCTCGGACACGGGGATCGTCAGGGGCCCGACCAGGGTCGCGGTGCCGGTGGCGGGATCGAGCGTGTACAGCGACGCGTTGCTTCCGATCGTCATGCCGTACAGCGTCCCGCCGGCGTCGAACGTGAGACCGCCGATCCTTTCGGCACCGATGCCGTACTCACCGACGGTCTGGACCGCGTAGCCGGCGTTCGAGTCGAACGTGTACAGCGGCCCGTTGTCCCGAAACGGCGCGGCGTAGAAGACATCACCGTGCGAGACGGCGGGGGCTCCGAGGAACGTCGTGAGAAGGATCGCGCAGGTGGAACCGGGGAACGGAAACCGCGACATGGGTACACCTCCCTTGGGCAGGCCAGTCGGGTGGCGCAGTGGAAAATGATGGACCTCAAACATAGTCCTGATTCGGCACCGGATCAATGATGTTCTTGTTTTGTGTGACGACGTTGAAAGGATCGCGGAGGGAATTCTTCGCGACCCAGGCGTAGTCGCACCGCCGTCTGCGGACGGCTGGGGCTGCACGGCAGCGGTGAGTCCTCCGTTATCTCTCACGTCCCGACCCTTCCGATTTTTTTCTGCGTTCGTCACTTTTTTTCTTGACATAGCTAATCATGTGAGTAGTATCTACTTCATCCCGAAGGCCACCCCCATCCCGGCCTTCCCGACGCCTGCGTACGCGCGGGTGTGATCCGGCGCCGTCCCCCGTCCGGGCGCCACACGGTTCTTGAAGTGAGGACATCATGACAACTGATCCCGGCCTTTCCGGCCCGGGCGCCGCGTTTCGTGGCGCCGTGTCGCGGACTGCGGCGGCGATGCGGGCCCCGGCCACGGCCCCACGGCTCACCGCGCGCATCTTCGACGCCTTCCACCGGCTCCGTCTGGCCGAGGCGGGTGTGATCGCCGCCGAAGCCCGGCTCCTTCTGCGGCTGTTCGACCGCGGCGGTCACCGGAAGCTCGGCTTCGCCCGCCTCGGCGACCTCGCGCGCGAGCGGCTCGGCGTGTCCCCGCGCCACGCCGACGATCGCCTCGCGCTGGCCCGGACGTTTGCGAACCGGCCGAACGTGGAGCGCGCGTTCCGCGAGGGACGCATCACCGCCTGCCAGGTCCTGGCGCTGCGCAACGTCTTCGATGACGGCACCGAGGAGATGTGGCTGGCGCTCTGCCCCGGAATGACGGTCCGCGAGATCCGGCAGCGGGTTCGGGAGATGAAGGAGGCGGAGCGGTCACCGGCCGGGGAGGAGGACCGGGCGTCGGCTGCGGCCCTCGCCGCCGCGGAGCCGGACGGCGATGCGGACGCGCCGCTGGCCTCGATCGCGTTCCCGGCCCCGCCGGCCGCCGTGGTGGCCTGGGACCAGGCCATGGAGACGGCCCGCCGCGTGATCGGCGCGAACGTGCCTCAGTACCGATGCGTGGAGGCGATTCTCGCGGAGGTCGCCCCGCACCTGGCGCCGGAAGAGGGTGATGGGGTTTCGGCCGGGGGCCCGCGGACGTTTGCGAACGGGGTCGCCGGCCCGGATGCCGACGCGGACGTCGACCCTGAAATCGACCCTGACGCGTCCCCGCAAACGTTTGCGAACGGCTCCCCCCGTCCGGACGACACCATCATCTCCCTCAAGGCGCGCCGCCTCATCGCGATGACGCTCGACCAGATCGACCGCGAGCTCCAGGACATCGAATCGCTCACCGAAACGGAGGGTTCCGAGGACCCGTCCCGCATCGTCCAGCGGATCCGGGCGCTTCAGCAGGTGAGCCGCCCGCTGCGCATCCTCACGGGTCGCCTCCTGGACCGGATCCACGGCGTCCTCAACGCCGCGGACACCGTGTCCCTGGCCGGTTTCGCCGAGCGTCACCTGCGCGTTTCCGAAACGACGGCGCGCGGCCTGCTCGACGAGACCCGCATCTTCGAGGATCCCGTCCTGGCCCGCGCGTTCGTCGCGGGGCGGATCGGCATCGGCCAGGCGGTCCGGATTGATCGCATCGCGTCGCGGGATCGCATCGACGCCTGGATCGACCGGGCGGCGGGCGTCACCCACCGGCAGTTTCAGCGCGAAACGTGGCTCATCGAAAGGCTGCAGGAGTTCTTCCCCGGCTTCGCGTTCCGCACGCCGGGCCCCTTTCCCGAGGCGGCCCTCGAGAACCGCCTCCGCCAGGCGCTCCGGGAACGCGGCTGGACGGACCGGGAGATCGAGGTCGCGCTGAAGGCGGAGAGGGTGGGGGCCTTCACGGCGGCCTCCGACTCCGACACCGCCGACCCCGCCGAGAACCCCGCCCTCATGCGCCGCCTGGAAATCCTGCTGGAACAGCTGATCCTGACGGCCTTCCCGACCGAAGCCGTCCTCCCCTCGGCCCCGCGAACGTTTGCGAACGACGGGGTCCCCGGGCGGATCCGATTCAGGGCGCCGGCCTTCATCAAGCTCTGGTGGCAGGCGGCGCTCCACGACCTCCAGGCCGAACGCGGCCCGCTGCCCGCCTGGGCCTGCGCGATGCTGTTCATCCGCGCCGCCACCACGGAGTGGGAGGCGGGCCACACACCACCCTCAGAGCACGCGATCCTCGAACGGGACCGTTATCTCTGCCAGGCGCCGGGGTGCTCACGGAGGCGCAATCTCCAGATCCATCACATCCGGTTCCGGTCGCGCGGGGGGGCCGATTCCATGGACAACAAGATCACGCTCTGCTTCGTGCACCACCAGATCCTGCTGCACGAGATGAAATCCGTGTCGGTCGCGGGGACGGCACCCGGAAAGCTCACATGGACGCTGGGAGGCACCTGGCATCTCAAGGGGGAAAAGTGGCACTCCGGATGAGACGACAGCGCGCCCTTACTTGTCCTCGCACACCGGGCACCCCTTGTCGAACACGACCCGCCACTTTCCGTCCTTGGCCAGCCGCCAGACGGAGTTGAACGTGGCGATCACCGTGCCGTCCGGATCCTTCACCGGTCCGCTTGAAAAAGCGAGCTTGCCCGACTCGAGGACGTCTACCGTCTCCGGCTCCCAGGAGAACGGCGCCTTCTCCCCCTCGAAGAAGCGCTTCCACCCCTCGACGACCGCGTCCCGGCCGCGCAGCGCCCCGTCCGGGCCGTAGAAGATCGCCTCCTCGGCGATATGCTTCCGGAACGCACCGAGATCGCGATCGGCCATGCTCTTCGCGAACGCGACCTCCGCCGCCCGGACTTCCTTCGCGAGTTCTTCGTTCGTTGCGCCATGCGCCGTTCCGGTCATCGAAACACCTGCCAGGGATAGGGATAGGGTCAGAGTCAGGAGGAGCACGCTCTTCACGGGTTGTCTCCTTGCGGGTCGAAGGGTCGATCGCCGGCCAGTCGGCCAGAAAGGGGAGCTTACTACGGTGGCCGCCCCGATTCACCGCATGGGTTCCGGTCCGGCCCCTGTCGGGACCCGAGAATTCCCCGCTGCCAGGTGGAGGGCATGCTGTATAATTAAGGCAAGTGGTCTCTTCAACTACATCCTTGCGAACGCTCATCTCCCTCTGGAGGCCCCATGATGCAACACGTTACAAGAGTTCTGCCCCTGCTTCTGCTTCTGGCCGTTTCGCTCCCGGTCCGGCCCGCCGACGCGGCCACCTGGACCGAATTCGGCGACGCCGGCCCCAGTCTGGTCACCTCCAATACGACGGTCGGCAACGGCTTCCTGACCGAAATCCAGGGCACGTTCCTCTCCACGTTCGACATCGACATGTACTGTTTCCGCATCGTCGATCGCGCCTCGTTCAGTGCCTCGCGACTCTGCGCTTCGATCAGCGAGCCGGATCTCTACCTGTTCGATTCCAACGGCAACGGGGTGTCCCTCTGGGACGGCTGTTCCGCCGGCATTGTCCAGGTCAGCGGCCTGTTCGTCCCGACGAACGGCATCTACTACCTGGCCATCGCGGCCAGCGACCAGGATGCCCGCAACGCGGTCAACCAGCTCATCTGGAACTCGCCTTCGGTCAGCGCCGAGCGGGCGCCCGACGGGCCCGGAGCGCCGGGTCCGCTCAACAACTGGGCGGGAAGCAACCCCGGTCCGGTCCCCGCGAACTACACGATCAATCTGACCGGCGCCGCGTTCTGCGACAGCCCGGTACCCGTGGAAAAGAGGACCTGGAGCGGCGTCAAGATCTGGCAGTAGGGCCCCGCAGGCTGGTAGGCTTTGCGCATGTGCAGGAACATCAAGACTCTGTTCAACTTCGATCCGCCGGCAACGGAGGATGAGGTGCGCGCCTCCGCGCTGCAGTTCGTGAGGAAGCTCTCCGGCTTCACGAAGCCGTCGCAGGCCAACGAGGCGGCATTCGATGCGGCCGTGGACGACGTGACCCGCGCCGCGCGGGCGCTCCTCGACGCCCTGGAAACGAAGGCGCCGCCCCGCGATCGCGACGTCGAGCTGGCAAAGGCCCGCGAACGAAACCGGAAGCGCTTCGGGTAGGGGAAACCCGACCCTAGGGCCGGTCCAGTTCCTTCGACAGCGCATCCGCGGTGTGCACCGGCAGCCGGCAGGCATAGCCGCGGCACACGTACGCCGTGGCCTTTCCGCCGATCGCCTTCTGCTCCGCCAGGTAGCCGATCATCCCCGTGATCGCCGCCGCGTCCGCCTCCGGCCGGAACGCCAGCACCATGTTCGGCAGGTAGCGGTCGTTCAGCGACCGGAGCATCGCCCGCACGTCGTCGTCCCCGGCGGTCCCGGCGATGACCACCTCCGTCTGCGGCCCCACGGAAAAATCGAGCGCCGAGAGCATTTCCAGAAAGCCGGTGGGGGAGCGCTCCGCCATCCCGGAATACGCGTTCAGCACCCGCCGCCCGCGTTCCTCGAGCGCCGTGTCGGCGGTCAGGTGTCCGAGCCGCAGCAGGAACACCGCGGCCGCGGAATTGCCCGACGGCATGGCGCCGTCGTACACGTCCACGACGGGCGCGAGCAGTTTCTCGGCGTCGCGACCGCTGAAGGAGAACCCGCCGGCGGGCTCGCCGAACAGCGTTTCCATGTTCCGCGCCGTGTCCAGCGCCTCCTTGAGCCAGGCCGGGTCGAACGTGGCCTCGTAGAGCGCCAGGAATCCGCGCCCCAGGAACGCGTAGTCGTCCAGGTAGCCTTTCACGTCCGCCGCGCCGCCGCGGTAGTGGCGCAGGAGCCGCCCGTCCTTCCGGAGGTTCCCGGTCACGAACCGCGCCGATGATTCCGCGGCCGCGATGTACCGCGGCTCCCCGAGCGCGCGCCCCCCGCGGGCGAACGCCTCGATCATGAACCCGTTCCACGACGTGATGATCTTCTCGTCACGATGGGGCCGCGGCCGGCGGTCGCGCACGGCCAGCAGTTTCGCGCGGTCCGCGGCGAACTCGGGAGCCAGCACCTCCGCCAGCGCCGACTCGGAGCCGGACGGACCGTCGAGCAGCACGGAAGACCGATTCAGGATGTTCTTCCCCTCCCAGTTGCCGCGGGCGGTCACGTCGTAGGCGGCGCGAAACGCCTCGCTCCGTTCCGGGCCGAGCACCGAATCGATCTCCGCCGCCGACCACACGTAGAACGTCCCTTCCTCCCCCTCGGAGTCCGCGTCCTCGGCACTGTAGAAACCGCCGCTGCCGTCCGTCAGGTAGTTCAGCACGTAATCGAGCACGTCGCGGACGACCGCGCCGTAGGCCGGATCTCCCGTCACCTGGTAGGCGTCGCAGAAGGCCAGCGCCAGGCCGGCCTGGTCGTACAGCATCTTCTCGAAATGCGGCGCCAGCCAGGCGGCGTCCGTCGAGTAGCGGTGAAATCCACCGCCGAGGTGATCGCGAAGCCCGCCGGCGGCCATGGCGTCGAGCGAGGCCAGGGCCATCCGGTTCGCGTCCGCCACCCCGGTCCGAGCGCCGTAGCGGAACAGGAACGACATCCGGTGCGGCGTCGGAAACTTCGGCGCCGGCCCGAACCCGCCGAGCGTGGCGTCGAAGCTGTTGGACAGCCCCGCGTAGGCACTGTCCAGCGCCGCGGCGGTCAGCGCCCCGCCGGCCGCGGCCGCGGCACTCTGCTCCGCCTGCCGGCGCAGGAAATCCGCCACCTGGGCGGAGGACTGGGTCACCTTGGCCCGATCGTTCTTCCAGGCATCGGCCAGTTGCTCGAGAATGCGCTTGAGGCCCGGCATTCCGCCGCGGTCCTCCGGCGGAAAGTAGGTTCCGGCAAAGAACGGCTCGAGATCGGTGGTCAGGACGACCGTCATCGGCCAGCCGCCGCGCCCGGTGATCCCCTGCACGGCCGTCATGTACAGGTTGTCCAGGTCGGGCCGCTCCTCGCGGTCCACCTTGATCGAAACGTAGTGCTCGTTGAGGAGCGCCGCCACGGTCGAATCCTCGAACGACTCGTGCTCCATCACGTGGCACCAGTGGCAGGTGGAGTAACCGATCGACAGGAAGATCGGCTTGTCCTCCTTCCTGGCCTTGTCGAGGGCCTCGTCGCCCCACGGATACCAGTCGACCGGGTTGTGCGCGTGCTGCAGGAGGTAGGGGCTCTTCGAGCCCGCCAGCTTGTTCGTGTGCTTGTGCTGTTCAGAAGACACCTTGGACTCCGATCTGGAGGAATTCGAGCAGGACACGAGGGTGATGAAGAACAGGAGCAGAAACCGGGCGGCGCCGCGCGAGCTGTTCCCGGCCCGATCGGGCGATCCGGGCCTCGTCGATTCCGCGCCGCGCAATTTAATCCAAGCCCGGTTCCGCGATCCGGGCCCCGTCGATTTCGCGGCGCGCAACCTACTCCCAGCCCAGTTCCGCGATCCGGTCCTCGTCGATTCCGAAGTAATGCGCCACCTCGTGGACGATGGTGTGCTGGATCTCGTCGAACAGTTCCCGCCGCGAGGAGCAGATCGCTTCCAGCGGCTCCTGGAACACGGTGATCCGGTCCGGCAGCCAGGCCGGGCCCTGGCTGTCCCGCTCGGTCAGCGGAACACCCTCATAATACCCGAGCAGGTCGAAAGGGGACTCGAGCCCCTCCGCCATCTGGATTTCCATCGAGGGAAAGTCCTCGACGATGATTTCGACGTTGTCGAGTCGGGACAGGAACTCCTCGGGAAGCGCGTTGACCGCCTCCGCGACGAGTTTCTCAAACGCTCGTCGTGTCATGATTCTCCGCTGTTGCGCGCCGCTTGACCCTCATTCCACCCGTCCCCATACTGACGACTCTATTGACTCCCGGCCCCAAGCTCAAGGGCCGGACCTCGGCCACTGAGCGCACGGTCCGGCCCGGCCGGTGCTCGCGCCCCGACGCAACCCAGGAGATTCCGGAATGAAGCCCACGTCCGCGCCCGAAGCCAGGCCGGCCCTGATCGTCCATGGCGGTGCCTGGGGCATCCCCGACGCCGAAGTCGACGCGCACATCGCCGGCGTCCGCAGGGCCGTGGAGGCCGGGTGGAGCCTGCTCGACGCCGGCGCCTCGTCCATGGACGCCGTCGAGGAAGCCGTCCGTGTGCTCGAGGACGACCCCACGTTCGACGCGGCCACCGGTTCGCATCTCAACCGCGACGGCGAAGTCGAACTCGACGCCGGGATCATGAGCGGCATCGACCTGGCCGCCGGCGCCGTGGCCGCGGTCAAGCATCTCAAGAATCCGATCATGGCGGCCCGGCGGATCCTCGAGGTCGGGGATCACGTCCTGATGATCGGCGAAGGCGCCGAGCGTTACGCCGCGGAAAAGGGGATCCCGCTCTGCGCGAACGTCGAACTCCTCGTCCCCCGCGAACTCGCCCGGTTCGACGACCTGAAGAGCGGCCGCGTCCAGCTGTCCACCTCCGAGCCGTTCGCCAACCGTCATTTCGGCACCGTCGGGGCGGTGGCGCTGGACAAGGCCGGAAACATCACCGCGGGCACGTCCACGGGCGGGTCGCTGTACAAGCGCCCGGGCCGCGTCGGCGATTCGCCGCTCCCCGGCTGCGGCTACTACGCGGACAACGAAACGGCCGGCGTGTCCACGACCGGCTGGGGCGAATCGATCATCAAGGTGGCGCTCGCCCGCAAGGCGGCGGAACTTGTCGAGTCGGGCGCTGTGGGTCCCGAGGCCGCCGAGCGGGCCATCCGGCATCTCGGTGACAAAGTGGGAGGATGGGGAGGTCTGATTCTCATAGACCGGGCCGGATGGGTCGGTTTCGCGCACAACACGCCGCGCATGGCGTTTGCGTGGCGCACGTCGCAGATGAGCGGGCCCGAGGCCCGCATTCATGTGAATGGAAACTCCGAGGAGGAAGAATGATCTCGACCAGGACCACGACCCGATTCCCGGTGATGGCCGCCCTGTTCGGCGCCCTGCTGGCCGTTGCACACCCCGCCGCCGCCGAACTTCCCGACTTCACCGCGCCGCTGCGCCAGGCCTCCGACAAGGGGGAGATCACGCTGGTCGAATCCCGGTCCGACGAGGTGATCCGCCTGAACCTCGACGAGGCGAAGAACCTCCAGATTGCCGCCCAGGACAAGCGGAAGCGCGCCGAAGGGCAGCAGTCGCTGGCCGGCACGCTCGTCGATGCCCACAAGAAGGACATCGAGTCGCTGAAGGCGCGTTTGAAGGTCGCCAAGGACCAGAAGAACGAAACGAACCGGCTCGACCTCGAACGCCGCATCAAGCTCGAGGAGTCCATCCAGAAGCTTCTCGAGCGGCAAAAGGAAATGCGCGACATCGAAAAGGACGTCGCCGAACTGGAGAAGGAGCATGCGAACTCCCTGATCCGCGTGTTCGAAAAGGAGCTGGAGCTGAACCAGAAGCAGCTGGACCAGGCCGTTCTCAAGAACGACCCGAACGCGGGCTCCCAGCTCGACAAGCTCATGAAGGGGGCCCGGGAGATCCGCGACCAGGAGCGCCGCGTCCTCGAGGCCATCAAGGACGCGATGGAAAAGAAGGAGGAGATGTCCAAGAAGTCGAAGGAGCTTTTCGACAAGAGGATCCAGGTCTTCGAAGCCCGCCTCTACACGGAATAGGTCAGTCCCCGGAAGATCAGTCCCCGGTCCGGCGCAGCCTCAGGGCTGCCCGGACCTCCTCGAAGGACCCGAGCAGCGTGAACAGCGCCGCTCCCGCCAGCCCCACCCGGAAGGCCGGCCACCACGGCTGCATGACCCGCGGCGCCAGCGACATCCAGGCCGGATGGATCGTCGGCATCCCAAGCCGCGCCGCCCACTCGAGGGGGTCGCCGCGGAGCGGGTCCGGCCCGGCGATCACCGTCACCAGGAACACGCACCAGAAGATCCCGGTGGCCGCCCGGACGAGATACCAGGGCCATCCGCGCTCCTCCACGATCCACCAGAGCGAAAGCCCCGCCTCCGCACCCAGGAGGAGAAGCAGGGGCGTGACGTGGATGAGCGCCGGCTTTCCGATCAGCGGGATGTACACCCACCCGTGCTCTGCGGCCAGGGGAACCGGCAGGTAGCGGAGAACCGGCATGGCGGCCGCCAGGAACACCGCGGCGGCCGCGAGCGCGCACACGGCATCCGGAAGGTCGCGGCGACCGGCGGCGTCCCGCTTCAACCGGCCGAGGATCCGGACGGCGGCAAGCACCACCACCGCGATCAGCCCGAGGGCGGCCGCGGCGGACACGAGCGTCACGGCCAGCGCGAGCAGCGGCGCCGGGCTGACCGGCGACCGCGGCACCTGCGCCACGCGGAACGCCGCGGCCCCGGCCAGCAGCGAGGTCGCGACCACCCAGGCCAGCGCGCCGAGCACTAGGCGCCGGCAGGCCGGCCGGTACGCCGGCGGCGGAAGGAGGGCGGACCACCGGCCGTCCGACCGGGTATCCGGCCGCGCATCCAACCGGGCGTCATGGAAATTTTTCTTCAGGCTCATCGGTGATCACTGTAATCGGCCGGGGCTTCCTTTGACTACCTGCGTCCCCGCTCACCGCCCGCTCTCCTTGACGAATTCCGGAAACGTGGCCACAATGCCCCCGCCACAACCATAACGGACCCGGGAGAGAAGACTTGGCACGAAAGCGATCGGACGAGCAGCTGGCTCTCCTGAATTTTGATGACGACGCCGCCGACAACGCGGCGCCGGCCGATGAATCCGTTCACGAAGACACCCCCCCGAAGGAGTCGGAAACCATCGTATCCAACGGCAAGAGCGGCGGGTCCCGCGGCGGCGGCAAGGCTGCCGGAGGCGCCGGAAAGAAAGCCGGTGCCTCGCGGGCCACGGCCTCCAGCATGGCCCAGAAGCAGCGCGAGATCTCGGTCAGCGAGTTCTTCTCCAAGAACCGCCATCTCCTGGGTTTCGACAACCCCTCGAAGGCGCTGCTGACCACGATCAAGGAAGCCGTCGACAATTCCCTGGACGCCTGCGAGGAAGCGGGAATCCTTCCCGACATCGTCGTCGAGATCATCGAGCTGACGGAAACACGCTACCGCGTGGCCGTGCAGGACAACGGCCCGGGCATCGTCCGCCAGCAGGTGCCCAAGGTGTTCGGCAGCCTCCTCTACGGATCCAAGTTCCACCGGCTCCGCCAGTCCCGCGGCCAGCAGGGGATCGGCATCTCCGCCGCCGGCATGTACGGCCAGCTGACCACCGGCAAGCCGATCGTCATCACCAGCCGCCCGGGAAAAAAGAAGGCGGCGCACCACTTCGAGATCCAGATCGACACGATGAAAAACGCCCCGGTGGTGAACGTGGACCGCGAGGTGGAGTGGGACGCGGAGCAGGGAACCCGCGTGGAGCTCGAACTCGAGGCCACCTACAAGCGCGGCAAGCGCACCGTCGACGGCTACATCGAGCAGACCGCGCTGGCCAACCCCCACGCCCGGTTCACCTACCGTCCGCCGAAGGATCCGGAGGTTGTCTACGAGCGGGCCACCGAAGAGCTGCCGAAGGAGCCGCTGGAGATCAAGCCGCACCCTCACGGCATCGAACTCGGCGTCCTCATGCGGATGCTCAAGGACACGAAGGCGAAGAACCTCAAGTCGTTCCTGACCACCGAGTTTTCGCGGGTCAGCCCGAAGTCCGCGGAGGAGATCTGCAAGACGGCGAAGATCGGCCTGTCCACCTCGCCGTCGAAGGTCCACCGCGACTCCGCGGAGTCGCTGTACAAGTCGATCAACGCCACGAAGCTCATGGCGCCCCCCACGAACTGCCTGTCGCCCATCGGCGACCTCCAGCTCGTGTCGGGCCTCAAGGTCCAGTTCCAGGCCGATTTCTACACCGCGGTCAGCCGGTCGCCGCAGGTGTACCGCGGCAACCCGTTCCTGATCGAGGTGGCGCTGGCCTACGGCGTCAAGGACAAGCCGGCCGACGAGCAGGCCGAACTGTTCCGCTTCGCGAACCGCGTGCCGCTGCTCTACCAGCAGTCGGCCTGCGCCGTCACGAAGTCGGTCCTGGCCACCTCGTGGAAGTCGTACGGCATGCAGCAGTCGAAGGGCGCGCTGCCGGTCGGGCCGATGGTGATCATGGTCCACATCGCGTCGGCCTGGGTGCCGTTCACCTCCGAAAGCAAGGAGGCGATCGCCCACTACCCGGAGATCGTCAAGGAAACGAAACTGGCCATCCAGGAGTGCGGCCGCCGGCTCGGCATCTACATCCGCCGCGGCCAGCGGCAGGCCGACGAACTGAAGAAGCGTTCGTACATCGAGAAATACATCCCGCACATCGGGATCGCGCTCAAGGAGATCCTCGATCTCTCCGACGCGCAGGAAAAGAAGGTCGTCGAAACGCTGAAAGATACGCTCGAGCGGAGCCGCACGTGATCTACGATCTCTCCCCGGCGATCACCCCGGGGATGCCCGTCTGGCCCGGCGACGCGCCGTACACGCTCGACTGGACGCTGCGGACGGCGGACGGCCATTCCGTCAACCTGTCGCGGGTCACCCTGTCGCCGCACACCGGCGCGCATGCCGATGCCTACCATCACTGCAGCGACGACGGCGTCACCATGGAAGCCATGCCGCTCGAGCCGTATCTCGGCCCGGCCCGTGTCGTGGACTGCCCGGGCGACGGCCCCATCGACCGGAAACGGCTCGAGGACGCAGGCTGGCGGGGCGCCCGGCGCCTCCTGCTCAAGACCCGGAAAGGCGCGCCGGCAGACCCGTATGCCGTGCCGTTCGCTCATCTCACGCCCGAGGCGGTGGAGCTGTTCCACGCGGACGGCGTGATCCTGGTCGGTCTCGACACGCCGTCCATGGACGACTTTCATTCGAAGACGCTCGACAGCCACCACGCGCTGCGGGTCCGAAAAATTGCGAACCTCGAGAACCTCGACCTGTCGAGCGTTCCGGCCGGCGACTACGAGTTGATCGCGCTGCCGCTTCCGATCGCGGGGGCGTGCGGATCGCCGGTGCGGGCGGTTCTCAGAACGGCGGACGACGCCACGAGGAGTTTCCGATGACGAAAACCAGGCCGGTCGTCAAGCAGATCGACAGCGAGGCGGCAAGCGTCCACTCCGGCATCCTCAAGAAGCAGAAGCCGTCGATGAAGTTTCCGCTCCGCTCGCTGGCCAACGTGCGCTACACGCCGAAGAAGGGCTTCTTCGAGATGCGCGGCAAGCACAAGGAGCGCACGCTGACCGTCAACACGGTCAAGACGTTCGCCCAGACGCTGCGGATGATGGCGCTTTCCAAGGAGCTGATCAGGAACGACGACATCGCCACCAAGCGGGAGGCCTACTACGTCTCCAAGAACTGGGGCGACGCCCGCTTCCACGAGCAGCCGGAGTCGGACACCGTCATGGACGACGTGGAAGCGCTGTTTTCGGTCAACCGCGAGCAGCTCGGCTTCATCCCGGAGGAAAAGGGGGGCGAGGTCGCCGGCCAACTCGTCGTCGTGGACAAGGATCGCGACACCGGCAAGGCCATCCGGATCGACTGCACGAAATTCGGCAGCGGCGCCTACTCGATCCCCATCACCGTCGAGGAACTCAAGTTCGAAACGACGGCCAAGTTCATCCTGGTGATCGAGACCGCCGGCATGTTCCAGCGCCTCGTCAAGCACAACTACTGGAAGCACGCGAACTGCATCCTCGTGTCGATGGGGGGCGTGCCCACCCGCGCCTGCCGCCGCTTCATCCGCCGCCTCGCCGATTTCAAGAAGATCCCGGTGTACGTGTTCGTCGACGGCGACCCCTACGGGATCGCGAACATCTACCGCACCCTCAAGGTCGGGTCGGGCAGCGCCGCGCATCTCAACGAATTCTTCTGCGTGCCGCAGGCGCGCTTCCTCGGCATCACGCCGATGGACATCATCGACTACGACCTGCCCACGCACCCGCTCAAGGAAGTGGACATCAAGCGCGCCCGCGACGCCATCAAGAACGATCCGTTCATCCAGCACCACAAGGAGTGGAAGAAGGCCATGGAGAAGCTGCTGTCGATGGGCGTCCGCGCCGAGCAGCAGGCCCTGGCCAAGCACGGGTTGAATTACGTGATCGACAACTATCTCCCCGAAAAGCTGAAGAACCCGGACAAGTTCCTGCCGTAGGGTCGCGCCGGGCTACGGACCCGCGTCACCGGGGCACGAAAACGTGGCATGGCTGAAGTACGTCGAGAGGATCGTGGCGTCGGCGAGGCTCACGAATCCGTCCTGGTTGATGTCGAAACAGAAGTCGTAAACCGATCCGCTGATGAACGGCGTTGCCTTGACGACGTCGGAGAGGCCCACCTCGCACGATCCCGGCGGATCCCATGTCGGCGTGTCGGTGGCCCGCCGGGCGCTGGAATCATAGGCGTCCGGTGAGATCACCCCGCATTCCGCCAGGTGTATGCCGTCCGCATACACTTCCGCGGCGAAGGCGTCAGGTCCGGGAATCAGGGCCGGATTCATGCAGCCGCCTCCGGGAATCTGGAACGTGGCCACGCCCAGGGCATTCGCGGTCGCGGTGAAGACCCTCGGCCGCGGTCCGGGCGTCGACGCGCACCAGCACGCCCGGGTGTCGCCATAGGTGTTGAACCGGATCTCCACCACAGAGCCGGAAATCGGCCCGCAGACTCCGACCACGGTGACCTTGAACGCAAGAAAGGCATCCGGACTCAGAACAACCGACCGCGGGACGGTCGAGGAACCGGGGTCGGGAGGGCAGGGCCCGGCCGGGGCGGTTCCGGGAAACAGCGTCAGGGCGGCGAGCAGCAGGGGAAGGGGCAGGGAATTCCGGCGCATGATGGTCTCCTCGGCTGGAGAGAGTCCATGGCCGTCGGGTGCCAGGAGGGGTGTCCCCCCTCCGGAGAAAAGTATAGTCCCGGTTTTAGAGGAAGACCACCCGGATCAATCCTCGGCGCCGAGCCAGCCCCGGATCGTCTCCGCGATCGTCTCGGCCCCGGGAGGATCCAGGTTCGTGAGAACCACCAGGTCGTAGCCGCCGGGGTGGTCCCCTTCCAGCACGGCATTGCACCCGGGCGACCCCCCGGCCACCCCGATGCCCGGCGGCGGGCCGGCAGGGACTTTGCCTTCGCGCAGCGCCTGCATGAAGCGGAGCAGGTCTTCCGCCGTGGAGTACCCGCCGCCGGCGGCGCTTCCACGGCCGGGAAGGAGGTGCGTGTTCGGCGTCAGCGCGGCTTCGAGCGTTTCCTCTCCGCGCGTATAGCCGATCGCCGTGTTCGGGGGCAGGGAATCGAGCGCGGCGTGGCCGGTCCGCGGGCTCAGGCCCGCCGGTGCGTAAACGTGTTCGCGGATGTAGTCGTAGTAGTCCCGCCCGGAAACCCGCTCCACGACCAGGCCGAGAACCACGTACCCGGCATTGCAGTAACGGCGGTCCGTTCCGGGAGCGAACAGGGGCGGCTCCCCGGCAAACAGCGGCAGGAAGTCGCGGTTGTGTCGGAGGTCCATGCGCGTTCCGCCGGCCGGCGCGTCGAAAACGTCGCCGCCGAGGCCGGACTCGTGATCGAGGAGCTGACGGATCGTCACGCTCCGGGCCACCTCCCGATTCGGATAGTCGGGGAGGATCGTCACCAGCGTGGTATCCAGGTTCAGCTTCCCGTCGGCAACCAGCTGCCGCACCGCGATCCACGTGAACAGCTTGTTGATGGAGCCGAGGTTGAACGCCGTGTCGACCCGGTTGGGCGTGCCGGCCTCCCGGTTCGAAAGTCCGGCCGTCCGGCTGATGACGATCTTCCCCTCCCGGGCCACCGCGATGACCCCGGAAAATTCACCGCGGGCCGCCAGGCTGTCCGCCAGCGCATCGATCCGGCCGCGGAGATCCTCCACCGTCGTCTGAGCCGCTGCGACCTTCGGCCCCGCAATGATCGCCGCGCAGGCGAGGAAAACCGCCGCGAGGAACGCACCATTCCATCGACGCATCTCCGCCCTCATGACTTCGGACCCCGCTTTCCGGCCTCGATCTTCCCGGCCCGCCGCGCCGTGAAATCTTCCTTCAGCCGGCCCATCAGCGCCTCCCGTCGATCGTACAGCCGCTTGAGCGGCCGGGGTTCGTTGCGACCCATGGCGTAGGCGGTCAGCAGCGGCGCCGCGATTGTCGTGTCCACGTAGGCCACCACGGAGTCCGGCAGCTTGTCCGGATCCACCTTCCCCCAGGACACCGCCTCGCCCGGCGTCGCGCCGGACAGCCCTCCGGTATCCGGCCGCGCGTCGGTGAACTGCACGAAGTAGTCGTGCCCGGCCTCGGGCAGCCCCAGCACTTCCTGGATCTGGGGCTCGGTCTGGAGGAGGAAGTTCTTCGGCGACCCGCCCCCGAAGATCAGCACGCCCGAGGTTCCGCCGCTCACCTTCGCGTTGTACACGATGGACGCGGTTTCGTTGACGTCGCGGCTCACGTCGATCCGCGGCCCCATGTCCAGCAGGGACAGCGCGGCCACGTTCATGCCGATCGACGAATCGCCGGGAGAGGACACGAACAGCGGCACCCCGCAGCGATGGGCCACGGTCAGCAGGCACGTGTCCGTCACCCCCAGCTTGTCCTCCCGTTCCACCAGGTATTTCCCCACGAGATGGTGCAGTTCGGCGGTGCCCATCGGCTTCTGAAACTCCGGCGCCTCCATGATCTTCCGCAGGAACGCGTCGGTGGACAGCAGCACCTCGTAGTCGAACACCACGTCGTAGATCCGGATGACCCCCTCCGACAGGAGTTTCGTGTCGTCCATGTCGTGGCTGCCCTGGTGCAGCGCCAGGCCAAGGCCGAAGTGGGCATCGTGGTACAGGTTGGCCCCGGTCGAGATGATCCAGTCCACGAAGCCGGCCTTGACCAGCGGCGCCAGCGTGGACACGCCGAGCCCGGCCGGCGTCAGGGCGCCGGCCACCGACAGCCCCACGGTGCAGTCCGGGGCCAGCATTTTCTCGGTGAACACGTTGCAGGCCCGCGCCAGCTTTCCGGCGTTGTAGGCGAAGAACGTGGAGTCGATCAGTTTCTCCACCGTGACGCCCCGGCCGATCGGCTCGGGAGTGATGCGGCGGCCGGACAGATAGCGGGATGACTTGCCCATGGCGGACTCCTTCGAATCAGGTGAACGGGTCGCGGCGCCGCGGCGGCGGTGCATCGGGCGCCGTCCCGGTCCCGGCCTGCGCAGCGGCGGTCGTCGCCGCCGCGACACTCAGCTGGTGAAGCGGAACTTGAATATCGCCCACAGCGCGATGAACGCGTCCTTGAGCGTGATCTTCTTGCCCTCGGCATACGAGCGGCCGTTGTACGAAATCGGCACTTCGAAGACCTTCCGCTTCCTGCGGAACAGCTTGGCGGTGATCTCCGGTTCGATGTCGAACGTGTTCGACTTGAGGTTCATTTCGCGCAGGATCTCGGTGCGCACGGCCTTGTAGCCCGTTTCCATGTCGGTGAGCATCGTGTCGTACAGGATGTTCGTCAGCCAGGTCAGGCTCTTGTTGGCCATGAAGTGCCAGTACAGGAACACCCGGTGGCTTCCGATGAAGCGCGACCCGTACACGGCATCCGCCCCCTTGCGCAGGATCGGGTCGAGCAGAACCGGAAAGTCGCGCGGATCGTACTCGAGGTCGGCATCCTGGATGATGCAGACCTCGCCGGTGGCCTCGGCCAGCGCCCGGCGCACCGCCGACCCCTTCCCCTGGTTCCTGTCCTGGCGAAACGTCCGGATCCGGGGATCGCTCTGGCGGGCCAGGATGGCCGGCGTGCCGTCCGTGGACGCGTCGTCCACGACCACGACCTCCAGGCTCACTTCGGCGGGCAGCGCCACCTCGAGGACGGCATTCAGCACCGTCTCGATGGTCTGCTGCTCGTTGTAAACCGGAATCAGGACCGAGAGTTTCAGGGAGCCTCCGACAGGACAAGGGATTGAAACCGCAAAAGATAGCGGGGGAGGCGGAATTCGTCAAACCCGGGGGAACGGGGAGCTAGGACGTCTCTTCCTCGAGGATTTCGGAGCCGTCGAACCCCAGCCGGACGTCCGCCTCATTGAGATTCGTCTCGATGTGCACGGGCCGTCCCCAGATGGCGTGGAGGTTCCGGAGGGTGTCCTCGGCGTAGTCGCGCTTGAGCTCCACGCCCTCGAAACGGTGCTGGAGGAGCAGCGCGCCCCGGTTCTGGTAGTTGCCGTCCTTCACGTAGATGAACGGCCGGCCGTGGTTCGTCAGGAGGAACAGGAGCTGGCGCTTGACCTCGGCGAACTCGCGGCTCTGGATCTCGTAGTTGCCGGCCTTGTCGTTGTAGCCGAACGTGAAGAGCTTCTGTTCCCGGCAGAACTCCTCGGTGAGGAACGTGTCGATGAACGTCACGTCGTTGTGGATCTTGCGGACCTCGAAGATCTTTTCGCGGCCGAGGCCGAGTTTCAGGTCCCAGTTCCTCTTGGCGTTGAAGGAGTCGCACTCCTCGTATTCCTTGCCGAATTTTCCCTTGTTCCAGCGGTCCTCGATGTCGCGGAACAGCTCGAGTCCGATCTTGTAGGGATTCAGCCGCCCCGGCGACATCGCCACCGTGCCGGAATGGTGGTCGGCGTACTCGATGACCTCCTCCACGGTCAGGAGGTTCCGGGTCATCATCGTCGAGTGCCAGTAGCTGGCCCACCCCTCGTTCATGATCTTCGTCTGCCCCTGGGGGGCAAAGTAGTACGCCTCCTCCCGGATGATGTCCAGGATGTCCCGTTGCCACTTCTCGAGCGGCGCGTGCTCCATCAGGAACAGGAGAACGTCGCGCTCCGGCTCCTCCGGGAACGAACGCGCCTTCAGGGCGTCGTCGGTGATCTTCTGCTGCTGGGCCTCGAGAAACTCCTTCGGATTGATGTAGGGGTCCATGTACCCCTTGGACTTCATCTTCTTGACCGTCGACACCTCCTCGTCCCCGGTCCGCGGCGCCCGCCGCCGCTGGATGAACGGGGAGTGGGGGTCGATGAGGTCCTCGAGCGACAGGCAGGCGTCGATGAACGCCTCCACGCGGTCCAGTCCCTCGTTGTCGATGTGCCGGCGCACGCGCGCGGCATGGTTCGCCGTCTCGTCCATCATCTTGCGGTTCGTCTTGGCGAACGAGATGTTGTTCTTGAAGAAGTCGCAGTGGGCGTACACGTGGGCCATCACGAGTTTCTGGTCCACGATCGGGTTCGATTCGAGGAGGTAGGCGTAGCACGGATTGTTGTTGATCACCATTTCGTAGATCTTCGACAGCCCGTACCGGTAGCTCTTGGAGAGGTTCTCGTACTCCATTCCGAAGCGCCAGTGGGGGTAGCGGGTGGGAAACCCTCCGTACGCGGCCACCTCGTTCATCGTCTCGTAGTCGACCATCTCGAAGACGACCGGGTAGAAATCGAGGCCGTACGACGCGGCAATCCCCTCGATCTTCTGGGCCCAGCGGGCGAGCAGCGGCGGCAGCGCCTTCATCGTCCCTTCCCCAGGAACTCCTTGATGGAGTCGTAGATGGCGTCCTTGTTCGCGATCCGCGACACCACCAGGTTCTCGATGTCCGGAAGGTTCTGCTCGAGATCCTTGATGAACTGCCCGCTCCCGTACGGGCTTTCCACCTGTCCGTAGGCAAAGAGGTTGGAGGCCGGGAGCAGGTTTTCCTTCAGCAGCTTGACGCACACCTCGGTGTCGCCGCCGCCCCAGTTGTCGCCGTCGGAAAAGTGGAACGGGTAGATGTTCCACTCCTCGGGCGGGAACTCCTCCTCGATGACCTTGCGGCAGAGGTCGTACGCGGACGAGATCTTCGTGCCGCCCGACTCCCGGAGATGGAAGAACGTGTGCCGGTCCACCACCTTGGCCGCGGCGTCGTGCACGATGAACCGGGTTTCGATCCGCTTGTACTGGCTGGTGAGCCACGTGTCGATCCAGAACGCCTCGTTGCGGACGATTTCCTTCTGCTCGTCGCCCATGCTGCCCGAAACGTCCATCATGTAGATGATGACCGCGCAGGATTCCGGCTGCTCGACATCCTTCCACGAGCGGTAGACCCGGTCCTCCTTTATGGGAATGATGAACGGCTTTTCCGGGTCGTAGGCGTTG
The DNA here is from genome assembly GCA_964596775.1 of uncultured bacterium. GTDB lineage: Bacteria > Eisenbacteria > RBG-16-71-46 > JABDJR01 > JAWXBZ01 > CAZQVN01. The sequence continues at coordinate 113,086 of CAZQVN010000005.1, forward strand.
GAGGCGATCTGCCGGCGCAGGGCCTTGCGGTAGGTGCGCTTGAAGTGCCGGAGCGACTCCGGGCCGGTACGCCGCACGCTCCGGTACTTGTCGCGCGACGACACCACGCTCCGCTTGCCGCGGGGTTCGATGCGGGGGAGTTCCAGTTCCTCGCCGAGGATCGCGGCCAGTTCCTCGAGCGACAGTTCCACCTCGAGGATGTGGGCGCCGGGCTGGTCGCCGGCCTGCTGGCCGTCGGCCTCGTCGGCCCCGACCTGGTCGCCGGCTTCCCCTTCGCCCTGTCCGACACCCCCCTTGTTCCTGCCGAACTTGAAGTGGGGCATGTCCACGGAGGGCACGGGTATGGAGATCATCTTCCGCCCCTGCCGACCGATCAGTTCCCCCCGGGATATGTACTTCCGGAGTTCCCTCTTGATCCGGCCGCGGATGATGTCCTTGAACCTGTTGTAATCCTGCTCAACACGAAGAACCATGGGTTCCGTCCGCTCAGGACTTCGTGTCGCCCCTGGCGAAGATCGAGGCCACGAAGTGCAGGACATCGGTGGCGCAGATGTCGCAGTAGTTGTAGTTCTTGATCAGCCGGCTCTTGACGATGTCGATCTTCTCCTGCGTTTCCTTGTCCACGACCGAGGACACGAGCGACGTGAGCTTGATCGAATCCTTCTGGTCCTCGAACAGCTTCGCCTCGAGGGCCCGGTGCAGCCGGTTGTTCATCTTGTAGTCGAACGTCTTGCCGTCCAGCGCCAGGGCGCCGATGTAGTTCATGATCTCCCGCCGGAAATCGTCCTTCCGCGATTCGGGGATCTCGATCTTTTCCTCGATGGAACGCATCAGCCGCTCGTCCGGCTCCTCGTCCTGGCCGGTGTACTTGTTGCGCACCCGCTCCTTCTGGGTGTACGCCTTGATGTTGTCGATGTAGTTGGAGCACAGCTTGGTGATGGCCTCCTCGTCGGCGGAGATCGCGCGCTGCACCTCGTTCTTGACGATGTTCTCGTACTCTTCCTTGGCCACCGAGAGCAGCTCGCGGTAGCGGACGCGCTCCTCGTCGTTCGAGATGAGCGAGTGGTGCTTGAGTCCCGACTCCAGCTCGTTGAGGACCATGAACGGATTGATGCACGACACGGCCACGTCGCTGACCAGGGCGTTGGAGATCTTGTCCTGCACGTAGCGGGGCGAGATGCCGGTCATCCCCTCGCGGAGCGTTTCCTTGCGCAGTTCGCGCACGTTGTCCTCGGTGAAGCCGGGAAGCGTCTTGCCGTTGTACAGCTTGAGCTTCTGGAGCAGCTTGAGCTCGGCCTTCTTCGGCTCCTCGAGGCGGGTCAGGATGGCCCACATGGCCGCCATTTCCACGGAGTGGGGGGCGATGTGCTTCCCCTTGATCGTGGTCGGGTTGTAGTCCTTGAGGTAGATCTTGATCTCCTCGTCCAGTTTCGTGATGTACGGGACGTCGATCTTGACGGTCCGGTCGCGCAGGGCCTCCATGTATTCGTTCTTCTGGAGCTTGCGGTACTCCGGCTCGTTCGTGTGACCGAGGATCACCTCGTCGATGTCGGTCTGGGCGAACTTCTTCGGCTTGATCTTGTGTTCCTGGCTGGCGCCGAGCAGGTCGTAGAGGAAGGCCACATCGAGCTTCAGGACCTCGACGAACTCGATGAGGCCGCGGTTGGCCACGTTGAATTCGCCGTCGAAGTTGAATGCGCGCGGGTCGCTCTCGGTGCCGTACTCCGCGATCTTCCGGTAGTTGATGTCGCCGGTGAGCTCCGTGGAATCCTGGTTCTTTTCGTCCTTGGGCTGGAACGTTCCGATGCCGACCCGGTCCTTCTCGGACAGGACCAGTCGGTGCACCCGCACGTTCTGGATGACCTGCGTCCAGTCCCCGCCGTAGCGCCGGACGAGATCGTCGAAGTTCCGCCGGCAGAACGGGCAGAGATCTCCCTCGACGAGGACCTGGTCCTCGGGGGCGAACCGGCGGTTCAGCTCCTCCAGGGCCCGCGGGCGGATGCCCGGCGGAATGAGGTGAAGCGGTTCCTCGTGCATCGGGCAGGGCTGCACGACGTCCTCCCCGGCGGCGTTCTTCTCGACCCACGAGTACGAATAGAGGGCGCCCTCACGGGTGCGGGAATACTCCTCGAGACCCTTTTTCAGGAGCCGGGCGATCGTGCTCTTGGAGCTGCCCACCGGCCCGTGAAGAAGGATCACGCGTCGTTCCGTGCCGTAGCGCCGCGCCGCGGACTTGAAAATGTTGACGAGTTTCATCAGCGGAACGTCGAGCCCGTAGACGGCGTCGCGCCCGCGACCCATCGGATCGTCGAAGAACTTGTAGTGGACGATCCGCTTCTTGTACTCCGTGTATTCCTCGGTGCCGTACGAGAGGATCATGTCGTAGACACGCTGGAAGGACGTGCGGGTGACCTTCGGGTTTTCCGTCACCACGTCGATGTAATCCTGGAACGACCCTTGCCAGGTCAGTTCGCGATAACTTTCCACGTCCTGCAAATCACGAACGACGGAGACGATATCGACCTTTGAACTCATCTCAATCAACTCCCTTCGGAATCCGAAACTTCGTGCCGGAACACTCCGGAGACAGGAGGCCGGGCTGCTCTCCACTCAGGGAACCGGGCGTATCCGTTCAGGTTCCTTCGGTGAGCAACAAATATGCCACCGGGGGGGCGATTTGCGGCCCCGGCGGGGTGTCGCTCCCTTACTGTTAATATATAGACACTTGCGAGGATTGCGGAATCGGATGTTCGGAAAACGGACCGGGGCGAAGTCGGCGGACGACGGGGCCAACCGGCCAACTTCCAGCGGTCCGGCACCGCATTCCGGCCGCGTCTGGGCCGGACGGACGCCCTGGTGCCGTCGCGGTCCCTGCCCCTCAAGCGTCGCTCATCCCGGCGGCCACTCGAGGGGGCGCCCCCCCAGGAGGTGCACGTGCAGGTGAAACACCGTCTGGCCCGCTTCGGCACCGGTGTTGAGTACGAGACGGAAGCCCCGGTCGGACAGTCCGAGTTTCTCGGCGAGGGTCCGGGCGAGGACGATCGCGCCCCCGACGAGTTCCGAATCGTCGGAGGAGAGGGCGCCGACACCCGCAACGTGGCGCACCGGAATTATCAGCACATGAACCGGCGCCTGGGGATGGATGTCCTCGAAGGCGACATATCGGTCGTCCTGGTGTACAATTTTCGCCGGAATCTCTCCGGCAGCGATCCTGCAGAAAAGACAGTCACTCATTGTTCATCTCCAGGGTCCTTCGTCAACGTAGCACCCTGTCTCGGTGGCCGTCAATTTTTTGTCGACGGCCCGCGCCCTACGGCGCGACAGTCACCAGCAAGAAGGGAGTTTTTTTGATGATCCGCATGCGAGTAACCGCGATCCTGTTCGCGGCGATGGTTTTCGGCGTTTTCCTCGGCGGTTGTCAGGGGAGCGGAGGCTCGGACCAGTCCGGCGTCTCGAAGAAGGACATCGCCGATGTGGCTTCGATCCTCGCGGATACTTCGGGGATCGAGCGGACCGTCGCCCCGCCCGCGGAGCTGCCGCCCCGGATGGTCTTCACGAAGCAGGACATTCCGAACGAGGGGGGATACCTCCAGGTTTCGATCGGCGACGTCACGGACAGCCAGGCGAACAAGTTTCTCCGCCGGCTCAAGTCCGAACCGTGCACCTGCGGCTGCCCGCACACGATCGACCAGTGCCTCATCGACGATCCGCAGTGCGACGTGGCCCACAACCTGGCCCGCCAGGTTCTCAAGGAAGTCACCGAGGGAGCCTGATCGGGGTTTGTACGGACCCCCTCGATCTCCCGACCGGAATCTCTCGAGTTGTCCGGCCGGTCAGCTCCGGCGGGCGTCCGCGGGAAGCGGAAAGCGTTCCACGCAGGACTTGAGCGCTTTCAGCGGCGCCTCCGGCAGCCGGGCCGGCCGGCCGTTTTCATCCACGCTCACGTGGGTCGTACCCCCCTCGGCGAGGAGTTCCGTGCCGCGTCGGACCTGGTAGTGGAACTCCACCGAACGGCTGAGCACGGCCACGACCCAGAGATGAACACCGAGGGCGTCGTCGTACCGGGCCGGCCGGACGAGTCGGGCGTGAAACCGCGAAACCGGCAGGAAGAACCCCTGGGCTTCGATCGATCCGTAGGGGATTCCCAGTTCGCGCATGAGGTGACCGCGCGCGGCCTCGAACCAGACAAGGTAGTTCGCATAGTAGGCCTGCCCCATCTGGTCCGTTTCGGAGTAGCGCACCTGGATCGGGGTGACGACGGGCGATTCCATAGGCCTCCCACTATATGGGGCGGGGACGCCCGATTCCACAGGATACCGGCTATAATCACGCCATGATTCCAGGAACCCGCAGACTGTTTCATGAGGACCCGTTCCTGACCCGGTTCGACGCCACGGTCACGGCCTGCCGCGAGGCCGGCGACGGTCAGTTCGTGGCCACGCTGGACCAGACGGCGTTCTACGCCGATTCCGGCGGTCAGCCTCACGACACCGGCCGGCTCGGAGATGCGGTCGTTCTGGATGTCCGCGACGCCGACGGGATCCTCGAGCATCGACTCGACCGCGCCGTCGATCCCGGACCGATCGTCGGGAGCATCGACTGGGACCGCCGGTTCGATCACATGCAGCAGCATACCGGCCAGCACGTCCTGTCCCGGGCGTTCATCGAAACGGGGAAGGCGGAAACCACGTCGTTTCATCTCGGGACGGACCGCGTGACGATCGATCTCGACCGGCCGGACTGGGACGATGCGTTCCTGTCCCGGGCCGAGGAGTGCGCGAACCGGATCGTCCAGGAAAACCGCCCGGTCCTGATTCACTGGACGGACCCGGAAAACGTGAATCGCTTTCCGCTGCGCAAGCCTCCAACCGCGGCGGGACCGCTCCGCATCGTGGAGGTCAGGGACTTCGATTTTTCCGCCTGCGGCGGCACCCATGTGGGCGCCACCGGGCAGATCGGCCTCGTCAAGATTCTCCGGGCGGAACGGAACAAGGGGGGTGTGCGCGTGGAGTTCCTCTGCGGTGGCCGCGCGGTCGCCGACTATGGCTGGAAGCACGAACTCGTTCAGCGCACGGCCGCCCGGTACTCCACGCTGGACCGCGACCTCGAAGGGTCCCTGCTCAAACTCGAGGAGGAGGCGGCGGGACTGCGCAGGCAGGTCCGCGACCTGACCGACATCGAACTCGGCCGTCGCGCCTGCGAGATCGCCGGCAAGGCGGTGGAGCGCGGGGGGATCCGGATCACGCTCTGGTCCGGAGACGTGCCCGAGCCGGGGATCGTCAAGGGGCTCGGCCAGAAGCTGAAAGCCTGTCCGAACATGGTGAGCCTCCTGGCCGGCACGACGCCCGACGGCAGGACGCACCTGGTCTTTGCGCGGGGCGAGGGGAGCGCGGCGGACCTGGGCGCGGCTCTCCAGGCCGCCCTGCCCGCCATCGAAGGGAAGGGGGGCGGCCGCGGGGACATCGTCCAGGGATCGGGACCCGCGAAGGAGCGGGCCCGCGAAGCCCTGGAGATCGCGGCACGAAAGCTCGAGGAGGGCACCGGATGATCTACCTGAAGCGCAAGGCGGCGTTCTGCGCGGCGCATCGTCTCTACCGGCCGGATCTGTCCGACCGGGACAACATGGAACTGTTCGGCAAGTGCGCCACGCCCGGCGGGCACGGGCACAACTACACGGTCGAGGTGACCGTGGCCGGCGACATCGATCCCCGCACCGGAATGGTCGTCGATCTGAAACGGGTCAAGGAGATCCTCAACGCCGAGATCGTCGAGCCCTGGGACCACCGCGACCTGAACACGATGGTTCCCGAACTGAGCGGGGTCATCCCCACCGCGGAAAACCTGGCCATCGCCATCTGGAAGAAGCTGGACGGCAAGTTCGCGGGCGCCCGGCTGTACCGGGTCCGGCTCAACGAAACGGAAAAGAACACCGTGGATTACTACGGCCCCGACGGCCGGGAGGGCAGGTAATGGAAGAGCTGGTCCGCCAGATGCTCAAGGAACTCGGCGAGGATCCGGGCCGTGAAGGGCTCCAGAGAACCCCGCAGCGCGTGGAAAAGGCCTGGCGCTTCCTGACGAAGGGGTATGCCACGGACCCCCGTGAACTCCTGAACGGGGCGATCTTCGAGGAAAACGTGGACGAGATGATCACGGTCCGCGACATCGAGCTGTACTCCATGTGCGAGCATCACCTGCTGCCGTTCTTCGGCAAGGCCCACGTGGCGTACATGCCGAACGGCAAGATCATCGGCTTCTCCAAGATCCCGCGCCTCGTGGACATGTACGCGCGGCGGCTGCAGGTGCAGGAACGCCTGACCCAGCAGATCGCGGAGACGGTGCAGGACCTGCTGAAACCGAAGGGCGTGGCCGTGGTCATCGAGGCGGTCCATCTCTGCATGACCATGCGCGGCGTCGAAAAGCAGAACAGCGTGGCGGTCACGAGCTCGATGCTCGGCGGATTCCGCACCGACCGCTCCAGCCGCATGGAATTCCTGAACCTCATCCGCAGCCGGAAGAGTGACCTCTCGGCCTGACGCCGGCCGCCTGGCCGGTCGGACCGCCGTGGTGACCGGGGGCGGACGGGGGATCGGGCTGGCCGTGTGCCTGGCGCTGGCCCGCGAGGGGGCGAATGTGGCTCCCGTGGCGCGCAGCGAAGCCGAACTCCTGGCCGCCGCGGAAGGGATCCGCAAGGCCGGGGGAACGGCCCCGGCGCATCCCTGCACCGCCGACGTGACCCGCTACACCGACCTGCAGGCGGTCTCCCGCCGGATCGGGTCGGAATGGGGCGCTCCCGACATCCTGGTGGTCTCGGCCGGCCGCGCCCTGTTCAAGGACATCGCGGACATGAGCGTGGAGGAGTGGGACCGCGAGATCGCCGTGAACCTCTCGGGGGCCTTCTACACGGTTCGCGCCTTTCTGCCCGCCATGCTGGAGCGCGGCACCGGCGACATCGTCACCATGGGATCCGTGGCGTCCATCAAGGACTTCACCGGCTGCGGCGCCTACGGCGCGTCGAAGTTCGGCCTCCGGGGATTCACCGGCGCGCTCCGTGAAGAGGTGCGCGGCCGGGGGCTGCGGGTGACCTCGCTCCTCGCCGGCGCCACGGAAACCGGAATCTGGGGCCCCGAACTTCCGGCGAAACCGGAACGCCTGATGCGCGCCGGTGCGGTGGCCGACGCGGTGGTGGCCGCGGTCACCGCGGATCCGCGGACGGTCGTGGAGGAGATCCTGCTCAGGCCGATCCTCGGTGATCTCTAGCCGGGGAAGTGTCCGACGCCGTCAGGCCGTGTTTCCGGACTCCTGAAGGGTCTTTCGCAGAACCGTGAGCAACCGGTCGCGCGTGAACGGCTTCAGCAGGAACGCCGACCTCGCGTCGGGCGGGGACTGGTCCCGGCCTCCTTCGGCATGCTCCCGGGAGTAACCGGACATGAACACCACCGGGAGGTCCGGAACCCTCTTCCTCAGTTCACCGGCCAGGCGGAGTCCGCCCATGCGCGGCATGACGACGTCGCTGACCAGGATGTCGACGTCACCGATCCGGTCCGCGTGATCGTCGATGGCCTGCTGGCCGTCCCGCGCCTCGAGGACCGTGTACCCGGCCCGGTTCAGGAAATCGCGGACGATCTCGCGGATCAGGTCCTCGTCCTCGACGAGAAGGACGGTCTCGCCCGATTCCCCGGGTTGCGGCTGCGCGGGTAGCGCGGGGGCGGCCCGTTCCGGCTCACTGCTGAGGGGAACGAGCAGCGTGAACCGCGTTCCCTTCCCGGAAACGCTGTCCACGAAGACGTGCCCTTCCCCCTGGCGGACGATTCCGTACACCACGGCCAGCCCCAGTCCCGTCCCGCTGCCGGGTTCCTTCGTCGAAAAGAACGGCTCGAAGACCCGGTCGCGGATCGCCTCGTCGAGGCCCACGCCGTTGTCGGAAACCTCGAGAACGAGAAACGCCGACGGGTCGACCGGAGTGTCGCAGCGCCGGACGTCCTCACGGGTCGCCGGGCGGGTGACGATCCGGATTTCGCCCCCTTCCGGCAGGGCGTCGCGGGCGTTGACGACCAGGTTCATGAGGACCTGCTGCATCTGGGCCGGATCCGCCCGCACGGTCGAGGCGCCTTCGTTCAGGCTCAGCGAAAGCCGGATGTGCTCGCCGATCAACCGCTCCAGCATTCCGGCCATGGCCACGGCCAGCCCGTTCAGGTCGACCGGCTCGCGCCGCTGGATCTGCCTCCGGCCGAACGCAAGGAGCTGGCCGGTGATGGACGCGGCCCGTTCCCCCGCCTCCTGGATCCTCGCGACGCCCGCCCGGCGGGGATCGCCGGGATCCAGCGATTCGCCGACCTGGGTGGCATGGCCGAGTATCACCGTGAGGATGTTGTTGAAGTCGTGGGCGATTCCTCCGGCGAGCTGGCCGATCGCCTCCATCTTCTGGGCCTGGATCAGGTGATTCTGCGCCTGTTCGAGTTCCCTCAGGCTCTCGGAAAGTTCCGAGGTGCGTTCGCGCAGGTCGGCGGTCAGCGCGGCGTTCTCCAGGGCCCGTTCCACGTGAGCGGCGAAGAGGTCGAGGAACGGGAGGTTTCGCTCGGACAGATCCTCGGGCCAGTACATCGCGCGTTTCTTTTCGGAGGCGTAGGCCATGAGGAGAACCGCCGGCCGGCGCCGGGCATTGCGGATGCAGAAGACAAGCAGGTTGCCCCGCGGCGCGTCGAGAATCGGCGATCCCGCCGGAAGCAGGCACGCCATCAGGCCGTCCGGAAAGCGGTTGACGCATGCCGATGGAAGATGGAACAGGCTCACCGGCGGAAGCGTGTCGAGCCAGGCCCCTCGACCGGGAGTCAGCGTTTCCGAACGCGTCCCGGTCAGTGAGGGAGCCGCAGCCACGACTTCACACATCCGTTCCGGGATGTTGATGCGCACCGCGGAAATGAAGTCGAGCGTGAACGCGCGGGACAGCGTCTCCACCGCCTTCTCGAGGATCCGTGCCGAGTCGTCCGAACCCGAGCAGAACAGGGCGAAGGAACCCAGGGCCCGCATGTTTTCCAGCTGGCAGTTCAGCTCGTTCTGGGACCGGTAGAGCCGCTGCTCCACCTGGACGAGCCGCTTGACCTGCTCGTTCAGCGCTTCATTGTCCCTGCGGATGCGTTCCATCTCTTCCGGGGAGCCGGCGTTCAAGAGTCGGGGTCCCTTTCGTGAAAGGCGCAGAGAGCCACCGTGTAATTGTGATAGCGGGAGCGCCCCTCGATCGGGGCGATTTCCCCGAAGGTGTGAAACCCGATCCACGGCACGGCCGGTCCGAGGATCGACTGGAGCGGGCGGACGATTTCATCCGCGGCGCAGGGTCCGAACATGAGGCGGCCTCGTCCCGCGCAATCGAACTGGAGCACGAACGCCGGCTTGACCTCCGGGTTCGTTCCGGTCAGCGTCTGCGCGCAAATGCGGGCGCTTTCGCGGATGCTGTCGGGGTCGCGCCGGGCAATTCTGACCCGGGTCCCCGCGGCGATCCCGCCGCCGGGAAAGAACAGCGCGCCCGTTTCCCGGTCGAGCTGCAGCGGCGTGTGGATGATCTTGCTGCCGTCCCGCCTCAACTCCTCGGCCAGGCTCAGGTGCGCGATCCCCTCGGCATTCAGGTCCTCCGGGTCCCCGTCGAGAAACTCCCGGAAGACGGACCAGGCCGGCCGGTTGTCAATGGTGCGGAGCCACCCTCCGTCCGCCTCGGTCACGACGCGGTCCAGCCCGAGCGTCTGGCAGCCGTGGCTCACCTGGAAACGAACTTCGACGTTTCCGGTGACGAGGACGGCGGCCACGGAATCCGTCTCCGCCGTTCCGTCCAGGTACTGCCAGGTTCTCTCGAAGATCATCGCGTCGCCGGCGGTGCCCCCGAGGACGGGAATCCCGGGAGGAAGTTCGGACTCCAGCGTTTCCAGCAGGCGGCTGCAGTTGCCGAGGAGACCGTCGGGAAACAGGAGGAGCGCCCGCGGGGTTTCGTCTCTCACGTTCCGGACGAAGTCCGCCAGTGTTCGGGCGCAGGCCGCCGGATCCGCGTGGTAGCCCGAGGCCAGGAAGGGCCGGAAACGGATGGTTTCCGAGCGAAACGCGCAGACCGCCACGGCGCGGTCCCGTTCGTCCGAGTCGGCGCCGGCGATGACGCCTTCACCGCTGCACCCGGAAACGCGGGCGGCACCGGTCACCGACCGCACGCCCCTGAGCAGCATCTCCTGGTCGTATCCGGACGTGCCGAAGACGAGAACGAAATCGGGTGCCCGGCCCTCGAAACGTGCGCAGGCCAGGCGGGCGGCTTCGCGTCCGGCACCTTCCGCATCCGCCGCAATGCTCTTGCCGACGCCGGCCTGGATGGCCATGGATCCTCGATTCGGAAAGACGGGTTTGGCTCCGACCGGAGTTCCGCGGCGCCCCCCGAGGGGCCCCGCCGGTACGGTCGATCCTGGTGATGGCCGTCGGCCGAAACCCCGGCCGGTGGCGGCAATTTTCCGCCGGTAATGATAGCGGATTCGGCAGGGGGAGGCGCGTGGATTCTTCCGCTGCCGGGGGGCGGGTCAGTCCGAGGCGAGTTTTTTCAATTGCCGCACGAGTTCCGGCGTCGGGTAGGCATCGGCGGGCAAACCGAAGCGGATCTGGGCCGCACGGACCGCCGCCCTCGAATTGGCTCCCAGTTTGCCGTCGATCTTCTCCAGCGGATGGCCGTTCCGGTTCAGGAGGTCCTGAAGCTCGCGAACGCGCTCGAAACCGAACGCTTCCACCGGGCCGTTGCCCCGGCGCATCGCCGGCGCGCCGGCCAGCCGCGTGGCCAGGTAGGCCGCGGTCAGGGCATAGTTGAGCGACTGATTCCAGTCCGTGAACACGTGGAAATTCGGGCCGGCGAGGAAGGCCGGGCCGTTCCGCCCCATCGGGAGCAGGAGCGACGCACCGACATCCCCGCCGTCCAGTGCCGTGCCGTCGGCCCGGCGAACCCCGGCCCCGGCCCAGAACGAGCGGGGATGGGTGATCGACAGGTCGGCCTCCGCCCAGTCCATTTCGGCGGGCACCCGGACTTCCTCGAGCCACGGAGCGCCCCGGATCCAGCCGAAAGCCCGGATATACGCCGCGGCGGAGGCGACCGCATCCGCCGTGCTCCGGATCAGGTCGCGGCGACCGTCGTCGTCATAATCGACGGCGTACGTTTCGTAATGCCCCGGAAGGAACTGCATCTGGCCGAGTTCGCCGGCCCAGGAACCGATCATGGTCGCCGGTTTCAGGTCGCCCCGGTCGATGATGCGCAATGCCGCCAAGAGTTCCTCGCGGAACATCTCGCTGCGGCGGCAGTCCCAGGCCAGCGTGGCCAGGGAGCGGAGCACCGGCGTCTTTCCGGTGACGGCTCCGAAGTCGGTTTCCAGGGCCCAGAACGCGGCGATCGCCGGAGCCGGAACTCCGTAATCCTTTTCCACGCGGTCGAAGAGCGCGCGATGCTGCTCGATCTTCTTTCGACCAAGGTTGATCCGGTACGGGGTGGCGAGCTTGTCCGAGAACTCCAGGAAGTCCTGCCAGAAGAAACTCTGTTTGCGATCCCGGGCAATCGTGGACGGGTCGGCGGTCATGCCGTCGAAAACAGTGGAGAGCGTCTTCGGGGAGATGCCGGCCTCGGCGGCTTCGGTGCGGAAGTCGGTCAGCCAGGCGCTGAAGGTTGCGGTGTTTTCGCAGGGCTCGGTGCGGGCGGTGCCTGGCGTCGCCAGGGCGAGAATCGCGATGAGGATCAGTCGTTTGTACTGTTGGTGAAGCACGATCCGGCCTCCGGGATGGGAACGAACCGGCAGGGTAGCACAGCCTCCGTGCTGTGTTATCCTGCTGCCTCGTTTGACAACAATCCGTGCGGAGGCGACGTGAACGAACGGCTGGCCCACTACGAAATCCTTTCCAAGATCGGCGAAGGCGGCATGGGGGAAGTCTGGCGGGCGCGGGATACATCGCTGGATCGCGAGGTGGCCGTCAAGATCCTGCCGGACATGTTTGCGCAGGACCCGGAGCGCCGGGCCCGCTTCGAGCGGGAGGCCCGGCTGCTCGCGCAGCTCAACCATCCCGGGATCGCCGCCGTTCACGGGCTTCACGAAGACAAGGGCAAGACGTTCCTGGCCATGGAGCTCGTGCCGGGCGAGGATCTCTCGACGCGGCTGGCCAACGGCCCGCTGCCGGTGGACGAGGCGCTCAAGGTCGGCGCTCACGTGGCGGAGGCGCTGGAGGCGGCGCATGAGCAGGGGGTCATTCACCGCGATCTGAAACCCTCGAACATCGTCCTCATGCCGGGAGGGGCGGCCAAGGTCCTGGACTTCGGCCTGGCCAAGTCCATGGGACCTCAGTCGGCCAGTGGAAGCGGCCTGTCCCACTCACCCACGATGACCGTGGCCGGCACGATGGCCGGAATGATCCTGGGCACCGCGGCCTACATGTCGCCGGAGCAGGCGCGCGGCAAGCCGGTGGACCGGCGCACCGACATCTGGGCGTTCGGCTGCGTTCTCTTTGAATGCCTGACCGGCAAGGGGCTGTTCAAGGGGGAAACCGTTTCCGATTCCATCGGAGCCATTCTCCATCGGGAGCCGGACTGGAGTTCGCTTCCGGCCGAAACGCCGGCCGCCGTGCGGCTCCTTCTTACCCGCTGCCTCAACCGCGATCCGGAACAGCGGCTGCGGGATATCGGCGACGCCCGCATCGAGCTGGAGCAGGCCATTCGCGATCCCTCCGGGTCTTACCTGGGATTCGGCACTTTGTCGGGCGCGGCCGTGCAACCGTCGCCGGCGTCCGGAAAGGCTTCGCTGTTCCGGGCCGTGTCTGTCGGCCTTGCCGGACTGATTCTCGGCGGGGGGCTGATGTTCCTCCTCCGCCCCGCGCCCGCACCCCGGCCGCTCCGCAAGCTGGATCTCGGAGTGACCATCGTTCCCGGACCGGACGGCAACAATGAGGCGCGGATCGCGCCGACGGGCGACAGGGTGGTCTACTCCAGCGGCCCGCGTCTCTGGGTCCAGTTTCTCAATGAGCTGAACCCGCGACCCCTGGAAGGAACGGAGGGGGGAGCCGGTCCGTTCTGGTCTCCGGACGGGGAGCAGGTGGCCTATTTCCAGGGAAAGAAGCTCTGGCGGATCAGCGCATCCGGCGGCCGCCCGACGGCGATCTGCGATCTCGGCGCCGCGCCGGCCGGAGGGTTCGGAGGCGCCTGGGGCGAGGACGGCCGGATCGTGTACTGCCGGGGCAACACCGGGCTGTTCGGGGTTTCGGCACTCGGCGGCGAGCCGACGGAAATCCTGCCGCTCGAGGAAGGGGACGGGGACTTTCATGAACCGTCGCTGCTTCCGGACGGATTCGTGATGATCCTGCACACGGCGTCGGCGCCGCCGAACGTTCTGATGGCGGTTCGCAAGGGGGAACGGCACATCCTGCTCAAGGGGGATGACTCGCGGATGTGGCATCCCGTCTACTCGCCGAGCGGCCACATCCTGTTCCGCCGGGTCGGAGGAAGCGCCACCGCGGGCCTCTGGGCCATCCCCTTCGACGCCGGTTCTCTCGAGGCAACCGGCGAGGCGTTTCTCGTCGCGGCCGATGCGGCCTCGCCGAGCCTGTCGCGGGACGGCACGCTGGCCTTCCTGAACGGCATCACGAGTTCCGGCGGAACGGAACAGCTGTACCGGGTCGATCGAACCGGCAAGAAGCTCGAGGAGATCGGTCCGGCTCGTCAGCTCGGTGACGATCTCTCCTTTTCGCCGGACGGGCGCCGCCTGGCCTTCGGACAAACAGAGGGAGAGTCCAGCACTTTCGATCTCTGGGTTCGGGACATGGAGCGGGGGACGGAAACCAGGCTGACGAACGATGAAAATCGATTCGAGTTTGATTATCAATGGAGTCCGGACGGCCGGAACATCTACTTTTGCACGTTCTTCAACGGCTGGACGGTCGGTGATCTGCAGACTTCGCGCGTGTCCTCGGATGGATCCGACCTTCCGGTCGAGGTCGTGCCCGGTTTTCCCGGCTCCGTCACGCCGGACGGGCAGCACATGCTCCTGACCCGGCCGCTGGGAGCGGACACCACATCCCTGAATCGAGAGTTGCCGAGGCGCATCGTGCGCGCTCCCCTGGACGGATCGGGGGAGGGGGAACCGGTGCTCCGCTCCCAGGACGATCATGCCGGGTCGCCCACCCTGTCGCCTCGCGGCGATCTCCTGGCTTACGTGAGCCGCGCCTCGGGACGATCCGAGGTCTTTCTGAGCCGTTACCCGGAAGGGGTCGGTCGCTGGCAGGTTTCAACCCGGGGTGGCCAGGACGTCCGGTGGGGGCCGCGGGGTGATCGTCTCTACTATCGTGAAGATCACATGGTGATGGAGGTCAGTGTCGCCCGATCCGGAGAGGCCGTGCAGCTGGGAGCGCCGACATCGCTCTTCGAGGTGGAGTCCAACGACTTCACCGTCTGGCCGGACGGTGAAACGTTCCTGATCGTCGGCTCGCCCGCCCGAAGCGACAACGAGGAGGAGCAGCGGATCGGCGTCAAGCTCGTGGCGGACTGGATCCGGGAATTTCGGAAGTAGAGCGATGGCGCCTGCCGGCTCACTCCGTTAGTATGCCGCCATGTCCCTGAACCCCGGTACCCGCCTCGGCTCCTACGAAGTCCTCGGTCCTCTCGGCGCGGGCGGCATGGGCGAGGTCTATTCCGCGCGCGACACCCGGCTCGACCGCACGGTGGCGATCAAGGTTCTTCCCGACGCTTTCGCCAGCGACCAGGAACGGCTGACCCGGTTCGAGCGCGAGGCAAAGCTCCTCGCGTCGCTGAACCATCCGAACGTGGCCACGCTCTATGGTTTTGACACGACCGGCGGCGTGAGCTACCTGGCCATGGAACTGGTGCCCGGCGAAACGCTGGCCGAGCGGATCCAGCGCGGACCGATTCCGGTGGACGAGGCGCTACCCCTGTTCATCCAGATCGCGCTGGGACTCGAGGCGGCGCACCAGAACGGTGTCATCCACCGCGATCTGAAGCCGGCGAACATCAAGGTGACGCCCGACGACAAGGTCAAGGTGCTCGATTTCGGCCTGGCCAAGGCGTACGACACCGCCACGGAAATGTCTCCGGGCCTGTCGGCCTCGCCGACGATGACGGCCGCGGCCACGATCCGCGGCGAGATCATGGGAACGGCCGGCTACATGAGCCCGGAGCAGGCGCGCGGCAAGCCGGTGGACCGGCGCACCGATGTGTGGGCGTTCGGCTGCGTGGTCTACGAGGCGCTGACCGGCAACTCGCCGTTTACCGGGGAGACGATCACCGACACGCTCGCGGCGGTCGTCCGGGCCGACCCGGAGTGGGAAAAACTTCCGGCCGATCTTCCGCGGCCGTTCCGCAAACTGCTGCGCCGCTGCCTGGAGAAGGACGCGAACCGGCGGCTGCACGACATCGCCGACGCCCGGATCGAACTCGAGGAGGTCCTGTCGGGCGGAGTGATCGAGGAGGATGGACCCGCTGCGGCTGCGCAACCGGTGGTGGCGCCCGTGAAGAGCCGGCCGGTCTGGACGATCGTCCTGCCGACGGCGCTCCTGGCCATACTCGCCACGTTTTCGGTGATCTCGGTGTTCCGGCGGCCGGCTCGTCCGGAGACCGGTCCCGTGCAGCGCTTCGTCGTGGGGGCCGCGTCGCTCACGGGGGCTTCGGCGCCGGCCATCTCTCCCGATGGGAGGACGATCGTGTACAGCGTGGACAGCGACGGAAAGCGCCAGCTGTACCGCCGCGCCCTCGACTCCTTCGAAGCGCTGCCGATCGCGGGTACGGAGGGGGGCAAGGGGCCGTTCTTTTCTCCGGATGGAATCTGGGTCGGTTTCAACACGCCGGAGGCGCTGAAGAAGGTTCCGTTGATCGGGGGGACGGCGATCACGCTCTGCGGCATCGAGGGGATCAGCAGTGCCGAGTGGGGATCGGACGGCACGATCCTGTTCGCGCTCCATTCCGGCGGATGGGACGGGAAGACGGCGCTCGGACGGGTGGCGGAAACCGGGGGGCGACCGGAGGCTGTCCTGCCCCTGGACGAGGCGACCTCGGAATCGGAGACCTGGCTGCCGGAGTTTCTTCCGGGCGGAAAGGCGATCCTCTATTCTGCCAAGACCGGGATGACCTGGAGGATCGTGGCCGCCTTTCCCGACGGAACCCGGAAGATGATCCAGGAAGGCGGCTTCGAGGCGCGCTGGTCCGAGGAAGGATACCTCCTGTACGTGGATGATGAATCCGAGGTCCTCTATGCCGCTCCGTTCGATCCGCGGCGGGTGGAGTTCACCGGGGCCGCGGTTCCCCTTATCGCCGAGGTGGACAACTGGTACTGCTTCGATCTCTCCCCGGAAGGAACGCTGGTCTATGTGGCGAAGATGGAAGGCGGGAAGAACACCGTGGCGATCCTGGATCGATCGGGCGCCATCACGCCGATGCTGGAGACACCCGGTCCCTGGGCCCAGCCGCGGGTATCGCCGGACGGACGCCGCGTTCTGGTGCGCAAGACGGGAACGAACTGTGATCTCTGGATCCACGACCTCGACCGGCGTGTCTTTTCCCGGCTGACGCGCGAGGGTGACAGCCACGATCCGGTCTGGGCGCCGGACGGCCGGCGCGTCATCGTGTCCCGCGACGGGGTCGGGTCCACGTCTCTGGTGATCCTGTCCGCGGACGGGAGCGCGGATCCGCTCCCGTATGGTCAGGGTGATGTGGTCCTGCACCCGGAATCCTGGTCCCGGGACGGGCGGATTCTGGCCTGCACGGCTACGGGGAGCGGCACGAAGACCGACATCTGGACAATCCCCATGTCCGGCGACGGCGCGGCGACCCCGTTCCTGCGGACCGAGTTCCGGGAAGCCGACCCGGCATTCTCTCCCGATCTGTCCTGGATCGCCTGTGCCTCGGATGAATCGGGGCGCTTCGAAATCTATCTCAGAGCGTTCCCCGGGCCGGGGCCGAGGATCCAGGTGTCCACGGATGGCGGTCGGTTTCCGGTCTGGTCGCCGACGGGACGGGAACTGTTCTTCATCTCCGGGTCGAAGATGATGGTCACGGACATCGAACCGGGTGCAGAGCCCCGGGTCGGCACGCCCCGTGTGCTGTTCGAGGGGGCGCAGGCCACCACGACCCGGAGCTACGACTTGATGGCGGACGGAAAGTCGTTCGTGATGGCCCGGGCGCTCGAGGGGTCGTCCGGTCTCAATGAAATCCGGGTGGTTCAGAACTGGGCGGAGGATCTGCGGCGGATGACGACGGGAACGGCGCGTCACTGAGCGGCTGTCGTATCCGGTGTCGTCACGGAGCGGGCCGCTCCCACGTAGCAGGCCGGTGATTCCGAAACACGTCACGCGCCCGCGCGGCGCTCCTCAGTCACCCGCGGAACCTCCGCAAGGACTCTCAGAGAACTGGAGATGGACATGATCCGCATTTTCCACCGGGGGCTCTGCCTGGCCCTCCTGGCTCTTGTCACGAACGCCTGCAACGGTGCCCCGCGCCACGCTTCCTCGGAAACCGGCACCCTGAAGTCTTCAGCCGAATCCGGCGAAGTTCAACGGCTGAATCTGCCCGCCAATTACTGGAAGGATGTCGTGTCTCCGGAGGCGTTTCGCATTCTCTTCGAGCATGGAACGGAACGCCCGGGATCGAGCCCCCTCAACGACGAGCATCGCGATGGAGTCTTCGTCTGCGCCGCGTGCCGCCTGCCGCTGTTTTCCTCGAAGGCCAAGTTCGAAAGCGGCACCGGCTGGCCCAGCTTCTTCGAGCCGATCGCTGGACGCGTCGGATTCGCGGAGGATCACAAGCTCGTGGTGCCGCGGACTGAATACCACTGCATCCGCTGCGGGGGTCACCAGGGGCACGTGTTCGACGACGGCCCGAAGCCGACCGGCCAGCGCTGGTGCAACAACGGCCTGGCCTTGAAATTCGTTCCGGCCGGCGAGGCCCTGCCGCCGCTGCGGGGCGGGGGCGAGGGGGCCGGAGCGACCGCCGGGGTCGATGATGCCGAGGGCCGGACCGCCGGGGTCG
>CAZQVN010000005.1:131207-165633 GCA_964596775.1 uncultured bacterium
GGGGCCGGAGCGACCGCCGGGGTCGATGATGCCGAGGGCCGGACCGCCGGGGTCGATGATGCCGAGGGCCGGACCGCCGGGGTCGATGATGCCGAGGGCCGGACCGCCGGGGTCGGTGATGCCGAGGGAAGGACCGCCGGAGCGGCCACCACCGCGATTTTCGCCGGTGGCTGCTTCTGGTGCATGGAAACCGCGTTCGAGGGGGTCGAGGGAGTCGCCACCGTCGTGTCCGGCTATACCGGGGGTCACACGAAGAACCCGACCTACGACACGATCAACACGCACACCACGGGTCACGTCGAGGCCGTGAAGGTCACGTTCGACCCCGCGAAGATCTCCTACGATCAACTGCTCGACATCTTCTGGCACAACGTGGATCCGACCGACGCGGGCGGCCAGTTCTGCGACCGCGGCAACACGTATGCCTCGGCCATCTTCTTCGTCGATGACACCCAGAAGGCACTCGCCGAGGCCAGTCTCGCCCGGGTGAAGTCGCGGCTCAAGGTCGACCGGCCGATCGTCACGCCGATCCGCGAGGCCGCCACGTTCTACGACGCCGAGGAGTACCACCAGGATTACTTCAGGAAGAAGCCGCTCGAGTACAAGGCCTACCGGTTCGGCTGCGGCCGGGACGCGAAGCTCAAGGCGCTGTGGGGGATGGCGCCGGAGCTGCACTGACGGGGCCGGCGCCGGATCAGTTTTTGCCCTGTCCGGCCTTTCGGATCAGGGCACGGATGACGTTCCCGTCGCGCGAAATGTCGAGGAGACGATGCCCCGTTTCCGTGCACCAGGCGGGCATGTCCTCGAGAAAGCCGGGGTCGTCCGAGTGGACTTCCACGATTGAGCCCGCGTCCACGTCCTTCAACGCGCGGGCGGTTCGGACAATCGGCAGCGGGCAGAGGAGGCCGAGCGTCGTCACGATGACGGCCGGCGATTCGTCGTTGTTGGTTTCCGGGTCCATGACGGGCAGTATAACTCGATCGCCCCGAAACATCCTGCCGGTCTCTGCCCTTCCTGGTTTGTATGCTACCTTTCGCCCTCATGTTCCCGCGCCGGGGTGGCGAAACTGGCAGACGCAGCGGACTTAAAATCCGCAGGGCCGAAAGGCCTGTCCGGGTTCGATTCCCGGCCCCGGCACACTCGAACTGGGTCCGAACAATTTCGAAGGGATGAAGTATGACGACGGAACACATCGGTTCCTACCCGATCGAGCGCGAGATCGGCCGCGGCGGGATGGGCGTGGTCTACCTGGGGCGCGACACCCGCCTCGACCGCCCCGTCGCCATCAAGGTGCTTCCCGAGGTGTTCGCAAGCGATCCCGAGCGCCTCGCGCGCTTCGAGCGCGAGGCGCGCCTCGTGGCGTCGCTCAACCATCCCAACATCGCCGGGATCTACGGCCTCGAAGAGGACGGCGGCCGCCGGTTCCTGGCGCTTGAGTACGTCGGGGGCGAGACGCTCGCGGAGCGGATCGCCCGCGGCGCCCTGCCGCTCGACGAGACGCTCGACCTCTGCCGGCAGGTGGCGGCGGCGGTCGAGGCGGCCCACGAGGGGGGCGTCGTCCACCGCGATCTCAAGCCGGCGAACATCAAGATCACGCCGGCGGGCGACATCAAGGTGCTCGACTTCGGCCTCGCCAAGGGGGGTGCCGCCGCCACTTCGGAGTCGGCCCTCGACCTGTCGCACTCCCCCACCATGGCGCTCACCCAGACCGGCACCGGCGTGATCCTCGGCACCGCCGCCTACATGAGCCCGGAGCAGGCGCGCGGCAAGGCCGTGGACAAGCGGACCGACATCTGGGCGTTCGGCTGCCTGCTGTTCGAGTGCCTCACCGGCCGCCAGGCGTTCGCCGGCGAGACCGTGTCGGACATGATCGCCCGAATACTCCAGGGGGAGCCGGAGTGGAACGCGCTGCCCGAACGGACGCCCGAGCGGATCCGGGGACTTCTGCGCCGCTGCCTCGAGAAGGACGTCCGCCGCCGGCTCCGCGACATCGGCGACGCCCGCATGGAGATCGAGGATGTGCAGGCGGTGCGCGCGTCCAGCTCCTCGGTCGCGGCCGGTGCGGCGGTTCAGGGTTCGCGCCGGAGGCTCGAGTGGGTGCGCCTCGCGGCGGTGGCGGCGATCGCGGCGGCGGTCACCTGGTTCGTGCCGCGCGCCATCGAGAAGCCCGTCAACGTGGATCCGACGCGTTTCACGATCGCGCAGCCGGACGGCTTTTTCATGAACACCGACGGGTCCTCGCCCACACTCTCCCCCGACGGCCGGACCCTCGCGTTCGTCGCCTTCGACTCCACCGGGGGATCGCGCATCTGGCTCCGGCCGCTCCACTCCACGGATGCCAGGCCCATTCCGGGAACGGAGAAGACGGGGGGAATGATTCTGTGGTCCCCGGACGGTCGCCAGATCGCCTTCGTCAGCGAGGGAAAGCTCAGGAAGATCGGCGTGGCCGGCGGGGACGCGGAAGTCCTGTGCCCGGTCAAGGAACACCGCGGGGGCACCTGGGGCAAGGACGGCGTGATCCTCATTGCCTCCACGTCGAACGGCCCCATCGAAAGGGTTTCCGAGAACGGCGGCGAACCGGAACCCGTGACCGTGCTCGACGAAGCCCGCGGCGAAACGGCGCACCGCTTTCCACAGTTCCTGCCCGACGGCCGGCACTTTCTGTTCTCCGTTCTTCCGGCCCGCGAGGGCAAGTTCGAGACATGGGTCGGGTCGCTCGACTCGCCCGAACGCCGGCTGCTTCTGTCGGCAGCGACCGGCGTGACCCTGGCGCCGGGCCACCTGCTGTACGCGCGCGGCGGCAAGCTGATCGCGCAGGGATTCGACGCGAAGGCGATCCAGCTCAAGGGAGAGCCGGTCCCGCTGGGCGATGCCGTCAACGGAACGGACTCGTCGGGCGGCCCCATCGCCTCGGCGTCCTCGACCGGGGCGCTCGCCTACGGCACGTACCGGCCGATGAGCCGGCGGCTGGCCTGGGTCGACCTGTCCGGCAACGAGATCGCGCCGATTCCGCTCCCGCCCGGGCCCTACAGTTTCGGGTCGCTGTCGCCGGACGACCGGCGCATGGCCCTCGTGCGGGAAGAGTCGTCCGACGCGGCCGACATCTGGATCGCGGACCTGGAGCGGGGCGTGGCCACCCGCTTCACCGACGAGTCCGGCTACAACAATGCGCCGGACTGGTCGCCGGACGGAACGCGCATCGCCTACACCTGGAGCGACAATTCTCCGCAGATCATCAAGGTCAAGTCGCTGGCCGGGAACACGGTGGAGACGTTCGTCGATGACGACCCGCTTTTCAAGCGACTGGACGGCTGGACGCCCGACGGGCGCAGCATCGTGTACGGCAGACTGGACCCGGAAACGAAGTGGGATCTCTGGGTGCTGCCCATGGATGGAGACCGGACCCCCCGGGCCTTCCTGGAGACGCGCTTCAATGAACTCGGCGGCTCGGTCTCCCCCGACGGCCGGTGGATCTCCTACCTGTCCGACGAGTCGGGACAGACGGAGGCCTACGTCCAGTCGTATCCGGTTCCCGGAAACAAGTACCAGGTCACCTCGGGCGGTGCGGACTGGGTCGGCTGGACCCCGGACGGAACACACCTCATCTTCGGGCTGCGGTCCGACCGGGCTCACGGGCGCATGGCCGAGATACTGGCCGGCAGCGAGTTCCGGCTCGGTCCGCCGCGCGTTTTCGTCACCTTCCCCAAGGACTCCCGCGGACTTCGGCCCGCCCGCTCACGCAGCGCCGGCCAGGCCATGCTTCCCCGGCTCATCGCGCTGTTCCAGGCGGGGCCGGAGCCGATCAATTCGGTCACGGTCGTGCTCGACGGGCTTCCGGAGGGGGCGGGGCGGTAGTCTCCGTCGGAGGTGTCCGGTTGGCCAGAAAAAGGCCCCGGGATCTCTCCCGGGGCCTCACAGCCATCTGCGAAACTCTAGTTGTACAGAACGATCTTCCGGCTCGACGTCCCGCCGGCCGCGGTGAGCTTGACGAAGTAGGCCCCCGGACTGAGCCGGGCGCCGTTTTCGCCGAGCCCGTCCCAGTGCACCGAAGTGACGCCGCCCTGCGCCGGGCCATCCATCAGCGTCCGGACGCGACGGCCGCTCAGATCGAACACCTCGACCTTCGCGGAGCCGTCCGCGGGCATCACGAAGTCGATGACCGTACCGGACGAAGTCGGATTCGGGGCGGCCCGGAAGATTCCGAACGTCATGGAGCCCGGAACCGGGGTGGCGCCTGAAACCTGCCACACGCAGCTGGTGGCGCAGAGATCGATCACGCCGAGCGATCCGCCACAGTCGAAGTTGACCTTGATGCAGCACGTCGTTCCGCTCGGAACGCCCGCCGCGGCCGATACACAGATCCAGCCCGACCAACCGGGCGGAATCGGATTCGGCGCCGGTGTCTTGTCCTCGTTGACGAGGGTCGCGCTGAAGCCGGGACACAGCCCCGTGATCGTCCAGGGTGCCGGCAGCGGACAGTTCGTGATTCCAACATGAATGTAGGCCGGGGTGGACCCGAGGTTCACGAGAAGGTCACCCTGGTGCTTCTGGGCCTGTCCGGAACCGCCCGGGCCGCTCCAGATCACGTCCACGTTGCCGTTCCAGGCATCGCTCGGCGGACAGTTCGAGCCGGCCGGCGGGCCGCCTCCCGGAAGCTCCTTCGGCGGTTCCGGCGGCAGCTGCGCCAGCGGAATCTCGATGAAGACGTCGAAGAAGCTGTTCGGCTGGATCGGCGGAACGCTGAACGAACCGATCGGACCGAAATCCGGCTGGAAGACGCCGAACTTCTGCGAGTTCATTGTGCCGCCGACGGGATCGGACGGGGCGGTCGGATGAGTGTTCCGCCACCGCATGTGGAAGCGGACCAGGCTTCCGACGTTGATCCAGTCGATCGCAGCGAGCGTGGGATGGTGCGGCTGCCAGTCGCAGGTGATCGCGCAGAGGTCGATGGAGGCCGGCGACCCGTTGCAGTCGAAGTCGACCGTGAAGCAGCAGTTCGCTCCCACCGGCGTTGCCGCCGCTGCGGCAACGCAGATCCAGCCGGTCCAGCCGGGCGGAATCGGATTCGGTGCCGGCGTCTTGTCCTCGTTCACGAGCGTGGCGTTGAAACCCGGGCAGAGGCCGTTGATGGTCCAGCTGGCCCCAACGGTGCAGTTCGTGCTCTTCACATGGATGTAGGAGGGTGCGGCGCCGGGACAGATGAGCAGGTCGCCGTAGTGCTTGCCGACCTGGCCGCCGGTGCCCTGGCCGGTCCAGATGATGTCGACATTGCCGTTCCAGTCGGTGCTCGGCGGACAGGGATTGCCGCCGGCCGGCCCGCCGCCCGGGAGTTCCTTCGGGGGTTCAGGTGGAAGCTGGGCCAGGGGTATGTCGAAGAAGACATCGAAGAAACTGTTGGGCGCCAGCGGCGGAACGTTGAACATTCCGATCGGCCCGAAGTCCGGCAGGAACACTCCGAACTCCTGCGACGTCATGTTCCCGCTGACCGGCACCGACGTTCCGGTGGCGCTCGTGTTCTCCCAGCGGAGATGGAAACGCACGTCGCTCCCGACGTTCGTCCAGTCGACGGCGGTCAGGGTCGGCGCAGGCTGCGGCTGGCCCCAGTCGCAGGTCGTGGCGCAGAGGTCGATCACCGCGGGAGACCCGTTGCAGGTGAACGTGACCGTGAAGCAGCAGTTCAGCCCGTCCGGAACCCCGGCCGGGGACTGGACGCAGATCCACCCGGTCCACCCCGGAGGAACCGGGTTCGGCGCCGGCGTCTTGTCCTCGTTCACCAGCGTGGCGGTGAAGCCGGGGCACAGCCCGGCGATCGTCCAGGGCGCCGGGTTCGGACAGTTGGAACTGCGGACATGGATATAGGAAGGATCGGCTCCGGGGCAGATCAGGAGCTCGCCGTAGTGTTTCTCGATCTGGCCCGTGTACCCCGGGCCGCTCCACACGATGTCCAGGTTCCCGTTCCAGTTCGTCGGGGGCGGACAGGGGGCCGCGGGAGTTCCTGCACCGTCCGGTTCGAGCCCGACCGCCTTGGCAGGACCTCCGCCCGGCAACTCGGTGGCGGCACTCGGGGGCAGGGCACTGAGCGGCACGTCGAAGAACACGTCGAAGAAACTGTCCGGCTGCATGGGCGGTATGTTGATCTGCTGGATCAACCCCTGGTTGGGCAGGAAAACGCCGAACTCCTGGGCGTGGACCATGGCGTTCGCCGGATCGGAGGAGTTGTCGGGATCCTCGTTCGCGAACCGGATGTGAAACCGCACGACGTCCACGATCGTTGTCCAGTCCACCGCGGCCACGGAGACCCGGCCACGGCAGCCGTTGCCGCCGACGAGGGCCTCGCCGATCTCGCCTCCGACCCGCTGGAACGAGTTGGGCTTGTTCAGTACGGTGCCCAGATTCGTCTGGCTGGCGGCGGCGATGTCGGGTGCATAGGACGAGGGCGCGGCTCCGGCATCCGGCCCGTCGATGGAGACTCCCGTCTTGTCCATCTTCGGATTGGAGGCGGACGTTGCCCCCCAGCTCGCGTAGTCCACGTCACAGACCAGGTCCGAGATGCCGTTCCAGCAGTAGAGCACGAGCCATTCGCCGTTGGTCGCACTCGGATTCGTCAGGTTCCCGCCGGAGAGCGGAAACGTGGACCCGCTCGTCATGACGATCATGTCGTCGGCCGGATTTCCGTTGCTGTCCCGCATTTCGAGGAAATGCTGAGCCGCGGCGCCAACCGTCCCGCCGCTGGCGGCATAGCCCGCCTTCGTGACGCACAGAAGGAGAGTGCGTCCCGGATTCAGCGACAGGCCGGAGGGGAAGCGAAGCGCGAAGTCCGACGAGTTGGTGGCCGGGTACGTGCCGTTGACGATCCGGTAATAACCGATGTCGTCGCTGATGTAGTAATTCGTGAGGGACACGGGCTTCGTCGTCGGGTTGTAGATCTCGGCGTATTCACTGGAGTCCGAGCCGGCGCCCGTTCCGAAGCCGCGCGGGGCCACTTCGCTGATGACGAGATGCGGGCCGCCCGGAGCGCCGAGGACCGAGCCGGGCGACTGGACTGCAGTTGTCCAGCCTCCGGCGGGTGTGAAGTCTTCACTGGTTTCGACATGCCCGCCGATCTGGCAGCCCTGGGCACGCGCCGCCGGCGCGGCCGCAAGCACCAACAGCAGCACTGCGGGAACGAACACACGGATCCGTTTCATGGGTGTCCTCCGTCAATGAATGATGAGAATGGGGCGAATCTGGAACCGGGCTAATTCATTGGAAGCGGTCGCGCACCTGTGCTTCAGGACCCTGGAGGCGGATGGGTCGGTCCGGGCTGGCGGCCGGACATGGAAGTGCGTGGAGTGCGAACCGGAGAGGGAAGATCGGCTGCCTTCCAAATGTTCCAGCACAGGACGAGGACGGTCATGGGGGCGACCTCGTTTTCTCTCAATGTTCCGGGATGGGACCGGCTGCGCCGGATTCATCCCGGAAGTGTCCGCCGGCTGCCGGATCAAGGTATGACCAGGCGTTGCGGGGGATGCCGTAGCACAGTTATTGACTGTGCTCCCGTTCCGGCCCTGTGGTCAAGTCCTCGTTTTCTTCGGCAGGGCCCGAAGGGGTGTCAGGCGCGGCGGATTTTCTGGATCAGCTCGTCCAGTGCGCCCAGAAAGCGCGACCGGTCCTTCTTTCCGAAGGGGGGCGGTCCGCCGGTGATCATTCCGGCACCCCGCAGTTCCGCGAGGAGGTTCCGCGTCCCGAGGGTGTCGCCTATGTTGTTCTCGGTAAACGGCTTTCCGGACGTGCCGAGAGCGGCGGCTCCCGCTTCGAGGCAGCGCGAAGCCAGCGGTATGTCGGCGGTGACGACAATGTCCCCGGGGCCGGCCTGGCCGGCGATCCAGTCGTCGGCGGCGTCGAATCCTCCGGGCACGACCTCCAGCCTGACTCCCGCACCTTGCGGATGGCGCATCGGGGCGTTCGACACGAGGACAACGGGCACGCCGTATCTCCCGGCCACCTTGTATACCTCGTCCTTGACCGGGCAGGCGTCGGCGTCGATGTAGATGGTCGTCATCATGAAACCCTAGCAGAGATGGCTCGAGCCGGCGACCTTCCCGGCGCCCCCCCGGAAAGTGGATCCCGGACCGTCGTCGGACCACGCTGCCGCGGCCTCTTCGCCGCCGGGATGTGTTAACGTCCACCGCCTATGCGCCTTCCGATGCCCGACTGGCTGGCGACCCGCTGGGGCCGCCTCACCGCATTCTTTCTCCTTTACATGACGGAAGGAATCCCGCTCGGCTTTACGGCGACGGCCATCGCCACGCAGATGCGCCGCCAGGGACTCGGCCCCGCGGAAATCGGCGTCTTTGTCGGCTCGCTCTATCTTCCCTGGGCCTGGAAATGGATTGCCGGTCCGTTCGTCGACACGCTGACGATCGAGCGCCTCGGGCGCCGGCGCGTCTGGATCGTCGGGATGCAGATCGGACTGATCGGGATGCTGCTCCTGGTCACGCCGGTCGACTTCGTGAACAACCTCAAGCAGTTCACGACGATGATCCTGATCCTGAACGCCTTCGGTGCGGTGCAGGACGTGGCCATCGACGCGCTCGCGGCGCAGGTGCTTCACGAGGACGAGCGCGGCCTGGCCAACGGGTTCATGTTTGCCGGGGCGTCGATCGGCCAGACGCTGGGCGGGTCGGGCGTACTCTGGCTGTCCACGTTCATGCCGTTTCAGCAGACATACATCTTCGTGGCGCTCGTGATCGGTCTGGTGACCCTGTTCGTCGGTGTACCCCTCCGGGAACAGCGGCGGGTGCGGGCGGTCGAGGCCGGGAAAAGCGCGCTCGCTTCCATCGGCGGCGAAATCGGCACGTTCGTCCGGCAGGCGATGTTCGCGTTCTTTCGGACGAAAGGCGGGTTCTTCGGGCTTGTCTTTGCGCTCCTCCCGGGAGGCGCGTACGCCCTGGGGCTGGCGCTGCAATCGAACCTCGCCGTTGAACTGGGCCTCGACGACGCCCGCGTGGCGCTGCTCAATTTCTGGTCCACGGTCGTCTTCGCCCTGTTCTGCGTGGCCGGCGGATGGGTCTCCGACCGGGTCGGCCGGCGGAAGAGCGCGGCGTTCTTTCTGGCGCTCACGGCGATCCCGACGCTCTACCTGGCCTGGGCCATGCAGAACGCCGCCTGGATACAGCCGGTCGATCCCACCCTGGCCGACCGCCGGGTGCCGCCCGCGGCGCTGCTCTCCGCATTCTGGATCGCCGTCATCGGTTTCAACGCGATCTCGGGACTCGGATACGGCGTCCGTTCCGCCCTGTTCATGGACGTGACCACGCCGCGTGTGGCGGCCACCCAGTTCACCGCCTACATGGCGATGATGAATCTCGCCATTGCCTATTCCGCCACCTGGCAGGGCTGGGCCATCGAACGTTTCGGCTACCCGAAGACGCTGCTTGCCGACAGCCTTATCGGGCTCGTTTCGCTGGCGCTCATCCCGTTCCTGAAACCGGTTCCGCGCCCGGTCGTCGATTCACCCTCCACGGAGGTCACGTCATGAAAAGGATCTTCCTGATCGGTCTTCCCCTGATCGTCATTGCCGCGCTGTCCGGCGCGCTCTGGAAGACGAACCGGACGAGCCGGGAGATGGAGCGGCGCTTCACCGCCACGAAAGCCGCCGAGGACTCGCTCCGGACCCGCTTCGACGCCGCGCTGACATCGATCGCGGAAATCCAGGACAGCCTGGCGGCCGTACTGCCGGGCGAATCGAGCGTGCTGCAGATGTCCAGGGACGTGGAGCGGAGCGGAACCCTCACCTCGAGCCGGAAGAGCGAGGTGCTGCGCAACATCTCCGACCTGAATGCGAGCATCCAGAGAAGCAAGGAGATGATCGCCCGGCTGGAGCAGAGGCTCGACGAAAGCGAGACGAAGATCACGTCGCTGGAACGGGTGATCAGCAATCTCAAGAAGACGGTGGCCGAGCGGGAGGAGATGATTGCCGGGTTGAGGCAGCGCGTGGAATCGCTGAATGTCCAGGTGGCGGGCCTGCAGACGGAAGTGGCCACGGGGCAGCATCGGATCGAGGCCCAGCAGCGGATGATCGAGGACAAGCAGAAGGAAATCAGCACGATCCACTACGTGGTGGCCACCCGGAGAAAGCTGAAGGAACTCGGAATCGTCGAGGAGTCCGGAGGAGTGCTCGGGCTCGGGCGGACCTCGAAACTGTCGGGGCAGTTCCCGGTGCAGTTCTTCCAGCGCGTCGACACGGACCTCCAGACCACGATTCCGGTTCCGGGGCGCGATCCGGTCGTCCTGAGCGGCCAGGCCGCGGGGAGCTACTACCTCGTGCCCGACGGGGCCGGGTCCCATGAACTCCGGATTACCCGTGCCGACGAGTTCCGCAAGGTTCGTTACCTGGTGATCCAGGTGCGCTGACCTCTTTGAACCCGGAAGACTCGGGGCGCCGGAATTTTCGGCACGCAAGCAAAAATGGACGCCCGGCGAACCGGTCGTCCATTTTTTTCGTGCCTGTCGTGCCTGGCTGAATTACCAGCCGGCCTTGCCTTCGCCGGCGTAGAGAGCGACGATGGCCATCAGGATCGCGAAGAGTGCGTGCATGGTAAACCCCCTGTTTTGATTTTGAAGCCGCTTTGAAATCCGTGAATGTGGTCGAACCGAACGTTCAGAGTTGCGCCGATTACCAGCCCGCCTTGCCGGAAAGGTCCATGAAGGCGAGAAGAGCGGTCATGATTGCGAAGATGAAGTCCATTGTGTTCCTCCTGGCAAGTGGTTGGTGGTGCGTGAACCGTGAACGCGGAGGAGTAATTGCATGCAATATGCCACTCATCGTGCATTCTGCAATTTTATTTACAGTCTATTGTCCGACAACAGGTTAACCCTTGGGGCGCCACGCAATCCCACAGCCTGTCGAGCCTTTCGTGTGACAACGGCAGTTGACAGCGGGGAGAGTCACGCGCACCTAACTCGTTTCTACAAAGTCAGATGCGCCCAATTGTCAACCGTTTTTGACGCATGTCGTTGTGAAGTGACAAACGGGTGGCGCCGAGCCCGCAAACACGGCGCATGAGGTAGGATGGCGGCCTCATGAACCGTACCCCCGGGCCCGTTCCTTCTCACGACCGCACCGACCCCGCCGACGCCGGTTCGCCGGAAGGTGATGCCTTCCTGCGCGCTCCCAACCGCACCCTCGTTCTGCTCTCCCTGCCGGTTCTGCTGTCCCTGATCGCCGAGCCGTTGACCGGCCTCGCGGATACGGCGTTCGTCGCCCAGCTCGGAAGCGTGGCCCTGTCCGCCCTCGGCGTCGGCACGATCGTCCTGTCGGGGAGTTTCTGGATCTTCAACTTCCTGGGGATCGGCACGCAGACGGAGGTCGCCCAGGCGCTCGGGGCGCGCCGGCTGGACCGTGCGGTGAACCTGTCCAGCCTGGCTTTCGTCCTGGCCGCCGTCTTCGGTCTTGTCGCGCTCGTCGCCGGCTGGGTATTCACGGGTGTCGTGGCTTCGGCCATGGCCGCCACGGGGGAAGTCCGGGATGCTGCGATTCTCTACATCCGGATCCGACTGCTCGCGGCCCCAGCGGTTCTGGTCACCACCGTGGCGTTCGGCGCGTTGCGCGGGCTTCAGGACATGCGCTCCCCGATGGTCATCGCGATCGCCGTCAATGTCCTGAACATTGTGCTCGACGCCGCGCTGATTCCCGGAATCGGCCCGATCCCCGGTTTCGGCATTGCCGGCGCGGCCTGGGCCACCGTGTTCAGCCAGTGCCTGGGCGCCGCCTGGGCCCTGCTCACGGTCCGGCGGAAACTCGGCCTGTCGCGCTCGTTCGCCTTTCGAGATGCGGGCCGACTTCTCGTCGTCGGCCGCGACCTGTTCCTGCGGACCGGACTGCTCACGCTGTTCCTGTTGTTGACGACCCGGGCCGCAACCCGGATCGGCGCCGATGCCGGCGCCGCCCACCAGGCGATCCGCCAGGTCTGGGTCCTGACGGCGCTCATCCTCGACGCGTTTGCGGCAACGGCGCAGAGCCTGGTCGGCTACTACATCGGCGCGGGTCGCCGGGAGGCGCTGCTCAAGGTGGCCCGCGTCGCGTCCGCATGGAGTTTCGGCACCGGGGTCGCGCTGGCGCTGGCCATGTGGGCGGGGCAGGGGGTGATCGCGACGCTGCTGGTCCCGGCCGACGGTCGCGCGATCTTCGCCGCCGCGTGGATGATGTCCGCGCTGTTCCAGCCGGTCAATGCCCTGTCGTTCGCCACCGACGGGCTGCACTGGGGCACCGGGGATTATCGCTACCTGCGAAACGCGATGATCGCGGCCACATCGACCGGAGCCGCCGCGCTCCATTTCACGACCCGCGCCGGGATGGATTCGCTGGCCGTGATCTGGCTGGTGACGGGGGGGTGGATCACGATCCGGGCCGTGCTCGGGATCGCGAGGATCTGGCCAGGGGTGGGGAAGAGTCCGTTCGCCGCTTCGGGCTAGCCGCAAACAGGGGTCGTACGGCCGGCCGCCCGCCGTTTCCGGCGCGAAGCCGCCTAGTTGTGCACGCCCGCTGCTTCGCTCCCCGTCCGTTCCACGAACTCCACGTAGCTCCCCGTGTAGGCGAGCGGGGGCTCGGCCGGAATCGTGTCGCCGTCGCCCGGACGCAGTTCCAGCACCCGGTTCGAGAGCCCCTTCAGGAACGTGCGGTCGTGGCTGACGAACAGCATCGTGCCTTCGAAGTTCTTGAGCGCGGCCACGAGCATCTCCTTCGTTTCCAGGTCGAGATGGTTCGTCGGCTCGTCGAGGATCAGGAAGTTCGGCGGGTTGAGCAGCATCCGGGCGAGGACGAGGCGCGACTTTTCGCCGCCGGACAGCACGCGCACCGGCTTTTCGATGTCGGTGCCGGAAAACTGGAACGCGCCGAGCAGGTTGCGCAGGGCTCCCTGGCCTTCCATCGGAAAATCCTTCTGGACCTGCTCGAACACGGTGAGCGTGGGGTCAAGCAGATCCAGCGACTGCTGCGCGAAGTAGCCGACCTTGAGGCCCACGCCGAGCCGGACCGTGCCGGCATCCGGCTTCATGCTCTCCGACACCAGCTTGAGCAGCGTCGTCTTGCCGGCGCCGTTCCGACCCATGACGCACCAGCGTTCCGTGCGCCGGATCATGAAATCGAAGTTGTCGTAGAGAACCCGCTTTCCATAGGCCTTGGACACGCCCTTCAGCTGCACGACGTCGTCGCCGGAGCGCGGGGGGTTCCGGAAATCGAACTCCACGACCTTCCGCCGCCGCGGCAGCTCCACGACCTCGATCTTCTCCAGTTTCTTGACCCGGCTCTGCACCTGCGCCGCCTTGGCGGCGTGCGCGGCGAAGCGCTCGATGAACCGGCGTTCCTTGGCCAGCATCGCCTGCTGGCGGGCGTAGGCCGCCTCGCGGTTCGCCTCGGCGATGGCCCGCTCGCGCA
Organism: uncultured bacterium; assembly: GCA_964596775.1. Classification (GTDB taxonomy): domain Bacteria; phylum Eisenbacteria; class RBG-16-71-46; order JABDJR01; family JAWXBZ01; genus CAZQVN01. Next base: position 144,625 of record CAZQVN010000005.1, read on the forward strand.
CGTAGTAGTCGTAGTTGCCGGTGAACGTCACGATTTCGCCGCCGTCGATCTCGATGATCCGGCTGACGACCCGGTTCATGAAGTCCTTGTCGTGGCAGGTCATGAACACGGTGCCCGGGTAGTCCCGGATGAACGTTTCCAGCCAGAGGATCGACTCGATGTCGAGATGGTTCGTCGGTTCGTCCATGAGGAGAACGTCGGGCCGGCCGAGCAGCACCCGGGCCATGCCGATCCGCATCTTCCAGCCTCCGGAGAGCGCTCCGGCGTCCTCGTCGATCTGGCGGTCCTCGAATCCCAGGCCGTGCAGGACCTCGCGGGCGCGGGCCTCGAGGTCGTAGCCGCCGCCCGACTGGTAGGCGTCCTGGACCTCGCCGAAACGTTCGAGGATCTTTTCCATCTCGTCGGCCCGGTCGGGATCGGACAGCGCGTGCTCCAGCTCCTTCAATTCGTGATGGAGCTCACCGAGGTTGCCGCTTCCGGCGATCGCCTCGTCGAGCACGGAAAGACCCGACATCTCGCCGATGTCCTGGCGGAAGTAGCCGATGCTGACCCGTTTCGGAACCGACACGTCCCCTTCGTCCGGCGATTCCTCGCCGACGATCATCCGGAACAGCGTGGTCTTGCCCGCCCCGTTCGGGCCGACGAGGCCGGCTTTTTCACCGGAATTGAGCTGGAACGAGGCTTCGACGAAGAGAACCTGGCGTCCGTACTGCTTGCTGACGTTGCTGAAGGTGATCATGAGCGGGGGATTCTAGCAGATGAGGGGGAGTTTCTACCCGGAAACGATCTGGCTCGCCGACGGCAGCGCGGACTCGATTTTCACTTCCTTGAACACGTGGAACCGGGCGGCGTCGATCATCGGGGCCTCCAGCGGCCAGATGAGCGTCAGGTCGGCCTTGTCATGAACAAAGGGCTCACGGTGAAGCAGCGGGTGCAGTTTCGGGTTCATCCGGAGGCTGACAGCGGACAGGTCCTTGACGAGTGTCCGTGTCATGAACCCGGTAGCCCCGTCGAAGTCGCCGATGCCGATCGCAGCGGCGGCGATGGACTGGATGGCGCCCATGCCGAGCTGCTGCACCTTTCCGAGGTCGCGCACGATCGAGCGGACCGTCTCCGTGTCCTCGGCCTCGAGAGCGATCAGAGCCTCGACGGCGCGCAGATTTTCGGGGTCGGCATTGTCGGCCACCCCTTCCCGGATGAGTCGTGCCGCGCCCGCCCGGTCGCCCCGGCTCAGCGCGATCATGGCCCGGAGTTCATAGACGCCCGTGACGTAAAACCGGCTGTCGGTGAGAGAGCGCACCCGGTCGGCAAAGCCGAGCGCCTCGTCCGTCCGTCCCGTTTCCATCATGAGGAAGGCCATCCAGATCATGGCGAACACTTCCTGGGGATCGATATCCAGCGCCCGCCGCAGAAACCTTTCGGAGCCGGCGACATCGCCGGCGCCGTAGCTGCTGACCGCCATGTTGATGATGGCGCCGGTGAAACGGGGGTTCGCTTCGATGGCCCGGAGCAGGGCCGCCCGCTCGCCTTCGAAGTCGTTGAGGGAGCGGCACACCAGGGCCAGGGCCTTGTGCGTTTCCCCGAGGCCGGGATTCAGCGCAACGCCCCGCTCGGCGGCCTCTCTGGCGCGGCGCAGCGTGTCGCCGGTGTCGGAGGCCAGCCCATGTTGAAAGAGCTGCGAGTGCGCGTCGGCGATGCCGGCCCAGGCCAGCGCGTAGTTCGGATCCACCTCCACCGCTTCGTGGAAGAGTGCCAGCGCGGCGTTCAGCGACTCCTTCGAATAGCGACTGTACTGCTCCCGCCCCTTGAGATAGAGATCATAGGCGCGGGCTTCCTTCGGGCGGTTCTGCACGAGATTTTCCACTTCGGCCGGCGTCAGCGTGATCCGCAGCGCCTCCGCGATCGCCGACGCGATCTCCTCCTGCACGGCGAAGACATCCTCGAGCGTCCGGTCGTACCGCTCGGCCCAGAGGTGGAAGCCGTCGACGGCGTTGATCAGCTGCGCGGAGATCCGCACCCGGTCGCCGGCTCTGCGGACGCTGCCTTCGAGCACCGCGCCGACGCCGAGTTCCCGACCCACTTCGGCCGGATCCACGGACTTGCCCCGGTAGCGCACGACGGCGTTGCGCGAGGCCACGCGCAGCTTCTTGATCTTCGAGAGGTCGGTCAGGATGTCCTCGGTGATCCCGGCGCAGAAGTAGTCGCTGTCGGCATCACTCGAGAGGTTTTCGAAGTAGAGGACGGCCAGGGAAGGCTTTTCGGCGCCCGGCCGGGCCATGATCGCGGATCCGGAGGACACCTCCGCGGCGACCGCGGCCAGCTCGGCGCGGACTTCGCCGGAGCGCGGGCGCAACTCCAGATCCTTCGTCAGGCAACGCTTCATGAGATCGAACATCTTCTGCGGGATTCCGGCGGGAAGCGCCTTCCAGTCCGGCTCCCGCTCGAGGATCCGGGCGATCGCGTCGGGCACGGTGTCGGCGCCGAACGTCACCCGGCCGGTCAGGCATTCGAACAGCACGCAGCCGAACGCCCACACGTCGGTGCGATCGTCGACGGGTCTGCCGCGCGCCTGCTCCGGGCTCATGTAGGGCGCGGTGCCGAGGATGAGTCCGTCGCGCGTGGAGGACAGGGCCATCGTCGGCGAGGCCGAGAGATCACCGCCGGGGCTGGAGACCGGTGCCGCGCCCCGGGCCAGGCCGAAGTCGAGAACCTTCGCCGCGCCTTGAGCGGTCACCATCACGTTGCCCGGTTTCAGGTCGCGATGGACGATCCCTTTCTGGTGGGCCGCTTCCATGGCCGCGGCGATCTGGCCACCCAGTGCCATCGTATCGCTCACCGAAAGGGCGCCCCGCGCGATCCGGGTCGCCAGCGTTTCCCCGTCGACAAACTCGAGTACGAGGTAGGGAGCGCCGTTCGATTCCTCCAGGCCGTAGATCGCCGCGATGTTCGCGTGATTGAGGGCGGCCAGGAGCTTGGCCTCGCGTTCGAAGCGCGCAAGCCGCTCGGCGTCACCGGAAAAGCCCCGGGCCAGCGACTTGATGGCCACGATCCGTTCGAGGCGTGTATCCCGGGCGCGATAGACTTCGCCCATGCCGCCCGCGCCGAGCAGGGACAGGATTTCGCAGGAGCCGATGCGGGTGCCGGGGGAGAGGTTCATCAGGGCGAAGAGTATAGCATCCCGGCCTTACATCGTCGCAGCGCTGCCCGCTGCGGAATTCCCGACGAGTCCGCCCAGAATCTCGGCGAGTGCCGCGGCGTCCTTCACGAGTACGGTCCGCGGCACATCGAGTTCCTCCGCGCCCGCTCCTCCGATCAGGAGGGTCACGTCGTCGTCCAGCAGTCGCCCCAGTGCATCCACCTCTCCGCGTATCGCCGTCGGGGTATCGGCACGGTAGACGATGCTCAGGGCCACTGCCCTGGCCCCGGAGCGGGCGGCGGCCCGGGCAATGTCCGCGGCGGGAAGGTCGGGGCCGAGATAGAGGATCCGCCAGCCGAGCGCCGCGGCCAGCGCTCCGGTCATGAGGGCGCCGATTTCGTGATGCTCTCCGGAGGGGGTGGTGGCCACCAGGCACGGCGCGTCGCGACCTCCGCCTGAAGCGGCGATGATGCCGAGAAGGGCGGTCCGGACCGCGGACGAGGCAAAGTGCTCCTGTCCCGGATCCAGTGAACCCTGTCCCCACAATTCGCCGATTCTGCGCAGAAACGGAGCGGCCAGATCCAGCACGAACCGTTCGGTTCCTCGCGCTGCCGCGGCCCGGGCGAGGGTTCCTCGAAGCGCTTCGGCGTTCATCTCCATCGTGGCGGTAATGCACGCTTCCATGTCCGGTACGGCACCACCGGAAGGACCGCCTGCCGGAAGAGGACCGATACGATCCCCGCGGATCAATTCCTCGAGCTCTTCACGCGGGAGGCCGGCCACGTCTCCGATGCGCCGTCCTCCGTCCATGGCCTCCTTGAGCAGCAGGAGCCTCTGCACATCGGCATCGGAGTACATCCGTCTTCCCGTCGCGGTCCGGCTGGGAACAACGACCGCGTAACGGCGCTCCCAGGCCCGGATCAGCCCCGGATTCAGCCCCGTTTTCCTCGAGACGACCTGAATCGGATGCCGTTCGTCGCCGGCTTCTGCAAAACGTTTCATGGCAGGATGATAGTCAAATGTTCACTGTATGTACAGATAATACGGATAGTTTTGAACGAAAAATCAGCGAAATATTTATACAAAAGTTAAACAAATAGGAATCCATTCCGGCACAGGCCCATCTCAGGTGCAGGGAAAGGGACAGTCCCGTTCCCGGAACGATGCAGCCGGTTCCAACCGGCCACAGGGAGATCAGCAGCCATGAAAAGAAGGACCTTTCGTACGGCAGGCGCCGCCGCAGCCCTCATCATCCTGACCACCGCCGGTGTGTCCCATGCCGGGAACTGCTCGAGTTCGAGCACCGAAACGAAGGCCGCCGTCGTGAAGGCGGGGGTCATGAAGGCCGGGAAGTCCGAAAAGACGAAGGACGGGGCGGCCGGGGACATCGTTGAAACGGCCGTCGCGGCCGGTTCGTTCAAGACGCTCGTGGCCGCCGTCCAGGCCGCGGGGCTCGTGGACGTCCTGAAGGGGGAAGGGCCGTTCACGGTGTTCGCTCCCACCGATGAAGCGTTCGCGAAGCTGCCCAAGGGAACGCTCGAGAACCTCCTCAAGCCGGAGAACAAGGCGGCCCTCCAGGGGATCCTGACCTACCACGTCGTCCCCGGAACCGTTCTGGCCGGTGACGTCGTGAAGCTCAAGGCCGCCACGACGGCCCAGGGCTCCGACCTGAAGATCCGCGCGCGCGACGGCGTGGTGACGGTGGACAAGGCCACCGTCAAGGCGACGGACATCCGCACCTCCAATGGAGTGATCCACGTCATCGACACGGTCCTGATTCCCGAAACCCCGAAGACTTCCGAGTAACGTCTTTCACTCACCGACAGGGAGGAACCAGACAATGTTCAACCGAATCGTTCTCTCGACGCTCATGATCGCGGCCGTGGCCTTCGCCGGCTGCTCCGATGACGACACCGTAACCGGCCCGGCAAGCAGCACGGCGTTTGTCCGGGTGGCCCACCTGTCCCCGGATGCACCGGCCGTCGACGTCTGGGTGGATGGAACCCGGGTTCTCCGGAACGTGCCCTTCAAGGCGTTCAGTTCCTACCTGCAGGTTCCGGCCGGGAACCGCCAGGTCCAGGTGACGCCCGCCGGCGCCACGACTCCCGTCGTCATCAACGCCGCGCTCGACGTGAGCGCCGGGACGTACTACACCGTGGCCGCCACCGGTGTGCTGGCCTCCATCGCGCCGACCGTTCTTGTGGACGATCCGCTGACGGACAAGGATGCCGCCCGCATCCGCTTCATCCACGCCGGACCGGATGCCCCGCCGGTGGACATCACCCTGACGGACGGCACGGTTCTCTTCGGCAACGTGGCGTTCACCGGGTCGAGGGATTTCATCACGACGCCGGCGGGAAGCTACGATCTCCAGGTGCGCGTGGCCGGCACCGACACCGTGGTACTCACGTTCAATGACGTGACGCTCACCAGCGGATCCATCTACAGCGTCTTCGCCAGCGGTCTCATCTCGGGCGGGTCGCTCGGCGCCGTGGTCGCCGTGGATGCTCCGGGAGACGGCAGCACGACCATCTCCCTTCCCTGATGCAGTACGCGCATTTCGACGGGCACCGTCCGGATTCCGGATGGTGCCCTTTTCCTTTTCCGGCGCACGCGCCCCCGCTTCCGGCACACGCGCCCCCGCGTGATAAACTGCGGGTAGTCGGCAACATCCGGTAATCACGGGAAAGGCATCTCATGGAAATCGTCAGCGCGCGGGAAGCGGTCAAGTCGATCCGGTCGGGAGACCGCGTTTTCGTTCACAGCGTGGCCGCGGCGCCCGAACGGCTGATCAACGCCATGGTGGAGCGGGCGCCCGAACTCTCCGATGTGGAGCTCGTTCACCTCCACACGGAAGGGGAGGCACGGTACGCGCGACAGGAATACCGGAACAGCTTTCACACGCGGGCCCTGTTCATCGGGCCGAACATGCGGCAGGCGGTCGCGTCCGGCGAGGCGGATTACGTGCCCGTGTTTCTCAGCGAGGTTCCCGCCCTGTTCCGCCGCAAGGTGCTGCCGGTCGATGTGGCCCTGATCCATGTTTCGCCCCCGGACAGCCACGGATTCTGCTCGCTCGGCGTTTCCGTGGACTGCAGCCGGGCGGCGACGGACACGGCCCGGATCCTGATCGCCCAGGTCAACCCGAACATGCCCCGCACGCACGGCGACAGCCAGGTGCACGTGGACGCCATCCGGTTCGGCGTCGCGTGCGACGACCCGCTGCCGGAACATCGCCAGCCCGTCCATTCCGAGGAGGAGAAGGCCATCGCCGCCCACGTGTCCGGCCTGATCGAGGACGGTTCCACGCTGCAGATGGGCATCGGCGCGATCCCCGACGCGGTGCTCGCGGCGCTCCGATCCCACCGGGATCTCGGCATCCACACGGAGATGTTTTCCGACGGGATCATCGACCTCGTGAACGGCGGCGTCATCACCGGGCGGCTCAAGAAAAACCATCCCGGAAAGGTTGTGGCCGGTTTCGTGATGGGCACGCGCCGGCTCTACGATTTCGTCCACGACAATCCGCAGGTGGCGATGCTCGACATCGCCTACGTCAACGACACCGCGGTCATCCGCCGCAACCCCCGGGTCGTGGCGATCAACAGCGCGATCGAGGTGGACCTGACCGGCCAGATCTGCGCCGACTCGATCGGGGAGCGGCAGTATTCCGGCGTCGGGGGCCAGATGGACTTCATGCGCGGCGCGTCGCTGTCTCCCGGAGGCAAGCCGATCATCGCGCTGCCGTCCATGACCAGCCGCGGCGTGTCGCGGATCGTCGCGCACCTCAAGCCCGGGGCGGGCGTGGTGACGACGCGGGCCCACGTTCACTACGTGGTGACGGAGCACGGCGTGGCGTATCTCTACGGAAAGTCGCTTCGCGAAAGGGCACAGGCGCTGATCGGGATCGCGGCGCCGGAGCATCGCGAGGCGCTCGAGGTCGCGGCAAGGGAGAGGTTTCACGGGGCGTTCTGAGCGGAGCCGAAGCGGTTGCGATGCGGAACCGGCCGGCCCGGGCTCTCCCGGCCAGGGTTCTTAGGGGCCTCCGTCCCAGAGCCGGACCGTGCCGTCCCACGAACCGGATGCCAGCGTCTTCCCGTCTTCGGACAATGCCAGGACCGATACCCGCGTGGAGTGACCGTGGAGGTCCACGATGGCCATGCCGGTGACCGCGTCGAAGAAACTCACGACCTGGTCGGCTCCCCCGGCCACTACACGACGCCCGTCGCGCGTGAACAGCGCGTCCGCCATCGGGTGACCCTCGCGATGCTGTGTCCAGCGGCTGCGCCCGGTCGCGATGTCGTCGACCTTGAATCCGCCCGCAGCATCGACGGAAACGAACAGCCGGCCGTCCGGCGAGAACGAACCGTTCGTCACGGGCCCCTTTCCGCGCGGCATCTCGCCCAGAAGATTCCAGGTCCCCGTATCCCAGACCCGGATCGTCGAGTCCGCTCCGCACGAAACGAGCCGGTCGCCGGCGGGGGACACGTCGAGATCGAGTACCGGCCCCCGGTGCCCCTCGAGCCGCGCCACGGCGACCGCCAGCGTATCGGAAAAGAGAGAGTCCGCCCTATCGAACGGAACATCGGCGGGAAACACCGCCGGCAGTTTCCAGACACGGATGACGGAGTCCGCTCCCGCCGTGACGAACCAGCGCCCGGCCGGATCCACGGCCAGCGCGAACTCCGGATCGGAACCGGTGACCTGCCGGCCGACGCGCACGCGCGTCGCGGCATCGAAGATCTCGACGCCGGAACGGAAGTAGGCACTGAGGATATGGCGCCCGTCCGGTGTCCATGCGAGGCGTCGCGCGCTGTTGGCCTGGAATCCCCGTACCGTCCGGAGCGCTCTGCCTCCCCAGGCGCCGAACTCGTCCACGTTGGACGCGCAGGCCAGCCACGGAACGTCCGGATCGTCGTCGACATGCGCATCAAGGCCGTTGTCGAGGCGGCCAGCGGCGCCGGTGCCCGGTCGGAACGCGAGCGCCCGGGCGCGGGGGATGATCGTGCCGATTCCCGGCACGCTGCGGACCTTCACGTCCTCGGTAGCCGGAGACCAGGCCCGGATGACGCCCCCCCAGTCGCCGGTCAGGATCCGTGAACCCCCGCGGATCACGGTTCCCCCCACGACGTCTGCGCTGTGTCCCCGGAATTCGGCGAGAATACCGGGCTCCCCGATCTTCCAGCGGAGGAGCCGACCCTCGGCTCCGGCGGTCAGCATCTCTCCCGCGATCCCCAGGAACAGCACCGGGCCGACCGTGGCCGTGTGTTCGCGGAAGCGGTGCAGTTCCCGTCCGGTGACGGCGTCCCAGACCGCCGCGGTGCGATCCATCGATCCGGTCGCGATCCCGGCGCCGTCCGCGCTCGTGTCGATCGCGTAGACACGCTTTTCGTGCGCGCGCGTTTCCCACCGGAGCGAGTAGTCGCCGGCATCCCAGGAGCGGAGCGCGCCCTCGCCGCCCCCGGTCACGATCCGGTCTCCGGTCTTTGACCAGGCGGGGAGCGCAAAATTCTCGTGAGCCTTCCACACCGCCAGCGAGTCGCCCCCGTCGGTCCGCCACACGCGGACCGTTCCGTCGAGGAAGCCCGCCGCGAACCGGGAGCCGTCCGGCGACACGGCGATCCGCGCCCAGCCGTTCCCGCGGAAAAATGGGGATGGCGGGAGAGCCGGGTCGATCGGGAGAAGAACGACGCTGCCGTCATTCAGGCCGGCCACAACAAACGGTCGTCCGGGTACGGGAACGGCGCTCTCCACTTCGCTCGCGAACGGCCCCCAGCGCCGGATCATCTCACGGGAATCCGGGTTCCAGAGCGCCACCGTGCTGTCGATCGACGCCGACACGACCGTGCTCCCGTCCGCAGCGGGGGCGAGCCCCGTGATCCCCTTCGCATGCGCCGTCCACCGGTCGATGCTCCGGTCGGTCCGGTTCACGAGATGCGACCACTCCCAGCCGCGGAGGTCCTCCGGCGCGCGGTCGAGATGGCGTCGCGCCTCTCCGATGTTGTTCTGGACGATCGCCGCCTCGGCCGCGGCCAGCGACCCGATGTACGCCTGGTGACGCGCCTCCTCGCGCTGGCGCGCCGTTTCGCGGAGGGCCAGGCTCGTGATCGCCAGCGCCACGGCAAGGATCGAGACGGCGCCGAGCACGGCCGCCGAGAGGGCCGGGTTCCGCCGGATGAACCGCGAGACGCGGTAGCCGAACGTGTCGGGCCGGGCGTTGACCGTTTCGCCCGCCAGGTGACGGCGCAGGTCGGCGGCCAGGTCTTCCGCGCCCGCGTACCGGCGCTCCGGGTCGACCTGCAGCGCCTTGAGCAGGATCGTGTCGAGGTCGCCGGAGAGGCGGCGCGAGAGTTTCCGCGCCGCGCGATCGTCCAGGGTCGAGGAGGCATCCCTGTCCAGGACGGCCCGGCTCGGGCGTGTCGGCTCGCGCCGGGTCATCGCCCGCTCGATCTCGAGCGGGGACAGCCCCTCGAGCGGGAACGGAGGCCGGCCGGTGAGCAGTTCATGGAGAACGACGCCGAGGCTGTAGACGTCCGTCGCCGTCGTGATCCGGGCGCCGCGCACCTGTTCCGGACTCGCGTAGCGGGGCGTGTAGGCCTGGAACCGGGTCAGCGTGGCGCCGGCGCCCGCCCCCGGCCCCTCGGCGGCGATCACCTTGGCGATGCCGAAGTCGAGCAGCTTCACGCGTCCTTCGTCCGTCACCAGGATGTTGCCGGGTTTCAGGTCGCGGTGGATCACGAGATTCCGGTGCGCGTAGCGGACGGCGTCGATCACCTCCAGGAACACGTGGAGCACCGTGTCCACGGACGGCTTCTCCTCGCGACACCAGACATCGATGGGCCGCCCCTTCACGAATTCCATGGCCAGCCAGGGTTGACCCGCTTCCGTGGAACCGCCGTCGATGAGCCGGGCGATCGCCGGGTGCTCGAGGTCGGCCAGCAGCTGGCGTTCCCGGCGGAAGCGGGCGAGGAGACCCGGGCCGGCAAGTTCGGGATGAATCAGCTTCAGGGCCGCCGACTGGCGGAAGGAACCATCGGTTCGCTCCGCCTCGTACACGGTGCCCATGCCGCCGGCGGCGATCTCGCGCGTGATCCGCCATGGGCCGATCGTGCCGCCCACCGGCGCCGGGTCGCCGGCGCCGGAACCCGATCGGCCGTCGTCGTCCATGAACCCGGGCCCCACGTCGAGGTCGCCGAAGAAGCGCCCCGCCTCGTCCTGGACGGACAGGAGCCGATCGACCATCGCGCGGATCTCGGGACGCCCCGCGGTGACGGCGTCGAGCCAGTCCTTGCGTTCCGCGGGCTCCCGATCGAGCGCCCCGGCAAAGACTTCCTCGACGGACGGCGGGTCGGGCTCCGTCACGGTCCCGGCTTCATCTGGAGATACAGCCACGATTGCGCGAACAGCCAGTGGCGGCTGACCGTACGGCGCGTCACGCCGAGGAGGCGGGCGCATTCGTCCTGGGTGAGGCCGGCGAAGACATGCAGTTCAACGAGCCGCGCCTTCTCCGGGTGCTCGCATTCCAGCTGCTCCAGCGCGCGGTCGAGTTCCAGGACCGCGTCCGCCTGGTCCGGGGCTCCGATCGTCAGCGCTTCGTCGAACGGCACCCGCTCCCAGCCGCCCCCCCGCTTCCTCCGGTTTCGCCGGCGGGCGTGATCGACGAGGATCCGGCGCATGGCCTGGCCGGCCGCGGCCAGGAAGTGGTTTCGGTCCGTCCAACCGCCTTCGGACTGGTCCACGAGCCGGAGATAGGCCTCGTGCACGAGGTCCGTGGCCCGCAGCGTGTGCCCGGCCCGCTCCCGGCCCAGGCGTTCGCGGGCCATCCCCTTCAGGTGGGCGTAAACGAGCTCGAACAGCTCGTCCCGGGCGGGATCATCGCCTTCGTTCAAACGCTTGAGGGCCATGGTGATCCGCCCCTGGTCGGGAGAGTCCGGTCGCATCGGCCACAATGATATCACGACCCCTGTCTCACTCTCGCGTTCCATGACGCTTACCCCTTCAGGAAGAACCCTCGGGAGGGGCGGAGACGCGAGAACTCCGACGCCAGTCCCGACAATGCCCAGAACCGGACCCGCCGCAGGAGATCCGGCCGGCGTTCGTGCGCCCGGCCGGTGGAGGAAAACATGACCGTCCGCACCCTGTTCCGACTGCTCATCATCACCGTCCTGTTCCCGCTGGCATCCGAGACTTCGGCGGCCACGATCACCTGGGTCGGGGGCGTCAACGGCTCGTGGCACACGGCCGGCAACTGGGACCTGGCCCGGGTGCCGGGCGCCGGCGACGACGTGGTGATCCCCGACCTCGGGAACACCGCCTCGGTGACCTACAACTCCGGCTCCACCGCGATCCAGAGCCTGACGTGCGCCGAGGTTTTTCTTCTCTCGGCCGGGACCCTGGACATCGCCGGGGCCTCGACGATCAGCAACGCGTTCACGTTCTCCGGAAGCACGATCCTGACCGGGACGGGCGACATCACGATCAGCAACGCGTTCAACTGGTCCACGGCGGACATCACCGGGACGGGAACGATCACCATCGCGGCCGGTTCCACCTGGTCGGTCTCCGGTGTCACGCCCATTCTCGCGCGCCCGCTGAACAACGACGGGCAGGGCACGCAGTCGAGCTCGACGTTCGCCGTCAACGCCCCGGGCGTCTTCCGCAACCGCTCCGGCGGCACGTTCGAGCTCCTGGCGTCGAGTTCCGGCATCGCCGGCACCGGCGCGTTCGAGAACCAGGCCGGCGCGCTGCTGCGGCGGACCACCGCCACGAACACGGCGGTTATCGCCGGGGCGGTCACGAACGCCGGCACGATCCGCGGCGAGAGCGGCACGCTCCAGTTCTCGGGGGGATTGACGAACACCGGGACGCTCGAGGCGCTCTCCGGCGGCATCGTCCAGATGTCCTCCGCGCTGACATCGCCCGCGGCGTCCACGATCACGGTCCAGGGGGAGCTGATTTTGTTCAGCGGAAGCTCCGTCGTCGACGACTCGGCGAACGTGAGCGTGCCCGGCACGCTGACGGTCACGTCGAGCGGAGTTCTCGACATGGCCCGTACCCTTTCAGTCGGAACGCTGAATGTAACGGGCGGCACGCTGACCGGCGCCGGCAACATCACCGTGACGACCGGCGGCTCCTTTCTCCGCGGCGCGATCTCCGGGACGGGGCTGCTGACGTTCAACGCGGGATCGAACTGGACGCTCGGGTCGCTCAACCCGGCCACGCTCACGCGCACGATCGAGAACTCCGGCACGTGCACGACGGTCGGGACGACCTCGCTCACCGTCACCAGCCCGGGCCTGTTCCGCAATCGGACCGGCGGGATCGTGGACCTCCAGTCGACGACGACGGCGTTCGCCGGGACCGGAACGGTGCAGAACGACGCCGGCGCCACGATCCGCAAGACGGTCGGGGCCGGTACGGTCCGGCTCGACGGGCCGGTCGTGAACAACGGGCTCGTGCGCCTGGAGACCGGGACGCTGAACCTGAACACCGCCCTGACGAACAATGCCGTGATCGAGACGCTGCCCGGCTCTACGCTGCTCGTTTCCGTCGGCCTCAACCTCGGCGCGGGCTCGACGCTCGACGTCGACGGCAACCTGACCTACGGCGGAGGCACCTCCACCGTGGACCCGGCCGCCACGATGTCCGTGGACGGCACGATGACTCTGGCGGCCGCGCTGAACCTGAACCGGGACCTCACGGTGGGGAGCGTGGTCCTCAATGCGAACGGCCTGCTGCAGGGGTCCGGCAACGTGACGGTCACCTCGGCGTTCACCTGGAACGCCGGCTCGATGGGGGGCTCGGGCACGACGACGCTTCTGCCCGGGATCGCGGCCACGTTCAACCCCGGGCCGGGAACGCAGACGCTGTCGCGCCTCCTCCGGAACGAGGCGGCGGCCGTGCTGGGGGGCACCGGCTCCCTGACGATCGGCGCGGGCGGCACACTTCGGAACGCCTCCGGATCCTCGCTGACGCTCACCGGCAACAACGGCATCCTGGGGACGGGCACGATCGAGGTCGAGGCGGGCGCGCTCCTCGTCAAGTCGGGCGGGACCGGCTCGTCGGACTTCAGCGGAACGCTCAACAACACGGGAACGGTTCGTGTGGCGACGGGAACGCTGCGGGTCACGGGGGGCATCACCGGCCTCGCCGGGACGACGCTCTCGCAGGGCACGTGGGATCTTTTCGGCACGCTCCGGGTCCCTGTGACCTCGATCACCGCCATCAACGCCGCGGTCATTCTCGACGGCGCGTCGGCGCAGATCCTGAACTCCGCGGGAGGCAATGCGATCCCCGCGCTGGCCTCTCTGGGCGGGCCGGGAAGCCTGACGCTCCGGAACGGGAAGACGCTCGCGACCACGGCGGCGTTCGCGAACGCGGGTGCCGTGACGCTGGGGCCGGGCGGCGCCTCGTTCACGGCGGACACGGGCTACACGCAGACCGCCGGCTCCACGACGCTCGACGGCGGCACGCTGGCCTCGGCCCTCCTCGTCGACGTCCAGGGGGGCACGCTCGGCGGCAACGGGACCGTCCTCGGCAGCCTCGCGAACGGCGGTACGGTGGCGCCCGGAGCCTCGCCCGGCTCGATCGACGTGACCGGCAACTACACGCAGGCGCCGGGCGGAACGTTGAGCATGGAGATCGGCGGGCTCACCCCGGTGACGCAGCACGACCGGCTCAACGTGACCGGCACGGCCTCGCTCGACGGCAGTCTCACGGCCACGCTCATCAACGGCTTCACGCCGGCGGTGCCGGACAGCGTGACGATCCTCTCCGCGGCCGCGGTGAACGGTGGATTCAGCGGCGGCAACCTCCCGATCGCGCTCGGCAACGACTGTTTCGATGTCGTCCACCGCCCCGCGGCCGTCCGGGTCCGGATGCTCGAGGGAGTCGTGATCACGCAGCACCCGGCGAACGCAACGGTGTGCGAGGGGGAACCGGTGACGTTCCGGGTCGCCGTGACCGGGGAAGCGCCGGGGTTCCAGTGGCGGAAGGACGGCAACGTCCTTCCGGGCGCGGTCCTCGACAGCCTCGTGATCCCGGCGGTGACTGTGGCCGACGCGGGAAGTTACGACGTCCTCGTGACGAACAGCTGCGGCGGGGCGCCGTCCGGCGCGGCCGTCCTCACGGTGAACCGGAACGCGCTGACGCTTTCCACGACGCCGGTCGTGATCTGCGCCGGCTCGCCGCTCGTCCTGAGCCTGGGCGGCACGGCGTTGCCGGCGGCCGGCATCCAGTGGCGCCGGAACGGCGTCGACCTGCCTGGCGAGACGGGGCTCACGTTCACGATCCCCTTAGCCCTCGTGTCCGACTCCGGGTCGTACGACGCCGTCGTCACCCACGTGTGCGGTTCCGGCACGCTCGGCCCCGTGGCCGTGACCGTCGTCACGGCGCCGATCCTGGTCTCCGAGCCTGTGGACGAGGCCGTCTGCCTCGGGAGCCCGGTCACGCTCGCTGTCTCGGCGATCGGGCCCTCGCCGGCGTTCCAGTGGCGGAAGAACGGCGCGCCCCTGCCCGGCGAAACCGACAGCCTGCTCGTGCGGGCCGCGGCGCTCCCGGCCGACTCCGGCAGCTACGATTGCATCGTCACGCTGGCCTGCGGCGCCGACACGACACGCCTCGTCTCGCTGGCCGTGATCTCCTGCGGCCCGAACACGATTCTCTGGACCGGCCGGTCGGGCGACGGCTCCTGGCACACGCCCGGCAACTGGAACCTGAACCGCGTCCCGGTCCCGGCGGACGACGCGGTCATCCCGGACCTTCTCGGGACGGCGTCCGTGACTCACTCCACGGGCACGACGTCCGTCAACACGCTCGACGTCTCGGAGCCTTTCGTGGTCGCCGGCAGCACGCTCGCCCTGGCCGCGGCCTCGTCGATCCGGGGACCGTTCACGCTGAGCGGCACGTTGCAGCCGACCATGGCCACGGTGAGCGGCCCGTTCCAGCTGGCCGGAGGAACCATCGGCGGCTCCGGATCGGGTGTGCTCACCGTCGCGCCGGGAACGGCGTGGACCGTGAGCGGCGGAGCCGCTCTCTTCTACACACTCGACAACTTCGGACAGTGCGCTCACCTGGATGCGTCGGCCTTCGGCTTCGCGGGCCTCGCGCTCTTCCGCAACCGCGCCGGGGGTGTGTACGACTTCCAGGCGGACGGGACGTTCGCCGGAGAAGGCCAGTTCATGAACCTGGACGGCGGATTGATCCGGAAGACCGGCGGGGCGGGCCCCGTCGGTTCCTCGTTCCCTGACGGCATGCTCTCCAACGCGGGGACGCTCCGGGTGGAGTCGGGCCGCTTCCGCCTGAACAGCTTCACGAACGCCGACAGCATCATCACGCTGCCAGGCACGACTGTCGCGTGCGGGCCGCTCAGCACGTTCACGACAAGCAGCGGTTCCACGTTTCACATCGGTGGAACCGTGGTCTTCGACGGCAGCGCCACCCTGGCGGATGGTGCGAGCGTCGTCTTCTCCGACAGCGTGAACGTGATCGGCGGAACCGCCACGTTCCAGGCCGGCGTGTCGATTCCCCGACTCCGCCAGGCGGCCCATATCGGCGGCCTCGGAGTCATCACGGTCACGGGCCGCTACGACTGGACGGGCGGGGACCTCCTGGCCGGCCCGACGCTGACCGTGGCGGCCGGAGCCACGGCCACCCTGACCCCCGGCGCCTCGCTTCTGAGCCGGTCGATCATGAACCGCGGCGACTGTACCTGGGGGGGTAACGGGCTTCTCCTGCTCGGCCCCGGAGTCACGTTCCAGAACGAGGGGAACCTTACCGTGACCTTTGGATTGATGACCAGCGGAACCCTCGAGAACGCGCCGTCCGGCTTCATGTTGGTCAACGGAAACGCGACCATCAACTCCCTTTTCAGCCAGCAGGGACAGGTCACGATCGCACCGGGGCGCCTGCTGAAACTGGGGTCTACCTACCTCCAGTCCGCCGGCACGACCACGTTGAACGGGGGCGCGATTCAGGCGGCCGTCACGCTCACGGGTGGCGTCCTGCGCGGCACCGGAACGATCACCGGTGACGTGTTCAATGCGGCCGAAGTCGCGCCGGGAACGTCGCCGGGATCGATCCAGGTCAACGGCATCTACCGGCAGTCCGCCGCCGGGAAGCTCACGGTCGAGCTGAACGGAACGGCTCCCGGCACCGGCTTCGACGTTCTCACCGCCTCCTCGAGCATGGAGCTGAACGGGGAACTGGCCGTGATCGCCGGCTTCGCCCCCGCGCCGGGCGACTCGTTCACGGTCCTCGGCACGTTGTTGCGACTCGGCACGTTCGCAACAACGAACCTGCCCCTCGCCGCGGGAGCCGCCTGCATCGGCATCGAGTACACGCCGTCGGGCGTCCTGCTCAGGGCGAATCCAGGGGTCGCGATCACGCTGGATCCCGTGTCCCAACCCGTGTGCCTGGGCGCGCCGGTCACGCTCGTCACCGCCGGAGCCGGATCGGGCCTCTCGTTCCAGTGGCGGAAGAACAGCGTGCCGATCGGAGGCGCCACCGGGACGAGCCTCACGATCGCCGCGATGACCCCGGCCGCGGCCGGGAACTACGACGTCGTCCTCGCCGGAAACTGCGGGAACGACACGAGCGCCGTGGCCGTGGTCACAGCCGTGAGCTGCCCGGACACGCTCTTCGTGGACGTGGATGCTCTCCCCGGCGGCAACGGGCAGACGTGGGCCACCGCGTTCCAGGGAGTGCAGGCGGCCCTCGGTGCCGCGAAGGCGTCCGGCGACATCCGCGACATCTGGGTGGCGGAGGGGCGCTACACGCCCCACGCGTCCAACCCGGACACGTCGTTCGTGCTGCTCGGCAAGGTGGCCCTGTTCGGGGGATTTGCCGGCACGGAAACACTGCGTGAGCAGCGGAACCCGGCCGTTCACCGCACGATCCTGTCCGGCGACCTCCTCGGCAACGACACGGGCAACTTCGGGAACGCGGCCGACAACAGCAAGGCGGTGGTCCGCGGCACGGGCGTCGACTCCACGTCGGTCCTCGACGGGTTCATCGTGACGGCGGGGAACGCCCCGCTCGACGGCGGCGGCATCGTCCTCACCGCCGGGGCCCGGACGCTGTTCCGGGGCTGCGCCATCGACTCGAACCAGGCCCAGAAGACCGGCGGCGGGGTGCTGGTCCAGAATAGCCGTCCCGTCTTCACCGACTGCACGTGGACGGGGAACCTGGGGTTGACCGGCGGGGGCGGGCTGGCCGCCACCGGCATCGATCCGATAGTCATCAGCGGGGGACGGTTCACGGGCAACCGGTCGGTCGGCGGGCTCGGCGGAGCCCTGAACCTGGCCGCGCCCGCGATCCTTGCCGGAACCCGGTTCGAGGGAAACCTGGCCAAGGAGGGGGGGGCCCTGCTCACCAGTTCGCCGGTTGCGGTGACCCTCACCGACTGCCCGTTCGCGAACAACACCGCAACGGACAACACCGGGGGGCGCGGCGGCGCCGTGTCGCTCTCCACGGGCGCCACGCTCACCGCCCTGCGCTGCGACTTCACGGGGAACCTGTGCACGCAGGGCGGCTCGCCCACAGCACCGACGACGCGGGGCGGAGCGATCGACAACAATGGTGCGCCTCTGATTCTCACCCACTGCAACTTCATCGGGAACGCCGTCCTCTTCTCGGTGAACCCGGCCGGCGCGGGCGGAGGCGGAGCGATCTTCGGCCCGGCGGTCATCCGCGGAGGGCGGTTCGAGTCGAACGGGGTCACCGGCCCCGGGACGAACAACGGGACGCGGGGCGGGGCCGTGTACGCCCGGACGGGCCTGCTCGACATCCGCGACACGAGGTTCCTCGGGAACTTCGTTGGAACGTCGACGCAGTTCCCGGGCGGCGCCGTGGCGGTAGCCCAGGCCACGCCCATGACGATCGTCGACTGCGAGTTCAGCGGGAACGTGTCGCGGAGCGGCGGCGGGGCCATCAACATCGACTCCACGCGCCGGTGCGTCGTGTCGGGCTGCACGATCTCCAGGAACCGGTCGCTCAATTCGGCCGGCGCCATACGTCTGGAGAGCCCGGTTCCCCGGGACTCGGTCTTCATCGAGAACTGCATCGTCTACAACAACACCGACCAGGTGGGAGGCACCGGCCAGGCCTCCCAGATCAGCCTGGCCCCGCCGTCGCCGCAGATCAACTTCTGCGACATCCAGGGGCTGACCGGCAGCTTCGGGGGTGTCGGCAACATCGATGCGAACCCGCTGTTTGGAGACGACGACGGCGCGGACAATGTCGTCGGCACCCTGGACGACGACCTGACGCTCGGCCAGAACTCCCCTTGCGTCGACGCCGGCGACAACGCTCGTGTTCCCGCCGGCGTCACCACGGACCTCGCGGGCGCGCCCCGTTTCGTGGACGACACCTGCGTGACCGATACCGGCGCGGGATCGCCGCCCATCGTGGATCTCGGGGCGCTCGAGCGGCAGCAGAACTCGTGTGTG
Organism: uncultured bacterium; assembly: GCA_964596775.1. Classification (GTDB taxonomy): domain Bacteria; phylum Eisenbacteria; class RBG-16-71-46; order JABDJR01; family JAWXBZ01; genus CAZQVN01. The sequence continues at coordinate 163,204 of CAZQVN010000005.1, forward strand.
TCCGGCGTCGGCGACCCGGTGGCGGCGGTGCCCGTGCGCTTCTCGGTGGGACATCCGGTCCCGAACCCGGCGCGCGGCCCGGTGGTCCTGGCGGTGAGCCTGGACGCGGAGCGCCGCCTGACGGCCCGGGTCTTCGACGTCTCCGGTCGCCGGGTGGCCCTGATCTCCGATGACCTGCGCGCGCCGGGACGCTACGAGATCACCTGGGACGGCACGGAGGACAGCGGCGCTCCGGTTGCCGCCGGCCTGTATTTTCTCCGGGTGGACTCGGGAACGGAAAGCGTCACGCGGAGGGTTGTGCTGGCCCGGTAATGACTGTCCGGCCCTCCTCGATTCCCATGATCGCCGGAACGAAAAAGCCGGCGGCGCCCAGCACCACGCAGGCCAGACCTCCGGCCGCGTACAGCGTCCGGATACCGATCAGCTCGGCAACCGGGGCGGCGAAAACGAGGCCGAGCGGCGCGGCCAGTGCCGCGATGCTTCCGTAGAGCGTGAAGACACGCCCCTGGAATTCCGGCGCGATCGTGGCCTGCAGTATGGCCTGGATCGGGCCGTTGGCGAGCGGTGCCATGGCCCCCACGATCAGGATCGCCAGGAACGCCCCTGCCGCGGGCAGTGAACCCAGGAGGCAGGTGGCCACGCCGAGCGCCACGAGACCCGTCAGCGTCGTGCGGATCCGGGATCGAAATCCCCCCCAGACCCCGAGAGCGATCCCCCCGGCCAGCGTGCCGATTCCGAACATCGAAGTCATGAAGCCGAGGCGGGTCGCGTCCCCGCCCGACTCCGACACGAGCAGCGGCAGCAGCGAAAATGCCGGCACGAGGCACACGTTGATCATGGCGGCCAGGCCGAGCAGGGCGATGTGTCCCGTCCGTTCCCTCAGGTAGCGGAATCCCGCGACCACATCCCGGATCACCGAGGTCACGCCCAGCGCCTCCCGATGATCCTGTCGCGGCGAAGGGACCGGCGTGACGGAAAGCGGCGCGATCGCGATGAGCGCCGTCGCCACATCCACGAGCATCACTCCGGCCATCGGGAACAGCGTGTAGAGGAACGCTCCGATCGGAGCGGCCACGATGAGCATGCCTCCCTCGACGGCCTGGTTCAGCCCCTGGACCCGGGTCAGGTGCTGTTCCGGAACCATCAGGGGGGTCGAGGCCAGCACGGCCGGAGCATGGAACGCGGCACAGAGGGCGCGGACGAACAGCAGGGCGAGAACCGCGCCCACGCCGGCCTGGCCGGTCGCAAACGCCGCGGCCAGCAGGGCGGCCGCGGCGGCCGCGGTTCCGTCCGCCGCCAGCATCACCCGCCGGCGATCCCACCTGTCGACGAGGGCGCCGATGAACGGGCCGAGGACCACCTGGGGAAGCAGGCCGACCAGGGTGGCCACCGCGAGGATCGTGGCCGAACCGGTCGTGGACGTGAGCCACCAGATCAGCGCGAACTGCACGGCCTGGCTTCCGAAAAGGGAAACAACCTGGCCGGACCAGATGCGCCAGAAACGGTGCATCGACCGACTGTCCGGAGCCTGCCCTGTCCCCTCCTTTTCCGTGTTCATGAGCCATCTCCATTGATAAGCGTCAGTTGATTATTCAAAATTACTTGAATAATCAAGTTTTGTCAAGGAGGTGGTAGGATCCGCTCCATGGCCGGACGCAAGAAGGAAAAGCCGACGGACGTCGCCTATACGCTGAAGGACCTCGAACAGGTGCGCGTTCTGTCGCACCCGCTTCGAGTGCGCATCCTCGAGTCCCTGTTCACGGAGCGCACGACGAAACAGGTGGCCGAACTGCTCGGCGAGAAGCCGACACGTCTCTACCACCACGTGGCCGCCCTGGAACGGGTCGGACTCGTCCGGCTCATCCGCACGCGGCGCAATCGCGGGGCCGTGGAAAAGTACTATCGGGCGGTGGCCAGGGCATTCAACGCCGACCCCACCCTTTTCGAAACCGCGGACAGGACCGGGGCGGGGAAGGGGGCGATGGCCACCCTCGTCGACCGGTTCTTCGACCGGACCGCGCGGGAAGTGTCGGCGCTGATCCGCTCCGACGTGGCCGATTCCGTGGAGGAGGTCGGAATCATCAGCTTTCTCGAGATACACGCGTCCGAGGGGGAGATGGCCCGACTGCGCACGAAACTCCTGAAGATCATCAAGGATCTGGAGAAGGACCCGGACAAGGATCCCGGCTCGAAGGCGCGGAAGTTCCGGATGACGCTGGCGTTCTTTCCGCTGGATCTGGAGGGGAAGTAACGTCGTTCTCCGCTCCGGTCCCGCGGGCTCGGGACGGCCTGGCCCGGTAATTCTTCCACCGCACTTTCCCCTTGACCCGCTGACCGACAAAAGGTAACTCTTTAGTTACCTATGAAAACCGACCCGGAAACCCGCTCCGACGCCGTCTTCCCGGCCCTCGCGCATTCCGTCCGCCGGGA
>CAZQVN010000006.1:0-78710 GCA_964596775.1 uncultured bacterium
GGGAAAGGGCGGATTCGGCAAAGCGAAAGCGGTGCGTCATGGTGGGACCTCCTCTTGCACGGATGCTGTGGGTCGTTGGCGTAGTCGTACCAAAGAGGTAACGCCGAATCCTAGCCAGAGAGGACACGGTTTTCAATGAATTATGAGCCCGGTCCGCGGTTACCCCCTTTAACCTCGATGAAACCTCTTTCAACGTGTAGACTTCGCTCTGGCCGCACTCTTGCATCTCACAATTTTCCGAAACGCACGACTCCGGCCCGGCATCCTGTGTCGGACAGCCGCCGGATCGCGACACAGAGCTCCAACCCGTTTTCGATCGCCGCCGCACCAGTCCACTTGCATCGGGAGACTTCCGGTGAAAACACGTCACCTGCTGTTCTGCACGATCTTCGCCGCCATTCTGCACGGTGTGATGCCGGCGGCGGAGGCGGCGCCCCGCGTGATCACGGCAGCGCCGGATGACCCGCGTGTCGTCCGCGCGATCGCCGCGATGGAAGCGGCCCGGCGCTACGGAAAACCGCCGGCGCCGCGCGGGACCGCCGAAACCAGGTCACATGCCGAGAGCGCCGATATCTCGCGTCGGGCACGCGTCGCCTCCGGCGGCGCCGCAACGACGAGCCTCGGCTGGGCGCCCTACTCCGGCCCCTGGGACAGGGACGACGCGGCGCACCTCGTGCGCCGGGCGCTGATCGGCGCCCGCTGGGAGGAGATCGAGGCCGCGCACGCGAACGGACTCGCCGCGACGCTCGCAGCGCTCCTCACCGCGCAACCGCCTCCCGACTCCCCCGGCGTGTGGATTCACGAACCGCCGCCGGACTGGGGCAACATGACCGAGCAGGAACTGCAGACGCTCATCGACAACTACCTCGACCGCCAGCGCTGGATGGTCCTCTGGTGGGTGCAGCAGACGGCCAACAACCAGTCGACGCTCACGGAAACGATGACGCTGTTCTGGCACGATCACTTTGCCACGAACGCCGACGGCGTCTTCTACCCGCAGGCCATCTACGGCCAGCTCGACCTGCTCCGCTCGCGGAGCCTCGGCAACTTCAAGACGATGACCCTGGACCTCTGCACCGACGCGGCGATGCTGATCTGGCTGAACGGCGACGGCAACACCGTATTCAGCCCGAACGAGAACTTCGCCCGCGAACTGCTCGAGCTGTTCACGATGGGCGAGGGCTCGGGCTACACGCAGCAGGACGTGGTGGAAACCGCGCGCGCCTGCACCGGCTACATCACCGACGGCGTGGACGTGTTCTTCATTCCGCAGTGGCACGACAACGGGTCCAAGACGATTCTCGGCCAGACCGGAAACTGGGGGATGACCGAACTCGTCGACATCATCTTCCAGCAGCCGGCCACCGCGCACTACGTGTGCGAAAAGCTCTACACCTGGTTCATCGACGATCAGCCGGACTCCGCCGACGTGGAAGCGCTGGCGGTCACGTTCCGGAACGCGAACTACGAGATCGTGCCGGTGCTCCAGCAGATGCTCGGCAGCGACCACTTCTACAACCCCACGTTCCGCGGGTCGCTGATCAAGAGCGGCGTGGACATGTACGCCGGAAACGTGCGCAGCCTCCACGCCCAGGGGTTCGACCCGTTCACCACCGCGAACGAGTACGAAACGTACTGGGTGCTCTGGCAGGGGTACGACATCGGCCAGCTGCCGACGCGACCGCCGAACGTGGCCGGCTGGCCGGGTCACCGGAACTGGATCAACACGGCCACGCTGCCGCTCCGCAAGGAGTACGCCGGGATGATGCTCTACGGCAACATGTGGAGCTGGCCACTCGGCTTCCAGGTCGACGTGGTGGCCGAAGCAAACCGGTTCGGCAACCCGGACGACGCGGACCAACTCGTCGACGACGCGGCGCTCCTCATGTTCGATCAGCCGCCGACGCCCCTTGTCCGCACGGCCATGCGCAACGCGCTGCTCGGCGGCATGACGCCGGGCGAATGGTCCATGAACCACCCGAACGTGGTGAACCGGCTCCGCGCGATGTTCCAGTTCGGCATGCGGCTCCCCGACTACCAGCTGAAATGAGGTGACCGATGAAACGTCGTGACTTTCTGCATCGCATCGGGGGGATCGCCGCCGGAACGCTGGCCGCCAACTCCGTCTGGTGGCCGGTCACCGCGAGCGCGCTCAACGCCGGCGGCGGCGGGGCCGGCGGCCGGATTCTCGTGATGGTCGTTCTCGAGGGGGGCAACGACGGGCTGAACACGGTGATCCCGCATACCGACCCGCTCTACTACTCGCTCCGGCCGAACCTCGCGGTTCCGTCGAACCAGGTCCTCGGCCTCCAGGGAGGCGCTTCCCTCCACCCGAACCTGCTGCCGCTCATGCCGCTGTGGAACGAGGGGCGGATGGCGGTGATCCGTGATGTCGGCTACCCGGACATGAACCTGTCCCACTTCCGGGCCACCGACATCCTCTTTTCCGGTTCGAGCAGCCAGGAGGTGATCCCGACCGGCTGGCTCGGCCGGTGGCTGGAGTCGATCTATCCGTCGTTCCCCACCGTCCTTCCGGCGGACCCGATGGCGCTCCAGCAGGGGCTGTCGGCTGGGCTCCTGCTCCAGGGGGAGCGCGGCGCCACCGGCGTGGTCGTCAACAATCCGTCGAGCTTCTACTGGCTCGTCACCAGCAACTACAACGGTCCGCACAACGACCAGACCGCCGCCACCGAGGGGGGCGACGAACTGGACTTCATGCGCTCGATCGACCGGGCGTCGTTCGAGTACGCCAACGCCATCGAAACCGCGTCGGGCGCCGGCACGAACCGGGTGGCCTATCCGGCCGGCAACTACTTTGCCGACCAGCTTTCGGTCGTGGCCCGGCTCATCGATGGGGGCATGAACACGCCGGTCTACGTGGCCTCCCAGAACGGCTACGACACGCACGCCTCGCAGCTCGGCGCGCACCCGGCGCTCCTCTCCGAACTCGCCGGCGGCCTGGCGGCGTTCGTCGACGATCTCAAGGCCATGGGGCGCTTCCAGGACGTGATGATCCTCACCGTATCCGAGTTCGGCCGCCGCGTCGGCGAGAACGGGAGCGACGGCACGGATCACGGCACGTCCGCGCCCTGGTTCGCCATCGGCGACGGTCTCCGGGGCGGCCTCTACGGCGGGCCGCCCGATCTCGGGTCGTTGGACCAGAACGGAAACATGGCCACGCAGGTGGACTACCGCTCCGTGTACGCCTCGATCCTCTCCGGCTGGTTCTGTTCGGACGCGACGAACGTCCAGACGATCCTGAACGGCAGCTATCCGATGCTCCCCTTCATGAGCACGGTCGGAGTTCCCGAGCCGGGCGGGCGGCCGGTCCTGGCCCTCGCGGTGGCCGGCGGAAATCCGGCCGCGGGGCCGCGGCGCATCCGCTTCACGCTGCCGGCCGAGGGGCGTGTCCGCCTGAACGTCATCGACGTGTCCGGCCGCCTCGTGAGCCGCCTCGTGGACGGAACGAGACACGCCGGAGCGCACGACGTCGTCTGGGATGCCGCCGGCGTGGCGCCGGGACTGTACTGGGCGGCGCTGGAAGCCGGCGGGAGGCGGGTCACGGAGAAGCTGGTGCAGAGGTAGGACCAGGGGAATACGCCCTGGTCCGGACCGCTCCCGAAATAAGAGATGAAGCCAGCCGGGCCTGAATCGCGCCCCGGGCGAAGCCTCGGTAGGACACCGGAAGGCCGCCGGTGCCGTGTTACTCGGTCCCGACCGGAAGAATCAGGCTGAACGTGGCTCCGAGCCCCGGATCGTTTTCGAGGATGAGGCATCCTCCCTGGCGTTCGGCGTGCTTCCGCGCGTACGACAGCCCGATGCCGATCCCTCCGACTTTCCGGGTGGACGATCCGTCTCCCTGGCTGAACGACTCGAAGATCCTGTCGACCTTGTCCGGGGGGACCCCGGGCCCGTCATCGGCCACATCGACCCGGACGTCCGTGTTCCCCTCCCTGTCGCACTTTCGAACCGCAAGCGTGATGCGGCTTCCCTGGGGGGTGAACTTGACGGCGTTGTCGATCAGGACGTCGAGAATCTGGCGGACCGCGGAGGGGTCGAACTGCGCCGGCGGCACGTCTTCGTCGATCGCCAGGACAAGCTCACGCAAGCCGGCGGCCACGCCGGGCAGGCGTTCCTCGTGCACGGATCGGACCAGCGCAGGGACGCTGCCGGTCTCCAGCCTGATCTCGCTCGTGTCGCTGGAAACCTCGGAAAAATTGAGCAGGTTTTCGAGCAGGACCATGAGCTTCAGGCTTTCGCTGGACACGGTTTTCAGGAAGTCCTTCCGCTGGCTCTCTTCGCGCTCCTGGTCGAGCAGGATGTCGAGGTAGGCCAGGACGATCGTCAACGGTGTCCGCAGTTCATGATTGACGTTGCTCAGGAATTCCGACTTCAGCCGGTCGAGCTCTTTCAGTTCCTCGTTCGCCGTTTTCAGCTGGCGATGCTGCTCGAGCAGGCGGTTGTACAGGCCGGTGTTCTCGATGGCCACGCCGAGCATGCCCAGCGAGGCATGCAGAACGCGGATGTCCACGTCGGAGTACTCCTCGCCGCTGACCCGGCTTCCGAGCGCGATGATCCCGAACACCTTTCCCTTGGCGATGACGGGAGCGAGCAGCGCCACCTCGGCCTCGCGGATGATGTGGGCAGGACCGGCCCCGATCATCCCGTCGAGATCCCGCGCGAAGAGGATTTCCTCCGTTTCCTGCAGGCCCTGCATCAGCCGCCGTCCGCAGGCGGTGCCGATGGCACGGGCCCACTGCTTCCGTATTCCGTGTGTGCGGAGGAGGATCGGAGGCTGGCCGTTGTCGCCGGTGGCCATCCAGAGAGCGGCCTTGGATGTGCCCATCTGGCCCATCAGGTTGAACAGGGCAAGGTCGGAGATGCCGTAGATGTCGAGCGTTACCGTGAGTTCCTGGCTCAGCTCCATCAGCGACATCAGGCTGTGCTCGCGACGGGCCACGAGCCGGAGCATCGACGTGTGACGCTCCTCCGGGCTCAGCGCCTCCGGCTTCGCCTCTTCCGGGGACGGGACGGGCGCGCTTCCGCTCTTCATCGCGTCAGGCCGCCAGGTCCGTCAGGGCTTCGTCCGGCGTGGGAATGATCTTCAGGAACTGGTCGAGATTCAGGAGCTCGATGACCGACGAGACGGCCGTGGACAGCTGCGCAAACCGGACCTCCAGTTTCGATTCCTGAAAATCCTCGGCGATGGCCAGCAGGGCCCCGACGCCGCTGGACGCAATGAAGTCAACCTCCGACAGGCAGAGAACCAGATGACGCCCCTCCTCGGCGACCTGGGCACAGGCCCGGGTGAGAACCGGGGAGTTCTTTGCGTCGAGCGTTCCCTTGATCCGGAGAATGACCGCCCGTGTTGTGGGATCCTCACGTTCGATGATGAATGAGTCAGGCATGTCGTGAAATCCTTGTCTGGTCGTGTTTCCGTCCTTCGACGACCAGGACGGTGAGGTTTCCGTTATCGGTCGTGGTGCGATAGTCCACCGACAGCATCGCCCTGTGAATGATGTCCAGGCCGAAACCGCGCCCCCGCCTCCAGACGGCCGGATCCCGGAAATCGGATTCCTTCCAGTTATCGGCGGAAAACGGCCGGCCATGATCTCGAATGAGGAAGTAGCCGGGCCCTTCGTTTCCGTCATTCCTGCCCGATTTCGGACTCGCGGATCCGGAAACCCACCAGAGATCCATGGATTTCCGCCCGTCCAGGCGGTACCCGTGTTCGGCGATGTTGGCGCACGACTCGTAAACCGCCGTCGAGATGACGTTCATTTCCGCCTCGGTCCAGCCGGCAAACGTCTCAAGGCCGGCGATCCAGGCGGGAACCGCACCCATGGCCTCCAGGGAGGCGGCCAGTTCCAGGTGGCACCCCCGTTCGAGAGCCTCCTCGAGCGAATCCGCGGGGTTGATGCCCGTCGCCCTGTCCGGAGCCGCCCGTTCCAGGGCCACCACGTTTTCCCGGCTGATGACGAGCAGGGTCTCGTCGTCGTGGCTGTGATCCCCATCGGTCCACAGGTCCACGGCCAGCCGCTGCTGCTCGAGAATCGTGGCCGCGCCCTCCGACGCCTTCTCCGCGAGAATCCCGGCGATCCGTTCCAGTCCGAACTGCTCCCGGCTCCGGTTGAACGCCTCGTTGATGCCGTCGGTGTACTGGAGGACGACATCGCCGGCCCCGAGCGTCATCGACGCGTCCTTGTAGGTCCGGGCGGCCGCACCGCCCCGGATCGCGCCGAGGGGCACGCCGCGGCTTGCGATCTCTTCCACCTTGCCCTCCGTGCGCCGGTAGATCAGCGTCGGATTGTGACCCGCCGACGCGCAGACGAAGTGGCCGGAGTCGGGATCGAGGATCCCGTAGAACATCGTCACGAAGCTCCCCCGGCGGAGGCTCCCGCCGAGTTCCGCGTCGAGACGGCCCAGCAGAGCCGCCGGAGACTGGAACGTGTCCTTGAACGCGTGGAGAAGGGCGGACACCATCGACATCACCAGGCAGCCGGCCAGCCCCTTGCCGGAAACGTCGGCGATGGCCACCCCGACCTTTCCGTCGGCGAGTTCCAGGATGTCGTAGTAGTCGCCGCCCACTTCGGTGGCGGCGTGCTGGCTGCCGGCCACCACGAAGCTCTTGATCCGGGTCACGTCCTCCGGCAGCAGCGACGTCTGGATTTCGCGGGCCAGCGCCACTTCGTGGGCCAGGCGTTCCTTCTCCACGAGCTGCTGCTGCGCCAGGCGGAGGTCGCCGGTCATGCGGTTGACCGCCTCGGCCAGCAGGCCGAGTTCGGTGTGATCCTGCACCGGCAGCGGCGTGTCGAGGTCGCCGCGGCCGATCCGCTCCAGGCCGGCCCGGAGCACCGGGATCGGCCGCATCAGGTAGTTGATGAGGAAGAACGCTGCGCCGACTCCGAGCACGAGCGTCACGACCAGGATGATCAACTGGACGCGGCGGGTGGAACCGATGATCGCCTCGATGTACGCGCTCTTCAGGCCGAGCTCGGCGCGGCCGAGAACGCGGCCGGACGGATGCAGGATCGGCGCGACGGCCACGATCGTGTTTTCGCTCGCCGACAGTTCCTCGCCGGAGCCGAGTTCGACACGGGTGGAGCGCGCGGCGAATCCCTCCGGCCGGACGTACGTCCCGCCGATTTCCCGCGAGTCGGCGTGCCCCTGGATCTTTCCTTCATGATCGATGACGACCACGAAGGCCAGGTCGGGCTGGGCCGCCTGCATCTCCTTGATCATCGGGTGCAGCGTCAGCTCGGGAAACTCGTCGAGCAGGGGTGAACTGGCGCTGAGAGCCAGGTTGCGGGCGGACAGCATGAGCCTCGACTCGATCTCGGCGGTGAGCGCATTGCGGGACTGCCGCTCGCCGACCATCCCGACCGCGAGGACCGCCGCCGCGGTGATCGTCACCGCCGCCGCGGTCACGACCAGCCGGATGCTGACGAGACGGCGGCGTGTCACCGCGCGCTTCGCCTCGTCCGGTGTGGATGTCCGGGTGGTTTCGTTCATCATCGTCACTGTCCCCTGATTTCCTGGGTCCGCGACAGCTGCTGCTGGGCCCGGACCAGGTACGCCTGGGCTTTCTTGTCGTTCGGATCCGCCTTGAGGGCCTTCTGCCAGGCGCCGATGGCCTCGGTCAGTTTGCCGGCCGCGAATGCATCCATTCCCTTCATCAGGTACTCGCGCTTCAGGTGATCGCGGACCTGCTCGAACTCCGGATCCTTGGAAAACACGAGGTCGAGGTAGCGGAGAGCTTCTTCCGAACGCCCGGCGGCCAGGGCATCCTGTCCCTTCCGGTACAGGTCCTCGATCTCGCGCCGCTCCGCCCCGCTCAGTTCGCGCTTTACGCTCGCGGCCGGGGCTGCCGCCGCGGTCGCACGGGGCGTGACCGGCGCCGGAGTCTTCTCCGCGGCCTCCACGCGACGGGCGCGGGCGAGCGCGGCCTCGGCCGCGCCCAGCCCGTTCGCGCCGGGATTCAGCCGGCGCGCGTCCGTGAGGGCCCGCGCGGCTTCGTCAAGGAGCCCCCCTTCGGTGTAACGCGCGGCATTCGTCACGCGGGCATCCGCCTGTCGTTCGATCGCATCGCGGGTACGGCGCAGCATGTCGTTGGCATCGGCATCGCCGGGCTCCTCGGCCAGTATCGCCTCGAAGAGTTCGCGCGCCTCGACCAGGTCTCCGCGGGTGAACAGATCCAGGCCGGCGGTCATGCGGCGGCGGATCTCCTCGGAGCGCGCCGACCGCCGGTCCGATTCGTCCAGGCACCGCTGGTACGCAGCGGCCAGATGCTCGTTTCCGGGAGAGAGGTCCAGGGCCCGTCGGTAGGCCAGCGTGGCCTCGGTGAGTTCATGACTGGCCTCGTGGCGCAGCGCCCGTTCCGACCAGACCCGCGACTCGAGTTTCTCGATCGGAGCCATGTCCGTGGCGAACGTGGCCGCCACCGCCAGCCGGTCCAGCGCTTCCTCGAAACGTCCGTCCACGCGACTGGCTTCCGCGTCGGCCATGAGCGACGCATAGCGCTCCTGCTGCTTCCGTTCGAATTCGCTATCGAGGCGGGCCTGCAGTTCTTCTTCCTGGGCCCGGTGAGCGGCCGCCCGGGATTCCACGGTCGTGGACCCGAACAACATCGACAGGCCGAAGCGGTGGGATCCGCCGATCTCGCCGGATTCGTAGGTGTAGTCGAGAGCCATGTTGTTCCAGACCAGGCCGGTGCCCGCGGTCAGCGCGGCGCCGGCAACACCGGTCCGCAGCGCCAGGTTCGTGTGCGGCCGGAACTCCACGCCCGCGTGAATCCTCGGATCCATCCGGGCCGCCTTTTCCAGGTCGACCGCCGCGATCAGGTTGCGGCCGAATCCGAGACCGCGATCCACGCTCAGCCCCAGCCGGACGGTCATCGGGTCGGTCACGCTCTCCTGGTCCAGCTTCAGGGACGGTTCCACGATGTTCCGGACCGACAGGCCGAGCCGGGCCCGGCGCAGCCAGTCCGGCCCGGTGTCGAGAGCCGTGGCGGGAAGGACGAGGATCCCGACGTCCGCGCCGACTCCGCCGGCGGAAAATCCGGCCAGGCTCTGCCGCTGCAGTTTCAGCGCCCCGCCCAGGCTCCAGGACTCACCCATCGTGCGCCCGTAGGAGAGCGCCACTTCCGTCTCCTCGTCGCCGAGGCCGGTGTCGGTCACTGCGTTGCGGGAGTCGCGCTCCTCGATTCCATCCACGCCGAAACGGCGGAACGTGAGGGAGAACGTGCCCCAGCGCCAGTCGGGCAGCACGAATCCGGCGAACTGTTCGCTCATGCCGAACCCGAGCAGGCCGGAGTGCGTGGCCTGGAGTTCCTTGCGGTCGATGAAGCCGAGACCGCCCGGGTTCCACAGCGCGGCGCTGGCGTCGTCGGAGAGGGCCGTGTAGGCGCCGCCCAGCCCCAGCGCCCGGTTTCCGGCCCCCACGGAAAAGATGGAACGGGTGCCGGCATTCTCGGCGGCGCGCCCGGGGAGCGGTGCCGCGAGCAGCAGGCCGGCGGCCATGATGATGGAGGTGACGGAAACGCGCATCATCGCACCACCGCCACTTTCCGGAAGAACCGGGCCGTTGTTCCGTCCTCGAACGTCACGTTCAACTCCGCGAGATAGACGCCGTTTCTCACCGTGTCGCCGTTGCCGTTCCGTCCGTTCCAGCGATCCGCCTGGTGCAGTCCCGCGAACCGGAGATCACCGCCGACCAGAGCGACGACCTTCTCGCCGCGCGGCGTCCAGATGTCGATGCTGACCCGCCCCGGCTTCGGAAGAAAGAACAGGAACGTCGTGGCCTCGCGTCCGGCGGCGAAGGGATTCGGGAAGTTCGCGTAGCTCTTTTCAAGGTCCAGGGCTTCGAACCGCCCGGCTTCCGTCCACAGCGGGAACGCGAGCCCGGCCGCCGGACGGACCTCGACCGCCAGCAGCGCGCCGGCCGGCTGAATGAGGCCGAAATCGGCCGCGTCGAGACCGAGCCGGAAGGACTCGGGGAGCTGCCCCGGACGGAAGCTCACCCGGATCTCCAGCGGAGCCGTGTCCTCCGGTTCGATGGACAGGGTGTCGCGGAAGACCAGGGTCAGGAGGGAATCCTCCCGTACCGCCTGCGCCGCGTGTTTTTCCGTGCCGCGATACACCTCCACGGCGGCCACCGCCGACATGGGGAGCCGCGATCCGCGGGCGTCGGCGGCGCGGAACGCCAAGGATGTCAGCCGGATGTCGCCGGAGCCGCCGGCGGCCGTGTTCGCCAGGGTCAGCTCCGCGGCCGTGATTTCCGATCCATCGGCCACGAGCGCCGCGGGAAGACGGCCGGCAAAACCGACCCGGAGTTCGCGGGCCGGGGGCTCGAGCCGGGTCAGACCGGAGAAGAGCACCGGACCCGCGCTGACGCCCTGGTCGATGGAAACGGGCCGGCCGCTGTTCGCGTCCACGGCCGTGATGCCGGTGGCCGCCGCGAGCAGCTGCAGGCGACCGGCCGGAGCCGACGCGCTGACGTCCAGGACCAGCCGCAGCATCACGGTCTCGCCGGGGTTCACCAGCAGGTCCGGAAGCGCGACCGGAATGGCGGTCCTCGTCTCCGCGAGGCCGGTGAGCACCGCAACTTCCATGTCGTTCCAGTAGACCGCGATCCGGCTCAGGTACCGCCCGGGCTCCACGAGCGCGAGCGCTTCGTTCCGGCACTCGATCGAGAGACCGCTGACGCGGATACGGGCCGTTCGTTGATCACCGGGATGCGTGAACAGACCGGTCAGTGCGTCCACGCCGCGGCTTCCCACCGGGAGGACCTCGGGCAGCGCCGGCCGGCCGGCGACCTCGAGCCGCTGGGCCTTCTTCTCGACCAGGATCCGGGTTCCGAGGATTGTCTGGGTGGAATAGAGGGCCGGGACGCGGTCGCGGGAATTGGCATCCCGGGCGTCGAACCTGGCGGGATCGCCGAGACGCATCCGGATTTCTCCGGGCAGGGCGTTTTCGGGAATGTCCCCGTAGGCGATGAGCGGAAGCGGCGCGTTGACCGGCACACCGAGGGACGGGCTCACGACCAGGAGCGGATCCGGACCGCCGGGACCGTCCACCGACCGGGTCAGCAGCGTGCGCGCGCCGTTCATGATCCAGAACCGGTCGACATGATCCTGCGGCGCCCCGTGGGGAGCACCCGTGCTGTCGGCAAAACCCAGGGAGAAGGACCCCACCCGGATGTCCGAGGTGATCCCGTCGATCCCCGGGTTCTCGAGATCGAAGCGGAACAGCGGCACGCCCGCCTGGCCCGGGCTGACCCGGATCCGATCATCGGAGCCGCCGCTCACGTTCAGTTCGGTGGCCTCGGCCACGACGCGGCCGAGACCGGAGCGGATCGGGTAGCTGAGATCCATCAGGGTCACCGACACCGGCGCCCCACTCGTCACGTCGCGGGCGCTCACCATGGTGCTGTCGGAAAGGACAAGGCGGAACGCGGGCACGTCGGTGTCGCTTTTCAAGTCCACGAGCATGTTCAGCGTGACCGGCTCGAGGCGGGTCACGATCACCGGAACCGCCAGGGTCAGGTCGATCATCTCCCCGCTGGACTCCAGTGAGCCGGCGTCACGCGTCAGGTAGACGCGGTTTCCCTCGCTGATCACGACCCGCGAGAGAAGCGCGGACGGCACGATCCCGAGGCCGGCTTCGTTCTCGACCCGGATCCGCAGGCTGCTCACCTGGATGTCGGAGGCGTTGACGTCCCCGGGGTTGCGGAACGTGAAGCTGAACGGCACGACGCCGGTCTGGCCGAGGTTCGCGGTGAACGGCGACGACCGGGTGGAGAAGAGCTCGAGGTTGTCGGCGCCCTGGTAGATGTAATGTTCGTTGGACGAGGTGCGGTAGGACTGCACGGCGCCCGAGACGTCGCCGGTTCCGGTGGCGAACGCCTCGGCCAGGACTTCGCCCGGCTCGAAGGCCGTGAACGTCCAGCTGAAGACTCCCTGGGCGCCCGGATCGAGGTCGAGGATCGCCGGAACCGGCCCGCCGGCCGGGGTGAGGACGCCGGTACCGCTCATCGTGAGCGGCGAAGGCACGACCCCGGAGATTCTCTCCGCCGATGCGTTCTGGACGGTCATCCGGATCGCCACCGCGAGGCCGGGTGTACTGGCCCCGGGCTCGATGCGCAGCGTGGACAGGAGCGGCGAGGAACTGATCAGGAGGCCGAGCGGCGACACCACCGCGGCATCGCGCGGACCGTCGTTGCCCGAAGCCACGACGATCCCGTTGACCGGAACCGCCGGCCGGACCGTCACGGAATCGGCGGTGCTGGCGGCCGTCACCATGGACACGAACAGCCTGGCGCCGTGGACCGGGATCGGCTCGGACAGGATCGGGCTCTGCCACGAACCCGACACGAACGTCATGACACCGAGGTCCTGATCGTCGGCCGCGCCGCCGTCGAACCGTCCGTCTCCCCCGTCCCGCCACAGCCGGAACTCGGCGATGTCGGACGATCCGGCGCTTCCGTTGTTGACAATGCGCAGGCCGTTCAGGACATCGTCCTGGTAGCCGTTCGGCGGAATCACGATATCCAGCGCCGGCACCGGTCCGGCGCCGGGCCCCAGTGTCAGGGCGTCCACGGGATTGATGCCGACCTGGGCGCGCACCATGCCGTCGATCACCGGCCGCGCCCCGGAGTCCAGCGGCCACACGGCCGCAACCGAGGTCGGCTCGGAAAAGTCGGTGCTGAACGGATCGGCGACGTCGATCGCCAGGATATCCCCGTCGGAGGCCCGGCGGCGCGAGACCTCGCCGAGCACGAACAGGGTGCGGGACCCGCCGGGCACGATATCCCAGGTCAGGCCGGTGAACGAGGCTTCCCCGGCGTTGAACGCCGCGGTCCCGAGAAGCGGGTCGACCGTCTTCCCGTCGAAGATGCCGTTTCCGTTCCCGTCGCTGTGCAGAAACAGGACGTCGATCTCGCCGTCCAGCTCCGACTGGGATCCGGGTCCCTGCGACCGGTTCCGCACCACGAGTTCGGTGAGGCGCCGCGATGTCGTGTAGGTATTGACCGCCGAGAACTGGAGAAGCCGGACGTTCTTTTCTCCCGGGGCCACGCTGGTGGAAGGCACCGGCACCGCGGTCAGGGTCACACGGTCCTTGACGGTGATGGTGGAGAGATGCGGATTGTCCACGCTCCGGTCGAGGGGGCCGTCGTTGCCGCTGGCCATCCCCACCCCGAGGTCCGGGGGCCCGGGAATCGCAAACCGGACGGTCCGTCCCTCGACGGCGAGTTCCGAAACATTCAGCGTGACGAATATTTCCCGGCCGGCCCGGGGGATCGTCTCCCTGAGGCCGGTGATCTCCCAGCGGTCGCCGGTGTGCTGGAATGCCCCGAGGTAGCGGTCGGAGGCGGCCTCGAACGTGCCGTTGCCGGTGTCCGCCCACAGTTCGAGCCGGGACAGGTCGGTCGGGCCGGCGGTCCCCAGGTTCATCAGGTTGAAACGGTTCAGGACGTCCGCCTCGTACCCGTTCGCGGGGAGGGTCGCGTGGAACGCCACGCGGCGGCTCTCCCCGGCGGAATAGGTCGTGGCCTTCACCGGAATCAGGGTGACCTGGTCGGCGGCCATGCCGTCCACGGTGAAGTAGCCGGCGGGGGACAACGGAAACGCGCCGCCGACCGTGACCGTCCGGGAAAACGTGAAGTCGGAAGCGCTCAGGATCCGGAGATCGAGGCGGTCCCCGTCGCGGGCCTTGAGCGTGGCCCCGGCGATGACCGACACGACGACGGTCTGCCCCGGGGGCAGTGCGATGCCGAGATCGGACAGCGTCACCAGGCCGTTCTCGAACGTGGCCGACAGCGGGATCACCGCGGCATTTCCGGTGACGCTCATCGACTCGAACGCCCATTCCGCGTCGAGGTCGGAAGCGCTGCCGGGGCCGGACGTGGCGTTCGTCAGGCGCAGCGCCGAGAGAATTTCCGTCTGCGTCCCCGGGTTCGTCATGCGCAGCGTGAGAACATTGACCCCCGGTCCGCCCGGAAGCAGGGTGCGCGATTCCTGGGGATCGGCGACGACGTTCACGAGGCCCGAGGCCGGCGCGTTGACGGTCAGCGTGGCCGGACTCGACACCGCGGCATCGCGGGGTCCGTCGTTTCCGCTCGCCACCGTTACTCCTTCGGTGGGCGAGGCGGGCAGCGACAGGCGGACCGTCCTCCCGGGAACGGCGCCCGGAGCGATCGTGGTGCTGACGAAAAGCCGGGCTCCCCCCGTCGAAACCGGAACCGAGAGCGACGGAGCCGACCAGACGGAGCCGGTCCAGGTGAAACCGGCGGCCCGCGCATCATCCAGCGCCCCGGCGTCGAACGTGCCGTTCCCGCCGTCGACCCAGAGTTCGAGCGAGTCGATGTCGGTGACGGCGAGTGCCGTGCCCAGGTTCGTGACCCGGATCGATTCGATGACGTCCGCGCGGTATCCGTTCAGCGGCACGACGACTTCCAGGCCGAGGCGGCGCGCCTCGCCGGGAAACGCCGTGGAGTCCGGATGAAGGACGACCTGGAGCTGTGCGGCGGCCATGCCGTCCACCATGAAACCACCGGCGGGGTTGAGCGGCCACGAGCCGACCACCGGCACCGGCCGGCTGAACACGAACTTGTCGGGGCTCGACACCGACAGGTCGACCAGGTCGCCGTCCGCCGCGGCGAGCGAAGCGGCGCCCCGGACGCTGAGCGCGACCGCGGAGTTCGCGGGGATGACAACCGACAGCCCGGAGAACAGCAGGTCGCCCCCGGCGATGGACGGTGTGAACACCGCCCCCGATCCGAGCGGAGCCGTGCCGGCCGCCGCCACGGCGGTGACCAGCGAGAGCGAGGAAAGCGAAGCGTCGAGCTGCGCGGCCGTTCCCGTTCCGACCGTCGCATTCCGCACGGTCACCGCCTCGAGCGTTTCCGCGCGGGCGGTGGAATTCTCCATGAGCAGGTTCAGGAGTTCCACGGCCGGCCCGCCGGGCAGCAGCGTTGAGGAACCCTGGGGACCGGCGCTCAGCGAGATGACCGCCGCCGGATCGTCCACGATTGTGACCACGCCGGCTGCCAGTACTTCGGCGTCGCGCGGTCCGTCATTGGCGCTGGCCACCCTGAACCCGTCCTGCGGAGCCGATGGCACACGCAGCTGAATCGTCCGGCCGTTCCGGGCCAGCGGGGCGATTCCCGCGGCTACGAAGGTCCTCAGGCCTGCCGCGGGAATGGCCCGGGAAAGACCGCCGAGAATCCAGTCGGACCCGCTCCAGGAAAGAACGCCGAGCCGGGTATCGTCCCCGGCGCCTCCGTCGAACGAGGCGTTGCCGCCGTCGATCCAGAGCGACAGGGAATCGATGTCGGTGCCGGCTTCCGCCGTTCCGGCGTTCGTCAGGCGCACCTGCTCGAGCAGGTCGGCGTCGTAGCCGTTGGCCGGGATCGTGACGTCGAGGACCGGCACCATGGCCGCTCCGGCGAGCGCCGTCGACGAGGGGACCGGATGCACGACGACCTGGGCCCGGGCCATGCCGTCCACCGGGAAACTGTCGGCGGGATCGAGCGGCCAGGCGGCCTGAACGGCCACCGGACGCTTGAACACGAGAGAGGAGGAGGAAACCACGGCCATGTCCAGAACATCACCGTCGCGGGCAACGAGTGTCGCCCCGCCGGAGATGCGCAGGTCAAGGCTGTCCGTCGATCCGATCGTGAGCGAGAGGCCGGTGAATACAGCCTGCCCTCCGCTCACGGTGGATGTACCGAGAATCGCCGGCGCGCTGCCGGCCCGCAGAACCAGCGTGGCCCATTCCCCGTCCTTCTGAACCCCGGTGCCCGGACCGGCCACCGGCGCGGCCAGCGTCACGGTCGTCAGCGTTTCCGGCGCCGCAGTGCCGTTGACGAGCCTGAGGCGATACATCTCCACGGCCGTGCCGCCGGGAAGCAGCGCCTGGGCCGCCTGGGACGCCGATACCGTGAACCCCCGGAAGACGGTCACCGCCGCTGAGGCGCTGTTGTTTCCGGGAATGGGATCCGTCTGGTCGAGCGATGCGACGGCCGCGGTGTTGACGATCGTCGTGCCGCCCGTGCCGGACAGTGTGCGGGCCGTCAGGGTCAGCGTTCTGGAGGAACCGGCAGCGAGGGTGCCCACGGTCCACGCACCGGTGGTCGGGTTGTAGCTCCCCTGCGCCGGCGAAGAGGACACGATGGCCAGCCCGCCGGGCAGAAGGTCGCTGACCACGACGCCGGTCGCCTGCCCCGTACCGACATTGGACAGCGTGACCGTGTAGACGAGCGTGTCCCCTTCGGACGGGGTCGCCCGGTCGACCGTCTTGGCCATCGACAGGTCCGTGGTCCGGATCGTGACGCCGGCGGAGGCGGTGTTGTTTCCCGGTACGGGGTCGGCCTGGCGCGCCGTCGAAACGGACGCGGAATTCGTGAGAATCGAACCGCCGGTTCCGCCGGCGACCCGGGATTTCAGGATCAGCGAACCGGACCCGCCCGCGGCCAGCGTGCCCACCGTCCACAGGCCGGTTCCGGATGCGTAGGTTCCCGGCGTCGGAGCCGACGACACGAACGTGAGCCCGGCCGGCAGCAGGTCGGTGACGGTGACGTTCGTGGCCGTGTCGGGACCGGCATTGGACAGGGTGATCGTCCAGGTCAGCGTGTCCCCTTCGTCCGCCTCGGCCACATTGACGGACTTGGCCAGACCGAGATCCGCAAGGCGGACCGTGACCGTTGCCGAGGCGCTGTTGTTGCCCGTGTCGGGGTCCTTCTGCCGCGCGGTCACCGAGGCGTCGTTCGTGATCGTCGATCCGCCGGTGCCCGCGCCGACACGGGCCCGCAGCGTCATCTGCACCGAGGCGGACGAAGCGAGGCTTCCGATGGTCCAGATCCCCGAAGTGGAGGAGTAGCTCCCGACCGCGGGCGTGGCCGACACGAACGTCAGCCCGGCCGGAAGCAGGTCGAGAACGACCGCCTGGGTGGCCGGGTGCGGCCCCTGGTTCCCGGCGGTCACCGTGAACGTCAGCGTGTCTCCCACGTTCGGCGTCAGAGCATTGACCGACTTCATGACGAACAGGTCGGCCGTCTGCACGACGACAGAAACGCTCGAAGAGTTGTTGCCGGGTACCGGGTCCGTTTCCGAAAGATCCGAGATCGTTCCGGTATTCGTGATCGTCGTTCCCCCGGTTCCGGAGTTGACCCGGGCCCGGAGTGTGAGGACCGCCGAGGCGCCGTTCGCCAGGCCGCCGACGGTCCAGAGTCCGCTGCCGGAGGACCAGGTTCCCTGCGACGGCGCGGCCGAAACGAAGGACAGGCCGGCGGGAAGAACGTCGGTGACCCGGGCGCCGGTCGCGTTGTCCGGTCCCTCGTTCGTCAGCGTCAGCGTGTAGACGAGCGTATCGAGTTCGGTGGGCACGGCGGTGTTCACGGTCTTGACGAGACCGAGGTTGACCGACGGGATCGCGACCACGGCCGCGGCCGTATTGTCGGCGGCGTCGTGATCCGCCTGGTCGCCGGCCTGGATCGCCACCCTGTTCGTGAGGCTCGACCCCGCGGTGCCCGCATTGACGCGGGCCGCCAGCGTGAGGACGGCCGAAGCGTTCGTCCCCAGCGTTCCGATCGACCAGAGGCCGCCGGCCGGAGTCCAGGTTCCCGCGCTCGCGGAATGCGACACATAGGTGAAACCGGGCGGCAACGAATCCACGGCACTGACGGACGTGGCCGGGTCAGGGCCTTCATTCGTGACCGTGACGGTGAACGTCACGGTGTCCCCCTCGGCCGCGCGCGAACGGTTGGCCGCCTTCGCGGCCGACAGATCGGAAAGCAGAACACGCACGGCCGCGGCGCTCACGTTGTTTCCGCCGACGGGATCGGACTGCGCGGCGGCGTAAACCGACGCCGTGTTCGTGATCATGGTTCCCCCGGTCCCCGAAGCCACAACGGCGTTGAGCGTCAGGAACGCGGAGTCTCCCGGGGTTACCGTGCCCAGCGTCCACGTTCCGGTGCCGGAAACGTAGCTTCCGACGGACGCCGAGTGCCCGGAATAGGCAAGGCCGCCGGGCAGCTTGTCCTTCAGGACAACGCCGGTGGCCGTATCCGGCCCGGCGTTGACGAGGCGGATCGTGAACACGACAGGACTACCCTCGTTCACGGTTCCGGCACTCGCCGTCTTCGTCACCCGGAGATCGGCGCTCTGCGTTCCGAATGCCGCCGAGCTGGCGTTGTTCGTCGTGTCCGGGTCGCTTTGTGCGGCCGCGGTGATTCGAGCCGTGTTCGTGATCGTGGAGCCGGCCGTGCCCGTGTCGACCGTGACCCGGATCGAGAGGGTGTCGGACGCACCGGAGGACAGGCTGTTGATCGTCCAGGCGCCGGTTCCGGGGGACCATGCGCCCGAGGAGACGGTGTGGTCCACGTAGGTCACACCGGCCGGCAGCTGATCGACGACGGTGATGCCGCTTGCGTCGTCCGGCCCCAGGTTCGGCAGGACGACCGTGTAGGTCAGTGTGTCTCCCTCGTTCGGACTGCCGTTCGAGAGGGCCTTGCTGATCGCGAGATCCACGCTCGTGATCAGGACGGTGGCTCCTGCCGAGTTGTTGGCCGCGAGGTTGTCCACCGGGATCGACGAGAGCAGGGATGCCGTGTTCGTGATCGACCGTCCCCCCGCGTCCGCGTTGACCTGGGCCCGGAGCGTCAGCGTGGCCGTGGAACCGGCCGTCAGGCTGCCGACGAGCCAGGATCCTCCGCCGGACGCGTAGCTGCCCTGGCTGACCGAGTGCGAAACATAGGTCAGGTAGGCCGGCACCGCATCGGTCACGGTTATCGACGACGCCCCCTGCGGGCCGTTATTGACGATCCCCACCGTGAACGTGAGCGTATCGCCGACGTTGACGGTGGACAGATCGACATCCTTGGTCAGGGCGAGATCTACCGAGGCCACGGTCAGCGATGCGGTGGCGGTGTTGTTGGCCGGATTCGGATCTCCTCCGGAGCTGGTGATCACCGCGGTGTTCGCGATCTTCAGGCCGGCGCTCCCCGCATTGACCCGCGCCCGAAGCGTCAGCGTCGGCGCGGCACCGACGCCCAGGTTTCCGATCGTCCAGGTTCCGGTGCCCGGGGCATAGGATCCCGCGGTAGCCGAGGCGGAAACGAACGTCAGGCCGGCCGGAACCGGATCGTTGACCGATGCGGCGATCGCGCCGGGACCGGAGTTTCCGGCCACAACCGTGAACGTGACCGTATCCCCTTCCGCCGGCGCGGCATTGTCGACGCTCTTGATGACGGACAGGTCGGCGCTGGCCGGGCCGGAGAATGCCGCCCAGTAGAACGGTTTTCCGCTTTCGTTCACGTTGTCGGCCGTGCCGACCTGGAAACCGTCCGCGTGGAACTGCTGAATGACGTTTGCGGTACCGGCCAGGTTCGTGAACGGAAACGACAGGTCGCCGCTCTCCTGGTCGGACCGCTGGGCCAGCGGCTTCGTGGAGGAACCGTGGGCCACGACCATGTAATCGGGCTCGAAACCGGCTCCGGTGATGTTGCGGTCGTCGATGCCGTTGCCGGTGAACGAACCCGATGTTGTCCGGCCGGGCACGCCCTTCCAGGCCACGTAGTGAAAGGTGATGCCGCTCTTGTTGACCGTGTTGTGCCTTCCGACCTGGAATCCGTCGAGCTCGAGTGCCTGGATGCGATCCGACCTGGGGTTTCCCTCGCGGAACTCGATGCTGGCGTCTCCCGGCATGGAGTCGAAGCGGAGCATCGACTGCTCCCCGTCTTCGGCAAAGACGAAGACAACGCCGGGCTTGAAACCGATGCCGGTGATACTCCGGTTGTCGGCCCCGTTACCGACATAGCTTCCGATTGCCATTTCCCCCGGGAATCGCTTGAAGGCCTGCCAGGAATAGACCGTACCGGCTTGATTGACGGCGCCGTTCGATCCGACCGTGAACCCGTCGCCATTGATCGACTTGACCAGGTTCGCGGTCAGAGCCGTGTTCGAGCCGAGGAGCTTCGACCCGTTCCCGATCATCGTTTTTGTCCTGGCCACTCCCTCCTGGCCGAGGTTGCCCTTGATCAGGACGAGGTCCGGTTCGAAACCCAGGCCGGAAATCCCTCTGGCTGGAGTTCCATCCCCGGTGTACTGCCCGGTCACCATCTGGTATGCGGTCTGGGCGATGAGGACCTTCGCGGTTGCGCTGTTGTTCAGGCTGATGGGATCCGACTGGTCGAGCGCGGTCACCGACAATGTGTTTGCGATGGACGTTCCGGCGGTTCCCGGATTCACGATGGCCCGCAGCGTGAACGTGGCGCTTGCGCCCTGCGCCAGTCCTCCGACGGTCCACACGCCTGTCCCCGGAAGATAGGATCCGGCGGACACGGAGTGCGAATCGTAGGTCAGGCCGGCCGGCAGGAGATCGGCAAGGGTCAAGCCGGTGGCCGGGTCCGGTCCGGAGTTCGCGACCGTCATCGAGTAGGTGATCGTGTCCCCTTCGGAGGCGACCACGCGGTCGGCGATCTTTGTCACGGCAAGGTCGGACACTTCCAGGGGCGTTGTGACGGTCCCGTTTCCGAATCCGACCCAGTGATGCGTCCGCGACGACTCGTTGACGGTGTTCGCGGACCCGACCTGGAAACCGTCGGTCAGGATCGCCTGGATCTCGTTGGAAGCGACCGGATTCGCATCGAACCGGAGCGTGGCATCTCCGGAAAGGCTGGCGGGACGGAGCAACGCGGCCCGGGGGGACTCCTCGGACTTGAGCAATATGCCCTGAAGCTGGAATCCGCCGCCGGGGATCGGCCGGTCATCGGCCCCGTTCCCGGTATAGCTTCCGCCGGTCAAGTATCCGAAGGAAAGCTTCCAGGCCACATAGTGATGCGTCACTCCGGATTCGTTCACGGGACTCAGGTCGTGCACCCGGAAACCGTCGGGCTCGAAAGCCGTGATGAGGTCGGACAGTTCCTGGCTGGAGTTGAACCGGAAGCTGCCGTCATCGGTCTGGGCTGGAAATCTCTGCACCGCTGGGCGGTTCCCTGGATTCATGACGATGACGTAGGAGGGGGGAAAGCCGAGACCCGAGACGCTGCGGTCCATGGCTCCGTTCCCGACATAGGTCCCGACCGCCACTTCTCCGGGTACGGCATCGAACGCCATCCAGTAATAGGAAACGCCCCACGTGTTGACCGGAAAGGCGCTTCCGACCGTAAAGCCGTCGGCGTCGAGCGTCTTGATGTAACCGGCGATCAGCGGAGTGCTGTTTGCGAGTTCCTTGGACCCGGACATCGTCGAGGACCGCGCAACCGCGGGCGCGGCGTTGTTTGCCTTGATGATGACGAAGTCGGGAGAGAAACCGAGACCCGTAATGGATCTGTTCGCTGAGCTGTCACCGACGTAGGTACCGGTCTTGAAACGGCTTGCGGTAGATGCATGCACGCTCGCGGGGCCTGGCACGGCGAGCAGAGCAACCATGACTGAAAATAACCACTGGCGGCGTCTCATTATCATCGAGTATCGGAGGGACAACCCGACCCCTTTAGGTCTTTGGGTCGAATTCCCCGATAATCAGGGTTCCGCCGGAACCTGGGCGGGAAGAAACAGAAAGCGCCGGACCCGACGGAGGCCCGGCGCTTATTTATCCCCTGTCCAGTATGGTCAGCGTGTCAGCGCCTTGATCCGGCCCCAGGTGGCCGGCATGACCGGAATCACCTGTTCACGGCCGGCGATCGTGAGGATCCGACCCTGCGAGTCGAAGTCCACCGGCATATACCCGCCGATGCCCGTGAAGACGACGTGCGAGGCGTTGCCATTGATGTCCGCGTTTGTCAGGCCGAGGGACGCTCCAAAGGGCGACACGGTGTTGCCGACCTCGTTCTGGTCCACGTTGAGACTGGTGACGATCGTCGGGATGTAGGCATAGTGGCCGCCGCCGGGAGTCAGGCCAGCGCCGCTGTTGCTCGCGGACATGGCGTAAAGACCGCCGCCGTTGTTCAGGAACGTGGCGATGCTGGCCTGCCGGCCGTTCAGGATGTCGAGTTCGGCCTGGGTCAGCACCCCGCCGAAGTCCGAGGCGATCACGATGGCGGAATAGCCGCCGGCCACGCCGAGCTGGTTGATGGCCGCATTCAGCGTCGTGGCGTCGTGATGGTCGAAGTCCGTGCCCTCGACATAACCGCTGGCCACGATCCCGGCCTTGCCCACGGTATGGCCGGTCGGAGGCGTGATCCGCGACTCGACGAAGAGAAATTTCGGCGCGATGATGGTGTACGGATTGAACCCGGAATCCATGACGAAGTTGATCGCCACGATGTTGATGTTCTGCGCACCCGTGGCGTTGCCGCCCCGCGTCGCGTGAAAATCGGGATCGTGGCCGGTCAGGAAGACGGATCCGGCGTCGGCGTCCAGGGCCGCTCCCGGAATCAGCAGGGCGAGAACGAGCGCTCCGAGGAGGTGCCGGCGAGCCGGCACGGGGAAGAGGAAACCGACGAGACTCCATAGCGCGTGCTTCATGATGGTTCTCCTTGCGACGTGGTCGCGGTGCCGCGGAGTCCGGATCCGCCACGCGGGACACTGCGGGTCGCCGGGATCTCCGGCGGATGCGGGAAGATCCACTCCGCGTTCAGTTTGGAACCCTAACATGCAGAGCGATGGATTCGGCCCGATTTCTGACCGGACTCGTGACAACCCGGCACAGTGCCGCGCAGATGAAAAGGACCGGTCTTCCCGGTGCTCGGCAACCCTAGAACTTGTCCGGCCGAAGCACCGTCACGTCGGACAGGAACAGGATCATCGCGTAGTTCCCGTAGTAGCGCTCCCGCAGCGTCGCGGCGATCGTCGCCGCCAGCTGTTCGTCGCAGACCACCTCGATCCGGACGTTGGCCCCGTGTTCCCAGCCGGCGTTGCGGATCCCGCGGTGGCCGCGTCCGCGGGCGTCGGTGATGGTGTAGCCGGAGGCGCCGAGCGACTGCAGCTCGTTCACGATCTCCTTCTCGATCAGCGCCTCGGTGACGATCGTCACGAGTTTCCGGGCATGCGATTCCATGGCGCCCCCTCAGGGTTGTCCGTGGACCCAGCGCGCCATCTGCAGATAGAGCGGGATCCCCAGGGTCACGTTGAACGGAAAGGTCACTCCGAGCGAGGCCGTCAACGACAGCGTCGGGTTCGCCTCGGGCACGCAGATGCGCATCGCCGCCGGCACCGCGATGTAGGACGCGCTGGCCGACAGGAGCGCCAGGAGCATGGTGCCGCCGGTCGACAGGCCGAGGAGCAGGCCGAGCCCGCATCCCAGCGCCGCCGAGAAGACCGGCATCAGCACGCCGAATGCCCCCAGGAACAGGCCGTACTTGCGGAGACTCCCCATCTGCCCGGCGCAGATCAGCCCCATCTCGAGCAGGAACAGGGCCAGCATCCCGCGGAACAGGTCGACGAACAGGCCGTCGATCGACGCCAGCCCGTCCTTCCCGGCGACCCAGCCGATCAGGAGCCCTCCGAGCAGGCAGACGATCGCCTTGCCGGTGAAGACTTCGTGAACGAGCTTGCCCCAGCGCGTTTCGGAGGTTATGCCCCGGGCCAGGACCACGCCGACCAGGATCGCCGGCATCTCGAGAAAGACCAGGAACAGGGTGACGTAGGACTCGAAGTCGATGCCGAGCGAGCCGAGGTAGGCCAGGGCCACAGCGTAGGTTCCGACGCTGACCGAGCCGTAGTGGGCGGCGATCGAGGCGGCGTCGGCCCGCTTGAACCGGCCGAGCCGCCGGAGGACCGGGTAGGCGATGAGCGGAAGGACGAAACCGAACAGGACGACCGCCGCGAGCTTCGGCAGGAGCGGAAGCAGCGGATTCGCCGACAGCTCCACGCCCCCCTTGAGCCCGATCGCCAGCAGCAGGTAGATGCTCAGGAAATCGTAGAGCGCCGGGGGGATGCGCAGGTCGGACTTGACCAGGCCGGCGGCGGCGCCGAGCAGGAAAAAGAGAATGACCGGATCGCTCACGGTCGCTGTCTCACCGGGCCTGGTACTTCATCGGAAATCGCGGCGGCGGACGCGACTCCAGCGGTCTCGACAGTTGTATGCACGACGCGGATGATAGTCATTCACCGCATGCGCCGCAACGACGGCCCGTTACGACCGCTTGTATGTCCCCTCGAAAAACAGGCTCCAGGTCTTGTCGTCCGGCGTGCGCACGCCTCTCCCCTACTCGATCACCATCAGTTTCCGCGTTTCCGAAAAGCCGCCCGCGCTGACCCGGTAAAAATAGAGACCGGGACTCACGCGCCGGCCGTTGTCCGCCCGGCCGTCCCACTGGATCTCGTAGGCTCCGCTTTCCGCCGCGTCCGGCCGGAACGTCCGGACGATGCGCCCGGTCACGTCGAAGACGCCGAGTTCCGGAGCCGCGGCGCCGCGGGGCGTGGAAAACACGATCCGGGCCGCGGTCCGCATCGGGTTCGGGAACGCGTCGCGGAGCACCAGGCCCGCCACCGCGGCCGGATCCGGAACGGACGATGTACCGGAGCCGAAGACGCCGAACCGGACGTTGTCGATGTAGGGAGCCGGGTCGGGTCCCTCGCCCCCGTACATGCCGAGAACGACGCGCACCTGCTCGGCGCCGGACAGCGGGGAACTCAGGGTGTAGCGATAACGCCCGCACACCGGGCTGCCGAAGAAGAAAACATTGGAGTACTGAACAGGACTGACGCCGACTTTCCCCGTGTGGGGGCTCGTCCACGGGTAGTACTGCCACCCGATCGCAATCGGCGGTGACTGGTTCGCCTTGCTGTACAGCGACATCTCGAGAACCTTGCCGGGCCGCAGATGATCGTTCGTGGCCTTCAAGTCGATCCACGGGGAGAGCGCCACGTTGAACTGGCCGGGCGGGTGAGTATTCGCCGGGTTGATGAACACGAGAACGCTGTCCTGGAAGCCGCAGTCCGGGTTCGAGAAACCGGTGACCGGCGGAAGATCGTTGATGTGCCGGAGATCCGAGAAATCGCCGACGCCGGTGGGCGTGCCCTTGACCCAGCCGTCGGTGCCCGCCTCGAAACCGGTGCTGTGGGTGATCGCGCCGGAGAGCGAAACAGCGTCGATGGCGGTGTGCCCGCAGGTCGAGTTGAACAGTCCGTCCTCGTCGCTGTAGGAACCGTCCGACTCCGCCCGGAAGCGGATCGTGATCGTTCCGGCCGCGGGGGGCAACGTGCCGTCCACCTGGCGGAGGACGACGCTGTCGGTGCCGCCGGCCACGCCGTCGTGGCTCTTCAGCGTTATGTCGGCGCCGCCGTTCACCCGGACCGAGGTGATGAAGAAGTCGAAGCCCGGCTCGGAATCCACGGCGTACGCGTACTGCAGCGTCACGTTGCCGGAGCCCGGATAGGGGAACGTCTGCTCGAGGATCACCGACCAGCTGTTTCCGTACCCCTGCCCGCCCGGCCAGCCGAGCGCGGCCGCTTCCGTCTGCGTGAGACCGGCCCACATGGAACGGCTGCCGGAGATGGTACAGGTGGTGCTTCGCTGGAACGGGACGTCCGGGGGCAGCGTTTCGTCCAGGCCGACCCACCCCTCCATCGTCCGGTGATAGCCGACCGGTATTCCGTTCGTGGACGGCGCCGGCTGGATCGAGGAACCGACGCCGGAGTCGAACGTCCACCGTCCGTCCGGGATCGCCTCCCAGCGGTTCGAATCGGCGGCCCACAGCGTGCCGCCGTACCAGGAGGTGTCGGCGGCGACCGCCAGGGGCGCCAGGGCAATGTCGGAGGAAATCCGGTATCCGGAATCGCCGGACATGACGGCGGGTTTGCCGGATGCGGAACTCGAAGTCAGCAGTCCGATTGCTGCGGTGCACGAGAGTACCGATACCCGTAGGCGCATGACCCGTGACCTCCTGCGGCTGTGGCCCCGGTGAAAGCGGCCGGGGTCGAACGTCGTGGCGGAATACCCGGATCAGGGTGCCGCGATCCGGCCGGGCCGCACGGTCGGCGGGCCCTGCCGAACTGTTTCTTCCGGCCACATATGATGAGGGGGCACGGCCTGTGATCTCTCTCAAGTATAGTCCTGCCACGTTTGAGCCGCCACCATCCTTGTCCGGATCGACCCCGCCGACGGGTATCACGCCCGCGGTTCTTCAGGTACCATTTCCGCCGTTCATCGCCGGGCGGGACCTTCAGGTGGCCACCGGCTTCCCGACTCCATCCCAACGGAAAGCGACATGCGGAAACTGAAACTCCATCTCTTCTGCGGAGCCCTGCTGGCTGCCGCCTGCACCCCTTTTGCGGAGTCCGCAGCCGAACCCGCAAGGTCCCCCGACGCCGCGGCATCGGCCGCCGCACCCGCGACCTCCCCCGCCGCCGCGGAACCCATGACCGCCGCGCGCTACCTGGACCAGTTCATCGATCCCACCGTCGACCCGCGCCGGGACTTCTACCGCTACGCGGTCGGGAAATGGCTGAAGGAGAACCCGATCCCCGCCGCGGAGCGCTCATGGGGCATCTACAACGTGATCCAGGAGGAAACCTACCGTCGCGTCCTGTCCCTCTGCGAGGAGGCGGCCGCGGACACGAAGGCGCCGCGCGGCAGCAACACGCAGAAGATCGGCGACTTCTGGGCCGCGGGCCTCGACTCGGCGGCCGCCGCGCGCCAGGGCTTCGCTCCGCTGGCGGCCGAGTTCGACCGCATCGAGGCGGTCGGCAACCGCGGGGACCTGCTGTCGACGATCGCCCGGCTCCAGTACATCGGCGTCAACGTGATGTTTTCGAACTACATCTTCCAGGACGAGAAGAACAGCGACCGGAACATCCTCCATCTCTACCAGGGCGGCCTCGGCATGCCGAACCGCGACTACTATTTCGACACCGACGAACGCGCAGTGATGCTGCGCCGCGAGTATGTGGCCCACGTGACGCGGATGTTCGAGCTCCTCGGCGACGACGCGGCCGCCGCCGCGGCCAACGCCGCCACGGTGATGCGCCTCGAGACCGAGCTGGCCGGCGCCTCCCGCAAGGTCGAGGACCTCCGCGACTCCGAAAAGAACTACAACCTCATGCCGGTCGAGGATCTCGGGCAGCTCGCGCCGTCCATCCGGTGGCGGGAGTTCCTGGACAACGGCAACATGCCGCGGCTGACCGAAGTGGTGGTCGGGCAGCCGGAGTTTTTCCGCCAGGTGGAGACGTCGCTGACCGCCAACGAACTGTCCGCGTGGAAGACATACCTCCGCTGGCACCTCGCGTCCACGTTCGCCGCCGAGGCGGGCGGCGCCTTCGACGCCGAGAACTTCCGCTTCTTCGGCACGATCCTCAACGGCACCCCCGAGCAGCGCCCGCGCTGGAAGCGGGTTCTTGACCAGACGGAGAGCTACCTCGGCGACGCCCTGGGCCAGCTCTACGTGCGGCACTACTTCTCGCCCGCCGCGCGGGACCGTTACGTCCGGATCACCGACGAGGTCTTCGACGCATTCCGCACCCGGATCCGGGCGCTCGACTGGATGAGCGACGCCACGAAGATGCGGGCGCTCGGAAAACTCGACACGGTCACCCGGAAGATCGGCTATCCGGAAAAGTGGCGCGACTACTCGAGCTACGAGGTCGACCGCACGTCGTATCTCGGCAACTGCCTGCGCGGCAACATCTGGCTCAGCGACTTCTACATCCGCAAGCTGTACGAGCCGGTCGACCGCACGGAATGGGACATGACCCCGCAGACCTACAACGCCTACTACAACCCCTCGAACAACGAGATCGTGATGCCGGCGGCGATCTTTCTCCTGCCGGGGATCGCCGATTCGCTGGTGGACGACGCCATCGTGTACGCCTACGCGGGCGGGAGCACGATCGGCCACGAGATCACGCACGGGTTCGACGACGACGGGCGCCAGTTCGACGAGCGGGGCAACCTGGAGAACTGGTGGACTCCGGAGGACGAGGAGGAATTCAACCGCCGCGCCGAGAAGATCGTGAACCAGTTCAACGGATACGTGGTCGTGGACAGCCTCCGCGTGAACGGCAACGCCACCCAGGGGGAGAACATCGCCGACCTCGGCGGCATCCTGATCGGCTGGGATGCGTTCACGAAGACGGGGCAGTACCGGAAGGGGGAAAAGCTCGGCGGCCTCACCCCCGCCCAGCGGTTCTTCATCGGCTGGTCGCTCGGCTGGATGAACGAGATCCGCCCGGAAAACCTGGCGAACCGCGTCAAGACCGGCGTGCACTCCCCGAGTTTCCTCCGGGTGATCGGGCCGGTCACGAACCTGCCGCAGTTCTACGAGGCGTTCGGAGTGCGGCCTGGAGATCCGATGTACCGCGATGCGTCGGTGCGCGTGGAGATCTGGTAGGAGTCGCGACACGGACGGGCGCACCGGCAGCAACGCCGGCGGCGCCGGTCAGGAACCCGCGGTTCCGACTCCCCGGGGCTCCTCCGCCCGCCGGCCCCATCGCTCGCCGGCGCCGGTCACGTAGCGCCTGAAGACGTATCCCCAGGGCACGGCGACCAGGACCACGACCACCCCCAGGATGCAGTTCATCATCGTGTCCGCGGCGTCCGGGCCCAGCGCGTTCGCGGCCCGGAGAGGTCGCGCGTAGACGATCAGCCAGAGCGCCTTCCACGCCAGTTCGAAGAACAGGACCGGCAGCATGGCGAGGGGATGGCGGATGCCGACCGCGGCCAGGATCGAAACCGCCCCGAGCATGGCGTGCACGACCGTGTTCATGTGGGACGCTTCAAGGGACGGGCGGAGCAGTCCGGGCCAGATCAGGAACGCCAGCCCGACGACGATGAACAGGTAGGTCGCACGCAGCACGTACAGCCGGAACGTCGAAACGCCGGACATGATTTCCCCTCCAGGCAGGAATTGTGATTCGGACCATGCCGGCGGGCGGACGCGAAGCGATGCGCCTCCGGGCTTCGGCCAGTCTGGGGGAAGCGCCCGGAACCGCCAAGCCGTTTGCGACGAGCGGCGGGTTCAGGGGGACGAAACGCCGTCCGTGTCGTTGAGCGGCGCCCCGCAATCCCGGCAGAACCGGGCGCGGGCGTCGTGCGTCGAAGAAGATCCGCGCAGACGGGCCCGGAGGCCGCCCCCTACTTCCCGGGAAACGGCAGGAGCCCCCGCGTGTCGTAATCCGCCATCGTGAACACGAACATGATGAGCAGCCAGAAGATCGCGGCGATGATCACCATCGGGGTCAGGCGGCTGGAGTAGCGCACGTGCATGAAATAGAGGATCACCAGCGTGGCCTTGAACGAGGCGATGCCGAGCGCCAGCACGTTGTTGAAGATGCCGAAGTCCTGGAACGCCACCCACACGGTGACCCCGGTCAGCACCATCAACGCCACGAAGATGGCCAGGTAGACCCGGACGGGAACGATGTGATCGGACATGCGGGCCTCCTCAGTGCCGCCCGAGCAGGTACAGCAGCGGGAAAAGGAAAATCCAGACGATATCCACGAAGTGCCAGTAGAGCCCGGCCGTCTCGATCCGGGTCTTGAACCGCGCGGTGAACTGCGCGCGCTGCGACTGCACGATCAGGATGAGCATCATCCCCAGGCCGATGATCATGTGCAGTGCGTGCAGGCCGGTCATCGCGAAGTAGATCGAGTAGAACATCTCCACGCCGGGAGCCAGCGGGCCCTCCCACTGGAAGTGTGGACCGGGAACGATGTGGTGCTTGAACTTTTCGCCGTACTCGACCGCCTTGATGCCGAGAAACACCGCGCCGAGGATCGTGGTCAGGATCAGCGTGAGGAGCAGCGTATTGCGTCGGGCCGTCTGCGCGGCATGCACGGCCAGCGCCATCGTCAGGCTCGACACGATCAGCACCGCCGTGTTCACGCCGCCGAGCAGGATGTCGAGATGGTGGCTCCCGGCCGCGAACGCCGGCGCGTTGGCCGAGCGGTACACGAGATACGCCAGGAACAGGCCGCCGAAGAACATGATTTCCGTGACCAGGAACATCCACATGCCGAGCGTGGTGGCCTCGGACTGCTGCTCCGCGGAGTCGAAGTGGTGGGCCACGGACGGATCGTGATGATCTCCGTGCCCGTGCGGGGCGTGCGCGTCAGCCGACATGGCGTTCCTCCCCCCGGGGGATCGAATAGTCGTATGTGTCGTCCCCGACCGTCGGCGTGGCATCGAAATTTTCCGTGGGCGGCGGCGACGGGATCTCCCACTCGAGGCCGCGGGCCTTCCAAGGGTTGGCCGGGGCGATCTTGCCGTATTTCAGCGACCAGAGCAGGTAGATCATCGGGATCAGGTATCCGACCGCGAGGATCGAGGCCCCGGCCGTGGACAGCACGTTCAGGACCTGGAACTCCGGCGGATAGGCATGATAGCGGCGCGG
The DNA here is from genome assembly GCA_964596775.1 of uncultured bacterium. Classification (GTDB taxonomy): domain Bacteria; phylum Eisenbacteria; class RBG-16-71-46; order JABDJR01; family JAWXBZ01; genus CAZQVN01. The sequence goes on from CAZQVN010000006.1 coordinate 30,272, forward strand.
CATGCCGAGGTAGCCGAGCAGGAACTGCGGGAAGAACGTCACGTTGAACCCGACGAAGACGAGGCCGGCCGCGAGGCGGGCCCAGAACTCCGAGTAGATCCGCCCGGTCATCTTCGGCCACCAGAAGTGCATCGCGGCCAGGAACCCCATGATCGCGCCGCCGACCATCACGTAATGGAAGTGGGCCACGATGAAGTAGGTGTCGTGCACGTGGATGTCGAAACCGAGAGCCGCCAGGAACAGGCCGGTCAGGCCGCCGATCGTGAACAACCCGAGAAATCCGAACACGTAGAGCATCGGCGTGGCGTACGACACCGAGCCCTTGTACATGGTGGCGGACCAGTTGAACACCTTGATGGCGCTGGGCACGCCGACGAGGTACGAGATGACCGAGAACGCCAGGCCGGCATACACCGACTGGCTGCTCGTGAACATGTGGTGTCCCCAGACCAGGAACCCGAGCACGGCGATGGCCATGCTGGAGGCGGCCACGAACATGTGGCCGAAGATGTTCTTGCGCGAGAAGCAGGCCACGATCTCCGAAACGACGCCCATGCTCGGCAGGATCATGATGTACACGGCCGGGTGCGAGTAGAACCAGAAGAGATGCTGGAACAGCACCGGGTCGCCGCCCAGCGCCGGGTCGAAGATGCCGAGGTGGAGCACCCGCTCCGCGGCCACCAGCAGGATCGTGATCGCCACCACCGGCGTTCCGAGCACCATGATGAGGCTCGTGGCGTAGTGCGACCAGACGAACAGCGGCAGGCGGCGCCAGGTCAGGCCGGGGGCGCGCATCCGGTGGATCGTCACCAGGAAATTGAGGCCGGTCAGGATCGACGAGAACCCGGTGATGAAGATGCCGAGGCCGGCCGCCAGGACGTGGGTGTTCGAGTAGACCGTGCTGTACGGGGTGTAGAACGTCCAGCCAGTGTCCACGCCGCCGCGGACGATCGCCCACATCGTGAACGCACCACCGAGCACGTACACGTACCACGACAGGAGGTTCAGGCGCGGGAACGCGAGGTCCTTCGCCCCGAGCATGATCGGCAGCAGGAAATTGCCGAGCACCGCCGGAATCGACGGGATCAGGAAGAAGAACACCATGATGATCCCGTGCATCGTGAACAGCTTGTTGTACGTCTCCGCCTGCACGAGGTCGCCGGCCGGCGTGAGCAGCTCCATGCGGATCATCACCGCCATGAAACCGCCGAGGAAGAAGAACGCGGTGATCGACAGCAGGTAGAGGAGCGCGATGCGCTTGTGGTCCCGCGTCCACAGCCACGACGTCACGCCGTACCCGTTCGTCAGGTAGTTTTCTCTGGGCGCCGGAGGCGCTTTATGGAGCGTCATGGTTGATGGTCTTTCCCCGGTCCGGCGGGTGCCGCCCCGGATTCGGTGCTTCCCTCGGCCGGGAGGGACTTGATGTAGGTGAGGAGCGACATGAGTCCCTCCTCGCTGACCAGCCCCTGGAAAACCGGCATGATCGGGTCGTACCCGTCCACGATCCGGGCCGACGGATTCAGGATGGATTCACGGATGTAGTTGTCGTCGGCCGTCACGCTGCCGCCCCCCTTGAGGGCCACCATCTTGCCGGCCAAACCGGAAAGCGCCGGACCGCGCTGGCTCGGACCCTCCTGGTGACAGGTGTTGCAGGCGAGTTCGTTGAACAGTTTTTCGCCGCGCGAAACGAGCGTGCCTCCGCTCGACCCGCCGGCCAGCCATTCCTGGTAGTCGCGCGGCTCCATCACGATGACCGATCCGATCATCGCGGAATGCTTCGTTCCGCAGTACTCCGCGCAGAACAGGTGGTAGCGACCCGGCTTCGTCGGCTCGAACCACATCGTCGTGTAGCGACCGGGCACGACGTCGGCCTTGACCCGGAACGCCGGAACGTAAAAGCTGTGGATCACGTCCTCGGTGGCCATGGTCAGGCGCACCGGCCGCCCCACCGGAACGTGCAGTTCGTTGATCTCCCGGATCCCCTCGAGATGCTGGATCTTCCACATCCACTGCTTCCCGACCACGAACACGTCCATGGCGTTGTCCGGCGGACGGCTGATGTTGAAGTAGACCTTGGCGCCCCAGGCGAACGTGATCAGCGCCAGGACGAGCGGAATCAGCGTCCAGGTCAGCTCGAGCGGTATCGAGCCGTGGATCGGCGCCGGGCGGTCCTCCTCGGACCGGCGCCGGTAGCGGATGGCGAACCCGATGACGAGGGCGGCCACGAGCAGCGTGAAGAACGCGGCCAGCGCGACCAGCCAGCCGTAGAGCAGGTCGACCTGCACGGCGGTGGTGGACGCCTGTTCCGGAAAGAGCGGAAGCTGCTGCGTATCCATCAGTGAATTCCCGATCCGGTGGCCAGCGGAGCGCGGTTCTGCCGCCGCTCGCGCCGCACCAGCACGAAGATGAGTCCGAAAAGCCCCGCGAGCGTGATCGCGGCGGCGATGCGCAGGATGCCGATCGCCGCGGCGCCGTACTTTCCGGCCACCGGGTCGTAGTGAAAGCAGAACAGGAGCAGCTGGTCGGCCAGCGTGCCCACCTTGTTGTTCGAGGACTCGACGATGGCCAGGCGGAGGTCGCGCGGGGCGTACTCCACGCCGAACAGGTAGCGCGAGATCGTTCCGTCCGGGTTCAGGATCGTGATGCCGGACGCGTGCGCGTACTGCTGCGTCTCCTCGTCCCAGCGGTAGCGGAAGCCGACGGCGTCGGCCGCCCGGCGGATCGACTCCTCCGAACCGGTGAGGAAGTGCCAGTGGTCGGCGATCCCCATCTTCTCGGACATGCTGACGTAGGCCCGCTTCTTGGCCATGGCCATGTCCGGCGATTCGTCCGGGTTGAAGCTCACCGTGAGCAGATCGTAGTCCTTCCCCGCCTCGAGGTTCATCCCCTTCAGGCTCGACACGACGCCGTTCAGCACCTGGGTGCAGAGCATCGGGCAGTTGTAGTAGACGAGCGACAGGACGACCGGACGATTGCCGAAGTAGTCCTCGAGCGTCACCGCGTTTCCGTTTTCATCGAGGAACGGGATGTCGAGCGGCATCCTCTCGCCGAGGCGCTGATCGATCCCCACGCCCTCGAGCGCGGCGGGACGTCCGTCGTTCAGGGCCGGCTGCACGCCGGCCTCCGCGCCCGAACCGCGGCGCATCCCCTCGAAGCCGGCGGGCTGCGCCGGCGCGGTGCCGGACGGAACCGCGGCGGCGGCCAGGGCCAGGAATGCGGCCAGCGCGCGGTAGTTCGCACGCATCAGTGGTGCCCTCCCGATCCGCCGCCGGCTTCGTGCCCCGGCGCTGTTTCCTCGCCCGCGCCGTGACCCGGGACCGGCTCCACGGCCGGGTTCGGCTCCTTCATCCGCAGCGTCGGCTCGATCATCCGTCCCTCGCGGGCCGGAAAGCCGCGCTCGACCGCGATGTGCATCGCCTTCTCGATCGGCAGGCGGACGAGCGCGGAGTCGCGATCCACCCAGCCGTACGTGTTCAGGATGCGGTTCTGCTCCGCCTTGTACTCCATGAAGTGTTCCCTGGGCAGGACCTGGAGACGCGGCTCCGGAGGCAGCTGCCCGGCCCGGCCCGCTTCCAGCGCGGTCAGCTTCGGGCTGGCCTTGTCCTCCATGTCCGCGAGCAGGCGGAACAGGCCGAGCATCGCCAGGAAAACGACGGCGATGCCGATCGTCAGGCCGACGAGAAACAGCGTCACCGGGCGCGCGGAGACTTCCGCGGTTTCATGCCCGGCTTTCAGGGCTTCCGGGTCCACACCCTGTTTCGGATCAGTCACGGGGCTCCTCCGGGCTCACGTGGCGGTCGTGGCCGACCACATGCCAGCGGTTCTTCAGTTCGCGCAGGAACATCCCGATCCACAGGCCGCCAAGGCCGACCAGCGCGGCCACGGCCACCCACTGAACGCCGAACGGGGCATGCGACTCGCCGGAGGGGATCACGACCCAGTACGTTTCCACGATGCGCATCACGACGACAAGAACGGCCACCGGCAGGAGCATCCCGGCGTTGCGCTTCGTGGCCCGCGACACGAGCATCATGAACGGAAACACGAAGTGGAGAAAAATGATGCCGAGGGCCAGCGGCTTCCAGCCCCCCTTCAGCCGTTCGAGGTACCACGGGATCTCTTCGGGCAGGTTGCCGGCGTAGATGATCAGGAACTGGGAGAACGCGAGATACGCCCAGAGCATGACGAACGCGAGGAGCAGGTTGCCGAGGTCGTACACGGTGCCCGGCGTCACGACCTCGTTCATCGGCTTTTCGCGGGACAGGAGGATCGTCACCGGAATGATGAACGCGAACGCGGACAGCACCTGGCCGACCATGAACAGCGCGCCGAAGATCGTGGAAAACCAGTGCGGGTCGAGCGACATGACCCAGTCCACCGAGGCGAACGTCACGGTCATCACGTAGAGCGCGAGGCCGCTGCCGGAGGTCAGGCGGAGCTTCCGGGCGTCTTCTTTCGACGGCTTCTCGTCGCAGGAAAGCGAAAGATGCGAAACGCGGAGCGCCACGAACGACCAGACCAGGAAATAGAACGCCGACCGGCCGAGGAAGAACGGCACGTTCAGGTACAGCGCCTTCTTCTGGAGCAGGAGATCGTGCGCCATCACCTCGGGGCGGGCCCACATGTAGAGATCCTTCAGCCCGAGGATCACCGGGATGAACAGGAGCGCCAGCCAGGGCACGGTGCGGGCCCCCGACTCGAGCAGCCGCCGGGTGCCCACGCCCCAGGCGCCGCCGGTGACGTTGTGGAGCAGCAGGATCCCGGTGCAGCCGAGACCGATCCCCGACCAGAACACGAACGCCACGAGATAGGCGCGGAAGAACTGCTCGCGCGAGAGGAACAGCCCCGCCACGAGCGCCAGGACGCCTACCGCACCGAAGGTGAGGGCGCGGCGGCTGATGCCGTCGATGCGCTGGATCGCCGGGCTGACGGCGGCCATCAGTGGCCTCCCTTTCCGTGTCCGGCATCCGTTTCCGGCGCGGCGTGACCCGGGGAGCCGTGGCCCGGCGCGTGACCGGATCCGTCGTGGCCCGGCCCGGCGCTTTCCGGCGCGTCGAGCAGCGGCCGGTCGGCCGCCGGCACCAGCGCCAGGTCGGCGCGCTGCGACAGCTGGAGCGCCTTCATGTACGCGGCGATCGCCCAGCGGTCCTCGGGCCTGATCTGCGACTTGTAGCCGTACATCGAGCCGAAGCCGTTGGTGATCACGTCGAAGATGTAGCCCGGCGCCGCTTCGCGCAGGCGCTGATCGTGGAACGACGGCGGCCGGCGGAATCCGCGCTGGACGATCATGCCGTTGCCGGAGCCGGTGTAGTCGTGGCACGGCGTGCAGTGGATGTTGTAGCGCTCCTGCCCGCGTTTGAGCACGGCGTGGTCCACGCGGAACGGGAACAGCGGCGAAAACGCCCCGCCCTCCGTCCGCCCGGTGTACAGCAGGACGTCGTCGAACAGCTCGCCGCGGGCCACCGTGCCCTCCACGGGAGTGCGCGCGGAGCGCCGGTCGCCGAAGAAGTCGCTGGGCTCGTAGGCCGTGTACCTCGGCTGGTCGCGCATGTCGCGGTGGCACCCGGTCAGGGCGGCGGCCGTCGCCAGGACGAGTCCGGCCCGCCGGAGCGCGCTAGTGGGCCACTTCATGGATCTCACTCGGTTTGAGGCCTTCCAGGAAACGGGTGACTTCCTGCTCGTCGAACTTCGGATCGCGGGCTTCGATGCACAGGAAAAACTTGTTGCGGCTGGCCATGGCGAACTCCGGCACGTTGAACACCGGGTGGTACGGCATCGGCAGCTTGTTCAGGGCCAGCATCCCGAACACCGCGGCAAAGGCGGCGATCAGGATCGTCATCTCGAACGTGACCGGGATGAACATCGGCCAGCTGTGGGCGGGCTTTCCGCCGACGTTCAACGGATAGTCCACCGCGGCGGCGAAGTACTGCATCAGGTAGCCGCAGGTGCCGCCGAAGATCCCGCCGGCCACGACGAGCAGCGGCAGCCGCCGGTCGTGGAAGTGCAGTGCCTCCACGACCTCCTCGATCGGGTACGGCGAATAGGCGTCCATCTTGCGGTACCCGGCGTGGCGCGCCTTTTCGGCGGCCTTCACCAGCTCGGCAGGCGTGTCGAACTCCGCCATCAGCCCGTAGATGTGCGGGCGCTTCTCGCTCACGGGCGCGCCTCCTCTTCCTTCCCTTCGGCGCCCGGAAGAATCGTGCGCATCTCGAAGATCGAGATCATCGGGAGAAAACGGATGAACAGGAGCAGCAGGAACAGGAACAGCCCGATCGTGCCGATGAACGTGGTCCAGTCCCAGATCGTCGGGGTGTAGCTGGCCCACGACGACGGCATGAAATCACGGCTCAGGCTGGTGACGACGATGACGAAGCGCTCCAGCCACATGCCGACGTTCACGACCATGGCCACGCAGAACAGCCCCATGACGCTGGCCCGGACCTTCTTGATCCAGAGGAACTGCGGGGTGATCATGTTGCAGAAGATGAGCAGCCAGTAGGCCCAGGCGTACTCTCCGGTCATCCGGTTCCACAGCATGTACTGCTCGTATCCGGAGCCCGAATACCATCCCATGAACAGCTCCATCATGTAGCCGTAGACCACGATCATCCCGGTGGCCAGGATCACCCAGGCCATGTTCTGGAGATGCCGCATGGTGATGAAGTCTTCCAGCTTGAAGATCGCCCGGATCGGGATGGTCAGCGTCATCACCATGGCGAAACCGGCGTAGATGGCGCCGGCCACGAAGTAGGGCGGAAAGATCGTGGCGTGCCAGCCGGGAATGATCCCCACCGAAAAGTCGAAGCTGACGACCGTGTGCACGGACACGACGAGCGGCGCCGCGAGGCCGGCCAGCATCACGTAGGTCATTTCGTAACGCTGCCAGTGGCGGGCCGAACCGCGCCAGCCCATGGCCAGCAGGCCGTAGATGCGCCGCCCGATCCGGCTCTTCGAGCGGTCGCGCAGCGTGGCCAGGTCGGGGATCAGGCCGACGAACCAGAACAGGAGCGACACCGTGGCGTAGGTGGACACGGCGAACACGTCCCAGACGAGCGGGCTCTTGAACTGCGGCCAGAGCCCGAACGTGGACGGATACGGCATCATCCAGTAGAACACCCACGGCCGCCCCATGTGGAGCAGCGGAAACAGCCCGGCGCAGACGACCGCGAACAGCGTCATCGCCTCGGCGAACCGGTTGATCGACGTGCGCCATTTCTGGCGGAGCAGCAGCAGGATGGCCGAGATCAGCGTTCCGGCGTGACCGATGCCGATCCACCACACGAAGTTGATGATGGCGAAACCCCAGCCGACCGGGTTGTTGATCCCCCAGATGCCGGTGCCCTTGATGAGCAGCCAGGTGACGGACACGAGCAGGACCAGCGTCAGCAGCGAGGCGACGCCGAACGCGGTGTACCAGATCATCGGGGTCCGGCGGACCAGCACCACCGCGGAGATCTTGTCGGTGACCGAGGCGAACGTGTGCCCCGGCTCTATGATTCCGCCGGTCGGCTGCGGCTTGCCCTTCGCGGGACGCGTGCTCATGCCTTCAGCGCCTCGATTTCCGGGTTCGGGTTCCTGAGCTCGGCCAGGTACGTCGTGCGGGGGTGCGTGTTCAGGTCGGTGAGGATGCCGTAGTTCAGGGCGTCGGCCTTGAGCTTCGCCACCGCGCTCCCCTTGTCGTTGATGTCGCCGAACGTGATGGCCCGGGCCGGGCAGGCCTGCTGGCAGGCCGTCGTGACCTCGCCGTCCCGGATCTCGCGGTCGTCCTTGTGCGCCTCGATCCGCGCGTGGTTGATCCGCTGCACGCAGTAGCTGCACTTTTCCATGACGCCGCGGGTCCGCACGGTCACGTCGGGATTGTTGAGCAGCTTGAGGCTCGGCGTGTTCTGGTCCGAGTACTGGAGGAAGTTGAACCGCCGCACCTTGTACGGGCAGTTGTTCGCGCAGTAGCGCGTGCCCACGCAGCGGTTGTAGACCATGTCGTTGAGCCCCTCGTGATTGTGCACGGTGGCCTCGACCGGGCAGACGACCTCGCAGGGGGCGTTTTCGCAGTGCTGGCACATCACCGGCTGGTGGTGCACTTCGGGCAGGTCGAGGCTGCCGCCGAAGTAGCGGTCGATCCGCATCCAGTGCATCTCGCGGCCGTTCTGGACCTGGTCCTTGCCGACCACCGGGATGTTGTTCTCGGCCTGGCAGGCGGTGACGCAGGCGTTGCACCCCACGCACGACGTGAGATCGACCGTCATCCCCCAGGCGTGCCCCTCGTACTTGTACGGCGGGTACATCGTCATGTCGGGGCCGGGCTCGTGCGCGCCGGTTTCGTGCGTCCAGTGCGGGTTCCTTGTGTGCTCCTCGAGCGTGGCGGTGCGGATCAGGTCGCGCCCTTCCATGCTGTGATGGAGCTGCGTGCAGGCGAGTTTCATCCGCCGGCCGGCCTTCGCCAGCGTGGCGCCGCCGACCCACCACGGGTGATCGCCGGTCCTGAGCGCATAGGCGTTGAAACCGGCGTCGTCGCCGACGCGACCGCTCCGGGTGCGGCCGTACCCCAGCGGCAGCGTGATGACGTTCTCGGCCTGCCCGGGAAGGATCCACACCGGCGCCTGCACCGTGGCGCCGCCGGGGACGCTGATCGTCACCACGTCGCCGTCCCGGTACCCGTTCCGCTCCGCGAGCCGCGGCGACACGAGCGCCGCGTTGTCCCAGGTGAGCCGGGTCAGCGGCTTCGGCAGCTCCTGGAGCCAGCCGTTGTTCGCGTCGCGTCCGTCGTACACGCACGGATCGGCGCGGAACAGCAGCGTGATGCCGTCGGCGGGCGCGGACGCGGGCGGCAGCCCGGACAGGTTCACCGCACCCACCGCGAGGGGCGGTAGCTCGGTGTTTTCCACGATCCCGTCGTGCAGCGCCTTCCGCCACCACTTCTCGAAATCGAGGGCCCCGGAGCGTTCCTTCCACGTTTCGCGCACGAGGTCGAACCCGGTGCGGTCCGAGCGGCCGGCCAGCGCCGCCACGATTTCATGGGCCGACTTCCCTTCGTACAGCGGCGCGATCAACGGCTGGATGAGCGTCACGGTGCCGTCGAACGCCCGGGCGTCGCTCCACGTTTCCAGCGGGTGCGCCTCGGGAATGTGCCAGTGGCAGAGCTCGGACGTTTCGTCGATGTACGGTCCGTGGTGGAAACGCAGGCCGACCTTGTCCAGGGCGGCCGCGAATCCGAGGTCGGCGGGCGCATTGTACACGGGGTTTCCGCCGAGGATCATGAGCATCTCGACCCCGCCCGCGTTCATGTCGCGCACCAGGTCGCGGAGCGAATCCGTCTTCGACACCGGGTCGCTTTCCACCGGTTCGGTGACGATCACGGTCGTGCCGATGTTTCCGAGCGTGTTGTTGATGGCCAGCGCCAGGGCGTGCACGGCCGGCGGCTGCGACTCCCCGGCGATCACCACGGAGCGCGCCGCGTGACCGCGCAGGTCGCGGGCCACCGCGTCGATCCAGCCCTTGTGCGCCCCGGCGTCGGCGGTGACGCCGGGCACGCCGACCTGGCCGGCCAGGGCCCGGGCCAGCACGTCCACGTCGGAAGGCGCAACGGCCAGCCGGTGATCGGCCTTGGCGCCGGTCGGCGAGAATCCGCTCTCGATCACGTACAGGCGGTTCATCGCCGCGGCGTGATCGTGGCCGCCTCCGGCCACCTTGCGACCCGCGGCGAAGTCCCGGATCGAGCGCGGCGCGGCGGGCCCGTCGAACAGGATGTCGGCGTCGAGCGACACGATGACCTGCGCCTTCGCCAGGTCGTTGCGGACGTCGGCGTCGCGGCCGAGCGCCATCCGCACGCCCTCGCGGGCGGAATCGTCGTGGATCGGCTCGTAGCGGTGCCAGCGCGCCGCCGGGTATTCGGCCAGCAGCGCCTCGATCTGCCGCGTCAGCGTCGGCGACGTGATCGATTCGCTGAGGATGCGGAGCCCCTTCCCGCCCTGCGCCTTCTGGGCGGTCATGGCATCGCGGACGGCGGACAGGAAACTCTCCCACGGGCGGACCTCGCCGAGATGGCGCATGACCTGCGAGCGGTCGGGGTCGTACAGCGAGAGGATCGACGCCTGCATCGACGCCGTCGTGCCGCCGAGGCTCGCAGGGTGCAGGTCGTTCCCCTCGATCTTCGTCGGGCGACCCATGTGGCTTTCCACCAGCACGCCGGTGGCCACGCCGCGCCGGGTCAGCGCCGTGGCGTAGTAGAGCGGCTTGCCGGGCACGAGGTTCTCCGGCGACTTCACGAACGGCACGATCTTTTCCGTCGGGTTGCGCACGCACCCGGACAGCCCGGCCAGCGCCAGCGACGCCCCCATCACCTTGAGGAAGTTGCGCCGGCTCACGTCGTCGGTCCACTCCGAGGCCTGCCGCGGGAACTCGCGGTGGAGGAACTCCCTGAACCCCGCCGTTTCGGCTATTTCGTCGAGACCGCGCCAGTAGGAACGCCCGGACAGGCCGGACAGGCGCTCACGGACCCCGGCCAGGGTCCAGTCGGCGTCGACGGCCGGTTTTTCCGGCTGCGCGTGGCAGCTCTTGTCGTTGTCTATCGATGACATATGGAGCACTCGGTTCTGCTGTTGATGTGATACTCCTCGACCAGCGCCTTGCCCAGCGCGACCTGGTCGCCGCCGGCGGGCTCGTAGCCGAACTCCGTGACCGCCGACTTCGGCCGCACGTATTTTTCCGGATTCCGGTGACAGTCCAGGCACCACTGCATGTGCAGGGTGCTCGACTGGTACATGAGCGGCATGTCGTTGACCGGGCCGTGACAGGTTTCGCAGGCCACGCCCTTGGCCACGTGGATGCTGTGATCGAAGTAGACGAAATCCGGAAGGTCGTGGACCTTCGTCCATTCGATCGGCGTGTCGTTGCGGAAGCTCGCGCGCACCGGCTCGAGCAGTTCCGCGTTCGTCCAGATCTGCGAGTGGCAGTTCATGCACGTGGACGTCGGCGGAATCCCCGCGGACGGCGAGTCCTCCACGTGGACATGGCAGTACCGGCAGTCCAGGCCGAGTTGAGCCACGTGATGACGATGGCTGAACGGGACCGGCTGTTCGCGGACAACATTGGCTTTCGTGAAATAGGGCGACCGATTGATTTCGGTGGCCACCCAGCCGATACCGGCGATGAGAAATATCGAGCCGAATATCGTCACGCGCGAAAACGCGTTCGCGCTCTTATGGAAAATCTGGGGCATTGCTCCGCCTTGAAGTGCCAATCTCTACGGAAAACCGAGGCGGGAGTTTATGCGCCGGGGCAATCCGGCACAAGTCCCGTTCCTATCGGCGCCGGTGTTCGGGTCTATTTCTTTCCGATCAGGGAGGAATGGTGCGGAACGGCGGACCAGGCGCCGTCCGCCCGCCGGGCTTCCAGCTTGCCGTGAACGAGCCGGAGACCGGTCAAATCGGGAGCCCCTTCCATGTCGATCTGAAGGGACAGCCCCGGCATCCGGGCCGCCATGAGGACGAGCAGCGTGTGCACATGCTCGGGCCGCGTTTCCGGGGAAAACGTCATCCCGGTGATGCGGCCGCCGCTCTCGTCCATTTCAAAGCTTTCGACCGGCCGGAATGGGATGGGCGTCTGCGCTTTCCAGTAGTCCGCCGGGGCGTCCATGAGCTGAACGAGCTGCTCGTAATGAGCCCGGACCCCGGCCAGCTGCGATTTTCCGACGGAGTAACGGAACGGGGAAGCCATGCGTGTCAAACCTCCTTGAGGAAACGGTCGAGGGCCCGGTTGAACCCCCCGGGAGCCTCTATATTGATGAAATGACCGGCGTCGGGGATCACCTCGAGCCTCGCCCCCGCGATCTCCTCCGTGAGGAGATGGGCCCGCCGGACGAACTCCGGCGTGTCCCTGCCGCCGCGCAGGACCAGCGTCGGGCAGTGGATTTCGTTGAGGCGGTCGCAGTCGGGGCGGGCCGGGCGCGGATAGGTGGCGTGATCGAAGATGTTTCCCCCGGAGAAACGCCCGGCCATCGCCCGGAGTTTCTGCATCAACGCCGGATACTGCCCGGCGTTGTGGAACAGCGGCCCCTTGAACCAGACCCGGTCGATGGCCATCTGGACGCCGATCTGGCGGGCCTGCGACTCGAAGTCCCGGAAGTAGTTCCACATCCCCTCCTCCCACGGCAGCCCGCCCACCGGACTCGACGCCAGGACCAGGCTCGATACGCGGTCCGGATGATCGAGGGCCGCCGACAGCGCGATCCCGCCCCCCATCGAAAGACCGATCAGGCACGCCGCCTGGATCTTCAGGGCATCCATGACCCGGAGCAGGTCGCTGGAGTGATCCTGAATTCCATATCCGGTATTCGGCGCGGATGACGCGCCGTGCCCGCGGAGGTCGTAGGCCACGCAGCGATAGGACCGGCGGAAGAAGGCGATCTGCTCGTGCCAGAGCTCGGAGTCGCAGGTATAGGCGTGGAGAAAGATCAGGGGTGGCCCCTGGCCCGTCTCCATGACATTCAGATCGACATCTTCGAACGACAGCAGATCGCAGCTCCATTCCAGTAAGCGGCCGGAAACCCTCGGGACAAGGCGGCCGACATTCTAGCCGAGTGTGGACCCGTTCGGCCACGTCTGATAAAGTTCGACTGTTCCTTCGACTCGGGGAGCCGCCCTGCCGCCGCGCGCGGCGTCCCGAGGCCCCCTTCCGGGAGAGAGCGCATGAGCCGGGTTGTACCGTCCCAGGACGAAGGCCACCTTATCGTGGCCGGAATCCGCGTGCAGGCCCACAAGGACGGCCGTCCCCCGCTGCTGGAAGACGTGGCGATCCTCCTGGCCTGGCCCGCGGACAGTCTCCGGGTCATGGTCGTGGAACTCGAGGAGCTGGGCATTCTCCGGCAGCTGACGAACGCCTTCGAAACCCGCCTCGACATCGAGGATCACCGGAAGGTCGAGGACCTCCCGAAGGAAGGAAGCGGGGCGCGGCTGAGTTCGGAGGTCGAGGAGTTCCGCCGGGCCTTCCGCAGCAGGCAGGATGAAATCCGCACGAAGTTCGGCGACGGCCTCACGAAGCTGGGAGGCGACAGGATGAGCCGGCTCGAGGACGAGTTGAAGAAGTTCCGCGGTCGCGGCGGCGGCCCGCCGAAGTCGACGCTCGGCGACCCCCCGCAGTACCCCTACGAAGACGACGATTGACGACGCCGGCGGCGCCCTGCGGCGGAAGCCGCCGGGCCGGACGGACCGCGCTCAGGGAAGCGTTCGGATCGGCGTTTCGCTCTTGAACGATCACGAGGAGATTCATGGCCAAGTCACAATCCTTCGACGTCACCACCGGCGTCGACTTTGCCGAAGTGCAGAACGCGGTCAACCAGGCGCTGAAGGAGATCACCCAGCGCTACGACTTCAAGGGTCTCAAGGTCGAGATCGACATCGATGAAAAGGAAAAGAAGCTCCTCCTGGCCGCGCCCGACGCGTTCAAGGCCACGGCCGTCTGGGACGTCCTGTCCGCCAAGCTGATCCGCCGCGGCCAGGCCCCGAAGAACTTCACGCCGGGAGAGGCGAAACCGGCGGGGGGCGACACGGTCCGCCAGGAGATCGCGATCCAGCAGGGGCTGTCCACCGAGATCTGCCGCGACGTGGTGAAGGCGATCAAGGATGCCAAGATGAAGAAGGTCCAGGCTTCCATCCAGGGAGATACGGTGCGCATCTCCGGCCCCTCGCGCGACGACCTCCAGGAGGCGATCGCGCTGCTCAAGCAGAACGATTTCGGCGTGGAGCTGAAGTTCGAGAACTTCCGCTCGCAGTAGTCCGACCCGTCGCCGCCGCTCCCCTACTTCAGCATCGTCATCGACTTCGTTTCGGTCCGGCCCGGCGCCTCGAGCTGGTAGAAGTACACCCCCGAGCCGAGGGACGCGCCCTGGTCGTCGAGACCGTCCCAGCCCAGGTTGTACCGCCCGGCCTCCATCACGCTGTCGGCGATCCGGGCCACGAGCCGGCCGCGGACATCGTAGATGTTCAGGCGGACCGAACCGGCCTGGCCGATCTCGAACGCGATCATCGTCACCGGATTGAACGGGTTCGGCGCATTGCCGATCAGGCGGGTGCGGAAGGCCACGGGATCCGGCGCCGCGGACACGTTCGAAACCTCGGCGGTCAGGTGGTACACCACGCTGGACAGGTTGGTCGCGCCGGCAAGGCCCTGCTGGTCCCGCGTGGAGATCGTGAGCGTGGCCGTGTAGGTGGCGCCGGCGGTCGCGCCGGTGTCGTCGAAGTGCACATTGTAGGCGGCCGGGGTGGCGTTGACGTTGGCCGCGGAGAAACCGCCGGCGATCGAGAAGCGCCCGGCATCCGGCCCGCTGAACCCCGCGGCGTACACGTTGAGCAGCGCCTGGAGCGCGTCGTACCCGATGTTGCGGACGGTGGCCGCCTGGTCGCTGAAGCTGCCGATGTCGTGGACGCCGAAGTCGAGGGTGTCCGATGTGGCGCCGCCGGCGGTCGCGGCCGGCACGGCGTGCCGGAGGACGGTCCCGGACAGGGTCACGTTCTTCGCGGGATCGTCCACATCGTCGGAATTGATGACGAGAGTGCCGTTCTTGTTTCCGGCCGTGCCGGTCAGCATGCCGATCGAGTGCGCGTTCGCGCCGGCGCCGGCGTTGGCGATGAATCCGCCGCCCGGCGACGTGAATCCGACCGGGGACGTGAGCGTGTAATTCAACTCGTCCGCGGGCACCGCGGCGCCGTTGGACACGTTCAGCGTCTGGCTGGCCGAGGCCCCGATGATCACCGTTCCGAAGTTGAGCGACGCCACCGCGCTGACCCTGGCCGGCAGCTGGAAATCCATGATCACCGGCAGGTGGTCCGAGGCGTCGCGGAGGGCCAGGGCCATCGCCGCGCCTTCCGGAATCGTGGGGGAGTCGGTCAGGTCCTTGTTCAAGTGCTGGCCGTCGTTTCCATAGGCCTTGTAGGTGCCCGGAATGTAGGCCAGCCCTTCGCCGTCCAGCAGAGATGTGGAGGACAGGATGATGTCGAACCGGTCGTCCATGCCGCCGGTGGCTCCGCCGTCACCGAGACTCGTCGTGCGCGGCGACTGCGTGTGGATCGCGGCAAAGGAAGCGTTGTTGTTCCAGCTGCCCGGCATGTTGATCGGGTCGAAGCCGCGGCCGTCGTTGTCCGCCTGGCTCCCGGTCAGGACGCCGTAGGCCGTTTCCGAGCTGGACTGCATGTTGTAGTCGCCGGCAAAGAGGAAGTTCGTGCCGGCGGGCAGGGCGTTCGCGTGATTCCGGAGAATCGTGCACTCCCCCGTTCGCTGGGTCTGGTCGCTGGAGGAGGAACCCGCCTTCAGGTGGAACGAGTACACCCGGACGCTGGCCGCCGAAGCCGAATACCCCACGGGGCGCACGACATACTCGGAAATGTCCCGCAGCGACGTTGCGATGTTCTGGTTGCTGACTAACGTGATGGCCGCCGGTCGGTAGAACAGCGCGTTGTTGGTGTCCGGTCCGTTGATCCACGGGCCGGCCACGTACTCGCCGGGAAACACCACATTCAGGACGTTGTTGAGGTACTGGTTCTGGCCCGCGCTCGTCGTTCCGGTCACTTCCTGGACGACGAGTACATCCGGATGCAGGGCCGCGATGACCACGCGGTGGTCGTCCTCGCGGGAAGCGCCCGATGCGGCCGGGTAGTTCAGGATATTCCAGGAAACGACCCGGAGCGCGAACGCGTGCGACGGAATCAGAAGGCTCAGGGCCAGGGCCGGAATGATCCAAAGGGATCGCCGGGGACGGAGCGAAGGCATCGGTGTCCTTTCTCGATGTAGGCGCGGGAACGGAACTCCCGCTGGGGCTGCCATTTCGCGATACCGGCGCGGCGATCCGGAATGTGCGCGCGACAACGCCTTGCGCCGACGTGCTGCGACCAGCGCAAGGCCTCGACTTTCTGGATGTCTGGAACTGATGGAAGTATAGCACGCGCTTCCGGGGATGCGCCCGCCGCAATCCGTCAGGCGGCGTCTTTCCGCGGGGTGCGGACGGCCATCGGGTGATTTTCCGCGGCCCGCCCGGTCAGGACCTCTTCCGGCGCGGTATTCATGATGAACACCCGCTCGTGCTGGCTGTCCGGGTCGTCGGGGAACAGGAAAAAGCCCACCTTGTCCGGTCGGTACGACAGGGTATGCCCGGTCATCCACTCGCCGTCGGGAAAGCGCACGGCGATCCGCTTGCCGTCCCGGACCGGATCGGGCGCCGCATAGCGGGGCGGGTGACGTCGGGTCGGCGCCTCGATTTCCTGCTTCGGGAAGAAGAGCGCCTTCAGATCCCTGAGGCGCACCTCGACGCCCCGGCCGTCCTGGTCCGGATTCACGCGGAAGGAAGGGCGATCGGGGGTGAAGTCGATCGTGGTTCCCCGGATGGCCAGTCCCGTGTTCAATCGGGCGATCACATGTCGTTCGCGTGGATTCATTGTGTCCTCGACTCGGAAGGGACTCCTTCCGGTTTCAGTCCTTGGCAGGCACTTGTCTTTATCGGGTTCCGGACCGGGATATTGAACGATTTCCGGTGGGTCTTTTCGCCCTGGGGGCGGGCGCGGTGCCCCCTGATGTGCCGTGGCGGGCGACCCGGGGCCTGACGCGGCCGCCCCCGTGAGTGTAAACTGGCGCGCCGGTTCCGACGAACCGCCCTGATCCGTATTCCGACCACACATTCGAGGAGTCCCATGCCCCGCTCAGTCGCCGCCGGTCGCGCCGGCTTTCCCTCGATTCCGCCCCTGCTGTTCCTCCTGCTCGTCCTCCTCGTTCCGGGTGCCGCGATTCCCGATCGAGGCACCGCGCTGGCGATGCATCCGTCCTGTTCCGGTACGGACCCGTACTCCGGCGACCTTCGCTCCGGACCGGCCTGCTGCCCGGGCGGGTTCCTGGAGGCGGGCCGTCACGCCGGCCATGACGAGCCGGACACCACCGAAACCGCGGAAGCGGACACCGCGAAGTCGCCCGAGTCGAAGGACTGGTTCGTCAACGAGCCGCACGGCCCCGCCGACACGCTCCGCTTCGAAACGGACGAGGCCACCTGGATGTCGGTGGACGTGAGCCCCGACGGAAGGACGCTCGTGTTCGACATCCTCGGCGACCTCTACACGCTGCCGGTCTCGGGCGGCGCGGCCACCCGGATCACCGACGGACCGGCGTGGGATTTCGGGCCGTCGTGGTCTCCCGACGGACAGCGAATCCTGTTCACCAGCGACCGCGGCGGCACCGACAACGTGTGGACGATGAAGGCGGACGGCACGGATCTCTACCCGCTGACGACGGAAAAGGACAACCTCATGAACCTCGGGGCGTACAGCCCCGACGGCGAGTACATCGTGGCCCGCAAGCGCCTGACCGACCGCAGTTCCATCGGCACCACGGAACTCTGGCTCGTCAACGTGCACGGCGGATCCGGCGTGCAGCTCACGAAGAAGGACGACATCGCCGAAGTGTCGGAGCCGGTGTTTTCGCCGGACGGCCGCTACATCTACTTCAGCGCCCGGCCGAGCCGCTACAGCTACAACCGGAACGTGTATGCCGGCATCTACCAGATCCGCCGCTACGACCGGGAAACCGGCGACTTCCTGACGATCACCGACGGCTACGGCGGGTCGGGACGGCCGCAGCTGTCGCCGGACGGAAGGACGATGGCGTTCATCCGCCGCGACCGCCTGAAAACGGTGCTCTACCTGTTCGACATCGAGCGCCGCACCGAGCGCCCGCTGTGGGACGGCCTCGACCAGGACATGCAGGAAAACTTCGCCTGGACCGGCATCTACCCGAACTACTCATTCACGCCGGACGGAAAATCGATCGTGATCACCGCCGGCGGAAAATTC
Source organism: uncultured bacterium (assembly GCA_964596775.1). Lineage (GTDB taxonomy): Bacteria > Eisenbacteria > RBG-16-71-46 > JABDJR01 > JAWXBZ01 > CAZQVN01. The sequence continues at coordinate 48,097 of CAZQVN010000006.1, forward strand.
TGGTCGGTGGACGTCGCCACCGGAACACCGAAGGCGATACCGTTCACGGCGCAGGTGGAGCAGGTCATAACGAAGGCGCTCCGGTTTCCGCGGGACATTGCGAGCGACACGTTTCCGGTCCGGATGATCGCCTGGCCGGTCCAGGCTCCGGACGGAAAGAGCCTGCTCTTTTCCGCGATCGGCAGCCTCTGGTCGATGCCCCTCCCGAACGGAACGCCGCGGAAGCTGGCCTCCGAGGGGGGGCTCGCCTACTCCCCCTCGTTTTCGCGGGACGGCAGGACGATCGCCTACGTTTCGTGGAGCGACACGGAAGGGGGGCACGTGTGGACGATGCCCGCCGCCGGAGGTCGCTCGAAGCGGTTGACCACGCTGCCCGCCCAGTACGCGAACCCGGCGTTCTCGCCGGACGGCACGAAGATCGCGGTGATCCGGGGGAACAACGCGGCATTCCGCGGCCACAACATGAGCAGCGACAGCTGGCTCGAACTCCTCTGGCTTCCGGCGGCGGGCGGCGACGTCCGCCGCGTCGTCGACGTTCCGTCCCGCGGCGCCGCGAGCCGCATGCCGCGACCGGTCTGGAATTCCCGGTCCGACCGCATCCTCTATTTCGCCGACGGTTCGGACGAAAAGCTGATCCTCCATTCGATCCGTCCGGACGGAACGGACCGGAAGGAACTGGCCCGGATCAAGTTCGCCGACGACATGCTCCCGTCGCCGGACGGAAAGTGGCTGGCTTACAACCACCTGCACAACGCGTACATCATGGCCCTCCCCGACTTCGGCACCGCGGCTCTCGACGTGTCCGGCGGCGCCTCCGACCAGGTCCCGTCGAAGCAGTTCACGAAGGACGGCGGCGAGTGGCTGAACTGGGCGGACGGAGGAAAGACCGTCACCTGGTCGCACGGGGCCACGGTCTACCGGGCGTCGGTCGATTCGCTGCTGGCCGAGTGGGACCGGGCGGAGCGCGATTCCGCGCCGAAGAAGATGGATGACACGAAGAAGGAGGACGCGAAGTCCGACGACCCGAAAAAGGAAGGCGTGAAGGCGGACGATGCGAAGAACGACGACGCGCAGAAAGCGGATTCCGACGCGGACAAGGGCTGGCACCCCGACACGCTGCGCGTGAACCTGGTCGTCCCCCGCGCGAAGCCGTCCGGCACCGTGGCGCTCACCGGCGGCCGCCTCATCACGATGAACGGAAACGAGATCGTGGAAGACGGAACGATCGTCGTCGAGAACAACCGGATCACCATGGTCGGACCGACGGCGGCGATGACCCTTCCCGCCGGAACCCGGACGATCGACATCACCGGAAAGACGGTGATGCCCGGCATGTTCGACACGCACGCGCACCTGCACTACAACGCGATGGACATCCTGCCCGAGCAGCAGTGGGCCTACTGGTGCAACCTCGCGTTCGGCGTGACGACGACGCACGACCCGTCGGCGTCGAGCTACGCGGCGTTCACGCAGTCGGAAATGGTCGAGGCCGGCGTGATGACCGGCCCGCGCACCTGGTCCACCGGGATGATCCTCTACGGCGCCGACGGCGGCTTCAAGGCGGTCGTCAAGTCGAGGGAGGACGCCGCGGATCACATCCGGCGGATGAAGGCGTTCGGCGCGTTCTCGGTCAAGTCGTACATGCAGCCGCGCCGCGAACAGCGCCAGTGGATCATCGAGGCGGCCCGCGCCGAGTCGATCCTGGTGATGCCCGAAGGGGGCGGCAACCTGGAAATGAACCTGTCGATGGTCGTCGACGGTCACACGTCGATCGAGCACAACCTGCCGGTGGCGCCGATTTACTCCGATGTGGCCCGATTGTTCGCCGGGTCCGGCACCGTGGAAACCCCGACGCTGCTCGTGTCCTACGGCGGACTGTCCGGCGAGCATTATTTCTACCAGCGCGAGAACGTCTGGGAGAACGAGAAGCTGCTCAGGTTCCACCCGCGCGGCCCCATCGACGCCCGGTCGATCCGGCGCGAAGTCATGACGATGGACGGCGACTGGCATCACAAGACGGTCGCCGCCGGCCTGAAGAAGATCGTGGAGGCCGGGGGCAAGGTCACGCTCGGCGCGCACGGCCAGCTCCAGGGCCTCGGTCCCCACTGGGAACTCGAAGCGCTCACGCACGGCGGCATGACGAACCATGACGCGCTCCGCTGCGCCACGTACAGCGGCGCCTGGGAGCTGGGCATGGATCGCGACCTGGGTTCGCTGGAACCCGGCAAACTCGCCGACTTCATCGTGTTGGACAAGAACCCGCTCGAGGAGATCCGGAACGCCCGCGCGATCCGCTATGTCGTCAAGAACGGCGTGATCTATGAAGGGGAAACGATGAACGAGGTCTGGCCGGAAGCGAAACCGTGCCCGAAGTTCACGTTCCAGGCGCTGGGCGGGGAGAGGATCGGGAAGCCTTGATGAGACAAGGGATTTCCGGTCATCGTCCCTGCCGACGCTCTAGATAAGCTGCGACAGGAATGTCCGGGCTGGAACCATGAGTGATCCGCGCGGCTCGGCGAAACAGTCTGCATCCACGAAATCGGCGTCGAGGACGACCTGGAATGCGAACGGTGCCCCGATCAAATCCTGGTAGTACCTGAGCGAGGGACTCATCGTCCCATCCCTCGACTTGACCTCGACGAGAAACCAGGGCTTCCCATCCCTGATGACGACGAAGTCCACTTCGCGTTGCTGTTTGTCGCGCAGGTACGCCAACTGGAACTTGCCGTACCCCAGGTCCGTCCAGCCCTCGACCGCCTTGAGCAGGTGACAGGCAACGAAGGTCTCGGCCCTGTTTCCAGGGTCCTCGATGCCCGCCCAGTCCCGCAGAAACCATTTCGGCTCCTTGCGCAGCGACCGGGTGACGTTCTTGAACCATGGCTTGACGCGGAATCCAAAGTGCAGACTGCTCAAGGCGTCGACCCAGCGGCGCGCGGTATCGACCGTGACCTGCACTTCCCTGGCCAGGTTGCTGTAGACCAGTTGATGGGACGAGCGCGAAAAGAGAAGCTTGACCAGCATCTCCAGCTGGTCGAGTTGGCGGATGTTCGTCAGGTCCCGGACGTCACCGCGCAGAAGCTGTTCCGTGCGCATCGACTGCCAGCGGGTCGTGAAGCGCGCGTCGCGCTTGAGAAATGGTTCCGGGTATCCGCCGTGCTTCCACATGGCCTCGAACTCGCTCCCATCGATCTCCTTCGGAGCGCGAACGATGCGTTTCGCATCCGGCAGATCCTGGTGGAGCGTCTCGGCCACGGAGAAGGGGTGCATCCGATACAGGAAGTACCGGCCCATCAGGCTGTCGCCGCCGCGACGATACGTGTCCATGCGGCTTGATCCCGTAATCATGATGCGGACCTGGTCGGCGTGGGTGTCAAAAAAGCCCTTCAGCAACTGTTTCCAGCGGGGGTACTTGTGCAGCTCATCGAAGAGTGCAATCGGTGTCTTCTTCGTCAAGCGGTCCAACCCGATCCGCTCGACCAGTTTCGCGGGACCGCCAAGGATCAGGGCCCGGTCATCTATGTTGTCCCAGTTGACGTAGATGTCGGCGAGATTCCGGCACGTGGTGGTCTTCCCCACCTGTCGGGGTCCACTGACGAAGGCCATCTGCCGATGGCCGGCCAGATGTTCCCCAAGGATGGCGTCATAGAGTCGTTTACGCTCTTCCATGCCGTCCATTATCTAAGCTATCGTAAAATAGTCAAGTCAATTTTACGACAGGCTCGAAATTGGTCATGCCCTCGTACTTTCCGGGATCTCGATGACGCTGCGATGTCACCGCATGGCGGACAGGTGGCGCTTGCGCGTGCGGGTCTTCGACGTGAGGATATGCCACCTTCGGGTTGGACAGGTTGCGGCCTGCGGAGGCATATTGCCTGTCCTCGGATGAAGGCAAGCACTTCGCCTGCGAAACCGGACCGTTCGCGAATTCGAAGAGAGGATGATCGGAAAGCCACGATGCGAATCATTGCGCTCCTCCTTGTTCTTGTCATGGCCGCGGCACCGTCGACCGGACTGGCCGCGGCCACCGGGTCCGTGACCGGCCGGGTTCTGGATCCGGAGGGAAAGCCGATGCCGTCCGCCACGGTCCTGATCAAGGACACACAACTTGGAGCCATGACCGATCATGACGGGCGCTACAGCATCAAGAAGGTTCCGGCGGGTTCACACACGATCATCGCCCTGAAGATAGGTTTTGGAAACGCGACCGGGACGGTCCTCGTTGTGCCGAAACAGGACAACGAGGTCAACGTCAGATTCGAACCGGGCACGCGAACGCAACTCGAAGCCCGCTCCAAAACCGTCAAGCCCCCCCTCTTCCCCCTCACCCTCATCGAATCCTTCCCGGTCGAAACCGGCCTCAACGACCCCGACATCCCCGAGGCGGCCGACGCCTGGCTCTACCTGATTCGGAGTGCAAAGTCCTCGCTCGACTTCGCGCACTTCTACGCCTCAGACGACCCGACGGGCGGCGGGCGGCTCAAGCCGGTCATCGAGGCGATCGAGGAAGCGGCGGACCGCGGTGTCAACGTCCGCTTCCTGGCCGAGCAGGTTTTCTACAAGACCTATCCGGAGATCCTCGACCGGTTCGCCGCGCGGAAGAACATCACCGTCCGCCGTCTCAACTCCCGGGCGTTCGACGGCGGTGTTCTGCACGCCAAGTATTTCATTAAGGACGGCACCGTTTCGATTCTCGGCAGCCAGAATTTCGACTGGCGGGCGCTGGATCATATCCAGGAGCTCGGCGTGATCGTCGACGATCCGTTCTTCACGGCGCAGCTCATGGATGTGTTCGAGCTGGACTGGGAGATCGCCGGAACGGTCCCGGTGGACGCCGCGCCCGGCGTGTACGACGCGCTGGTCGACAGCATTGTGTCGACCCGGCGGCGGTCGACGGACATTCCGGAGTCTACCGGCTACGAGCGTTACGAATTCGCGGCCAGCCCCACCGGCCGCATTCCCGACGAGCGCACCTGGGACGAGCCGAAGATCGTCGACATCATCGACGGCGCCCGGGACTCGCTGCAGATCCAGCTCCTCACCTACCGCCCGGTCGGCCGCGACAGCACCTACTACGACGTCCTCGAAAACGCGCTGCGCCGCGCCGCCACCCGTGGAGTCAAGGTCCGGCTGCTCCTGGCCGACTGGTGCAAGCGCAAGCCGACGATCGACTACGTCAAGAGCCTCTCGCTCTGGCCCGGCATCGAAATCCGGATGATGGTGATCCCGGAGTGGTCCGGCGGCTTCCTCCCGTTCGCCCGCGTCGTGCACGCCAAGTACATGATCGCGGACGGCGAGCGGTTCTGGCTCGGTACCAGCAACTGGGAGAGGGATTACTTCCACACGAGCCGGAACGTGGGGATCGTCGGGGCGAGCCGGTACTTCGGGAAGCGGCTCGATGACTTCTTCCGGACCGGGTGGACGTCGCCCTACGCGGAGGTAGTGAGGCCGGAGGTGGAGTATGCGGCTCCGCGGATCTCGGAGTAGCCGTGGATCGGCACCTGTAGAATCGACACTTTCGTCCGCCGGCGCGAGGCCCTGTTTCGGCAGGGTGTCCTCCAGCTTCATCCCGTCCCTGCCCTGGCCGTGAGGGTTGCGCTGTCGCGGCGTTCCGCCGTGATAGAATGCCGCGTCCTTTTCCCGAGGAGTGCCCGATGAGCGTCGAAATCCACCCCTGTTCGTCTCCCGAGGAGCTGGCCCTCGCGCTGGAACCGATCATGCACTACTTCGGCGGCGGGTTCACGGAGAAGGACCTCGACCGCTGGCGCCGGATCATCGACATTTCACGCATGCACGCCGCCCGCGAAAACGGCGCCACCGTGGGAGGCGCGGGCGCCTTCTCCTTCGACATGTCCCTGCCGGGCGGAGCCACGGTGGCGGCGGGAGGCGTCACCGTGGTCGGTGTCCTCCCGACCCACCGGCGCCGGGGCATCCTCAACGCCATGATGCGCGCCCAGCTCGACGACATCCACAGACGAGGCGAACCGGTCGCCTGGCTCTGGGCCTCCGATGAAATGATATACCGCCGATTCGGATACGGCATGGCGTCGCTCTGCTGCGACATCGAAGTGCCGAAGTCCATGAGCGCGTACGAGCGCCCGTTCGAGCGCCGCGGTGCGACCCGACTGGTCGGCGAGGAGGAGGCGCTCGCACCGTTCTCGGAAATCTACGAACGGGTCCGCCTCGATCGACCGGGCATGTTCTCCCGCACGGTGGACTGGTGGAAGTTGCGTCGACTCGAGGACTCCGATCGCGGCCGGGCCGGTGGGGCGGGCGTGCTGAACCGCGTACTCTTAACGATCGACGGCCGCCCGGAGGCCTACGCGCTGTACCGGATCCACCAGAGTCTGCACGCCGGCGTGTCACAGGGGCATGTGAACGTCATCGAGGCGGTCGGCGCCTCGCTCGAGGGCACCCGTGAAATATGGCGCTTCCTGTTCGACATTGACTGGGTGGCCAGCGTCAAGGCTGCGCAGCTTCCCGTGGATCACCCGCTCCTGCTCCTGGCCGCGAATCCGCGCCGGTTGGGAATGTGCGTGATCGACGGGGTTTGGGTGCGGCTCGTCGACGTACCGAAGGCGCTGGAAGCACGGGTGATCGCGCCCGGGGACCCTCTGGTGATCGACGTGTCCGACGCATTCTGCCCCTGGAACTCGGGGCGGTACCGGATTGCGGACGGCAGGGTGGCGAAATGCGACGCCGGTCCCGACCTGTCGCTCCCGGTCAGCGCGCTTGGATCGATCTACCTGGGAGGCTTCCGGTTCACGGAACTCGCGCGGGCCGGGGTGATCGAGGAGCGGACGAACGGAGCTGCGGCCCGCGCCGATCTCCTCTTTCCGCGGGACCGGGCCCCCTGGTGCCCGGAAATTTTCTAGAGCGTTCCCGGGCCTGGTTGCGCCCCCCGTCGACGTGATTCTTCTGGCTTGGATGGAGCGGTCCCCGAGCCGGAAGAGTGGATTGCGATCATCAACGCGCGCAATGACAGCGTCCATGACTATTGTACGGTTCCCGAGAAGTACTATGTGAGTCTGGCCGCGGAGCTTCTGCGGCTCGTTCAGCCGCTTCCCTGAGGGATCGGGTGGCTAGGGCAACTTGACGATCTGGCCGGACGCCTCCCGGTTTCCCGACGCAATTCGATAGAAATACAGGCCGGAGGGGAGCGCGGCGTTCAAGTTGTTTCGGCCGTCCCAGCGAACGACGCGTGCGGCCCCTCTGCCTTCATCCGCGATGGATCGAACGTGTCGCCCGATCACGTCGAAGATTTCGATGAGGGCCCGTTCCGGCCCGATCGCGTCAAGAGTAAAGTCGACAAAGGATCGGAACGGGTTCGCGCTGAGAGCGTGAACGAGGGAATTTCGCTGCCCGACCGCCTCTCCCACTCCACTCGGGTCGCCCCACTGCAGTATGCCCATGTCCTGCCGGTTGTGCTGGCAGTAGTTGATGACGCCGCCGGAGAGAATCATCCGGTCTCTCTGCACATCGTAAAAGGCAATGTGGCCATTTCGATTCGGCGGGGCCAGACCGTCCGGCGACAATTGCGACCACGCCGGGACCGGTGAGAATGACAGGGCATAGATCCCGCCGGGTGATCCGCCCGAAACCACGAACCGGTCTCGAACCGGGTCGTAAAAACCGGCAGGCCGTGTCATGACGGGCGGGCCACCGGGCGCGGAGATCTGCGTCCAGGTCGGGGTGCCGGAGAGCGAAAGAGCCCAGGTGTCGCCCGGCTCCCCTCCGTGAACCACCATGCGGTCCCGTACTGGATCGTAAACGGCAACGTGGTCGTAGCGGACCGCCGGTGGTCCTCCGACCGGAAAAAGCTGCTGCCACTGTGGAGGGCCACTGAGATCAAGAACCCAGGTGTCATTCGTCCTGTATGGGGAAGGGCTGATGGACCCGCCAAACACGACCATTCTGTTGCGAACAGGATCGTGAACAGCCGTGTGGTGGGTACGGGCTGTCGGCGCGGATCCCGACGGAAGCAGCTTACTCCATACCGGCGTTCCACTCAGGGAAAGCGACCAGACATCGTTCAGCCGGCTGTAAAACGACGTGTGCCCTCCGAAGACGATCATTCGATCCTGAACCGGATCCAGGATCGCCGATGCGGCCTGCCTTCGAGTCGGCCGCAGGCCGGATGGAAGAAGACGCGACCACCGGGGATGTCCCCACAGATTCAAGACCCACGTATCGTCCAGCGGATAAGGATACTCGCACGTCTCCACCCCGCCACCGAACTGAACGAGCCGGTCGCGGGTCGAGTCATAAACGCCGGCCGGGCCGCTCCGCGGCGGTGGAAACTGGCCCGGTGGAAGAACCACCCAGGAAGATGAATCGGCGGTTCCGATGGCCCACGTCTCACAGCTCCCGTCGTACCTTCCACCGTTCACGATGAACCGGGATCGCGGCACGTCAAGGATGAATGCGGAATCGAAGGAGCTTGCCAGGGAATTGGCGGCAGGAATCTGGGACCATGCGGGGGGGCCCGACAGATTGAGCTGGTAGAGGCGACTCGTGCTCGAGTGGCTGATGACGACCATCCGATTCCGGGCTGCATCCATGACGGCCCCTGGAATGACTCCGTAGTAAGGATTCGGGGGAGGAGTCCCCGCGGGGTTCAGATTCACCCAGGTGACGGGATTGGACAGGTCGAGCGCCCAGGTGTCCAGCTGGTAGGAATTGCCGTCATCGCCCCCGAAGATGATGAGGCGATCCTGAATATCGTCGTAGATCGCAACCTGCCCCTCGCGACCGGAGGGCGGATTCGATGGAGACAACTGTTGCCAAGTCAAACCGGGATCCAGGTTGAGCTCCCAGAGTTCATTCCCTCCGGTTCCGCCGCCGAAGAAGAGAGCCCGGTTTCGAGTCGGATCGAAAACACCCGCATGACCGGTGCGGGGCGACGGAGCGGGGCCTCCCGGCACAACCTCCTGCCAGGAAGGAGTTCCGGAGAGGTTCAGGAACCAGACATCGTTCAGCGAGACTTCGTATTGCCAGCCGCCAAAGAGGATGATGCGTTCGTGCACGGTGTCATGAACGACGGCCGGAGCATAACGCCCCGCGGGTCCCGGGCCGCTCGTCGCGAGGGGCGCCCAGGAACCGGACGGCAACGAATACGTCCAGGGAGTTTCCGAAAAGGCCGGACCGTCGATCCCTCCGACGAAGACGAGGCGATCTCGTGGAGTGTCCAGGAATCCGCTGTGATAGTGCAGCTGCGGGGGTTGGCCAGGGAGCCAAACCCCGTTGCTCGAATCCGCCAGAGCTGGACTCGCGATCATGAGGCAGGACAGGATACCGAGCGACGGAACGATCCGAGGTTGTGGACGACTCATCGGTCCCCCTTTTCCTGAAGGTCCGGCCGCACAGCTGAGCGGTGTAGTTACCCCCCCACCCCCACCGGTTCCGGCTCCTCGACCCGCGCCGCCTCGATCTCCGCGAAGTATTCCTCGATCGCCTCGAGAAACGCCCCGCTCGACGGAATCCCGTTGATCTTCTGGCGCACCGACCGGCCGCCCGGGAGCCCGTGCGTGTACCAGCCGGCGAACGTGCGGATCTTGTGGAACGCGGTCTTCTCGTCCTCGCCGGCCATCAGCATCCGGAAGTGATTGAGGATGAGGTCGCGCCGCTCGGCGGCGGTCGGTTCGTGCACGGGCCGGCCGTTCATCGCCGCGTCGATTTGCCGGAAGATCCACGGGTTCTTCATCGAGGCCCGGCCGACCATGACGCCGTCGCAGCCGGTCCGCCGGAACATCTCCAGCGCGTCGGCGGGCGAGTTCACGTCGCCGTTGCCCATCACCGGGATGGACAGCGCCGCCTTGAGTTCGGCGATCCGGTCCCAGTCGGCGCGGCCGGTGAACATCTGCTTCGCCGTGCGGCCGTGCAGCGCCACCGCGTTGACCCCCTCATCCTGGCAGGCGCGACCCAGGTCCACGAAGTTCATGCAGGTCTGGTTCAGGCCGAGCCGGAACTTGACGGTCAGCGGGATCGACACGCGCTTCCGCACCGCGCGGATGATCGCGACGGCGTTGTCCATGTCGCCCATGAGCTTCGCGCCGGCGCACCCCTTCAGGACCTTGTTGGCCGGGCAGCCCATGTTGATGTCCACGATGTCGGCCCCGGTGTCCTCGACCATCTGCGCGGCATCGGCCATCCGGTCGGCCCGCGAGCCGTAGATCTGGATGGAGATCGGCCGCTCCTCCTCGGCGAACGTCATCAGGCGGAGCGTGTGCGCAACACCGCGGGTGAGCGCTTCGGAGGAAATGAACTCCATGGTCACGATCCCCACGCCGCCGATCCTTTTCAGAATCAGCCGGAAGTATTTGTCGGTGATGCCGGCCATCGGGGCCAGGACCAGCGGGGGATCGAGAGGGACGTTTCCGATGCGGATCATAGGCAGGCGATTATACATCATCGCCTCAGCACCCCCCGAGCAGACGCGTCCCGTCGGCCAGGACGGCCGGGCGTTCCATCGCCCGACGCACGTGCTCCCGAGCCGCACCGCAGGCGTCGGCCAGCGAGTCTCCATGGGCCAGCCGGGCGGCCACGGCCGCGGAGAGCGTGCAGCCGGTGCCGTGCGTGGTCACGCCCGCGATCCGCTCCCCCTCCCACCAGTGGCTCTTCCGGCCGTCCCAGAGGACGTCCACGACCAGGTCGCCATCGAGATGCCCCCCCTTGAGCAGGACCGGGCATCCGAGGCGATCCGCGAGCTCCCGCGCCGCGTCGGGCATGGCGTCGGCCGCACCGACCGCCCGCCCCAGCAGCACGCGCGCCTCGTCCAGGTTCGGCGTGACCACCGCCGCCCGCGGCGTCAGGCGCTCCCGGTAGGCGTCCACCGCATCCTCCTCGAGCAGCCGCGCCCCGCTCGTGGCCACCATGACCGGGTCCACGACGAGCGGCGGAAAGCCGGGGCGGCCGGCCACGACGGCCACGACATCGATGATCTCGCGAGAGAACAGCATGCCGGTCTTCACGCCGGCCACCGGAAAACCGTCGAGGACCGCCTCGATCTGCTTCCCCACTTCCGCGGCCGGCAGCGCGAACACCGAGCGGACGCCGGCCAGGTTCTGCGCCGTCACGCAGGTGATGACGGACGTGCCGAACGCGCCGAGCGCCGTGAACGTCCTGAGGTCGGCCTGGATTCCGGCGCCGCCTCCCGAGTCGGAACCGGCGATCGACAGGGCCACCGGCCGGACGGGGTCACTCATCGGCGTCCTTCGCGGATTCGTCGTCCCCTTCCCCGTTGATGATGCGGAGATGCGGACCGGCCGCGCGCTTCGGCTGCTCCGCCGCCGCTGCGTCCGCCGGGTGACCGTGCGTTGCCGTCGTCCTCCCGCGCTTCGGCAGACCCTCCGTGGAAGCGTCCTCTTCCCGCGGCTTCTGCTGATCCGCGTCCTTCCGCGGCGCATCCGCACCGGGAAGGAATCCCGGGTGCTCCAGGCCGCGCAGGAACTCCGGAAGCGGTTTCAGCACGTCGCGCTTTCGCTCCTCGATGCGGGAGAGCAACCTCCGGCACGTCTCGCGCGGGTTCCGCCGCCCGGCGGGGAGGTGATCGGCGAGGTCGCGCACCCGCCGCTCGAGGTCGGCAAGATCCTGGGCGTCCCCGAGTGCATCCTGGAAGCGTTTCAGAAGCCGCAGGCGGCCTTCGATGCGTGACGAAAACAGCGGAGCATAGAATTCCATGGCGTAGCGGAGCCTCTTTCCGTCGATCCGGAGCCGGTGCAGAGCCGCGTCGACCTCTGCGGGGTGAAAATCAGGGGCGCGGGTGGGCAGCGCGTTGTCTCCCGCCGGCACAAGATCAGGGGCGCGGGTGGGCCGTGCGTCGTCCCCCGCCGGCGCAAGGTCACTGGCGCGGGTGGGCAACGCATTGTCTCCTCCGAACGGGAGGTCACGGGCGCGGTCGAGCAGCGCGTCGCGCCGCGCGCGAAACACCGCGAGCGCCCGCGACCGGAGATCGCGCATCAACGCCTCCGGCGGGGACTCTGAGGCCTCGAGCGAGGGCTTGAGAAGCCGGCGGATCACCTTGCGCGCACGATCCGGGATGCCGGCGCCGGGCGCCTCCCCACCGGAGCCCGCCGTGGTATCCGCGATCTCCCGGGCCAACTCCGCGCCGATCGTGGACAGGAGGATTTCCTCGCCGGGGGTCGCCGCGGCGTAAAAGCCGTCGAGGGTCTTGAGCGCCACTTCCGCTTCGCGGGCAAGCCCCAGGCTCCGGCGCAGGCCGCGCAGGTCGCGACGCAGCCGTTTGACCCGCTTCTTCGATCCCAGGTCGGCACGACAGGCGTCGAATCCACCGACAAGGCGGCGGCAGGCCACGCGCACGTCGTGAACCGCCTCTTCGTCGGGCACGTCCGCGCCGATCCGCGCGAGTGCCTCCTCGAGCGTGTGGGCTCTTTCCGCGAGCCGGTCAGCCAGGAACAGGAGATCGGGTCTCCCGAACGCTCCGGCGGTTGTGTGGGGTGTTTCGCTCATCAACGGATTCCTTTCACCGATCATACCGCATGAACGGGGAGATTCGCATTGAACCGAGGTTACTCCTTGTCTAGAATGAGCTTTCGATTGACGCCGCAGCTCGACTGCCTGGAGGTCCTCATGCTCTTTCGCTCTCTCAAGGTCGCCGCCCTCGTCCTTGTTTCCGCCTTGACCGCCGTGCCCCGTCCCGCGGGCGCCGCACTGCCCACCGACTTCGCCGATCAGCTCGTGGTCAGCGGGTTGTCCCAACCGTCCAGTTTCGCGTTCCTCCCCGACGGCCGCATGATCATCGTGGAGCAGAACACCCGCAACGTGGTGCTGGCGCTGGCCGACGGCACGAAAAGCACCCGGCTGACGATCACCGACGTCAACACGTCGGGCAACGAGCGCGGTCTTCTCGGCGTGGCCGTGGATCCGGACTGGCCGACGCGCCCGTACGTCTACTTCTATTTCGACCAGACGCCGTCGATCAAGATCTATATCTCCATGTACACGGCATCGGGCGACCTGACCGACCCGAACTCGACCACCATCAACTTCGCCGGCCGCTACAACATCATCACGGACATCCCGGACGCGGCCAGCAACCACAATGGCGGCACGCTCCGCTTCGGTCCGGACGGCATGCTCTACGCCAGCCTCGGCGAGGACGCGCATCCCTGCGGCGCCCAGGACCCGACGCTGCTCAAGGGGAACATCCTGCGGCTCGACGTGTCGGCCCTGCCGGGCGCCGGATCCGGACCGCCGGCGCGTTCGGTGATCACCCCGACGGACAATCCGTTCTATCCGAGCGGGAATCCGAACATGGACCTCGTTTATGCCTACGGTCTCCGGAACCCGTTCCGGTTCCACATCGACCCGATGGACGGCACGCTGTTCATCGCCGATGTCGGGCAGAGCGCGTGGGAAGAAGTGGACGAGTGCAAGGGGGGAGAAAACTTCGGCTGGCCCGGTTTCGAGGGACCGGCGTTTCGGACCTCGACCTGCCCCCCGACGTCACCGACGGGTCCGATCGCGTGGTACGACCGGAGCGGGTTTACGGCGTCGATCATCAGCGCCACGCTGTACCGCCCGACTCCCGGCGGCATCTACAACTTTCCGACCGACTACCATGGCGACTACTTCTTCGCCGAGTACTACCAGGGGTTCATCCGCCGCATCAAGAAAACCGGCGGAACGTGGGCTCCGGCGCCGGGAGTGCCGGGCCAGCCGAATGCGAACGACTGGGCCACCGCGATTGCCAACGTGAGCGATTACGCGGTCGGGCCGGACGGCGGCCTCTACTACTGCAAGCAGTTTTCCTCCCCCTCCATCCGGCGGATCGTGTACACGGCCAACCAGGGGGCGGCGGATCCCGGACCGAGGCCGCCGATCGCGCTCAGGGCGTATCCGAACCCGTTCGTCCGGAGTCTCGGCAGCGTGACCGTCGAGTTTTCCGCCCCGGCGGGCGCCGCCGCGAACCTCGACGTCTTCGACATCGGCGGCCGGCGGGTGATGTCGCTGCCCGGCATCATCGCGGAGGAGGGGCCGACGCGGATCACCTGGGACGGCACCGGCGAGGCCGGCCGGGCCCTCAAGGCCGGGGTCTACTGGATCCGCGTGGGCGTGAACGAAACGTCGGAAACGACGCGGGTCGTGCTTTCGGATTGAGGGCCGAACCCGGACGGAAAGCGGTACACACACAAGGAAAGGGGATGGTTTGGCAACCATCCCCTTTCTTCATGAAAATCGAGCGCTACAGGCCGAGCGATTCCTTCTTGGCCTCGGCACCCGGCAGCGGATCCACCTTTTCCGTCACGTTTTCGAGTCCGCCCGCCGCGCACTTGTCCACGTTGATCTGGATCCAGTGCTGCTGGTCGTCCGGAACGTCGTCCAGCGCGAAGATCGCCTCGACCGGACAGGCCGGCACGCAGGCGTCGCAGTCGATGCACTCGTCGGGATTGATGTAGAGCATGCGATCGTCGCCGTAGAAACAGTTGACCGGGCATACTTCGACACAATCCGTGAACTTGCAGTCTTCACAGTTGCCTGTGACTACGTACGTCATTGATCCCTCCGTGTTTAGATCGGCTGTGTCGCGCGTTCGCGGTACGCCGTGATGGTCGTCCGTTTCAGGGCGGTTAGAATACAAAAATCGGGGACCGGCGCAAAGGCCCGTGTTGCCGTGCGGCCCGCCGTCTTCACCCCCGGCAATGCTTCCATAACCGAATGTAAAGCAACACATTGCGGAGAACAAGATTTTTCTGAGATGATCCGCGCCACGACGACGGCGGACGGCAACCCGAAAAGGAGATTCATCCGTGCCCAGGATCACCCGCGTGTACACGAAGACCGGCGACGACGGCGAGACCGGACTTGGCGGCGGCCAGCGCGTTGCCAAGGACTCGATCCGGATCGAAACGTACGGGACCGTCGACGAGCTGAGCTCGTTCATCGGGGTCGCGCTGGCGTCGGGGCTCACGCAACCCCTGGCGGATGCGCTGGCCGTGATCCAGAACGAGCTGTTCCATCTCGGCTCCGACCTCTGCGTTCTCGAGGAGGACAAGAAGGCGATGCCCGTTCCGGGGATCGAGAGCCGGCACGTCGAGGCCCTCGAAGCGCTGATGGACGACCTGTCGAAGGAACTCGAACCGCTGGAGAACTTCATCCTGCCCGGTGGAAGTCCTGGAGCAGCCCACCTCCATGTGGCGCGCTGCGTCTGCCGCCGGGCCGAACGGCTGGCGGTCACGCTGGGGCGGTCCGAACCGATCGGCGCCGAGATCGTCCGCTACCTGAACCGGCTCTCCGACGCGCTGTTCGTGATGGCCCGGTATGAAAACAGGATGAAGGGCGGCCGCGACGTGCTCTGGGACAGCCGGACCTGACGTGATTGCGCACCCGATTTGATCGATACGAATTGGCGTTCCATGCCGGTGGTCGCCGGGACCGAATCCCGGCTGTGAAACAGGAGGATACACATGAAGCTCAGTCACGCATTGATGATGGCGATTTCCGCGGCAGTCTTGCTTGGAGCACCGATGCGTACGGCCGGCGCATCGTCGATCGTCATGACGAAGGCCGATCTCAAGTGGAAGGACATGGGAAATGGCATAACGGCCGCGCCGGTTTCAGGCGACATGGAAAAGGGGCCGTGCCGGTTCTTCCTGAAGTATCCGGTCGGCCTGGTCACCCCGAATCACCACCACGACGCGGATCATCACGTGACCGTGATTTCGGGCACCATCACGCTGACTGTGGATGGCAAGCATCACAAGCTGGGGCCCGGCGCCTATTTTTCCCTGACGAACAAGGCGCCGCACAGCGCGAAGGTCGAAGGGAAGGAGGATGCGGTGTTCTTCATCCAGGCCGACGGACCCTGGAATGTCGTGATGGAGAAGTGAGGATGCCCTGGCCGGTCCGGGCCGCGTTGCCTGCTCCGGCCGGACCGGCCCGGCAAACTTTGCGAGTACCTCCGCGATGATGCGAGGGATACGAAACCGCACCGGGGCGAGGACATCATGTAGGACGGGACCACAACAAGAGAGCCGCCGGCGTTTCGCCGGCGGCTCTCGTTTCGATCTTCGATCTGGTGCTACGCCTTGACCCCGCAATGCTCGTGGAACGCGGCGTTCAGCCGGTTCGCGATGTGCATCGCGTCGTTCCCCTCGATGTCGTGGCGCTCCATCATGAACACGATCTCGCCGTTCTTGAGCAGCCCCATCGACGGCGAGGACGGCATGTAGCCGGTAAAGTACTCGCGCGCCTTGTGGGTGGCCTCGACATCCTGGCCGGCAAACACGGTGACGAGCTTGTCGGGCTTCGCCTCGGATTCCATGGCCAGCGCCACGCCGGGGCGGGCCTTGCCGGCCGCGCAGCCGCAGACGGAGTTGACGACCACGAACACTGTCCCCTTGAACCCCTTGATTTCCTTGTCCACGTCCTCGGGGGTCATGGCTTCTATGAATCCGAGCTGCTTCAGCTCGTCGCGCATCGGCTGTACGAGATAAGGATCGTAAGGCATTGCAATATCTCCCTTTATCGGATGACTGAGAACCCGGAAGC
The DNA here is from genome assembly GCA_964596775.1 of uncultured bacterium. Lineage (GTDB taxonomy): Bacteria > Eisenbacteria > RBG-16-71-46 > JABDJR01 > JAWXBZ01 > CAZQVN01. The sequence continues at coordinate 64,603 of CAZQVN010000006.1, forward strand.
GGTGCCGCCATCGGCACCCCGGGCGTTGGTCCGGGCATTGTAGCATGAGCCGGTGCCCTGGACGGCAGCTATCGACGCGCCTCCGGATCTGCATGTGCCGGAAACGGCGGCATCGCTGAGTGCGGCGTGCCGGCGACAACCGCCTCGCGCCTCACCCTTCCCGCATCGCCACCGGCGACGCCGCCAGCCGGTCGCGGGCCACCACGTTGCCGTTCCCGTCGACCTGTCCGAACGACAGCACCCCCGTCGGGCACATCTGCACGCAGGCCGAGCAGCGCACGCACTCCGGGTCCGCCATCGGCCGCCCCTTGTTCGCGAAGTTCATGATGTCGATCCCCTGGTGGCACACCGACGTGCAGACGTTGCAGGAGATGCACTTCTTCTTGTCCGCGAGGATGCGGAAACGGCTGAACCGCGCGTAGATGTGCATCAGCGCGGCGAGCGGGCACAGGAACCGGCACCAGGTCCGGCCGGAATACCAGAAATAGGCACCGTAGCCGACGATGCCGGCCAGCGTCACGTCCACGATCCACTTGTAGGAATCCTTGAGATGCCCGAACACCCGGTCCGCCGGCGACCCCGGCCAGATCCATCCGGCGATCCGCACGAACAGCATCACGAACGCCACGGCCAGGACCCCCTGCCCGATCATGTTGAGCCGGTTCCAGCGGGCCCCGTGGGGCATCTTGTGACGGTGGGTGTCGCCGAGCGTTTCCGCGAGCGCTCCGCAGGAACAGATCCAGCCGCAGTAGGCTCCCTTGCCCCAGTAACGGATGGCCAGCGGAATGAGGACGAACGTCTGAACGGAACCGAGCGCCACCCACCACCAGAGCGGCTGGTCGGTGAAGATGTTGTAGACCATCAGCGGCCAGGCGAGGATCAGGCCGTAGGCGCGCCAGAACTCCCGGCCGTGCCCGTAGTCCACCACCGGAAACAACCCGTCGGCGAGCCCCTGCGGCAGGAAACCGTGGTAGTTCATCCAGGGGAGGAGGATTTCCGGCAGCAGGAAGAGCGGCAGAACCTGCACCGCCATCAGCGTCAGCGTCTGCGCCTTCACGTACGGCGTCTTCCGGCGGCGGATCCGCTGGACCCCGAAGATCACGACGAGCAGCGAATAGGCCAGCGTGTACCAGAACGACGGACTCGACGCCGACTGGACCGCGATCCCGGCCAGGCCGTGCGGATCGAGCGCCAGGCCGGAGGCGAGGTCGCCGAGATTCGTCGGGAACCAGTGGTTCTCGTACCAGAGGTTTCCGAACCGGCCGCCCGACTTCCAGTTGTAGAGCCAGGTGCAGAACGCCAGGAACAGGCCGAGCATCGCCCAGTTCTTCGGGCGCATGTCCCCGGCCACCCGGAGCCCGTTCCGCCGGAAGAACTCCAGCGGCGCCTCGCGCCCGATCAGGAGAAACACGTTGTCGTTGGGGATCGTCACCGCGGGGCCGTCCTTCGTCACGAGATCCACGGAGTCCTCCCGGATCTCCTTGACCTCGCTCGGCAGCTTCAGCGTGATGGACCCGGGCCTGCGGCCGAGACCGGCCACCGACGCGGTCGTGACCCTCTCCGAAACGGGCTGCTCCACGGACACGTCGGCCATGGGGTCCGCGGCGAGGGCGCGGAGCTTCTCGACGTTGTCCGGCTTCGGCCGTGAGAACTCCGCCCTGCGGTAGGAGATCACGACATGGGCTCCCGCCTGGGCCAGCGCGATCGCCGCCTCGAGGGCGCTGTCGCCGCCGCCCACGACCAGCACGTTCCGTCCGGAAAAATCCATGGGGTCGTGCAGGCGGTTGGACACCTTGTCGAGGTTTTCCCCGGGAACGTTCAGACTGCGGAAGTTTCCGCTCCGGCCGATGGCCACGACGACGGCGCGGGCACGGTGCTCGGCGCCGCCGGCCAGCGTGACCCGGATCAGCGCGCCGTCGCGACGGATCGTTTCCACCCGGCCGATCTCGGGAACGACGCCCGCCGCCTTCACCTGGGCTTCCAGTTCCTCGACGAGCGCTTCCTTGACCTGCGCGGTCACCTGGAGGTCGCCCTGCGGCGTCATCTCCCGCGGGTAGGTGTAGATCGGCTTGGCCTTCGGAAAGTTGACGATCGTCGAGAACGACTCGGTGGCCTCGAAAACCCGGAAGGTCCGCTTCCGCTTCTTCGCCTCCACCGCGGCGGCCATGCCGGCCACGCCGGCGCCGACGATCAGGATGTCGATCACGCCGTCGGAGGCCGGCGCGTTGCGGAACGCGGGATCGTCGAGGATCGTGCCGATGACCCGGGCTCCGCCGTCGAGCGAGAACTTGAGGAGCGGAATGCCGGAGAGGTCGCCGACGACGTACACGCCGTCGACGTTGGTGGAACCGTCCTCAGCGATCTCGGGAAGCTTCTCGACGGTTCCGGCCGGCCACTGCGTGTGCAGCCAGCGGGCATACCGGGCAACCACATTCGCCATTCGGCGACTCCTTCACTGTGCCCCGGTCAGCTCCTCGTGCACGAGCCGGGCGTGCCAGGAATCCTTGAGCGGAACTTCCAGCTTTCCCGCCCGCAGATCGCCGACCCGGTTGACCATCGTGTCGAAAACGATCGTGTCCAGGCCGATCTTCCCGTCCCGGGCCAGTTCGCGGAACCCGGCGCGTCCGGTCCGTCGGATCTCTCCGCCGTCGCGAAAGTAGACGGCGTCGCCGTCCACGAACGTCACGTTCATTCCCGACTCGAATCCGCGGACCGTCCGCACGAGACCGTCGATGGAACAGCCGGACAACGGCGTGACGGTTTCGTCGATTCCGATGAGGAGAAAGCGGTTGTCCTTCCACGCATATGCGGCGGACACCCTGTTCTTGTGGGCCTGCCAGCCGTTGATGAAGGCGGCGACGTCGCCGGACATCGCCTCGATTTCAGCGTCGGTCAAGGCCCGCGAGGCGGCAAACACGTAGAGACGGGCGCCGTCGTCGAGCTGATACAGTGGTTTCGTCATGGTGTGACCTCAATTTCATGGAGTCGTATCCGATTTTGAACTCTTGTGAAGTGCCCGCAGTATAGGGCAAACGGCCGCTGGAACGAAAGATTGTGAACATCCGCCCGGACATGTAGATTCAGCCCTTCATGAATCGAATCCCGGGCTCCGCCGACCCCTCGGCGATGATCACCACCTCGGACGACCTCCGGGCGCTCGCCGACAGGATCCGCTCCGCCGGAGCGTTCGGGATCGACATGGAGTTCCAGCGCGAGCGGACGTATTTCGCCAAACTGTGCCTCGTACAGGTAGCCGTGCCCACCGGACCGGACTCGGAAGAACTGGCTCTCATCGATCCCTTCGAGTTCGGGAATCTCGACGTGCTGTGGGACCTCATGAGCGCCCCGGACGTCGAGGTCACGCTGCATGCCGGCAGCCAGGACATGGAGATCATGTTTCAGCAATGCGGGCGCCCCCCGGCGAACGTCTTCGACACCCAGATCGGCGCCGCGCTCATCGGATACGGCGACCAGCCCGGGTACGCCACGCTCGTCGACCGGATCCTGTCCGTCCGCCTGTCCAAGCTGGAAACGGTCACCGACTGGGTCCGTCGCCCGTTGACGCCGGGGCAGATCGACTACGCCCTGGACGACGTCCGGTACCTGTACCCGGTGCGCCGGCACATCCGGGACCGGCTCGACGAGACGGGCCGGCTGGGATGGGCCGTCGAGGAGATGTCCCACTACGAGGACCGGGACACCTACGAAAAGGATCCGCGGCGCCTCTACCTCCGCCTGCCCCGCACCCGCTCGCTCGGGCGGCGGAACCTGGCGATCCTCCGCGAGCTGGCCGCCTGGCGGGAGGAGGAGGCGATGAGGCGCGATGTCCCCCGCAACCGCGTGGTCGCCGACGATGTCCTCATCGAAGTGGCGAAACGCAGCCCGAAGAAGAAGTCCGACCTCGCCATCCTGCGGGGGATGCACTCCCGGGAAATCGAACGGAGCGGGGACGGGATCCTGGCCGCGGTCCGGACCGGAGCCGGACTTCCCGAATCCGAATGGCCCGAGCCCCCCGAGGGCGGCGGCAAGGAAGATCCGGAAGCGTCGCTGGCGGTGGACCTCATGGAGGTGCTTCTCCGCTCGCGCGCCCGGGAGAACGGGATCGCTCCATCCTGCCTCGGAACGCGGCGCGACATCGCCGCGCTCTTCGAGGCGGTGCGGGCCGGAACGGAGAACCACGATCCAGCCGGCCTCCTGGCCGGCTGGCGGCGGGAACTGGTCGGCAACGAACTCGTGGGTGTGCTTCGCGGCGAAAGAACGCTCCACATCGATCCGCGGACCGGTCACGTGGAAATCTCGCCGCGATGACGACGGCGTGCGCACCGGCGCCGCCGCGGATCCGGATGCCCGGGATCCGGCGCGGCTGGCCCTTTTCCGTCTTCCGGAATCCGTGGCTTCCGATTCCGCAGCGCTCATCGTTCCGCGAAAAGCAGGCCCCCCTGGTCGACGTCGACCCGGGCGGGGATCACTCCCCGCCGGCAAATCCAGGCCGTGGAGCGCAGCGCGCCGACGAGGATGACGAGCTTCTCGAACGGGTCCTCGCCGAATACCCGCACGGCTCTCTCCACTTTTCCGAGCTGATGGAAAAACACTGGAAACGGGTCCACGCCATCTGCCAGGCGATCCTCCTCAACACCCACGACGCCGACGACGCGGCGCAGGAAACGTTCATCAAGGTCCACCGCTATCTGCTCAGCTTCCGGCGCGAGTCCCTCTTTTCCACGTGGCTGGCCCGCATCGCCCGGAACGCCGCGCTGACGATCCTGACCCGGCGCCGCAAGACCCGGTCCGTGCTGAATCGGGTGGCCGGCGATCCGGTCCTCCTCGATCCATGGCTGCCCCGTTCCGGTGAAAAGTCCGGTCACGGGGAACCGCTGCAGAAACTGCTCGACCGGCTCAACCGGGACGACCGGCTGATGCTGATCCTGCGCGAAGTCGAAGGGATGAGCTTCCAGGAGATCGCGGCGGTCCTGGACATCAGTGAAGGGGCCGCCCGCATGCGGGCGCTCCGCGCCCGCACGGAATTCCGGAAGCTGTCCGGCGCGGGCGCCCGGAAGGCCCGCGCATGAACGAACGGCATTCGAACGAGGGCGGCGACGGGCCGGACGATCACCTGGACGAGCAGGAACTGTCCGCACTGCGTCAGGCCCTCGGGTCGCCCAGCCCGGAGAAGATTCGGGGCGCCCTGGACGAAGTGGCCTTTCAGGTGGCCATGGAGGATCTCACCCTTTTGATCATCGAAGGCCTGACGGAAACCGCCCGCACGCTGATCGACGCCGTGACGGGACTTGGAAGCGACAGCGACATCGGCGACCGCGACGTGCCGCCGGGGAGGGAAGAGTCATGAACGAGTGGAAGACGGTCTTCGAAGAGGCCCTTTCGGCGCTGGGTTCGCAGTCGGCCGCGCTGGCCCCGAAGCTCCTCATATCGGTGATGATTCTGGCGTTCGGCCTGGCCATTTCGTACGTGGCCCAGTTTGTCGTGCGCAACATTCTCAAGAAGTCGGGCATCGACCGCTTCATGGACCGGACCGGCCTCGGCCGCATGTTCGAGCGCATGGGTTACGAATACCCGATCTCCCACCTGTCCGGCTTCTTCACGTTCTGGGCGGTGCTCGCGCTGTTCCTGCTGACCAGCGCGGACTCGCTCGGGCTTCCGGGCGTCTCGTCCACCATCGGCGGCATCATCGCCCTCCTGCCCACGGTGGCCCTGGCCATGCTCGTCCTCATTTTCGGCCTCGCGATAGGCCGTACCGCGCAGCGCACCATCGAGGGCGTCGCGGAACGCTCGCGTCTCAAGGCGGCGCGTCCGGTGGGTCTGGCCGCGTACTATCTCGTGGCCGCGGTCAGCCTGGTCATCGCCCTGACGCGGCTCGGGTTCGATTTCACGAGCGTCACCGCGGTCGTCGTGGTGATCCTGGCCACGGTAGGCGCCGGGCTGGCCATGACGCTCGCCATGGGGGCCCGCGACGTGGCGCGCAACACCATCACCGGCATCTACACCCGCCGCGAAATCCGGACCGGGGACAGGATACGCATCGGCGGGTTCGAGGGAACGGTCCGGAAGTCCGGGCAGGTTTCGATTACGGTCGAGAATGGATCCTCAACGTACCTGATCCCTCACGATCTCTGCCTCAGTTCGGTCGTGGAAATCACCGGCAGGGGTGCCGACGGGCCCTCCGAGGACCGCTGAATTCAAGGCATCGGCAACATTCAGCGGGATACCGGAAACGCCAGGGCGCCCCACTTGACGCATAAGCCATTAAATGATATAAGGTTAGTAACGAGCCTGCCTTGTCCGTGACAATCTCTGTACATCCGGAGTCTACAGGTATAGCGTGTATTGAGATTCGGGCCCGAGGCACCGCCTCGCCCTCGGTCAAGATTCTGCCCCCGGGAGGGGGATCGACCGCACCCGCTCATGCAAGGAAGACTGATGACCCTGACAGAATTCTGCCTTCTGGCAATGACCCTGTTCATGGCCATGATCACCGTGGCCCTGGTCTTCGTCGTGGCGCGCCTTCTGCCGATGCTCGCCAGCCTGGAGACCCTGGTCAAGGACGCCACCGAAACAACCCGGCAGGTCAACGGAATGACCGCGGAACTGACGCACGTCGTCCAGGACCTGCGACAGACGCAGTCACGTGTCAACGGACTCGCGTCCGTTGTTCTCAACCAGGTCGAACCGCCGATTCATCAGGCGGCTGCCGTCATTTCGGGTGTGCGTGCAGGCCTGGGCGCATTGATCAAGCCTCGAAAACAGCATCAGTAAACATAAAACAAGGAGGAATGAAATGAGTGACAACAGAGTCGCGGATGTGATGATTGCGTTTGGAGCTGGGCTCCTGGCCGGTGTCGCGGCCGGCATTCTTCTCGCGCCGAACTCGGGCGACGAGACCCGCAAGCAGATCGGTGAACTGGCCGGCCGGCTCGGCGAAAGGACCCGGGAAGAAGCGGACAAGGCGAAGAGCTTTGTTGCGGACCAGGCCAAGCGCGTGGAGCACGCCTTCGAGGAAGGCAAGCAAGCCTACAAGAGCGGTTCCGCGAATCAGTCCTGAACGCAACGCGAACAGGTGGGCTCACTCACGGGCGCTCCGGCCTTGAGCCTCCGGGACAGGCAGGCGCGGGACGATTGATTCACCGGCTGACCCCGGCGCCGCTTTCCCGTCATTCAGAGGATCATTGAGCCGGCACCTGGCCGGGCAAACGATGGGTTCGACACTCTTCACGAAAACCGAAAGAGTGTCGAACGATCGCAACGAGGAGGCCCCCGTTTGAGTACGACAATACCCGGATCCGGCAAGGCCGGAGGCGGTTTTTCGAGAATCCTGATCATTTTCCTGCTTCTTGCCGGCGCGGCCCTGTTTTTCTGGAAGACATGGGCGGTGGGCAATCTGGAGCGACAACTCGTCGTTCAGCGGGAAACCCTGATCGACCTGTCGGCACGCGCCCTCACGGACCAGGCCGACGAAATGCTGAGGCTGGCCGCCGTTCCCATGGGATGGGCGGTCCGGTCGGAACTTCTCAAGGGAAACCTCGAGCAGATCGACGACTATTTCCGTCGCTATGTGCGCGAGGCCAACATCACGGGCGTGGTCCTTGTCGACGATCGCGATTCGATACTCGTCGCGACCGACAAGAAACTGGAAGGAACGCCCGGGTCCGCGGCATTCCCGGCGGATCTGCTGGCCATATCGCAAACGACCACGGATACGACTTCCGCGGGTGTCGTGCGAACCGCGGTCCCCATCATGGGCTTCGACAGCAGGATGGGCACGCTCGTCTTCACATACTCGACCGCCGGAATCGATGCGCGCGTCAAGGAACTTCAGGCTCCGTCCGCGAAACAGCCGGACTGACCTTTCATCATAAAACCGAATCCGAAAGTGAATAAGGGAGTCATACGCACGGGCCGGACCGGCCCGGGGGCAAAGGGGCGAAAATTGAATACTCGATTCGAAGCACACAATGAGGACGGAACGAAACCAGGGAGGAATTCTGCCGTGATTCACCATCGAACCACTTTTAACCGCATCCGCCTGAGGCGCATTCTGGCGGGGCTCGCCGTGCTGGCTGCGGTTGCGTCCGCCCCGACGGCGGCGCTGGCCCAGGTCGACGGAATGAGCTATACGCTGACGCCGACCTACAATGCGATTCGCTGGGACAAGGATCTCGGCCTCGACGACACCGAACTCTACGGCGCCAAGTTCGCGCTCAACTTCGGCAAGTACATCGCTCTTCAGAGTTACTACCTGGCCCGCAACGACGTGAGGACCGACTTCTCGACGCTTTCCCTGCGCGACCTGAACGGCGACCCGTTGATGGATCAGAAGCTCAACATCGCCAACTACGGAGCCGACGTGGTCCTGAATCTCGGCGACGGCAACATCGTGCCGTTCCTCAAGGGCGGCGGCGGCATCATCCGCTTCGACCCGGAGAACGGGAACAAGGTCAGCCAGATCAACGCCAAGGCCGGCGGCGGATTCCGGTTCGGCGTCTCCCGGCTGCAGGCCGAGGTGTACGTCGAGGATTCGGCATTCCGCATCAACCGCTACGACCTGGCCTCCGGCGAAAAGGCGCTGTATCCCGAAGACCCGGACGCGGACAAGATCAAGCACAATCTCTCCGCGGGAGTCGGTGTCAACTTTCTGCTCGGCGGTTATCGCGGCGACGCCCTCAGCGAATCCGACCAGGCGGTTGCCGAGCGTTTCCGCAGCGGACTGTCCGGTCTCTCCATCCCCTTCGAACCCTTCGTGGGACGGCTGGACTGGAACGACAAGACGGGCACCGACAACCAGGAGCTCTTCGGCGCGCGCACCGGCCTTGATTTCGGGCGCTTCTTCGGCCTGCGCGGCTACTACTGGCGCGGCGTGAACGGCGATTTCAACAAGACCCAGCCGATCGAGTCGTTCGGCGGCGAAGCCCAGTTCAACCTGAGCTCGGGCAAGGGTGTCGTTCCCTACCTGGTCGGCGGCATCGGCCAGATCAACTACACCGAAAACGGCGACGGCAAGAACGAGGAGACCGCCGCGCTGAAGGACAAGACGGCCCTGATTCTCGGCGGCGGACTGTCCTTCCGGCTCGGCGACCGCCTCAGGCTGAACGCCGCGGCCCGCGATTACATCATGTCCATGGACGCGCTCGAGGACATCGCCACCACCGACAACCTGCAGTCCAACTGGCTGTTCAGCGCCAGCCTCGGATTCAACCTGTTCGGTCACGGACCGGACGGACAGAAGGGATTCTTTGCCAAGGGTGAGCCGCCGGCTCCCCCGGCTCCGACTCCCGTCTCCGCGCCGGCCACGCCCGAGCCCGCGGCTCCGGCGGCCAAGCCGGCGGCCCCGGCGGCGCCCACGGCGGGAGCCACGACGCCTCCCGCGGCCACGCCGGCACCTGCGCCCGCGGCACCGGCCAAGATGGCCAAGCCCGGCGTTCCCGGCTCGACCAGCACGGAAACGGTCACCCCCGGCGTCATTCCGCCGGTCCGCAACTACGCGGGCGACCGCATCATCGCCATTCCCGTTCCGGTCGAAGGCGAGATCTACATCCGCTACGGCCAGCCGGGCGGCGTGAACATCAACTCGAAGAACCAGAGTTCCAACCAGCCGGCCGCGTCCGACAAGAAGGACGCCAAGGATACCGGCGAGAAGAAGGACGCAAAGAAGAACGACGACCAGTCGCAGCTCCTCGATCCCGAGGAGCTGCGCTCGATCATTCGTGAGGAACTGGCCCAGAGTGAGGCCGCCGATTTCGGCGGCCTCACGTCCGAGCAGCAGATGGAGCTGCTCGAGCGTCGCCTGGACGAGCGGCTCGAGGCCCGGGTCAACCAGCGCGTCAACGAGCGACTGGCGGCGGCCGGAGCGGCCGGATCCGAATCCCCGTCGACGATCATCGTCAGCGGAAGCGGCGACAAGCCGGAAACGATCAAGGTCGACGCGGACGGAAACGTCGAGACGATCGATTCCGGAAGCAACTACAAGTGGTCCTTTCGCGGTTACCGCTTCTTCTCCGGGGTCGGCATCGACGATCCGGAGCAGTTCGTGCTCGGCACCCGGATCAACCTCGGACCGCTGACGGAAAACTCGAAGTTCCATCTCGTCCCCGAGCTTTCCTTCGGTTTCGGCAGCGACCTCACGTCGACGATGATCGCCGCGAACCTTCAGTGGGACTTCAAGACGGTGTCCGAAAAGGGCGACTGGAGCCCCTACATTTCCACCGGACCGGCGTGGCTCAACTTCAGCGGCGACGAGGGCGACGGCAGCGATCTCTACCTGAACGCGGCTTACGGCCTCACCTACGATCTCGGGCGGTTCACCGGGTTTGCCGAGCACCAGGGGATCGGATTCTTCGATCACAACCGGATCCTGGCCGGCCTCAAGTTCAAGCTCTAGATCTCCTCTCCACGAGGTAGCTCATGACTCCGAAAAATCTGATTCCGTCGCTTCTGCTGGCCGGGTGCCTGCTGGTTCCGGGCAGCGCCATGGCGGACACCGCCGCCATGGCGGACACCGCCGCCGGCGCGGACACATGGACCGCGGTGCCCCTGCCGGACGGCACGCTGATGTACGTCCGCTACGGGGAACCGGGAGGCGTCCGGATTCAGAGCGGCTCGGCGGATACCGATTCGGCCCGGTCGGCGACCGACGCGGAAACCGCGGCGGCTTCGTCCGCGGCTGAAGCGGTCGAGGCTTTCGGATCGGACATGACGGAGGAAAATCTCGCCCGGGTCCGCGCGGTTCTTCGGGAAGAACTGGCCAAGCTGCCGCCCGGCGCGGCGGTGCCGCGCGGATGGCTCGACCTGGCCTACGGGGAACATCTCTCCGGGAGCGGACGCAGCGTCATCGTGGATCGCGCCCCGCCTCCGGCACCTCCCAGGGTCACGGTGGTGGCTCCGCCGGCCTCCGGCGAGGGGAAGGACGGGACGCCTCCGGCGTCCGATGCCGCTCCCTCCACCGGCACGGCGGTCGTGCCTTCCGCGGAAACGCGGACTCCGCCGCCCCCGGAACGAGCCGTGGAAACGCGGATCATCCGGGAGCAGTTCCTCGAGGGCGGACTGTTCAGGACGAACCTGATTCTCTTCGAGACGAACAGGGCGGACCTGCTTCCCTATTCGCAGGACCTGTTGAAAACCATCGGCGGCGTCCTCGACGAGTTTCCGGGAGTCCGCGTCCGGGTCGAGGGGCATACGGATCACCGTGGCTCCTCCGAGCACAACCTGCTTCTCAGCCGGCGCAGGGCCGAGTCGGTCCGCGCGTTCCTGACAAGCAACACCTCTCTTGCCGCGGACCGGATCGAGGCGGTCGGTTACGGCGAGGACCAGCCGGTCACGCCGGGCGACAGCCCGACGGAGCTGGCGCTCAACCGGCGGGTCGAGTTCCGCATCCTCAACCCCGAAGTACTGAAGAAGACGACGCAGGAGTAGGTACATGAAGAATCTCAAGATCGGCATGGCGCTGTTTCTGCTGCTCCTGATCCTCACCGTCGTGATCCAGAACACCGGCGGTGTCCATCTCCGCTTTCTCGCCTGGAAAGTGCAGATGTCCCTGGTCCAGGTGATCAGCCTCACGTTCCTGGCCGGGTTCGGGTTCGGACTGCTCACCGCCGCGATCTTCCGCGTCACCCGGAAACGCCCCCAGTAACGCTCGCTCTTCCCTGCCCCGGACGTTCGAAGGACCGCCCCTTGCTCCGGGCGCCCCGGAATCGCTCCGGGAGCCCGCGTGGCACGGTTCCGGCTCCGCTCCCCTTGCTCTCGACTTCCCTTTGGCCCATTATTCCGGGGCTCAATTCCCCGCACAGTCCGCAATTCATTTCCGTATAGAGGAGTGTTTCATGGCCCCGCAGTACATTTTCACGATGAAGGACCTCAGGAAAGTCCATCCCCCGAACAAGGAAGTGCTCAAGGGGATCTGGCTGTCGTTCTACCATGGCGCCAAGATCGGCGTGCTGGGTCTCAACGGCGCGGGCAAGTCGTCCCTGCTGCGCATCATGGCCGGAGTCGACCAGGAGTTCATCGGCGAAGCCCGCCCCGCCGACGGCATCAAGATCGGGTTCCTTCCGCAGGAACCGGTGCTGAACCCCGAAAAGACCGTCCTCGGCAACGTGGAGGAGGGCGTGGCCGAAACGAAGGCCCTGCTGACCCGGTTCGAGGAGATCAGCAACCGGTTCAGCGAGCCGATGGAAAACGACGAGATGGAGAAACTGCTCGACGAACAGGCGAAGGTCCAGGAGAAGATCGATCACCTGAACGCCTGGGAAATCGACCGGACGCTGGAGATCGCCATGGACGCGCTCCGCTGTCCGCCTCCCGACGCGGACGTTTCGAAGCTCTCCGGCGGCGAGCGCCGCCGCGTTGCGCTCTGCCGCCTGCTGCTGTCCAAGCCGGACATGCTGCTGCTCGACGAACCGACGAACCACCTCGACGCGGAGTCGGTGGCCTGGCTGGAACGGTTTCTGCACGAGTACGAGGGCACGGTGGTGGCCGTCACCCACGATCGCTACTTCCTCGACAACGTGGCCGGATGGATCCTCGAACTCGACCGGGGCGCCGGAATTCCCTGGGAAGGCAACTACAGCTCGTGGCTGGAGCAGAAGCGCGATCGGCTCGCCCACGAGGAAAAGGCGGAGTCGGCGCGCCAGAAGACGCTGGCCCACGAACTCGAGTGGATCAAGATGGCCCCGCGGGCGCGCCAGGCCAAGAGCAAGGCCCGTGTCCAGGCCTACGAGAAACTGCTCGCCGACCAGCAGGAGAAGCGGACGGAAGGGGTGGAAATCTCCATCCCGCCGGGGCCGCGGCTCGGCAATCTCGTCATCGATGCCGAGAATCTGCGCAAGGGATACGGCGACAATCTCCTCATCGACAACCTGAACTTCAAGCTTCCTCCGGGAGGCATCGTCGGGGTCATCGGTCCGAACGGCGCGGGCAAGACCACGCTGTTCCGGATGATCACCGGCCAGGAAAAGCCCGATTCGGGTTCGCTCAAGCTCGGCGAAACGGTGAGCCTGTCCTACGTGGATCAGTCCCGTGACCAGCTGGACGGATCCAAGACCGTCTGGGAGGAAATCTCCGAAGGAAAGGACGTCATCCCGCTCGGAAAGCGCGAAGTGCCGAGCCGCTCCTACGTGGCCGGCTTCAACTTCAAGGGAGGCGACCAGCAGAAGCGGGTGAAGGACCTCTCCGGCGGCGAGCGGAACCGCCTGCACCTCGCCAAGCTGCTGAAGAGCGGTGGAAACGTGCTCCTGCTCGACGAACCCACGAACGACCTGGATGTCGACACGCTGCGGGCGCTGGAAGAAGCGCTGCTGGAGTTCGCGGGCTGCGTCGTCGTCATCAGTCACGATCGCTGGTTTCTCGATCGCATCGCCACGCACATCCTCGCGTTCGAGGGGGACAGCCAGGTGGTGTGGTTCGAGGGGAACTACCAGGACTACGAAGCGAACCGGAAGCAGCGGCTCGGCGCCGACGCGGACCAGCCCCACCGGATCAAGTACAAGAAGCTCGTCCGGACCTGATCCGGAACCTCGCGCCCGTTGCCGCCGCCGCGGATCTCGAACGGAACGCGGTACCGGACCGGGAACTCGACAGCGAAACAGGGTCAAATGGCCGGATCGGCGGAACGCAGCCGATCCGGCCAAGTTGTTGAGTGACGTAACGTTGGACGCATACAGGTGCGTCCGATGCCCCTCCTGCGCCGTACGCCGGCGCCCTCAGGCGTTCGCAACCAAGCCACAAGCCCTTGTGATGCAGCCACTTATGGCCATCCGACATACGCCCCGGCGCCGGGGCACAAGCCTTGCACTCCCGAACGGCGGGTACAGGTCCGAATCACAACGGAGAGCGTATGCCGGGAAGCAGGATACTCGTAACGATGAAAGCCAGGGTTCTGATCACGGCATTGCTGTCGTCCCTGGTCGTCGTCTGGGCCGGCTGCTCAGACAACGTGCGCGTTACGGGTCCGGAAGGAACTCTCTCGTCCGCACAACCTCAGCTCAACGGTGGGCACATCGGGGGTGGCAACGGGATCAACCATGTTCCGGGCAGTGGCGGTTCCGGCAGCGGCGGTTCCGGCTCCATCGGAACGGGTTCCACATCCGGCCAGATCGTCCGGATCG
>CAZQVN010000006.1:78810-130842 GCA_964596775.1 uncultured bacterium
TCCGGCCAGATCGTCCGGATCGAAACCATCAGCGCGGCCGAAGGCGGAACGATCAGCTTCGGCGTGTCCACGCTCTGGTTCTCCGCGGGTGCGCTGGACAAGGACACGGAAATCAAGGCCGTCGATGTCAGCGCCGTCCGCGGTTATCCGTGCGTGGAACTCTACCCGGAGGGGATCCAGTTCAAGAATCCGGTGACCCTGAAAACCAGGGTTCCGGCGGGAACCCGCCCGTCGGAGTGCCGCATGTGGTGGTGGGGCGACGACAAGTCCGGCGCCCACTCATGGATCGACATCGGCGGTACGGTGTCCGCGGACGGCCGCTGGATCACCGTGCAGCTCGAACACTTTTCCACGTACGCGCCGGGCAAGGCGGGCTGGTGGAAGCCCGCCAATCCCTTCGACCGGCCGAACGCAGAGAGCGACCGGAGGCCATGAACCGGATCAAGGGAGATCTGCGCACGGCCGTCTATGCGGGCCTGGTCATCGCAGCCGGAGGTCTGATCCTCGGCTGGAACCTTCGCGGAATCGAATTTTCCGCGCTGTTCCTCACCTGGTTTCTGGCCTGCCTCGCCGGTGAAATCTTCTGGTTCAGGACACCGACCGGGCGGGGAACGATCAGCATGGCCCTGACGATGAACCTCGCGGCCGTGCTGATCCTCGAGCCCGCCACGGCGTTCGCGGCGATCGGGCTCTCGACGCTCGTTGCCGGCCTGTATCCGCACCGGCGGCCGGCGCATCGCGCGCTGTTCAATGCGGCACAGTCGGTCGTCGCCGCCTCGGCGGCCTTTCTGGTCCTGGGGCTGGCAAGCCCCGCTCCGGACCGCCTGAGCATCATGAACGAGCAGACCACGTGGCTCGCCCTGTTCGCGGCGGGTCTCGCCTTCTTCGCGGTGAACACCGGTATCGTGGCCGGCGTGATCGCATTCCAGGAAAGGCAGTCCCTGTTCAGGGCCTGGAAGGACAACTACGGATACGGCTTCGAGCTGGCCAGTACGCTGGCACTGATCTCCCTGACCGGTTTCGTGGAGATGGCCTACCGGCAGATGGGATCCATCTCGATCCTGTTCCTGCTCCCGATCCTGGCCGTGCTCTGGTGGAGTTCCGACCGGGAAGCCCGGATGCTCGGCGTGCCGGAACAGACCGGTGGGGAGGAACCCCTGCGCAAGGCGGGTTAGGCGGGCGCCGGGGAACCTCCGCGCAGGGCGGGCGAGGCGGCGCCGGGGCACCCCTGCGCCGGCGGCCCGGCCGTCAGAACGGATTCGTCGCGAACACCGCAAGCTCGGGAATGAAGCCACGACTGTCCATCGACAGCACGGAGACGACGGCATCGGCGATCTCCACCCCGCGCAGTTTCTTCTCCGACTCCTGCTGCGTGAAACCCGCGTTTTCGGCGAACCGCGTCATCACCTCGCTGGGATTGATGAGCATGACCCGGATGTCGTGACGGCGCAGCTCGTCGCGCCAGCATTCCGTCATTCCCCGCAGCGCGAACTTGGAGGCGGAGTAGGCCGTGCTCCGCGAGCCCCCCTTGAGCCCCGAAGTGGAGGAAATGTTGACGATGTTTCCGGACTTGGCGGAAAGAAAGTGCGGCACGGCCGCCCGGGCCATGAACATCGCTCCGGTCACGTTCACGTCGAACACTTTCCGGAACCGGGCCGTGTCCATGTCGGCCAGCGGCGCAAAGTACCCGATGCCGGCATTGTTGACGAGGACGTCGATCCCTCCGAACTCCCGGACCACCGCGGCCACGGTTTCGTTCGCGTCCTTCTCGTTGCTGACGTCGCCGGGCAGGGCCAGCGCCCCGATGTCCCTTGCCGCCTTTTCGAGGCGGTCCCGGTTCCGGGCCATCAGCGCCACCCGCGCCCCCCGCTCCGCCAGTGCCCGGCCGATCGCCAGACCGATCCCGTCGCTTCCGCCGGTGACCAGCACCCGGCTTCCCTTGATTTCCATGTATCCTCCTCCGTTGCTATCCTGCATCCATGTTTTCGCGGCGCCTGCCCTGTGACTTTCCCCTGAACGAACTCGCGGAACGCGCGCTGCTCCGGAAGGAGCGCGGCGCGCCGCTGATCGACCTGACCGTTTCCAATCCGACCCGGATCGACCTCGACGTTCCCCCGCCCCCTCCGCTCCGAACCGGGGACTACGACCCCGATCCGGCCGGTTCGCACCGGGCGCGCGAAGCCGTTGCCGGTTACTACGCGGACCGGGGCGCCCGCGTGGCCCCGGAAGAGATCATCCTCACCGCCAGCACCAGCGAGGCCTACGCGCACCTCTTCCGGCTGCTCGGTGATCCCGGCGACGACTTCCTCGTTCCCGCGCCGAGCTACCCGTTGTTCGGCCCGCTGGCCGACCTGGAGGGCATCGTCCTCCGCCCCTATCCCCTGCTGCATGACGGCCGCTGGTGGCTCGACTTCGAGCGCTTCGACGCGGCGCTCACACCGCGCACGCGCGGCATCATCGTCGTCAATCCCAACAATCCGACCGGGTCGTTCCTCGATCTCCGGGAGTCGGAGCGCATCGAACGGGCGGCGGCGGATCGCCGGGCGGCCCTGATCGTCGACGAAGTCTTCGGCGATTTCGTCCTGGACGCCCCGGATCGCCGCCCCACTTTTGCCGGGTCGGACCGTGGCCTGACGTTCACGCTGTCCGGCCTGTCCAAGGTCTGCGGCCTGCCCCAGCTCAAGCTCGCCTGGATCGTCGTCTCCGGCGAGCCCGGACTGAAGCGGCGGGCGGTGAACGGCCTTCACTGGATCGCCGACGCGTTTCTCTCGGTCGGGTCCCCGGTGCAGGACGCGCTTCCGGAGCTTCTGTCCGGGCGCCACGCGTTCCAGCAGTCGGTCCTGGCGCGGGTCCGGGACAACCTCGAGTTCCTCCGGGATCGAGCCGCGGGTTCGCGCGTTTCGGTTCTCGTTCCCCAGGCGGGCTGGTCCGCCGTTCTGCGGCTGCCGCGTACCCGAACGGAGACGGAGTGGTGCGTGGAATTCCTGGAACGGGGCGTCCAGATCCACCCCGGACACTTCTACGATTGCGCCGGCGAGGCCTGGGGGGTCGTGAGCCTGCTCCCGCCCGAAACGGAGTTCCGGGCGGGAGCGGAGATTCTCTTCGCGGCTGTGGACGCTAGTCCTTGAACAGGTCCTTCTTCTTGTAGGACGTGTCGACCTCGTACGTGCCGGCCGGGGCATCCTTGTGCGAGATCGATTCGATCTTCGTTTCGCGGACCGCCTTGCCGTCGTCGAACGAGCGGGTCAGGATCGGAACGCCGTTGAAGGACTCGAAGTCCCTGCTGATCTGGGCCTGGCTCATTCCGAACATGGAGGTCATGTCCTTCATGGACGCGGTGAGCGCCTTCATGAACTCCCCGAGCTTTTCGAAGGCGGCAAAGTCCTCCCGCTTGAAACCGGCGTCGGTCCATGACGTGGTCCAGACCTCTTCCACCTTCACACCGTCCTCCGTCACGTCGTACCGCGTGCAGTTGAAATCGCCGATCTTCTTCGTTTCGCCCGATTTCGTCACGACCCGTTCGGGGGCGGCGGCCATGGCCGGATTCTTCTTCATCATTTTTTCCATCATCGCGCGCTGCTCGGCCGGAACGCCGGCAAGGGCCTCCTCCATCTGGGCCCTGACCTCCTTCATTTTCGCGGCGAGCTTTTCCATCGCTTCCCTGTCGATGGCCGTGTATTCCTTCTTCTTGTCGCTGATGAAGTAGACCGTTTCGAGATCGCCCCGGAAAATGACCCGACCGTCGTCCTTGGAATCGGCGGCCGAGCTTCCGCTGAAGCGGTCCTTGCCCATCATCATGGTTCCCGTCGTCGTTTCCGGCTTCGACTTGAGTTTCGTCGTCGACGTGACGATCTCGAGGTCCGCGAATGCCGTAGCGGCAAGGCCGGCCGTGAGGGCCGCGGCGATCAGTAGCGCCTTCATGTGATCTCCTTTCGGATGTCTCGAATCGGGGGCGAAGCGGATCAGCCGTTCAGTCGCTTCGCGACCGCGTCCCAGTCGACCACGTTCCAGAATGCTGTCACGTAGTCGGGACGCCGGTTCTGGTAGTTCAGGTAGTAGGCGTGTTCCCAGACGTCGAGGCCGAGCAGCGGCTTCTTCCCCTCCATGATCGGCGAGTCCTGGTTGGCCGTGGAATACACTTCGAGCTTCTTGTTTCCGTCCAGGACGAGCCAGGCCCACCCCGAACCGAAGCGGGTGGCCGCGGCCGTGGAAAACGTTTCCTTGAACTTGTCGAAGCCGCCGAACGCGCTGGTGATCGCGTCGGCGAGGGCCCCGGTCGGCGCTCCGCCCTTGCCCGGTCCCATGCTCGTCCAGAACAGGGAGTGATTGGCGTGACCGCCCCCGTTGTTGCGGACGGCCGTGCGGACCCCCTCCGGCACCTCGTTGATGTGGGCCAGGATCTCCTCGATCGACTTCTTCTGCCAGTCGGCGTGCGCCTCGAGGGCCTTGTTGAGGTTCGTCACATAGGCGTTGTGATGCTTGCCATGGTGAATTTCCATCGTCTTGCTGTCGATATGGGGCTCCAGCGCGTTCGGCGCATAGGGCAGGGGGGGGAGTTCGAATGCCATGGAAAAACCTCCTGATTGCAATGTGGATGTGTCCGACCTGGTGTCGGAATTGGTGTTGAGAACCGGGGAGCCCAGTATAGCGAATGGGTCAAAACCTTGCAAAGCGGCGCCGTTGACCGCCGGGGCGCCCTGCTGCTAGCGTGCCTCACGGGTCGACGACTTTTCCACCTGCCGCCGCAAGGCATCCGGGGTCCACACTTGATACGAACCGACACGATTCACCTGCTGGGCATGCCGCAGGACTACGGCCAGACGCTCCGCGGCGTCGACATGGGATCCTCGGCCATGCGTGTGGCCGGGCTGTGCGAAAAACTCGTCCACCTCGGACTGTCGGTCGTGGATCACGGCGACCTCGACTGCCCGGTCATGGCCACCCAGAACGAGGGGGAGGAGAAACTCCGGTTTCTTCCGGCCGTGCTGGACGGATCGAAGCACCTCGCCGCCGAGGTTCACAAGCTCGCGGCGTCGGGAGGTTTTCCGTTCATCATCGGAGGCGACCACTCCGTGTCCATCGGGACCATGGCCGGCCTGGCCGCCGTCGATCCGCGGAGCGGCCTGATCTGGATCGACGCTCACGGGGATTTCAACACGCCGGACACGACGCCGTCGGGCAACATCCACGGCATGGCGCTGGCGGTCAACCTCGGCTACGGCGACGAGCGGCTGACCTCGATCGGCGGGAACCACCCCAAGGCGCTCGAGGCGAACACCGTGCTCGTCGGCGTGCGCGACCTCGATCCGGGCGAGCGGGAGGCGCTGAAGGCTTCGGACATCACCGTGTTCACGATGCGCGAGGTGGACGAGCTCGGCATGCGCGGCGTCATGGAAAGGGCCATCGTGATCGCCTCGAAGGGGGTATCCCGGGTGCATCTCTCCTTCGACCTGGATGTCCTCGATCCGGACGAGGCGCCCGGCGTGGGCACTCCGGTCAAGGGGGGCATCACCTACCGGGAGGCCCACCTGGCCCTCGAGATCCTGGCCGACAGCGGCATCCTGACCTCCATGGAAATGGTGGAGATCAATCCGACGCTCGACGAGCGGAACCTGACCAGCGAACTCGCGGTAGGGCTGGCGGCCAGCGCGCTGGGGCAGAAGATCTACTAGAAGGTCTGCTGGGGGTCATCGCGGTGCGCTGCTGGTCACCCGCCGCGTGAAGGACTCCAGGCGCGACAACGACTTCTCAGCCGTCGATCCCGTACTGCTTCATCTTCCGGTACAGCGTCCTGAGACCGATGTCCAGCGACCGCGCCGTCTTCTGCTTGTCGTAACCGAAGGACTTGAGGTTTTCCTCGATCACCCGGCGCTCCACCTCCTCCATCGTCATCCCCACGCCGATCCGGATCGCGTCCTCCGATCCCGAGGTCGAGCGGAGGTCGAGGGGCAGGTCGGTCACGTCGAGGGGCTTCCCGTCGCGCCCGAACACGACCATCCCCTCGATCAGGTTGCGCAGTTCGCGCACGTTGCCGGGCCAGGTGTGCTGCATCAGGATTTCCATCGCTCCCCGGGTCATGCCGCTGACCTTCTTGCGGTTTTCCCCGTTGAACTCTCCGATGAAGTGCTCGACGAGCAGCGGAATGTCGGACTTGCGCTCGCGCAGCGGCGGGAGATCGATCACCACCACCTTGAGCCGGTACATGAGGTCCTCGCGGAACTCGCCGGACGCCACGAGTTCCTCGATGTCGCGGTTCGTGGCCGCGATCACCCGGACGTCCACTTTCGTGACCTTCGTGGATCCAACCCGCTCCACCTCGCGCTCCTGGAGAACCCGGAGGAGCTTCATCTGGACCTCCTGGCTCACTTCCGATATCTCGTCGAGGAAGATCGTGCCCCCGTCGGCGATCTCGAATCGCCCGGCCCGATCCTGGTCCGCCCCGGTGAACGCCCCCTTCACGTGGCCGAACATCTCGCTTTCGACGATTCCGGGCGACAGGGCCCCGCAGTTCAGGACCACGAACTTCTCGTTGCGGCGGGGGCTCGCGTGATGGATCGCCTTGGCCACGAGTTCCTTGCCGGTGCCGGTTTCCCCCTGGATGAGCACGGTGGCCCGGCTCGGCGCGATCTGCCGGATGCGGCTGTACACGTGGATCATCTCGCGGGAATGCCCGGTCAGGCTCGGCAGGCCGTACTTGTGATCGAGCCTTTCCTTGAGATCCGAGTGATCGAGCACCAGCTTCTGGTGCGACAGGGCGCGCTCGAGGACGACCTTGAGCTTTTCGTAGTTCAGCGGCTTGACCTGGAAGTCGTAGGCCCCCTGCCGCATGGCCTCGGTGGCCAGCGACAGGTCGAGATCCTTGTCGATGACGATGACGCACACTTCGGGATTCCGCGCCCGGGCGATTTCAAGAAGCCGCATCCCGTCGATCCGGTGCGCCTTCAGGTCGGTGATCACCGCGTTCACCTGGGTGGAATCCAGAACATTGTAGGCGGACTCGCCGTCCCTGGCCCTCTCCACCTCCATGTTCAGTTCGTCGGTGAGGATGCCGGTCAGTGTTTCGGCAATGACGTCGTCCCCCTCGACGATCAGGGCACGGGCTCTTTCCACGCTGTCTCCGGGTTCAAAAATCTCAAATCATTGCGGGAGTTGGGATTGAGATCGTATTCTACCGGAGCGCCTACTCCCCTTCAATCTCGCGGGGGCGGGTCGACTCGATCGGCACGAATCCGTCCGGGGCTTCGGACATCCAACGGGTGGGACAAGACCCCGCCGCCGGTTCGACCGGATGTCGCTCGTCGCGGCCACGTCCCCCTCGAGTTTCGCGCCAGGCGGGGCGCGGGCAACCGCGGCGTTCCGGCACGACCTTGACCACCCGTTCCGAAAGGCTTTCCACAATGTCCATGATCCGCACGCTCACCCCCGAGAACTTCGGGGTGGAAATGAAAAACGTCGAGGGGCTCGCCGTCCTCGACTACTGGGCCCCCTGGTGCGCGCCGTGCCGCGCCCTGCTTCCGGCCCTCGAGGAGCTTGCCGCGGAGTTCGCCGGCCGGGCGGTGTTCCTGAAACTGAACGTCGACGACGATCCGCGCCGGGCGGTCGAGGACGGGGTTCGCGGCGTCCCCACGCTGGTCTTCCTGAAGGACGGAGAGGAAGTGGATCGCGTCGTCGGCGTGGAGTCCCAGGCCGACTTGCGCCGGAGGATCGAGGCCCACATCTGAGGGGTCGCGGACATCGCGGCGTCGCCCGAAAACCGGGCGGCGCCGGCAACCCCCGTGCGTCTGCCGGCTACTGGATCCACTCCATGCGCCGGAACCGGCGCGCCGCGAGCGCAACGCCGGCGGCGGAGGTCACCAGCCCCACGGCCAGGATCAGGATCGGGTAGAGCGGCTCGGCGAGGTCGCGGCTCGTGCTTTCACCGACGATCATGGCCAGCTGGACGACCACCGCCAGGAAAACGACGATCACGCCGACACCGGCTCCCCAGGCGATCTGCGCGCCGGAATGGACCATGCGTTTCGGGTGATCCCATTCGTAGTTCGCGAAGGTCGCGCCCATGAACACGCCGAACCCTGATCCGGCCAGGGCACCGGCCAGGGCAAGGACTCCCCCCAGCAGAGATTCGGACGCGGACTGCTGGAACCCGAGCCGGATCACCACGATCTGGGCGGCCACGATGGGCAGCGAAAGGAGCAGTGCGGCAAGCCACTTCGTGACGGAAATTTCCAGGGCCGTCAGCGGCGCCGCGAGAAGGCGGAACCCCGCCTTTCCCTCGAGCGGAACGGTCATCATCCCCGCCTGGGATGCCACGACCACCGAGGAGCCGATGGCGCTGGCAAACGCCACGAGCATCCTTCCCCCCTCGACGAGATCTTCCGTACCCTGGCTCATGAGCGAAACGAACGGGAACAGGCACATGAGGATTCCGAGGCTGTACAACTGGAAGGAAAGCCGAAAATCCCTCGCCACGGTGGTCATGTCCTTCCAGAACACCGGCCGCCAGCGGGACGGGAGGACCCGGAGGAGAAATGTGAACTTCTCCCCGCGCATGACGCGATTCTCCGAAACCGTCGCCAGGCGGATCCAGCCGTCCAGGTAGGAACGTGCCCCGAGGGTCACCGCCACGGCGGCAAGGCCGAGCCCCGCTCCCACGAGGACGCCGATGTCCAGGGCCGCCGCGCCGCTCCGCCCCTCGAGCGCGGCCACCATCGCCCGGGACGCCCATGTCGAGGGGAGGAACTGACCGGCCGCCGACATGAAGAATCCGTTCAACGCTTCCGCCCGCTCGAGGAGCGCGGCCCATTCGCGATACGACTGGATGCGCCCGGGCAGGAAGTGGGGCAGCGACCAGAGCATCATGGCAAGAAGAAACCCGGTGATGGAAAACAGGGCCCGGAGCCGCGACATCGGCACCCAGCGGGCCAGGGGAATCCCGACCAGGTACGTCAACGCCACGGGGATCACGAGGAAGCCGCAGAAGACCACGGCGTACGTGACGGCGTAGAGCGGGCCCGCGCCGAGATGGATCCCCACGGCCACGGCGGCCGGAAGCGACAGGAACAGGCTGAAGAACGCGTTCGTCCACATCGCTTCGACAAAGCGGACGATCAGAACCTTGCGCGGGCTGATCGGCGACGCCATCAGCAGGACGAGGTCGCGGGAAAAGAAGACGACGTGGAGGAGCAGCCCGAGGTTGAAGAACAGGGTCATGGCCAGCGAGCCGAGCCACGCCAGGTGAAGAAACAGCCCGGGAACCCACGTCGCGTCCGGCGATCTCCGCAGCGTTTCGCCGAGAACGGCATGAACGCCGAACCCCACGGACAGGAGCCAACCGAAACCGAGCACTCCGAAGAAGAACCGCTGCCCGAACCCCGCGCCCCGGCCCCGCAGCAGGGCGGCGAACTGCAGTTTGACCTGCCAGGAGAGCAGCCGCCCGAGGCTCATTTCCCGGCGCTCCGTGTTCATCCCGGCCCGTCGCTGAAGTCGAGGTCGAAACCGCCGTTTCCGCCGGTCACTTCGAGGAAGATCTCCTCGAGCGTTCCTTCGCGCGTGGATGCCTTGAGCTCCGCCATGGTTCCCGAGGTGAGGACCCGCCCGCGCGATATGATGGCCACCTCGTCACAGAGGCGCTCGGCGATCTCGAGAATGTGCGTGGACAGGACGATGGCCACGCCGCGACCGGCCATCCGTTTCAGTACTTCGCGCAGCAGCCGGGCGCCCCGAGGGTCGAGGCCCACGGTCGGCTCGTCGAGGAAGAGGAGTTGCGGTTCATGGACGAGCGCCCCGGCCAGCGCCGTCTTCTGCTTCATGCCGTGGGAAAACCCTTCCAGCAGCGAATCCGCGCGGTCGGCGAGTTCGAACAGCGCCAGAAGGCGGTCGATCCGACCGGGGAGAACGGCGGGGTTCACCCCGTAGAGTTCCCCGTTGAAGCGGAGGTACTCCACCGGGGTCAGCTTTTCATAGAGATGCGGTTCGTCGGCCACGTAGCCGATCCGCCGCTTCGCTTCCGCGGGGTGCGTCTGCAGATCATGGCCCCCCACGTGGACGGATCCCGATGAAGGCTTGAGCAGCCCCGTCATCAGCTTGATCGAGGTGGTCTTGCCGGCGCCGTTCGGGCCGAGAAGGGCAAGAATCGACCCGGGGCGAACGGAGAGATCGACGTGATCCACGGCCATGATCGACCCGAAATTGCGCGTCAACCCGCGAACCTCGAGGGCCGGGACTCCGGCGCCGGACGGTTCGGTTTCCCCCCCGCGAGTGCTCAAAGCCGGAGACTCCTCAGTGTGTTGACCCGTTCGCATCGTGGGTAGCGTACCGGGACGGCCGCAAAAGAGCTAGCGCCCTCCGGATTCCGCCGCGAAGCCGGGTTCGGCGGCATCTCCGCCTTCATCCAGAACGAGCGCATGCCCCCAGTCGGAGTATCCGGGATCATGAGTGAACAGAATGACCTGTCGCGGAGCGGATGGATCGAACAGCAGTTCCCGGATCGCGGCGAGGCGGGCCGCGTCGCAGTTCACCAGGACGTCGTCCATGAGCAGGGGCAGGCGCGCCCCTCCGCTCAGCTCCTCCCCGATCGCCCGGCGCAGGGCCAGGTACAGCTGGTCCCGGGCGCCCTGGCTCAGGTCTCCGGGCGTCTCCGGAACGCCGTTGACGTCATAGAGGACCGGCACGAAGTTCCTGTCGAGGACGAGCCGGTCGTGCCGTCCGGCGGTGATCTTCCGGACCAGGTTCCCTGCCCTCGACGTCAGCCGCTCGAGGTGGCTTTCCTGGAATTCGGCAATGCTCTCCCTGAGAACGGCCAGGGCGTGCCCGAGGGCATCGCGCCGGAACGCCAGCATCTTCTTCCGCTCCGCGCACTCGGCCAGGTCTTCCTCGATCGCCTCCACGTCCTCGACGCTGGAGGAGGCGCTCCGGGCCTGGCTGAGTTTCAATTCCTCGAGCCGTCCCTCCAGCTCGGAGCACCGGGCCAGGACGGACTCCCTCTCCCGCGCCGCGATCTCCATGCTCCGGCTCATCAGTTCCGGGTCCTCGTCCGCGCCGGCGAGAAAGGGGGCCTTGGCGATGAGATCGCGGGCCCGGGCATCCACGAGCTTGAGCTTCTGGAACACGTCGTCATAGTCCGCTTCGACATTTTCGACGCTGCGATGGCTGTCGCGGATCTGCTCGTAGCGCGACAGGAGGTCCGCCTTTTCGCGGAAGTGGCGGAACTCTTCCATGACTTCGCGGGGCCGCCGTCCCTGCAGAACTCCGGCCAGCTCGGTCTCCTCGGCGGTCATCAGGGATTTCTGCTTTTCCAGCCGGTCCGCCAGTTCCACGACCTGCCCTTCGACCATGAGGCGGCGCTTTTCCTTTCCCTTTCCGAGGAAGAAAACGCCGAAAAAGGCGAGAAGGCCGAGCAGGAACCCCACGGCAACACCCGGCAGGGGCGCCCCGGCGCCGGCCATCCCGGCGAAACCGAGCAGCGCGGCGCACACGGCGCCCGCCACGGCATTCCGGAGATTCCTCGGCCAGGGCATGGTTTCCAGTTCCGACTCCCGGCGCATCAGGTCTTCCTTCATCGACTCCACGTCGCGCTGGAGCGCGGCCAGAAGACGCAGCGACTCGCCGAGATCAAGGCCTGAATTCCGGAAGATGTTGTAGCGGGGCCACAGTTCGGCCTCGACGCTCCTGCAGTCGGCGGTCAGAGCCTTGACCTTTTCCCGTTCGTCGCGCAGCGTCCGCAGGCGTTTCTCGAGATCGCTCCGCTCCCGGTTGACCTCAAAGAACTCGCCGTAGTTGCGGCACAGAGCCGACTTCTCCTCGACCTGCTCCCGGGCCTCCGCGTGCATTCGGGCTGTTTCGTCCATCTCCTGCAGAAGATAGCCGCCGAGGGACAACGCCTCGCGGGCCCGGCCGATCCGGACCGTCAGATCCTCGATGCGGGCGTCCAGCTCCTCGATCTCGCGATCCTTGCGGCGCGGCGCGCCCCACGGATTCTCGCGGGTCAGCGCACCGTACTCCTCCTCCAGCCGCACCAGCACGCGGTCGAAGCCTCCGACCTGGGTTCCCGACAGGAGATGACGGATCTTGTCGTCCACCGCGGTCTCCATGTCCCCCTGGTTGATGAAGAGCGTGCGCACCGCGATGTCCCGGTCGCGGATTCCGGTGATGCTTTCGACGATGTCGAGATACGCCGCGATGTCGTCCGTGCGTCCGCGGGGGTTGGCCTCGCCCTGGAACAGGATGGCGCTCCCCGAACCCTCCTTCCGCGTGACGGTGACCCGGTTCGTCTCGAAGTCGCGCGAGACGCGGTACTCGGCTTCGCCGTTGATCCAGACGACCTCGCCGGCGTAGGCGCGGTGCACACCGCGGGGGCGGAGGGCTTCTTCCGCCTCCCGGGTGGGCAGCCCGTAGATCACGCCGACGATGGACTCCATCAGCGTCGTCTTTCCGCTCTCGTTCGGGCCGAGTACGATGTTCACGCCTTCCCGGAATTCGATGTCGATGCCCTCGCTGAAGCATCCGAATCCCCGGAGCGTTACCCTCCTAATCCACATGTGCCGTCTCCCGGGAGTGGAACTCCATGAGTCCGAGGCGCAGCGCCGCCTCGAGCACGGGGCGGGCAGTGTCGTCCGACCCGGCGATCCGTTCGCGCATTTTCCTGGTGAACAGACCCCGGATGGTCCGCTCGCCGGCAACCTGTTCCGTCCAGGCCGGGTCGAGGCGCACGGTGCGATCGTCGATCGCCAGGTAACGGAAGCGATCCTCGAGCCGCGCGGCCGTGAACGCCGCATCGAATCCGACCGGAGCCTCCCCGGTCAGCCGGAACCGGGCGATCACTTCCGGACCGGAACGGGCCAGGATCGCAGCCTCGACATCGGCGGCCGGATTGGCCATCCGGGACAGATCCAGGCTTTCGTCAAGGACGGGGATTCCCGGGTAGGGACTCCGTTCCACCCGGGCGCCGGCATCCGTCAGGTCGACGATCGTGAACGCCCGCTCGCCCGTTTCGGAAAACTTGAGCCCCTCGAGCGTTCCGGGATAGACCGCCAGGGTATCTCCGAAGCGTTTTTCCATGAAGTTGTGATAGTGCCCCAGCGCAAGGAGGTGGAGCCCAGAACCGGAGAGGTCGGCCGTCGGAATGGCCATGTCGCGGCGACGCATGTCCCATTCGGGTCCCGCCGGAATCGATCCATGGATCATGGCGATGTGCAGACCGTCGGGCACTTCGGGATCCCTGCCCAGCCCGGACAGCGGATCCTGCGGCGTCCGGCCGGGATCGTAGGCCAGCCCGTAGAGGTGAACCGGTGTGGGGCCCACGTCGATCGTGATGCGGCTCAGCGACGGGCTCGTGATCACCCGGAGTCCCGCGGGCAGCTTCCCGCTGCGGTAGACGCTGTCCGGATATCCGTACCCGTCGTGGGTGCCCGGCACTGCAACGACGGGTACGCGTTCCAGCATCCGCTCGATCTGGCGCGATGCGAAACCGGTCAGGGCGGAGTCGGGTGCGTGGTGATCGAACAGGTCGCCGAGCAGCAGCACGGCGTCGACGTCCGATTCCAGCGCGCGGTCCGCGAATCGGGTCAGGGCGCGCTTGAGATCCTCGCGCCGCGAGTCCGCGGCGGCGCCCAGCCACTTCATCCGGGCACCGAGATGAAAATCAGCTCCGAGCAGGAATCTCATCGATCAGAGGGCTCCCGTCTTTCCGGTGTCGCCGCCATCGTCGTCTGCGTCGTCTGCGTCGTCGGGAAAATCCGAAAGAACGCCCCCGTCATCGTCGGAATCGTCCTCGAGGAGATCCTCATCCATCAGGGGATCCTCCCGGTACTTCGGTTTCTTTTTCATCATCGCCCGCTCCTCGTGGCGACGAGGTCCGGGGGCTGCCGGTTTTGGGGTCTTGGGCCGATAGTCTCGATTGCGCTCGCTCATGACTTCATTGTTCCCGAAAACGAGAAACACTCCTCCGTTCAGTTGGTCCTCGCCTGCGATCGACGCCGGCGTTCCCGGTAGAACAGCGCCGCGATCGCGAACCCGAACACGAAACCGCCGATGTGCGCCCACCAGGCCACGCCACCCGCGCTGTCCGATCGTGACACCGCAAGCGTCGACGCTCCGGACAGAAATTGAATCACAAACCAGAACCCGAGGAACAGTCGTGACGGCAGTTCCATGGTCTGCAACACGAAACCCAGGGGCACCAGCGCCAGAACACGGGCCTGCGGAAACAGGAACGAGTAGGCGCCGAGTACTCCGGCCACCGCTCCGCTGGCGCCGATCGTCGGCACCACGGAGTTCACATTGGAAACGATGTGCGCCACGCCGGCCACGAATCCTCCGGCGAGGTAGAACAACAAAAACCTCAGGTGCCCGAACCGGTCCTCGACATTATCGCCGAAGACCCAGAGAAACAGCATGTTACCGATCAGGTGCAGCCAGCCCCCGTGGAGGAACATCGACGACAGAACGGGCCGGATGGCCGGAACCCGCCCCTCCGCGAGACTCACCTTTATATCGACAGGAACCACCCCGAACTCTCGAAAGAAATGCGCCAGGTGGCCGCCGAGCGATAATTCATAGGCAAATACGAGCACATTGATTACGACCAGAAACGTGGTTACGAAAGGCTTCGTCCTGGCCGGATTGACGTCCCGCAGCGGAATCAACGGTAACTGCCTGTCATAAAACTATTTACAGTATCAGCCCCCGACATTCCCCGCCTCATCCACCGCCTCCTGCACGTCCCGCCTGAGCCGGAGAATCGCCTCCTGGATGGCCGGCTCGGAGCACACGGTCAGGGCCTCGTCCGCGCAGGCGGCCGCCTCCCCCAGATTGTCCAGGACCGCATGAAACAGGGCGATCTTGTACAGGAGACGGGCCCGGTTCGGCGAGAACGCATCGCGCGGTCCCCGGCTGGTGAAGTCGTGCGCGTCGAGGCCCAGGGCCCGGGTCAGGCAGTCCAGCCCCTCCTCGGGGGCGGTGCCCCTGCGGAACAGCAGGTCCGCCAGGCGCTCGAGAAAGAGGACGCTGGAAGGGGTCGCCGCCACGGCGGAGCGCAGGTCGTCGATCGCTTCGTCGAAGCGCCCGCAGGCCTCGAGGACGCCCGCGCGGTTGAAGATCAGGATGCCGCGGTCCAGGCCGGGAACGGCGAGAAGGCGGTCGAGGGAGGCCAGAGCGTCTTCAACACCACCCATTTCCGCGAGGAGAATCGTCCGCTCCAGGTGCAGGCCGATCGATTTCCGGCCCGGAGGAATCCGGTGGCACGCCTGTTCGAGGACTTCGAGCGCGGCAGCCGGGGTGCCGAAGCGATCCCGCTGCAGCCGCGCCAGTTCCAGAATCGCGGGGAGCCGGTCCGGGTCGCGCTTCAGCGCCTCGAGGATCTCCGAGCGGGCTTCCTCGTAAAGGCCGAGCCGGTCGAGAGATGTGGCAAGAAGTTCCCGTGCCGCGATGGATTCGGGAGACGCGGCGACCTCGGCCGCCAGTTGATCCCTGGCCGCGGCATGATCCCCGTCGACCTGGCAGAGATACCCGCGGCGCCCGGCATCACCGAGGCGGAGGATGCGGTCCGCTTCCTCGCGGGACAGGCGTCGGAGTTCCCGATGAAAGCGGGCCGCCTCGTCGCGGGCGATCCCGGCGTTGTCGTCGGCGGACTGCCTGAACTTCCGGCGCTCCTCGATCCAGTGCCGCCGGGACAGCACGGCGGAGCGTTCGGTCTCGGACTCCGCGAACTCCAGTGCTTCGCCGAGCAGGCGCATCCCGCCTTCCCAGTCCGAAGCCTCCGCGCGGGTTTCCGATCGCGCGAGAAGTTCCTCGTAGGCCCGTCGCGATGCCGCGGCGTCCTTCCTTTCCAGCCGCTGGCGATCCCGGCCATCGTCGTCGGGAAGGGTGCGCAGCGCCTCCCGGAAAAACCAGGAGGCCTCGCTCCACTTTTCCCCCTCGAAAAGCTCGTCGCCGCAGTCCTCCAGCTTTTCGTGTTCGCCGCCGAACAGCGTTCTGAAAATCTTCATGACGACGCCACCACGAACCGGGCCTCCACGAGGTCGCCCAGTTTCATGTGCAACCGGTCGCCCGGACGGACGGGACCAACCCCCTCCGGGGTGCCGGTAAAGATCAGGTCGCCGCACTCCAGCGTGAAGATCGTGGACGCGTAGGCCACGATCTCGTCCAGTCGGAACACCATCCGCGAGGTACTGGCCTTCTGCCGAACCTCGCCGTTGACGGTCAGGACCAGGTCCAGGTCGTGCGGATCCCTGATCTTGTCGGCCCTGACCAGCCGCGACAGCGGAGCCGCGCCGTCGAATCCCTTGGCCACGGTCCAGGGAAGACCTTTCTTCTTGGCTTCGGCCTGCACGTCACGGGCGGTCAGGTCGAGCCCCACACCGTAGGCGCTCACGTAGTCGAGTGCCTCCGAGCGGGGGATCCGGTATCCCTCCATGCCGATCAGGGCCACCATCTCCACTTCGTGGTGCACATCGCCGGAGAAGTCGGGAAGGCGGATCGGCGTTTCCGGATCGACGAGCGCGGTGGCGGGCTTGAGAAACAGCACCGGCGTCCCGGGAACGGCCGCGCCCATCTCCGCGGCGTGATCCGCATAATTGCGTCCCACACAGATGATCTTGCGCACGGGGATCTCGTCCCCGGCCCCCTCAACCCGGACCGTCGGCACGATATCCGCTCCCTTCTTCCTCGATCCGGAAGGACTCCTCGATCCTCCGGGCCGTTCGCTCGTCGACATCCAGATGCTCGGCCATCTCTCCGAGCGTCAGGCTTCCTCCCCGGACGGCCATGACCGCAAGGCTCACGAACCGGGCCGACAGCGGCCGCCCGCCGGGCGGCCCGGTCTCGGAGGCGTCGTCCCGAACGGCCCGCATCATCGTGCCGATCTCCTCGCGACGCAGCCAGCCGTCCGCGAGCAGGCGTCCGATCACGGCCCGGTCATCCGCCTCGAAATAGGCCCGGAGCTGCCGCAGCAGGTCCACGCTGATCGGATCCCCCTTCTTCACCTCGGAGGCCTTGAGATAGAGATCCAGGTCGGGCCCGGGAACGAGGAACCCCCCGGCGAAAGCGTGAGCCCGCAGTTCCTCCGGGCTGTCCCCGGCTCCCTTTCCCTTGAGGCAGACCCACGTCCGGTACGGATCGTGATCGGCAAGGAAATGGCCGTACTCGTGGGCAAGGGCATAATCGCGGGCGGCCGGCGTGCCGGTCCCCGTCAGCAGGGCCGGTCCGAACTCGTCATCGAAGACGAACGCCCCGAGCAGGGGGATTTCCTCGGGGATCGGCAACTGAACGACCTTGAGTCCCTGGGCCTCGATCTCGGCGACGACGTCACCGATCGCCCCGTGGCCGAGGCCAAGCCGCTCCCGCTCGCGGGCCGCAAGGGCAAGCCCGGCGGCCAGCGGGTCGCTCGCGGGGTCGGGCCGGTCCGTGAACAGGTGCGCCGGAAACGTGAGCGGCACCGCGCCGAGGGCCAGGCGCTCCAGCGCCGCGTAGCGGCCGATGATGGTGACGAATTGTTCCAGCACCGGTGAAGCCGCCGGGACGGACAGGCCGGCCTCGGCGGCGTGCGTCTTCAGCGCTTCGAGTGTTTTCAGGTTTGCCGCGTTCATTGAATCAGCTTTTCCAGAGTGCCCGTTTCGAGGTTCACGACGCCCAGAGCCGGCCCGCGGGTCCGCTCGGGCCCGCGCAGTATGACACAGGACAGCCGGCCGTCCGGAGCCAGCGCCATCTCGCCGGAACCGGCGAGCGGCAGCGGGAGGATGCCGTCCAGGCTCATCGACTCGAGGTCCACGACATAGACTCCACGGGCGGAGGGGAACAGTGCCGAGCGATCATCCGCAACCATATCACTCGCCGGTTCGGGAAGCCCCAGCGATCCACCCTCCCGGCGGAATCGCGTGTCGAACTCCATCAGGCTCGTGACGTTCCGGTTGACCCCCATCACGAGAACTCCGCGCGGCGTGGCCACGATGCCCGTGTAGTCCAGCCCACCCGGCAGAGTATAACGGTCGAGAATCCGCAGGCTGTCGGTGTCCAGAACCGCGAGATAGCTGACCCTGTCCTCCGCGCTCTTCCCGACCGGATCGAAGTCGCTCCGTTCCCCACCCTCCTCGAGCAGGGTATACAGGCGATCCGTCCGTTCGTCCAGAACCAGCCCCCGCCTCTCGACGCGCGAGGGGATCGCGCCGATCCTGCGCCGCAGCACGACTTCGTCCGAGAGAAGATCGATACGCGACAACGTGGCCCCGCGTGCCTCTCCGGAACTCGAGGATTCCAGCGAGAACAGAAGCCCCTTGTGCTCGTGGACGGCCAGGCCGCGGCAGAAACCCGAGGATCGCAGCGGAATCGACAGCTGGATGGCCGGATGCCGGACATCGACCTTGAGAACCGCCCGGGCGAAGTCCACGTTGTCGAGGTTTTCCGGGCTGAACGTGCTGCCGATCACGTAGAGAAGGCCGTCCCGGGGATGAAACATCATGTTCTCGATATGCACGCCGTGGCCGAAATCGAGAATGCGCGTGACGCGGCCTTCCGGAATGATCACGTCCGTCAGTCCGCCGCTGACTCCGGATTCCGCGTACAGGTGTCGGCTGGAGGGATCGATTTCCAGCACCCGTCCGGAAAACAGGTTGTGCTGGAACGGGGCGAGTTCCGCCCCGCTTCGGTAGCCCAGTCCCGGATACGGCCACCGGGCGACATCCTTCCCGCCTTCGCCGCGATAAACCGGAGCGCAACCGGACACGAACAGAAGCACCATGACAAGGACTCCGCGAAGGATCATCGGTGCATTCTAAACGGGAAAGGCCCCGCGGCAACAGGCGGATCCGCTTGACGCGGAACCATGGCCCACATAGGGTAGGCGGATCCGATCCTTCGATCGGTTGCGGACACGGCTCCGTGCTTCGAGCACCGGGCACAGGGTACACAGGGAGGTCTGAATGAAACGTGTGATGTTTCTCTGCGTCCTCGCCGCCTTCGTCGCGACCGGACCCCATCCGGCCCGCGCGGACGAAGGCGGATCCAGCAGCATCGAGGACAACCTGTCGTCCTACACCGGCGCCAATGCCGAGGGGTACCTGAAACCCCTGCAGACCGCGCTGGGGCAGACGCTCAACTCCGGGGTCTTCATATACGCCGGCGTTCCCCGGGACGGCATCACCGCGCGCCTGGAGATCAAGGCCATGGTCACGTCCTTCGGCGACGACGACCGCACGTTCACCGCGGTCACCGAGGACTATTTCGGAGAGCCCCGCACGGCGGTCGCTCCCACCGTCGTCGGGAGCGGAGAGGCCGCATCGGTCACCGACCCCTCGACCGGGGCGGTCTTCTACTTCCCCGGCGGATTCGATCTCAAGCATTTCGGTCTCGCCGTGCCCCAGGTGACCGTCGGCTCCGTGCTGGGTACGGAAGCGGTCGGGCGCTACATCAAGCTCGACACCGGGGACAATGAAATCGGCGACATCAAGCTTGTCGGCCTCGGAGGGCGGCACAGCATTTCGAACTGGCTCCAGGGATTCCCGGTGGACCTGTCGGCCATGATCTTCTGGCAGCGGCTGGAAATCGGAAAGGATTTCATCGAGTCGACGGCGCTCACCTACGGGGTCCAGGCCGGACGCTCGGCCGGCATCGCCAGTGTCTATGGCGGCCTGTCGGTCGACTCGATCGATCTCGACGTCACGTACACGTCGGATGCCGGGTCGGAGGATCCGACCGAAATCCAGGTCGAGTTCGACAAGGAATCCACGCTCCACCTGGCTCTCGGCGCCACGCTGCGACTCGGATTCCTGCACCTGAACGGCGAATTCAACCGGGCCGACCAGACGAGCTTCACGCTCGGTCTTGGTCTCGGCCAGTAGGAGGGATGATGAAACTGCGCAAATCGCTGAACCTCCTGCTGCTCGCATCGCTGTTCATGGTGTTCCACGGAGAGTCGTGCCTCATCGAGGAACGCGAAACGGATTTCGTGATCCGGGCCGACATACCGGCCGTCTGGCACACGGAGGGGACGAACAGTTCGGGAAGCGAGTCCGTGTTCGTTTCCGCGGCCACCGAAGTCGATAACGCGCTGGGTGACCTCGACGGCGATGCCGTCGTGGACGAAATCGTGATCTCCGGCGCCTGCTACGAGGTACTCGAGAACAACGGGTTCATCGGGGCGCACTCCGGCAACGTCACCGTGGCCGCAACCGGACAATCCCCGCTGGCGTTGCTCTCGTTCAACTCGCCGTCGAACGCCGCCGGATCGACGGGCAGTTCGGCCGGGGCGGAAGTTTCGCTGTCGGCGGCCGGAGTCAACTTCATCAACGGGCGTCTCGCCCAGTACCTGTCCACCCGCGACGCCCAGTTGCTGGAGTTCACGTTCGCGGCCACCTGGAACTCGACCCCCCCGACCGGCGGACAGGCGTACGACTTCGACTGGAAGACCTGCGTCGTGCTTCAGATCAAGGGAACCCTGACCCTGGATGTGTTCGATCCCTGACCCGCCCGCCTGCGCCTGAAAAAGGAAGGAGCCGGAAACTTCAGGTTTCCGGCTCCTTTTTTCCCTGTCGGTCGTCGGGGCCGCTCAGCCCGCCTTCCTTCGTTCGGGCTTCGGCGCCCCGGGAATATCGAGCATGGTCACTCCCCGGCTGTACTCCTTGAACGTCGGCGCGGTCAGATCCTTGAGCCTCGCGGACAGGTCCACGATCCGCAGGGCCGACTCCTCGATCACCTTGAGCCCGGCTACCGTCTTTTCGTCGAGACCTCCCGAACGGGCCAGGAGTATCTGGGCCCGGCCGAGGATCGCCGCGAGCGGGTTGTTGATTTCGTGGTTGAGCGCCGCCCACGTATCGAGCACGGCGGTCAGGCGGCCATTGCGGAGAATCTCCTCCTGGAGGCGCCGCTCCTCCGTCACGTCTTCGAGGAGAAGGATCATCAGCGGCTCCCGGCCGGCCGTGGCCGGCACGCGGAAGAGCTTGCGATGAATCGTCCGGACGTGATCCGCCGGGCCCGTCACCTGGATCTCCGCGGCGGGCATCGGACCGTCACCATGGGCCTTCGGAGGGCCCGCGCCATCCGGAGTGTGCCGGCAGGACTCGAGCTCCGGAACCAGGCCCGGGTTGGCGGCGAGAAGAGACTCGGCCTCGCTGTTCGAGAAGAGGTGCTCCCCTTTCTCGTTCAGGACGACGACACCCGAGGGAAGGTTTTCCAGCGTGGCCTGCAGCAGGCTCCGGACCTCTTCCGCGTCGTTCAGAGCCTCGCCAAGCAGGGCCGCCGACTTCCGGATTTCCTGGTTGCGGCTGCGCAGATGGGAAAACAGCTGCGCCTTTTCCTTGAGCAGAACGGCCTGGGAGGAGAACAGGATGAGCAGGCTCAGTTGCTGCTTCTGCTCCTGCGTCATCTCGTGACCGGCCTTCGGCAGAATGGACGCCCCGGGAAACTGGTCCAGCCGCCGCGAGTACTCTTCGAGAATCGCGTTGAAGAGTTCCTGCGGATCGTCCACCTGGTCGAGGAGCTCCATC
Source organism: uncultured bacterium (assembly GCA_964596775.1). Lineage (GTDB taxonomy): Bacteria > Eisenbacteria > RBG-16-71-46 > JABDJR01 > JAWXBZ01 > CAZQVN01. Next base: position 100,284 of record CAZQVN010000006.1, read on the forward strand.
GTGGCTTCGAAAACCCGGTTCATGTCGGCACGCTTGATCTCAACGGCCTTCAGGTCCATGCCGAATTTCTCGACACCGTCGCCATCGGGCCCGGGTTCGCCGTCATTCATTCCGGGGTAAAGAGGTGTGACCCTGCCGCGCCGATTCGCCATGTCAATGCACCGGTGCCGGGCGGAGGTTGACGAGCAGGATCGGCACATCGCCGAGTTCCACGAAACCCCACGGGCCCCGGAGATCCTCGCCGCCGCCCGGCAGGAGGCGGTACAGGCGATCACCCGGCGTGACGCGCAGTACATCGTGCGCGGCGTCGACACCGACGCCGAGCAGGCCCCGCGGCGCCCGGAACAGGATGACGGCGCCGGGGGTGCGGGCCCCCCGCACGCCGGCGGGAAAGATGTTTTCCGGGCTCAGCAGCGGCACGTCCAGCCCCTGGAAGGGGATGGATCCGCAGTCCCCGTCGGCCAGGAGCGACACGTCGGAGAGGACCCCGACGACCTGTTCCAGCGGGGCGGCCATGCGCAGTCCGCCCACGGTGAACGTGAGGAGTTCGAGTTCGACGAGCGCCGCCTGGCGATGTGCCCACTTCATGAGGCCGCCCTTCGCGACGCGCGGAATCGCGACATGTGAAGCTCGTTGATCCCGTCAGCGGTTCGCAGGTAGCGGACCTCGTCCATGATCCGATGGATCAGGTGGATTCCGTAGCCGCCTTCGGCGAGCGCTTCGGCTTCGGGCACCGCGATCGTCGCCGGCGGAGAAAACGCGCGGGGCGCCTGATCCCGGATCACGATCCGGACGGCATCGCGCCGGGCCTCGATCTCGATGTCGATCGGTTCTCCGCTCCGCCCTTCGTAAGCGTGCCTCATGACGTTGCTCAGGGCCTCGCCGAACGCCAGGGTGCATTCGGCCCGGTCGTCGCTCGAAAGCCCGGCGATCTCCATCTGGCCCGCAACCCAGCGGCGGGCCCGACGAGCCTCGTCATGGGAGCTCCGAATCCGGAGCGTTCCGCTTCCCTGGTCGGGGGAGGTCACCGCGGGCTCTTCGGCTCAGGCCGCTTTGGCGGAGGCCGCGTCGGGATAGATCGTGAAGATCTTGTCGAGGCGCGTCAGCTGGAAAATCTTCATGGCGTCGCGCTGCACGGCACAGAGCGCCAGGGAACCGCCGCGGGTCCGGATCTCCTTGTACAGCTTGACCAGCGCCGCCAGCCCGGAACTGTCCAGGTAGTGCACCTTTTCCATGTTCACGAGAAAGGCGGTGCTGCCCGATTCGATCGAGCCCATGAACCGGTTCTGCATTTCGGCGGCCGACCCCGAGTCCAGGTCGCCGTCGAGCTGGAAGACGGTCCAGCCATCCTTCTCTTCGACTTCGATATTCATCTCGTCCTCCAGTGACCTGGGTCGGTTTGCCCGACCTGCCGGGATCTCGTATCGCTACGCACACGGAAATCATCGGCAGAGTCACCGGAGGGCTTGAGATCTTTGAGAACTCTATGAAATAAGGAGTTAGCGAAGCTCGGCGACGCTGGATGCCTCGAAATACCGGACAATCCCGTCGGCGACACGCTTGCTGAAGGCGTTTCGGAACGATTCGCTGGCCAGCCGCTTGTTCTCGGCCGGATTCGTGATGAAAGCCGTCTCGACGAGAATCGAGGGAATCCGGGGGGACTTGAGCACGACGAAACCTGCCTGCTTGACCCCGCGGGTCTTGAGCACGCTGTAGGTGCGCAGCGCATTGACCACGGATTCGGCGAGGAGCGACCCCCGGGCGAGCATGTCCGTCTGCTGCATGTCGAAGAGGATGCCCGAAACGTCATCGTCCGCCTCGGGCGCCACACCGCCCATCAGGTCGGCGGAGTTTTCCAGCTGGGCCAGTTCCCGCGACGCCTCGTCCGTCGCTCCGGACAGGGAAAGGAAATAGACCTCCGTTCCGTGGGCGGTACTGCTCTTCGAGGCGTTGGCGTGAATGCTCACGAACACGTCGGCGTTCTTCTGCTCGGCAATGCGGGAGCGCCCGCGCAGCGGGATGAAGACGTCGGAATCGCGGGTCAGGTAGGCCTTGAAGCCTGGTCGGCTGTTCAGTTCCGCCGCCACGCCCCGCGCCACGTCGAGGCACACGTCCTTCTCGTTCAGCGAGAAACCGCGGGCGCCGGGGTCCTGTCCGCCGTGTCCGGCGTCCACGACGACGATGTACGGACCGGACCGCGGAGGGGGAGCCTTGACGGTCGGGGATCTCTGGACGGGGAGGTCCGGCACCGGGGCAGGCGCCTTGGGCGGCGGGCCCCCGAAAACGTCCACGACGTAACGGTGCGGGAGATCCCCTTCGGCGGGAACCTCGAACACCCGGTAATCCTTGAATCCCACGGCGTCCAGGACGAAACGCGCCTTGCCGGAATAGTATCCGATGCGCACCCGGGACACGATCCCGTCATTGATGATCAGGGGCTCGAGTCCGGGAGCGGGGCTTCCGGTGATGTCGATGACGATGCGCGGAGGGTTGTCCAGGGTCTCGTGGGAAAACGGCGCCGGCGAACGAGACTCGATCACGAGCCGGGTGTGCCCTTCGGAACTGGAGTAGCGCAGCCCGGTGACCACGGTCGAGGCGGCCGCGCCCGCGGGGGAAGAACCCGCGAGAAGAAGGAAGACCGCGGCAAGTACTGGAAACATCTGCTTCATTCGCTCTCCTCCGTCGTTTCCCCCGCACCGGACACCATTGACGCGCAACGCCCGTGCACACCGCCTCGCCGCGCCGCGCTTTCCCGGAACGCCGCCAGAGACCCCGCGGCGCCTATTCGAGTTCCGCCAGATCCGCCGCGAGGAAGCGCACGGGGTCCAGCGGCTGCCCGAACTGCCGGACTTCGTAATGAAGATGGGGCGCCGTCACCCGGCCCGAACTTCCGACCCGGGCAATGAGCTGGCCGCGCCGGACCGTGTCGCCTTCGCGGACGTTCAGCGAACCCGCGTGCGCGTACCGGCTTTCCAGCCCGTTCTCGTGATCGATGATCACGACCAGTCCGTATCCGGACTGCCGCCCCGCCGCGCGAACGATTCCGGACGCGGATGCGTACACGGGGCTGCCTGTGTCGGCGCGCATGTCGAGCCCCTGGTGCATCTCCACCCGTTTCGTGAACGGGTCGAGGCGGGGCCCGAAGCGGCTGGACAGGTACCCCGAGGAAATCGGCGCAATGAGCGGAATGCGCTCCCAGAGTTCCCGGCGGGCCCTGAGCCGGTCGACGATCTCGCGGAGGGAGGCCGCCTGGAGCTCACATTCGAGGTTCAGCCTGTGCAGTTTCTCCTCGAGGGGATCCGCGACCGGAGCCAGGGAGGTTCCGCCGACGCCGAGCTTCCGGACGTCCTCGTCCACCGGGGGCAGACCGGCCCGGGAGCGGAGGATCTCACCTTCCGTCTCCATCGCCCGCAGGGCCTCGTCCAGCACCCGGATCCGCCGCTCGATCCGGTCGCGGGGCGCCTCGAACGCCCCGAGGTCCACGGGAAGTACGAGCCCGAAAACCGCGATCGCCGCATGAATGACCCCGATACCGATGGCCGCGCCGAGAATGTGCCACGGGTACACGCGCAGCGTGCGTTCGCGGCCGGGCGAGCCGCGTTTGATCGTCATGATGGGGTCTGGAAAGGACACGCGCTGTCTCCTGGGAAGCCCGAGGCCATGCCGGGACTCGGAAGCTGTGGGCGGGGGAGCGGAACTATTGCCGAAACACCCCCGTCCCGTCAACCCTCAGGGTTCGGACGGCCTCAGGGCCAGGAACAGGGTCTGGCCGTAGCGCCGGATCCGCATCACGATCGGGCGGCTGGTCAGTTCGGCCCGGCCCATCGCCGTTTTCCAGTCCCCGAGGGACTGAACGGCCACGTCCCCGACGTCGAGGATCTGATCCCCCTCCTCGAACCCCGCCTCGGCGGCGGGAGAGCCGAACCGGACACCGGTTACCAGAAGGCACGGTGCATACGGCACATCGAGCTCCTCGGCCAGTTTCCGGTCCATCGGCTCGATCCGCATTCCCTCCCACTCCAGGGCGCGATCCACGGGCTGAACCGGTTCCGGAGCCGCGTCTTCCCCCTCCGGGCGCGGCACGAAACGCATGGTGATCCTGAGTTCGCGCCCGTCCCGGACCAGGACCAGGGACACGTCGCTTCCGACGCGCACGTCGGCCACCATCCGGCGGAACCGGTTGACTTCCGCGGTCGGCACTCCGTTGAGCGACGTGATCACGTCCTTGACCCGGATCCCCGCCCGATCCGCGGGACCGTCCGCTTCCACGCCGGCCACGAGGATCCCGCGCGCCTCGCAGCCAAGTCCCTCGGCCAGGTCTTCGGTCAACTCCTGCGGAACGATCCCCATGTACGACCGGCTGACCTTTCCGCTGCTGATGAGCTGATCGCTCACATCGCGGGCCATGTTGATGGGAATGGCGAAGCCGAGCCCCTGGCCGGTCGGATTGATCGCCGTCGTCATGCCGATCACCTCGCCCTGCGCGTTCACGAGCGGTCCACCCGAATTCCCGAAGTTGATCGAAGCATCGGTCTGGATGAAGTCCTGGTAGTCGGGCCCCCCGCCGGCGATCTGGAGATCGGAACGCCCCTTGGCGCTGACCACGCCCACCGTCACCGATCCTTCCAGCTGTCCCAGCGGATTCCCAATGGCCATGGCCCACTCGCCGACCTCGACGAGGTCGGAGTTGCCGAGAATCACGTTCGGGAGCCCTTCCGCCGGCCGGCCGGTCTCCCCGCGGATCCTGAGCACGGCCACATCCGTCATTGCGTCCGAGCCCACCAGTTCCGCGCCGAACGTCCGGCCATCGCTGAGATGCACGGTGATCGACTCGGCCCTCTCCACGACATGGTTGTTCGTCATCACGTGACCCATTTCATCGATGATGAAACCGGAGCCGCTGCTCGGCACGTTCATCTCCGGTCGTTCGTCCCCGGGGCCGAAGAATCTGAAGAGCTCGGACTGGGGAGGAATGCCCTCGACGGGGGGATGCCTCATCTTGCGCTTCGTGTCCACGTAAACGACGGCGGGCACGACGGTGCGCGCGACGGCAACGAAAGGGCTCTTGGAGATGGCGCCCCCGAGAACCACCGGGGGAGCCGTGCTCGCGGTCGTCGACGGCGGGGCGTCGATGCCCGCCGACAGGACAAGACCGATCATCGTTCCGATCGACAGGATCGTCAGAACGACGAGAATGCTTCGGGCGGTCCGGAGACCGCGGCTGAGTTCATCCATGGGATGCCATCCGGGAAGGAGGTCTGGGACACGGCGGATAGCCGTGAATAGGTGGGATCATAGGAGGGGCGCGGGGCCGGTTCAACCGCGGAGACCGCTCCCGCCGCGGATCCGAATCCGTTCCGGCGCGGGAATCCCGGGAGCCGACCGGCTCCGGGTCGCCACGGCGCCGGCCGGTCCAGCCGCGACAGGGAGCCCCCCGCTCTGGTATAAACGCGCCCATGCTTCTCCGCCACCACCCGAACCGCCCGGACGGACCGGTCTTCTTCCTCTCCGATGCCCACATCGGCACGGGCTCCGCGGACGCGGAACGGGACAAGGAAGAAAAGCTGCTGGCGTTCTTCGACGAAGCGGAGCGGAGTGCCGCGGCGCTGGTGATCCTCGGGGACCTCTTCGACTTCTGGTTCGAGTACCGCCAGGCCATACCAAGCCGCGGATTCCGTGTTCTGGCGCGCCTGGAGCAGCTCGTTCGTTCCGGCCTGCCCGTCGACTTTCTGGGCGGAAATCACGACTTCTGGGTGGGAGGTTTTCTCCGGAATCAGCTCGGAATCGCCACACACCTCCATCCCATCGACGTGGAATGCCAGGGCAGAAGGCTTTTCCTGGCCCATGGCGACGGGATCGCCCCCGGCGACCTCGGCTACAGGGTCCTGCGCAAGGTGTTCCGAAACAGGCTCTCGATCGCGCTCTACCGGCTCCTGCATCCGGACCTGGGCATCCCCCTGGCCACGTCCAGCAGCAACGCCAGCCGCCGGATGACGGACACCATCCCGGTCATCGCGGGGAAACTGTGGGAGGGCATCGCCGCACCCCAGTTCGACCGCGGTCGGGACGCGGTTCTCATCGGGCACTTTCACCACCCGATCCATATCCGCGAGGAGGGGCGCGACTTCATCGTCAACGGCGACTGGTTCCGGACCTGGTCCTACTCCGTCCTGGAAGACGGGATCCTGACCCTCAGGCTCTGGGGGGGCGGCACGGTTCCCACTTCAAATAAATAAATTATTATATATTTATATAAGATTATTTTGCCGCTACTGCCTCAGCGTACTATGGCAATCCGGCCACGATCCCCGAAGTGGCCGTCCACCTCGTACAGATAGGCTCCCGGAGACACATCCCGGCCTGCGACGGACTTGAGATCCCACACCACATGGCCGTTCTGGCCCGCGGTGCCGCTCCACACGGGACGTCCCACGAGATCATAGACCGTGACCCGGGCTCCGTCGGCAAGCCAGTCGAAACGAACGCTTTCATGTTCCGGCCGCACGGGGTTCGGAAAGGCCACCGGGCTCAGCTGAAACGGAAGAGCATCCCCGAGCCCCTCGCGGACCCTTTCCCCTCCGGGGCCGACGAGGTCCGGCGCCAGGCGCACTGTATAGCGACCGGCCCGAATCGGTGTGGCCGTATCCAGGAACAGCCGGAGGCGTGTCTCTCCACTCCTCTCCACGGACCGCACGCGGATGCCGGGTTCCACCACGAACCCGGTCGAGAGCGCAGCGATCGGAGCCGCCGGAGACAGGTCCAGCTCCAGGGTGGCCGCGTCCACCGGCCGGACGGCAACGAGCTTCAGGAAAGACGCGGGGTTCGGCACCGTGATCTCTATGAGATCGTCGGGGGCCCGGAGCGGAAGATTCGTTTCGGACAGATACCGGTACAACTCGATTCGATACGTACCACCGGGCTCGATCGGTGTGCGGGGGTGAATCACGAGCCGCAGTCCCCCGCGATCCGGAAGCGCGGAGCGGACGTCGTGCCCGTCGATTTCAATCCGCGACTGTTCCGTCGGCCGGATCGGGACGCTCCAGAGAATCTCGAAGGCGTCCCCCGCAATGCCCGCGCTCACCACCGGGTTCCCGGGGGTTGCGGTGACGGCCAGTTCGGCCGGCCGGGCAAGGGCCCCGGCGTAGACGGAGTAGACATAGGAAAAGTCCGCAATCAGCGTATCCGGGTATGCGGGCTCCTCGCCGCGGTACACCAGGCGTGGTGTCCGGCCCGGATCGGTTCGCAGAACCGTGTACGGGCCACCCACCGGATCCCACTGGAGCCGGATGAGAACGGCGTTCCGCGAAAACTCCGGCTCGGAGGCGCGGAGTCCGGTCACGGCCAGGGCGGGCAGCCCCGCGGCCGGAAGCGTGAGAACCCGGCCGCCGGATGACGGGCCTCCCACCGGCCCCCCGAACCCGGAAGGGCCCGGCCAGTAAAGTGCCGACCTCGGACCGCCACTTCCGGGCATCACCCCCGCGGCCATCCTGCCTGGCGTGATCCCGCTCCAGAATCCCGTGCCGGCCAGGAATCCGTCGCGCAGCTCGATGCGATGGAGTTCCTGGCGAACCCCCAGCCAGAGTTCCTGCCCGCCGTCACGGTCGAGATCCACGGCGTCCAGCGACACCGGGTTGCCGGGGAAATAGCCGGCCACCGCGATATCCCGCCAGGGGGTCGGCATCCCCTCCACGAAACGGTACAGGCTCAGCCGATAGTATCCGTCCCGGATCCCGCCGGCCGGTGAGGGCAGTCCGCCCACCGATTCAAGAAGCGCGATCTCGTCTCTCCCGTCGCGATCCAGGTCCACGAGCACGGGAGGAGCGAGAAAGGACCCGGTGAGGCGCAGTGCCGGGCGGGACTCCCACATTCCGTTCATGGACCGGGTCCAGGTCAGAAGATCCCCGTCTCCGTCCAGCGTGACGAGCGAAAGCCGCCCGTCACCGTCCAGATCACCCGCCGCGATTCCCGGCGAGATCGCATTGCCGCCCGATGAAGGGTTCGTGAGCGTCAGCGAGAGCCGGAGGTCGCCGTCCTGCACTCCGTAGATCCGCACCTCCGCGTCCCGGCTGGCCACGACTTCATGGCCCGTCCCCGCCGCCCTCGGTATGAACCGGGAGGCCCAGGCCTCGCCGGTCTGCCAGCGCAACTGCGACGGATAGTCTCCGGACCCCGGCGCGCGATAGATCCTCACTTCCTGAAAGGCCAGGCCGAGCAGTTCCGGACGTCCGTCACCGTCCATGTCGGCCGCGTCGAGCGGAATGAATTCCTGGCCGGATCGCCACACGATTTCGAGCGGGTCCACGGCGCACACCGGGCAGGAAACGGAACGGGACGACTCGAACGCGACGACTTCGCCGTAGGTGCGCCCGGGCACCGGCTGAAGTTCCGCCAGCAGATCCGGCCGGTCGTCCCGGTCGAGATCGACGGAATTCTGCATCCAGGAGCGGACCCCCGGAGCCGGTTCATGGGATCCCGTGATGATGGCGGAATCCGGATCCGGAAGCCGTATCGCGTCGACCACCGTCGTGGTCCGGCCGGCACCGTTCGTGAACAGGAGAGTCACGGGTACATCCAGACCCGTGCGCGGTATCGGGCCGTCCACGCCGACAATGTGCGTGCGCGAAAAGAACACGCCGCGATTCTCCTGGCGCATGCCGGCATCCAGAATCAGGGTGGCACGGCAGGGGTCGTCGGTTTCCGCCTCGACCCTGACTCCGTAGCCGCCGTCGAACAGCACGGGGAAGGTCCGCAGGTTCGTGACGACGGGATCCGTGTGATCGATCGTTACCCGGATCTCACGGACTGCGGCCGGGACATCCGGCCCCAGCGCCTCCAGCCTCAGTGTCGCCACACCTTCCGGCTCGGCCGTCGTGTCCCACACACCCAGCACCTCGTCCACCGCCTGACCGCGCGGCTCGGCGAACAGGGTCTTCCAGGAACCGGCGGCCGAGCGCCGCATCGAGACCCTCCAGCCGCGCACGCCCGGACCCGCCGCGCGACCCCGGAGCGTCACGCTCTCCCCGACCACATCGCCGTCGTCCAGGCCGATGAAGCGTGCTTCCGCCGCGGCCGGCGCGTCCATCGCCGGATCCAGCCTGAGAAACCGGGCGCCGCGGGCGTCCGCGGCCGGATCCGGAGCCGCGGCCGTCGACTGCAGCCGGGCCACGACCTGATCCGCGGACCAGCCCGGATGAAGCGCGGCGAGCAGCGCCGCGGCGCCGGCCGCCACCGGAGAAGCCAGGGACGTGCCTGATTTGGATGCATACGCCCCGCCGAGGTCCGTGGTCAGGATGGCCGCTCCGGGCGCCAGGAGCTTCACCGCGGGGCCATGCGTGGAAAAGGATGCGCGACGGCCGTTGCGGTCCGACGCCCCCACCGCCAGGACCCCGGACATCGCGGCGGGATAGAACGGCAGGTCCGACCCTTCGTTCCCCGCCGCCGCAACCACGACGGCACCCCGGGCCAGCGCATAGCGCACGGCATCCTCGAGAATCGGGGCGCGCACGACATCACCGAAGGAGAGATTGAGAATCCGCGCCCCGTTGTCCACCGCATAGACGATCGCCGCCGCCGCATCGTCCTCGGCCAGGAACCCGAGCGAAAAACCCGAACGGGGGCGGAATCCCGCGCGCAGCACCATGAGGCTGGAACGATAGGCGACGCCCGCGATCCCGATCCCGTTGTTGCCGCGGGCACAAACCACACCGGCCACCCAGGTGCCGTGCCCCACGTCATCGGAGGGATCGGCGTCCCGGTCCCTGAAGTCCCCGGCACCGACGATTTCGGGAACGTCGGTGAAGTCGAAACCGTGGATGTCGTCCACGTAACCGTTGCCGTCGTCGTCCACGCCCGGAAGGCCGCCGGCCTCGGAGGCATTGATCCAGAGATTCGGCGCCAGTTCCGGATGTTCGAGATCCAGCCCCGTGTCGATGACCGCAACGATCACGGAAGGATCTCCGGCGGTCCGGTCCCAGGCCGCGAACGACCCGATGGCCTCGTGATGCCACTGCTCCGCGAGCCGCGGATCATCGGGGACAAGGGCGGGTTCCATCCCGGCCAGGGGCACGAGATGAACGGGCCCGGCGTACTCGACGCCCGGATCCCCGGCGACCTGCCCGGCGACCGCCGCCGCATCCTCTCCGGGATCCAGGGTGATCCGAAACGTCCGGGCCAGGCGGTTTCCCGCGTCCTCCGGTTCCCGGGTGAATTCACCGGCCGGATTCGCGGCGGTGGCCGGCTGCAGCAGGGGGCGAACGTCACGCCCGCCGAGCCGGCGTTCGAGGGATGACGTGCCTCCGCGCACCGGCGCCGCGGCGCCCGGCGACAGCCGGACGAGGATCTCTCCCGGAACGGTTGCGGACGGAGGCGGTGCGGGAGCGGCGGCGGTCGCCGCGGCGGGATTCAGGACGAAAAGCAGAACCGCGACCGGCAAAACCGGTCGCGGCAGCGATTCCAGAAGCTTGAGTAACGCCGGCGGAAGGGCCGGCATCCTACCAGTGCTTTCCGACCGAGAACCGGTGCGTCGATCCCAGGTCCGACGTGAACGGAACGAAGGCGTACTCCACCCGGAGATTCTTCTCGAACGAAGCGCCGAACGACACGTTCTGCGTATCGTCGAGCGACTGCGACCCCTCGACCGGGCTCGACGCGTCCGACAATCCCGCCCGGTAACCGAAGAGCAGGCTGAACTGGTTATTGTAGCGGTACTCCGTACCCAGACGCAGGGAAGTCTCCTGATTCTTCTCGTTCAGCACGTCCGCGGCCAGCCGGATCGAGCCGGACAGCTGGTCCACCGGGAGAAGGTAGGACCCGCCCACCTGGATGACGCGCGGCAGGTCCGAGGACACCGCATCGGTCAGGTCGAACTTGACCTTCGATCCCAGGTTGCGCACGGCGGCGCCGAAAGACAGGCCATCGATGGATGTCCGGTACTGGGCTCCGAAATCGAACGCGAGTCCGCTGGCCGCGATGTCGTTGATCGACTCGCGGACGTAGCGAACCGACGTGCCCGCGGCCAGTTCCGGCGTCAGGGCGATTCCGTAGGAGACTCCGAGCGCGACGTCCGAGAAACCAAACGAAAGCTCCTGGTTGCCGACGGCGTCGCGGCCGTCGAAGTCACCGGCGTAGACGGTCGAGAAGGAAAAACCCAGCCCGTGGCGCCCGCGGTTTCGGGCGATGGCCACGTGCTCGTAGCGAATGTCCTGGAGCCATTCCGTATGCGTTCCGGAAAGATCCCAGCCGTCGACCCGGGCCAGGCCGGCGGGATTCCAGTAGGCCGCCGTGGCGTCGTTGACGCTGCCGATGACGGCCCCGCCAAGGGCGGCGGGCCGGGCGCCGGCGCCGAGATCCGGCGAAAGAAACAGGAAGGCACTGTTTGCGTTCGCCAGCGAGGGAACCAGCGCGACCACAGCCGCTGCGAAAAGAATTCCGGGTGATTTCATCGTATTGATCTCCTTGAAGGGTGCCCGGCGATTATAGCGCACACCACGACTGTCTAGCGAAGCACCGCGATCTTGACCCGCGCGGTCCGGCTCCCTCCGGCTCCGCGCGTCTCGATCAGGGCGAAATAGACTCCGGGGGCCACCGGCCGCCCGGACGCATCCATGAGATCCCAGCGCACGAAATTGTCCGTTCCGGGGAAGACCTGTGTCGGGAGGGTTCGAACGCCGCGCCCCAGCATGTCCACCACCTCGACGGTGGCCTCGCCGGCTCCGGCACCGGCGTGAAAGTGGATCCGGGTCGAGACCCGGGCCGGGTTCGGCATGGCGAAGACATCGGAGAGATCCGCGCCGTTGTTCACGGGGCGTTCATCCCGGGGATCGATCCGCCCGTCCCGCCCGCCGTTCCGCCGGTGCATGCCCCACTGCGGGGGTCCGGCCGCGCGGCCGATCGTGCGCACATCGATCCGGCCGCCGGAAACATGGTTGGATGCATAGGCGAGTTCGATCCGGCCGTCACCATCCAGGTCGTCGACGGCCGGGGAGGAACCATGCCACGAACCGCCGAAGAAGTTCATGTTCCCGAGCCGGGATCCGTCCGCGCGCACACCGAGGAGCTGTCCGTCCCCCAGCGGGAGAAGAAGGTCCGGCCTGCCGTTCCCGGTGAGGTCCACGGCCAGGGGGGCCAGCTGGGGCTCGATGAAGTAACGCACCTCCGAAGAGAACTGCTCGGGCAGGCTGATCAGGTTTTCACCATGATAGTTCATCACGTGGAGGACCCCGCCCGTTTCGATGGCCAGGACTTCCACGTAGCCGTTTCCGTCCACGTCGGCCAGGCTGACCGCATCGCGCCCGGATGCAAAGATCGGCTTCGGCCAGCCGGGCATCCGATCCAGTCGGGGCCGGCCGCCCGCGACGGACATTTCCAGCGCATAGATGTTGCCGTCGGAAGCGGTCACCACCACGTCCATGAGTCCGTTCCGGTTCAGGTCGGCCGCGACCGGCGCGGAATAGAGAAGCGTATCGGGAAGCGGGGCGTTGGAATACGCGCCGCCGCTCAAGGATCCGCCGGAAACGGCATCGAGCAGGACGAGTTGAACGGCGCCCCGGGGCGCTTCCGCGGTTCCTCCCCGCACGCTGGACACCATCGCGAGCCCGCCCGAGCCGTCGACATCCACGACGACGGACGCAAACGGCCCGTTTCCGCCGTGGAGTGAGGCGGTGCCGCGAAGGACGGGGCGGCCGTCCAGGGACACGGAATGGAAGGAGACGCGGGACTGGCCGTCCACCGCGCTGCCGCCGAACGCGAACTCGACACCGGGCACCGAGGGGTTCGCGTCGAAGGACCAGAGCTCCACGCCCGCCATCGGATTTTCGGACTTGAGGAGCCAGCCGGTTTCGGACTGCCCCATCGGCGCTCCGTCGGCGCCACGGAATCCGTACAGGTCGCCGGCATCGGTCAGGACCAGGAGATCCGTCCGCTCATCACCGTCCACGTCGGCGAGCAGCGAGGACGCCACGGAAACCCCGAGGTCGCGGAACACCTTTCCACCGGCTCCCGTCCAGGCGGCACTTCCGTCCGGATTCAGGACGTGGATCGCTCCGAGACTGTCGACGACCACCACTTCCCTGTCCGCATCGAGATCCATGTCCGCGATCCCGACATGCTGCGCGCCGATGGGCGAGGCCGTCGTGACCGGCCACTCGTCGTGTCCGTCGCCGAACCGGACCCGGAACGTCATCACCGGTCCCGGGGCCGAAATCTGGTCGATCGTGATGTGGGACGCCGCGCCGTAGTAACCGTCCGTGTTCGGTTCCGTATCCGGGGCAAAACGGTCGGCACCGCCGGCGCGCCAGACATCGTGCGGGCTTCCGAACGAGTTGATGTCGATGGCGAAGAAATCCATGTCCTGGATGCCGTCGGCCTCCTCGAGGTCGATCCCCTTGTGCAGGGCTTCGGCATTGACGGTGTTGTAGAAAAGATTCTGGTCGATGACGGACTGGTCGATGTGCCAGATGAGCAGGCCGGACCCCTTGCCTTCGCCGGGAAGCCAGTAGTCCCACTCGGCGTTTTCGTAACTGTCCACGTAGTAGTCGAAATTGCAGACGAGCGTGGAATCCGTTCCGCGGCGCTGGTAGAAGCAACCGCTGCTGTCGTTCTCGGCAAAGTTGAACCGGCCGTCCCCGTTCACGTCCTGGAGCCGGTTCTCGATGAGGAAATACTCGTTTCCGCCGATCGGGATCTTGACCACGGCGGTGGTCCGGTTCAGTTCGATCGCTTCCAGCGACACGTCCGTGTCGGTGGTGATCACCACCGGATCGATCCAGCCGAGGAAGACCTTGCTCCACGCGGAGAGCTCCGCCGGAACGAAGCCGTTGGCGTTCCATGTGCCCGAACCCATCAGGTCCCACGAGCCGACCCCCTGCGATTCGGCAAAGTCGAACCCGTCCGGAGCGGTCGTGTCGTAGAGATCCGGCAGGCCGAGCGCATGGCCGAATTCGTGGCACACGACCCCCACCGGGGAAAAGACGAAACCGTCCTGCGTTTCCGTTTCCGGAAACATCCCGACGGAGGGAACGAACAGGGTGTCGCCGGCGGCGGTGCGGTCCTGCGTGAGGATGCCTCGATCGGCGCCGTAATACGGAAGGTAGAACTCGAAATCCACCTGCCGGAAGAACACGGACCAGATCTGTTCCCGGGAGTCGTCGTTGACGTCCGATTCCTGTCCCGGACCGGCGTGAAACATGACGACCTGATCGAAGTCGGCATAATCCACATCCGCGTCCGCGGCCTGCACCGCGTCGTAGGCCAGGATCACCTGGCGCAGACCGAGGCTGTCGTCGTCGCCGTAATAGGCCATCGTCTGCGGCATGCGGTACACCCGCGGAGCCAGGGTGGGCTCGAGAATGAGCCTGCCTCCGGAGGACTGCGCGTAATGTTCCGACTTGAAGAGCAGCAGGCGCTGGAAATAGGCCTCGGTGGAGTCCATCACCTGGTCTTCGAAGTCCACCCGGATGGCAAGGATGCGCAGTCGAACCGGACCACCCGTCGTGGACAGGGGCTGGAGGAGCCGGCGCTGCTGCGGCCGGAACTGCGCGTCGAGATTGGCGGCACCCCCGATGTTCGGTGTCGGGGCCTTTCGCGGGGGCACCGGCGGAACGAGACAGGGGCGCGGAGTGCGGTCGGGGGCCGGGCACACCGCGGAGCCTGCGGCGGCGGGCCGGGCGAAGGTCGACAAGGCAAGGCAGAGAACCCAGACAACGGCGGGAATCCTGAGAGCGGGTCGGGTCAACGAGTCTCCGATGTCGGGGTGGTTCAAGTTGTGTCGGAAAGGCGATTTGCGCCGGGAAAGCTTAACCGCCCCGCGAAGGCAAGGTCAACAAGGAGCGTTGCCCGGTGCCGTACCCGGAAACATCCGGCCGGCAACGCACTCCGCCGGCGGCGGTCGAACGCCGGGTCCGAAGCGCCGGATGTGTTTCCGCGTGCCCTGGGCAAAACCCGCGCAGGGCTCCCGTTCTCCCGCTTTCCGACCGTTAAAGTGGCTTGAGGTCCAGGAGCGGAGCGCGGCCTGGAGGGCCTTTTCAGCTCGAGACCGTCGCAACCACCGCCCCCGGTGCGGGACTTGTCCGTGAAGGGGGCGGGATCCGTCCGCCGGTCGGGCCCCGGGGCGTTTCCCCCGCGGTCACGGGCGGCTGCACGGACAGTTCCCGGTTGCCGCGATCCAGCTGGACCGCCCAGTCCACCACCGCCCTGTCGGAGGAGAGGGAGGCGACGTGGAACTTGGCGTAGAAACCATCCGCCGTCAGCACGGCGTAGGTGTGACCCGGGATCAGTTCGACCCGGCCGGCGGGCGACCATCCCCCGTCGGGGGCCCAGTCGAGGTCGACCATGGGCATGTAACCCATGTCCTGGATGCGTGTCCGGGTCGACACGGCATGCATGCACGCTCCATCCGGCCCGCTCCCCTGAAAGTAGATATCCGTTCCGGGATCCTCCGGAGCCTGGATCGTGAACTCCGAGAAGTCGTACCCGGACTCCCAGGGCCGGTGCGAAGCGCTGCGGAGCGTCAGGTTGCGCCCCTCCGGACGCGGCGTGTCGAACACGTCCTCGTAGGAGAGTTCGCTCTCGTTCCCGCACCCGTCGTAGGCCGCCACCGCATAGAAGTAGGTGTGGCCGTTCCGCGCGCCGTAGTCCACGAATCTCGGCTGACGCGTGTCGCCGAGTTCGTCGTACGGCCCTTCGGCGCGGCGGCTGACATAGACACGATAACCCCTCACGTCTTCGTCGCGACTTTCCAGCCAGGTGAGGGTTACTCGACCGTCACCGGTCGTCGACCGCACACCGGCCGGTCGGACGGGGGCGATATGGTCGCCGTACCAGCCGTCATGACAGCAGTCGTCATCGATGCAGTCATCGCAACCGGCCAGAAAGGGAAGAAACGCGAGAGCCAGGACGGAACAGACACTGCGCACACTCTTGAGACTCTTCATGGGTCACCTCCGGGTCTGACTCCATGAACTGCAAGGATGAGACCAGAGTGCCCCAACATCACAAAATGTTTATTTACAACGGATTACAGGAAGAAACAGCCTGGCCGCCACTTCGTCGGCGCTCCGCGGGTGACGCGGTGTCGCAACAGCCGGCCGGAAAAGAGAAAGGCCCGGACGGGTGTCCGAGCCTTTCAAGAACAGGATGCCGGTTAACTTCTGGAACCAGCCTGGACATCCCCCATTGGACGGTCTGTGAGCCAGAAGCCGGCATCCTCTTTTATATGGGAGGTGGTGCCTCCCTTTTTCTGAACGCCGTCTCCCGGACGGCGGAACCCTCGCTCCCTAGGAAAAGGAATATCCGCTGGATCTTCCGAAGCCGATCGAGCGGCTCTTTCTGAAACCGGCCCGCTCGCGTTCCGCGGCCCTCTCGAAGTCGGCCATCGTCACGCGGGCCTGCTTTCCTCCGCCGCGCCGCGCGGCGGCGCGAAGAGCCGCAACGACGATGTTCTTGATGTGTCCTCCGGCGAGCGCAAAGCGTTCCGCCAGGACGGGAATATCCACGTCGGCATCCAGCGGAACACGCCGTGAGATCAGTCCTCGCCAGATCCTTTCCCTGTCGGACGCCTCGGGAATCCCGAACACGACCGTGCTGGCGATGCGTCGCGCCAGTCCCTCGTCGAGCGATGTCTCCCGATTGGTGGTCAGGATGCAGAGCCCCTCGAAGTTCTCCAGTTCCTGGAGGAGAAGGCTGACCTGCCGGTTGTAGGCGCGGTCGTTGTAGTGGCCACCGTCGAGCCGTCCGGCGAGAATCGCGTCGGATTCGTCGAGCAGAAGCACGGCGCCCGCTTCGGCAGCGGCCCGGAAAACCTGGACGATGTTCTTTTCCGTTTCACCGATCCACTTGCTTTCGAGCTGCGAGTAGTCGGCCACGAGCAGCTTCCGGCCCAGCGTTCCGGCCATGGCTTCCGCCGTCATCGTCTTGCCCGTTCCCGGGATTCCCGAGAACAGCGCCACGACACCGCGCCCCTTTTCCAGGAGGTGGCCAAGTTCCCAGTCGTCCATCAGGACCTTTCCGTCCCGGACCTGCCAGATGATGTCCTCGATCGACGCGCGGGCGTCGGCGTCCAGGACGACCTTGTCCAGGGAGAATCGGGGCTCGATGATGCGGAAAGGGCCTTCCAGCAGGGCCTCGGCGGCCAGCGATGCATGGTCGGATCCGACCGACCTGCCTCCGAGGATTCCGCGGAGCGTCTTTTCGGCGACCTCGTAGTTGGCGCGCAGGAAATTGTTCCCTTCCTCCTCCTGAACGCAGCGCACCAGTCCCTCGGAAATCAGGACCGAACCGGGCGTCAGGTAGCGCGATGCCTTGAGGGCCTCGACGGAGCTGGCGTGCAGGAGATTGAGAATATCGTTGCCGCAGGTCATGCGGGTCTGGTTCTTGCCGGCCGACTCGTTATAAAGGAGAACGAGGAGAATCTTCACCTCGTCTTCGGACAGGCCGTGCGCCTGGGCAAAGGCGTCGATCTGGAAACGGGTCCCGGCCTTCTCGCTTTCCCGCTTGCGCGAGGCGATCGCTTCTTCCTTGCGGCCGATGGACTTGTCCAGGTCGTAGTAGATCTCGAGGATATGGCTGCGGTCCGACCGCCCGTGACGTTCCGCGTAGCGGGACATACGTTCGGTTTCCATGGCTTCGGTTCGCAGCGTGTAGGCATCGCAGCGGAGCCGGATGAGTTCAAAGCAGTCGGCGAGGTAGTCGAACTGGTCACCGTAGGTTCTAACGGCTTCGCGACTCATCCTGGACACCCCTTTCTCTCCGGACAACTTTCGAGAGGGGAAGGCACCCGCCGCTCGGGCACTGAAGTTCGGCATTGGGGGCGTTGCGAGGCGAATCCACCGAATCCTCAGGCCCGATCGGCCGCGGTGCTTGGAGGTCCCCCCTCCGATGCCTGATCCTTGCATGACCCGTGCCACGCAGGCTCATTCCGGAAACCCAGGGATTTCGAGAGCCGCAACTTGTTGCGATAGAGATGATTAGCGATAATAAAAAGGACGGGGGACTCGAGCGGTTCGGTGGGTAGGAACGCTTCAAATACGAAACATGGTTACCACCCGCACGGGCAATATGTTTACAAAGCGTTGCAAACGAAAGGCTTGGGCCTGTAAAAAAGTTTTATAGCTGCGGGAGGGGGCGGATCAGCGGCTCGAGCGTCGCTCGAGACCCAGTTCCTTGATCTTCTTGAGCAGGCAGGGATAGCTGACCTTGAGATCGCGCGCCGCCTGGGACTTGTTCCATGAGGACTTGGCCAGCGCTTCGCCGATCACCCTGCGCTCGGTGCGGGCCACCTCGTCCCTGAGGCTGGCCAGTGGCCCTCCGTTGGGCTGGGGCGCCGTCGTGTTCCGATCCTGGGGAACCGCATCGAGACCGATGGGCTCGTTCTCCTCGGCGAGGACGACAATCCGGCGGATGGTCTTTTCCAGTTCGCGCACATTCCCGCGCCAGTCCTGTTCCTTCAGGGAATCGAGGGCCTCGGGAAGCAGTTCTATCGTTCCCTTGCCGTACTGGGCGCTGAACTTCCTGAGGAAATAGTCCACCAGCAACGGAATGTCGTCGCGGCGTTCGCGCAGCGGCGGCACCTTGAGAATGAAGTCGTTGAGCCGATAGTACAGATCTTCCAGGAACCGCCCCGAACGGATCCGGTCCTTGAGGTCGGCGTTCGTGGCGCAGAGAACGCGCGTATCCACGGTTTCCCACTTCGTGGACCCGACGGGCCGTATCTCCTTCTTGTCCAGGACGTGAAGGAGCTTCGCCTGCAGGGTTTCCGTCGTCTTGTCCACTTCATCGAGGAACAGGGTTCCGCCGGCCGCTTCCTTGAAGAGGCCGGTCTTTTCCCGCACAGCCCCGGTAAAGGCGCCCTGAACGTGACCGAAGAGCTCGCTCTCCAGCAGCTGTTCCGGAAGGGCCGCGCAGTTGACCTGGATGAACGGCCGCTCCCCGCGCGAACTCTGATTGTGGATTGCCTGAGCGATGAGACCCTTGCCGGTGCCGGTCTCCCCCTCGATCAGAACGCTCGCGGGACAGTCGGCCAGCTTGTCCACCATGCGGAGGATCTCGATCATCCGCGGATTGTTGGTGATGATATCCGGGTGCGGCGGACTCCACAGCTGGCTCTTCAGGGTCCTGTTTTCCTGGAGCAGCTCCTTCCGCTGCGATTCGAGCACGGAGAGAGCGGCCAGGTTGGAAACGAGCGTCAGCAGATTGATTTCGCCCTGGTTGAACGCACCGAGCGCATTGCCCCGAAGCCGGTCGACATAGAACACGCCGGGACCACCGGAAGGAAGCGCGAGCGGCAGGACAGCGAGAGTCCGGACCCGCTCGAGGGCTCCGACATCCTCGCCGGTGAACCGCGGATCCGCGGACAACTTGCTGACCAGGACCGGGCGATTCTCGAGCATGGCGTCCTTGAGGATTCGTCCCAGTCGCGTTCGCAGCGCTTCGGCTTCCCCCTCTTCGAACCCGGCCTCGCCGAAAATCCGGAGGCTGGCGGGCGAGTCGCCGAAGGCAAGGAACCCGCGATCACTCTGGGTGCGCGACACACCGAGCCGGACGAGTTCGCCGAGCGCGGTCGCGACGTCGTTGTTCCCCTGGAACAGCCGGGCGAGTTCGCGGAAGGAGTCGATGCCTCCTCCCGCCCGGACCCAGCGGGATGCGTAGGCGTCCTCCACATCGCGGCGCAGCCTGAGAATGCGGGTCCACAGCCCGGGCTCCACATCTTCGTTCGTCAGCCCCATCGAGCGATCGAGGTACATGATCGCCTCGTCGAAGTTGTCGTGGTCGAAATGGTGACGGGCCACTTCATAGGCGGCAATCGCGGCGTAGCCGCGCGAATCGAGGGACAGGAAGATCCCGAAGGCCTGTTTCAGGAGGTCCGTGGCGCGATCCTGCGGCTGGTCCTCGAGCTTGCCGATGCGCATGACCGTCAGCGCCAGCTCGAACGATTCGCTGATCCGGGTCAGCGAATCGACGGCTTCGCCGAGGAACTGTTCCGCCTCGCGCGACCGGCCGAGCGACGCGTAGGCAAGTCCGACGAGCCGGCAGGTGATCGCTCGCTCGTACTGGTCGTCCATGCGGGACGCGGAGGACAGGGCCCGCTGCCCGAGGGTCAGGGCTTCCTCGGCACGCCCCTGCCCGAGCCGGACTTCGCCGAGACGCCGGCAGATTTCGTTGACGAGGTCGCCGAGCGGGGCGATTTCCTCCGCCCGGGCCAGCGCACGGGTCAGGTGCTCCGCGGACAGGTCGTACTCTTCCCGGTCGAGATGGAGTTCGCCGAGAAATTCCATGGCCAGGACGGACTCGCGGGAGTAGTCGTTTTCCTCGGCCTTTTCCAGCGCGGCCTCGTACAGTTCCAGCGCCGCATCCCAGCGGCGGCGCCGCCGTTCGAGGTTTCCGAGCGCCAGGCAGTTGCGGACGAAGCAGCTGGTGATGCCGAGTTCACGACTCAGCTGGCGGCTCCTGTTGAGGAACTCTTCGGCGAGCACCCAGTCGCCCAGCTTGAAGTGCACGATCCCCAGGTTCTGCCGGATCAGCGCCGACAGCGTGGCGATGGCGTGCTTTTCGGAAAGTTCGAGGGCGCCGTTCAGGCAACGGATGGATTCGCGCCAGTTGCAGGCGTCCTTGTGAATCAGTCCGAGATTGTTCAGCGAACGGGCCACCCCGGATTCGTCGTCGACCCGGCGGAACGTGGACAGGGCGCTGGTGAAGTACTGGACGGCCTTTTCCTTGTCGCCGAGGCGCCCGAGAATGACGCCGAGCGCGAGCTCGATTTCGCCGAGCGCGGCATTCTCGCCGGTGCCCCGGAGCAGCTTGTAGGCCAGCTCGCAGTAACGCTGGGCGCGGACATACCGGCCCATCTGGAGCAGAATGTTCCCGCGGAGCGAGTAGAGCTTGCCGAGCTGCAGGGAATCGCGTCGGGTGCGGAGGTCGACCTTGGCCTGGTCGAGGTACTCGATGGCCTTCTGGAATTCCCCCCGGGACTTGTGGCACCGGGCGGCCTTGATATCGAGCAGGCCCTTCTCATACTCGTGGCCGTAGCGAGGCAGCGCAGAACGAGCGTGGCCGTACGACTCGAGCGCCGCCGAGAAGTTTTCGGAACGGAAATAGAAATCGCCGAGATCCATCAGACGGGAGACTTCATCCTGATCGCGGGACGACGTCTCACCCATCGGGCGCTGATTCCGGCGGCTCCTCAGGTTTTTTTTGGCTTGATCCTTCATGGCCTGCAAACGCCCCAAAGACCAAAGACGAACGCGCACTCGGGAAGTCGAGTGTGCGTCCGGACCAGGTTCGCTATTTTAGTTCCTGCCTCCCACCAGATCGATGATGGACCTCAGCGCCAGTTCGATCGCGGACCAGATCGTCGGTTCCTCCTCTTTCGGCTGCCGGATGCCGTCGCCGCCTGTGGCGTAGTCATCGGGGTCACCGACAGAGTTGCTCTGGACGATTGGTGTTATGCGACCTTGCTCGACGGTGGTCGAACCACCGCCGGACTGAGCCTGCTGAGCAACCGGATCCGAACTCGGACCGGCCGCCGACTCTGGGATGGGAAGGAGGCTCGCGATTGCCCACACGAGTACTGTCACGCCTAGGATGAGTTTCGGGGCTCTCTTGAACAGCATAATCGTCGACTCCTTCAAACGCGAACGGACAGGTGACCGGGATCGCCCCGGCCATACAGAAGGATTCGCCTCGCAATGGTGCTGGAGATTGGTGTTTCCCCCCCGGGAAACAGGGATTGATCAGCGGATTCACGGAATGGTGCTGCGGATGTTGTTGATCACTCCCCGTCAACAGTATAGGGACCCCTGGCGAGAACTGCAAACAATCGTTGCTTGTGAAGAATTTCACAAGTGAAGAGATCCCAATGTTTTCGGGGGCACCACGAGTGCCGCTGCCGCATCAGCCCAGCAGGAGCCTTCGGAGGATGAGTCCGTGCCGGAGGCCGTGGGCCGAAACCTGGAACGCCTCGATCCGGAATCCTTCGAGGATCCTCTCGAAGATGAGCGCTCCCCCCAGCACCACCGACGCTCTCCCCTCGCTCATTTGCCCGCCCTTCATGATTTCGGCCACATCCATGGAGGACCACTCCCTTATGACCCCATTCAGGGCCTCCCGGGTGACGGGCCTGCCGTGCACGCCTGCCGGATCGTAGGGAACGACATGGTGAACCCAGGCCCCGATGGCACACGCGGTTCCACCGACCCCTATCCATCGGGCCCCGGCGGGAATCTTCCCTTTCAGGGAGAGGACGGGCTTGAGGCCGGCATCGATGTGAGCGCGGGCCTTTGCCAGCCCGGTTTCGGCGTGCGGGCCTGCCCCGAGGAACGACGCCGTGATCCGCAGAGCGCCCAGCGGAACGCTCCGGGCGGCCTGGAGGGCAACGCCCTCGCCGAAGACGACCTCCGTACTCCCCCCGCCCACGTCCAGGATCAGGGACACGCCGTGATCACCGGCATCTCCCCATCCCACGACGCCGAGATAGGACGCCTCGGCCTCATCCTCGGGTGAGAGGATGCGCACCTCGTGATCGAGGGCGCGGGAAAACGCGGCCGCCGTTTCCGCGCCGTTGGAGGCGGCACGGAACACCTCGGTTCCGGCGATGTCCACCTCGTCCGCGCCCGAGTTACGGGCTCGTTCCAGGCAGATCCGCAGGACCTCCTGAGTGCGCTCGGCATCCTCGGCGGCTATGGCTCCCGTTTCGGAGAGAGCCGCGCCGAGCCGGGTCACCTCTCCGAATTCGTCGAGGACCCGGATTTCGTCGTTTTCAAAGGCCACGCTGAACAATCGGACCGAATTCGTACCGACGTCGATCACCGCCAGACGCCTGGAAGCGTCGGTCATGAGCCCTCCCCTGGCTTTGGAGAAGTCGTTCCTGTCCGTCTAGAGAAGAAAGTCCTCGATCTCTTCCCGGGGCTCCGGATCATCCGATTCACGAAGCGTGCCCTCCCGGGCCGCGGGCTTGCGAGTGGTGGATCGGGCCGTCCCGGGCTCCGGGCGGGTCGCCTCCCGCTCCGGGGCCCGCAGCGTCTCCTGTTCTTCGGTTCCGGCCAGGGCGGTCGTTGCCACATCGAAAAGGTCCCTGTGCCGGCCGGACTCGGGAGGGCGATACCTCACGAACCGACCGTCTCTTTCCGCCCGGACAAGGCCGGCCGCAACGAGGATCTTGATGTGGTGCGCCACCCGGGGCTGGCTCATGTCGAGCGACCGGTTGATGTCCGTTGCGGACGGCGCCCCGGACTGAACGAGTCCCAGGATGCGCAGTCGAATCGGATCCGCGAGCGCCTGATAACAGCCGGCGAGCTGTGAAAGAGTATCCATCAAGAAAACAAGATATGTTGATGTTTTGATAAACACAAGTGAAATCGCAGCCCGCTGGCCCGGAGGCGGGGGCGCATCGCCCTTGACGAACGGCGTGCGGATCGAGATCCATTATATGGAGGGACCGATACTCCCGGCCTCAGCCCTTGCCGTCCGTGGGCCCGATGACACCGCGGGCACCGTACCTGGGGCCTGCGGGACGACGGTGCAAGCGGCGGCCCGTCACCGCATCCCGGTATCCAGGCACAGCGGGCATCACTGTATCCACCGCCCACGGTACTCACCGGTTTCCGGAGCGCCCCTGAATCCACCGCATCACTGTTTCCACCACATCGCCGTAAGGTGATACCATCCCTCCGCAATGACGCACACGACCGTACTCGACGCCCCGCGGCGCCCCTCGCTCCTGGATATGGACCTTCCCGGCCTCCGGGAAGAACTGGCGCGCCGGAATCTTCCCGCCTACAGGGCCGACCAGATCTTCAAGTGGATTTACAAGCGCAACTCTTTTGATTTCAACGAAATGACCGATCTGCCGACGGGCCTCCGCGAAAGCCTGGCTTCGGAATGGTCGCTGGACGAGATGGTTCCGCTCGAGTCGCACGGAGCCGGGGACGGCTCGGCCACGAAATGCTCGTTCCGGCTGGCCGACGGAAAGATCATCGAAAGCGTGTTCCTGCGCCTGCCGCGCAAGGAAACGATCTGCTTTTCGACCCAGGTCGGCTGCGCGCTCCAGTGTTCCTTCTGCGTCACCGCGTTGATGGGGCGCCTCAGAAACCTGACGCCGGGCGAGATCGTCGGCCAGATCATCAGCCTGTCGCGCCGGTACGTGGAGCGGCCGCAGGGGTTCAATCTCGTGGCCATGGGCATGGGGGAACCGCTCGACAACTACGACAATCTCGTACAGGCGGTGCGGATCCTCAATGAACCGCTGGGGCTGAACATCGGCGCGCGACGGATCACCGTGTCCACGAGCGGCATCGTTCCGATGATCGACCGGCTCGCCGAAGAGAGGATTCCCGTCGGCCTGGCCGTTTCGCTCAACGCCACGACCGACGAAGTCCGGGACACGCTGATGCCGATCAACCGCAAGTATCCGATCAAGGTGCTGCTGGCCGCCGCGCGGCGTCACGCGGAAACGATCGGGCGCCGGGTCACGCTGGAGTACGTCCTGCTCCGCGGCGTCAACGATTCGGACGCGGATGCCCGCCGGCTCGTGAAGCTGGCCTCGAGTCTTCCGTCGAAGATCAACCTGATCCCCTTCAACCCGTCGCCGCATCACGACTACGAGACGCCGGCTCCCGAGGAGACCGCGCGCTTCCAGGCCTGCCTTCAGGCCGCGGGAAACTCGGTGACGGTGCGCACGCGCCGCGGCGACGACATCTACGCCGCGTGCGGGCAGCTGGGTCTCGACCAGGCCCGTTGAGCGGGGGCCGCCCATGATCTCCCCGCGGCGCTGGACCCTGCGCTCGAGGCTGCTCGGGGTGTTTCTGCTCCTCACCCTCATCCCCTCCATCGGCCTGACCCTGGTCCTGACCCAGTCGCTCACGTGGGCCATCGACCGGTGGGCGGATCCCCGGGTCCGCCGGACGTTCGAAAACGCCATCGTCGTCTCGCGGGACACGCTGCACCGGATACAGAACGACCTGAGGCAGCGCTGGGCGCTCGCCCGCGAATACCCGGAAATCACGACGTGGAGATACGGACTCGCCGCGGGAGCGCCGATGGCGGCCGCACCCGGCGGACTCGTGGGCAACCGGCTCAGCCTCGATTTCATCGTCCTCCTTCCGCCGGGGGCGAGCCTGTCGAGCCCGCCGCTCGGCACCGTCACGCGGGATCCGCTGGTCGTGCCTCCGTCGACGCTGACGCCGTGGGGCGAAGGGTCGCTGGATCAGGGGATGTACCTCCGCGGGGAAAACGGCGAGCTGGCTTTCGCGCGGAGCGTGTCCGGAGATTCGATCGACGCGCCGATTCTGGTCGTCGGGATCTATCTGGACCCCTCGTTCTATGCGAAACTCGAGGATCTCAGCACGGCGGTGAGCCGCCATGAACAGACACGCGCGTGGGCGAGCATCAACAAGGCCGGGGTGTACGTGGCGTCGGGATTGTTCGTCGTCCTCGCCGCGCTGGTCAGCGTTCTGCTCGCCGACCGCCTGTCCCGAAGCCTCTCGCGACCCGTGGAATTCCTGGCCGGCGGCATGGACCGCGTGGCCCGGGGCAACCTCGATGTGCGGCTGACCCCGGAAGGGAGCCCGGAGATGAAAACCCTGATGACCTCGTTCAACACGATGACCGCGGAACTCGACGAATCGAAGTCGCGCCTCGCGCGCGCGGAACGGGCGGCGGCCTGGCAGGACGCGGCGCGGCGCATCGCCCACGAAATCCGGAATCCGCTCCAGCCGATCACGTTCGCCCTGCACCGCATCGAAAAGACCGTGGCCGACGATCCGGTCCGTCTCGAAAGGGTCCGCGGCTCGATCCATTCCATTCTCGAGGAGGTGGAGGCTCTCAAGAATCTTGCGGCGGGCTTCTCCGAGTTTGCCCGGATGCCCGATCCGGAACCCGAGGACACGGACCTGAGTGAATACATCCGCAAGTCGATCGTCCTCTTCGAGTACCCGGGCTGCTCCGTCGTGTTCGAGGAGCCGTCCGAACCGGTCCGGGTGCGCATCGACCGCCTCCAGTTCCGGCAGGTCTTCACGAACCTGGTCAAGAACGCCGTGGAAGCGATGCCCGACGGGGGGCGCGTGACCGTGAGGGTGGCCGGCGAAACCCGTCCGGGCGGAGTGAGCGGAGCGACCGGCCGGAAACGGGAAATCCGCGCGGACCTTCCGGCCCCGCGGGGCGCCGGCGATCGAGCCCGGACCGTGCGCATCCACGTGGAGGACGAGGGGCCGGGCATTCCTCCCGACCAGGTCGGGCGCCTGTTCCAGCCCTACACGACCACGAAGGCGGACGGAACGGGACTCGGACTGGCGATCGTCGAACGGATCGTGGCGGCGCACGGAGGTTCGATCTCCGTGGAGCGGGCCCGAGGCGGAGGCGCCTGCTTCGTGGTCGAACTGCCGGTGGCCGGCGCCGGGGAAGGCGGGAGCGCGTCTTGAACCCGACCGGACCGACCCGGACGATCCTCGTCGTCGACGACGAGGCCAGGATCCGCCAGTCGATCGTCACGTTTCTCCAGGACGAGGGATACGAGACGCTCGAGGCGTCCTCCACGCAGGAGGCCGCCGCCCTGCTCGACCGGGCGGAAAGCGAGATCTCGCTCGTTCTCCTCGACGTCTGGCTCGGCGGCGACGACGGCATCGCGTTCCTCGAGAGCCGCAACGATCTCGGAAGGACGATGTCCGTCGTGGTGATGTCCGGACACGGCAACATCGACATGGCGGTCCGCGCCACCCGGCTCGGGGCGTTCGACTTCCTGGAAAAGCCGGTCACGCCGAAGCGTCTCATCGTGACGATCGACCGTGCCCTGGACATGGCGCGCCTGAAGCAGGAGCGGGACGAGCTGCGCGGGGATCCGAACACCGGCATCGCGCTGATCGGCGAAAGCCCGGCGATGAAGTCGCTCCGCTCCCAGGTGGCCCGGGTGGCGCCGACGCCGGGCAAGGTCCTGATCCTCGGTGAAAACGGAACCGGCAAGGAACTCGTGGCCCGGCAGATCCACGAGCTGAGCGACCGCCGCGACTTCCCGTTCGTCCGGGTCAACAGCGCGGCCATCCCCCGCGACCTCGTGGAGAGCGAGCTCTTCGGGCACGAAAAGGGCGCGTTCACCGGCGCCACCGCGGCCCGCAAGGGGAAGATGGAGCTGGCGCACCGCGGCACGCTGTTCCTCGACGAAATCGGCGACATGAGCCTCGACGCCCAGGCCAAGCTGCTCCGCGCCATCGAAAGCGGAGAGGTGGAACGGCTCGGGGGCCAGAAGACGCTCACCGTGGACGTGCGCCTCGTGGCGGCCACGAACAAGGATCTCAGGGCGGAAATGGAGGCGGGGCGGTTCCGCGAGGACCTGTATTTCCGGCTCAACGTCGTTCCGATTCTCGTCCAGCCGCTCCGGGAACGGCGTTCCGACATTCCGCTGCTGGTCCGATTCTTCCTCGAAAAGCTGGCCACGGCCTCCGGGCACGCGCGGATCGAACTGCTGCCCGAATCCATGGATCTCCTCGAAGCGTACGACTGGCCGGGGAACGTCCGCGAACTGCGCAACGTCGTCGAGCGGATCCTGATCCTCTCGGAGTCGAGAACGATCGACGCCGGCCGGCTGCGGAAAATGCTGCCGGAGCTTTCCGCCCGGAGCGTCCGGGCTGGGCACGACCCGGCGACCTCCCGGCCGCCGGCGGCGGGCGGAGGCCCAGCGGAACCCGGACCGGGCGGCGACCCCGCCCCCGGCGCGCACGGCGGCAACCCGACCGCGGAGGAAGGCAACGCCGAGGACCTGCGCGCGGCCGTGGAGAACGCGGAACGGCGGGTCATCCGGGAGGCGATCGAAACGGCGGGAGGCAACATGTCCGAAGCGGCCCGCCGCCTCGGGATCGACCGGGCCAACCTCTATCGCAAGATGAAGAAGTACGAGATGGAGCGCGATGAGTCGACCTGACGCCCCACCGCGACGACGGGTGTGGCCGGAGCGCCCCACCGCGCGGGTCGGCCGGGTTCGGCTCCCGGGGCCGGTTCCCGCAACCCGCGGTGATTCAGCGGTTTCCCCGGGCGCGGGAGTGGAGCCGGCGAATCGTTTTGACGGCACGAACCTTGTAAGGACTCCGGGTGGGATCCAGAATCCGTCACCCCGGGCCGCCGGAATCGGACGCGGCGCGAGAAAGGGAGCCGAGATGTTCACGTGGAATCGTTCTGCCCGCCCCCGCACGCGGGCGTTGCTGACCACCCTGCTGCTCGCGGCGCTGGCCGTCGCGGCCGGAACCGGTACCGCCCGGGCCGCGGCCGAAAAAACGCCGGCGAGCGTTGACGCCGCCGGAGCGCCGGAGATCACGGCGGAAACGCCGGCGAGCGTTGAAGCCGCCGGGGCGCCGGACCTCACCAAGGTCGCGGGAGAAGAGGGCACGGAGATCGCGGCTGAGCCGGGGCCCGAGAAGGTCGCCGGAGAGCCGGACGACGCCCGCTGGGGCGAGTGGGCCTGTGACAATCCGAACTCGGTCAGCCTGACCACCTCCTACCAGCGCGTCGACGGCGCCCGTTTCGGGCTCGTGTACCGTCACGAGGACCCGCGCCACTCCCTCCCCCGCTTTCGCGCGGAGACGGGTTACGCCACGTCGCGAAAGCGCTGGCTGTACAGCCTGAGCTTCGAGCAGCCGCTGTTCGCGCGGGACCGCGTGCGCGTGGGGGGCGGCGTGTACCGGCTCACCCGCTCCTTCGAATTCGACGACGAGATCGTCGGCGCCAGCGAAAACACGCTCGCCGCCCTCCTGTTCAAGCAGGACTACCGCGAATACTTCGAAGGGGACGGCGGTTTCGTGTCGACCGAGATCGACGTCACCGACAAGTACATGCTGGCGGGGCGCTACCGCGCCGAGGAAAACAGGAGCCTGGCCCCGGAAGCGAACTGGTCGGTGTTCGACGGTTCGCGCTTTCGCCCGAACCCCGCGGCGGACGAGGGCACGCTCCGCTCCTTCACCGTGACGGCGTCGCACGACTCGCGACCGAAGGACCCGGACGACGGAGTGCCGTTCATCCACGAACTCAGGCGGGTCAACCGGGACTGGGTGCGCCTCTCCTACGAAACATCGGGGCGGAGCCTCGGAGGCGATTTCGACTACGGCGTGACCCGCCTCGACGCGCGCGGGTACTGGAAGCTGACGCCGGAGCAGTTCCTGTCGGCTCGCGTCCTGGCCGGCAAGGAAGTGCACGGACGCCTGCCGGTGCAGAAGGAGTTCTACGCCGGAGGGATCAGCACGCTGCGGGCGCATCCGTACAAGGCGTTCCGCGGCGACCGCCTGCTGCTGCTCAACGTGGAGTACGCCGTCGACCTGTTCCGCTCCTTCCAGGGCCTCGTCTTCACCGACGCGGGGCGGGCCTGGTATCACGCGGACGCCCCGAACGGGCCGAAGCTGCCGGTGGACGTGGGGATGGGCATGCAGACGCGCGACGAACGGCTGCGCATCTTCTTCGGCAAGGACGCCCGCGAGGCTTCATCACCCCTCTTCGTGACGCTCAGGACCCAGGCGTCGTTCTGACGGACGCATCGCCCTCATGCGATTCCCGCGTCGCGCCGCTCCCGCCGCGCTGTCCCCCCGCCGGGGCGACCTCGTCACCGGCGCGGTTCTGCTGCTGCTTCTGCTTCTTGCCGCGCCCGCCGCGCGGGGCGAGGAGTTCCGCGTGGCCATCGACGGCGTCGCCGCGGATTCCGGTTTCGTCACGATCGACTTCACGCTCAACGATCCGCTGCCGGAAGCCGACGAGCTCGGCCCGAAGAACTCCCCCCCGGCGGCGCTGGCCTATACGGTGGAACTCTGGCGGGACCGGTCGGGCTGGTTCGACGGCCTCGTGTCGTCGCGCACGTACGGATACCGGCTCGACTACGACCACCTGAGGAATCTCTACCGTATCGTGCCGCCCGGCGGAGGCGTGGTGGAAACCGGACGGCGCGCCGACGTGGCGGCGCTGATCTGCCGCCAGATCCGGGTGCCCGTGAACCGGATCGACGTTCTCGATCCGGGAAAGAAGTACTACGTGACGGTGACGGCCCGGCTTTCGCCGATCGACATCAACAAGCTCGGCGAAGCGGAGGGGTGGCTGTCCGGCGAGTTCCAGACCGGCACGCGGCGGAACGGCGTGCTCGGCGTGCCGAAGGTCGTCGTCGGCATTCTCGCCGACGTGGCCGGCTTCGGGGATCGCTCGACGGTGGAACGGAGTTCCCGCTACCGGGCGCTGGACGCGCCGCCGTGGCTGAAGAGGATCGAGGAGTAGCGGGCCGCGCCGGGAGCGGACCGATCGGCGGGAACGGCGAAACGATCGACCGACCGGCCCCCTCCGGGACCGGGCCGATCAGCGCAGAACGGCGAGGCGGACGACGGACCGGTCGGCTCCGGCGCCGAGCGCCGCGAAGTAGAAGCCCGACGCCACGGAGCGCCCGTCTTCGTTGCGGCCGTCCCAGGTCACCTGGCCTTCGGCGGCTTCCGGGTCGACGCGAAGGCTCCGGACCAGGCGGCCCGCGGAATCGATGATCCTGAGATGGGTCGATCCGTCGGACGCCGCGCGGTGGAATCGGATCGACAGCGTTCCCCCGGCGCGCAGCGGGTTCGGC
>CAZQVN010000007.1:0-94686 GCA_964596775.1 uncultured bacterium
CTTCCGAGTAGAGCGCGTCGCGCAGGGCGCGGCGGGCGTTCATCTCCGCCACCGGGTACTCGTGCGTCGTGGCGAACTGCTCGTGGCTCCAGTACTGGCGGCGCTGGATCTCCACGGCCGGGCGGTCCCGGTCCTGGCTGTCGAAGACGAGCGCCTCAGGTTCCGCGGTACGGTTGATGAAGCGGAACGCCTCCTTTTCGTGAGGACGGTACGTGCGGGGATCACCTTCGAGCGCGTAGCCGGTGAGGATCACCAGGTTCGCCGGAACGAGCAGCATCACCAGGTAGAGGAGGACCCGGCGCCGCCACGCTCCGGCGAGCCCCCGCGCCACCGCCCAGCCGCCGAGAAGCGCCAGCGGAAGGTGCACGAGGAGCGCCGGCTTGTCGATGTTGTCGGCCTCGAGCGGAAAGCGCACGAACGCCGCGAAGCCGGTCATGAGGAAGGCCCACAGAAGCGCCCACGCATCGTCGCGGGACACGCGCCCCGCCCGGAAGACCGAGCGGATCCAGATCGCCGCCGGGATCGCCACGCCGATCGAACCGGCTGCGAGCGCCACCAGCTTGATCGGCAGGAAGCCGACCGGAAAGCCGGACGCCCCTTCCTTGCCGTGCGTCACGAGAAGCAGGTAGGGCAGCGACAGGAGGGCGCCGCCGGCTCCGGCGGCGATCACCCGGAGCAGGGCGCCCGTGGACACCCGCTCCGGAAACGGCGCCATGCGATCCCACAGCGCGAGGCACACGGCCGCGCCGCAGACGACCGCCACCGCCGGGATCCCCATCATCGGATGCAGGACCACCGCGCCCCCCGCGGCGATCGTCGCGACGAGAAGCGTCCCCCATCCCCCGCCGAACAGGATCCTCCGCGACATTTCGAGATGAAGAACGAGAACCGGCAGCGCCAGCGACATGGCCGTGCCGACGAGAAACTTGCGGAGGAGAAACGGCTGGTCCATCGACAGCGCGAAGAACGCGAGCGAGCGGGCGATCATCGGCGGCCAGAGATTGAAGATGCCCCGGATCTCGTCGAACCCGCGCACCTCGCCGGTGAACGCCGCCGCCATCTTCACCGGCAGGTAGATCCATCCGAGACCGCCCATGGCGAAGATCACGAGAACGGCCGCGGCGATCGCCTCCCCGCGGTTCCGGCCGAAACCCCGCGACAGGCGGACGAGAAGGACGGCGAACGCGCCGATCGTGGCGATGTTCACGAGGGCCATGAGCGTGGGCGTGGCGGCCCCGGACAGGGAGCGCAGCGCGGCCATGCCGGCGTGGTAGAACCACATGTACTGGAGATCGAGGCCGGAGAAGAAAGGATCGTTCGGCGGCAGTCCGCCGCGGAGGATCTCGCCGACGACGCCGATGTGGAACCGCCCGTCGGCGCGCCAGCGGAGCCACGGGTTGACGAGATAGAGCGCGGCAACCAGAACCATTCCCAGCGATGCGAGGAGCAGCGTGCCCCGTCCTTCGGCATCCTGGCGGGAGGGGGCCGCGGCGGAATGCTGCCCGGGCGCATCGCTCCCCGTTCGGCCGGCCTTCGCCGCGGACTCCCGTCGCGGCACGAGCAGGAGCGCCGCCGCCAGCACCACCGGCGCCCGGACCGCGGCGGCAAACGACAGCCCGGCGAGCGCCGTGACGATCGTGACCGTCGTGGCCACGACCATCCCGAACGCGAACGGCGCGGCGAACCGGCGGTGAAGCCGGGAATCACGACCCTCGTCGCCGGGGAGAAGCCGGAGCAGGGCGTATCCCGGCCCCCAGCCGTAGACGACAAGGGCCACGGCCGCGGCGATCGCGTTCAGCGGATGGAACGTTTCGACCCGGGCCGGCGGAAAGAATCCGAGCCAGGCCAGCCCGGTCAGGACGATCAGGAACGGAATCAACCGATTCAGGCGTAGAGCGGAAACGCCCGGCAGAGTTCGAGGACCTTCGCGCGGGTCTTCGTCTGCACGTCCTCGGACCCCTGGGCGTCGAGGACGTCGGCCATCCACTCACCGACCCGGCGGAATTCCTCCGCACCGAGCCCGCGACTCGTGGCCGCCGGCGTGCCGACGCGGATCCCCGACGTGACGAACGGTTTCTGGGGATCGTTCGGCACCGCGTTCTTGTTCACGGTCATTCCGGCATGCTCCAGCCACGCTTCCGCCTTCTTCCCCGTGAGTTCCTGCTTCCGGAGATCGATGAGGATCAGGTGCACGTCGGTGCCGCCGGTCACGAGATCGTAACCGCGGGACAGGAGCACCTCGGCCAGCGCCTGCGCGTTGTCCACGACGTTTTTCTGATACGCCTTGAATTCCGGCTTTGCCGCTTCGAGGAAGCAGACGGCCTTCGCGGCGATGGCGTGCATCAGCGGGCCGCCCTGCATCCCGGGAAAGTTCGTCTTGTCGATGGCCTGGGCGTGCGCAGCCTTCGAAAGAATGAATCCGGAACGCGGGCCGCGGAGGGTCTTGTGGGCAGTGGAGGTGACGACGTCGGCGTACGGAACCGGGGAGGGATGAACGCCCCCGGCCACGAGGCCGGCGAAGTGGGCCATGTCGACGAAGAAGTGCGCCCCCACTTCATCGGCGATTTCCCGGAAGGCCGCGAAATCGAGATGACGGGGATACGCGCTCCACCCCGCCAGCAGCACCTTCGGCTTGTGCTCCCTGGCCATGGACCGGACGTGATCGTAGTCGATCCGCCCGGTGACCTCATCGAGGCCGTACTGCACCACGTTGAAGAACCGGCCGCTGAAATTGACGGGGTGTCCGTGCGTCAGGTGACCCCCGTGGGCCAGGCTCATGCCGAGGATCGTGTCCCCCGGGTTCAGGAGCGAGAAGAACGCGGTCATGTTGGCGGTGGAGCCGGAGTGCGGCTGCACGTTCGCGTGCTCGGCGCCGAACAGGCTCTTCGCCCGCTCGATGGCCAGCGTTTCCGCCGTGTCCACATGCTCGCAGCCGCCGTAGTAGCGCTTGCCGGGATAGCCTTCCGCGTACTTGTTCGTGAGCACGGACCCGAGCGCCTCGAGCACCGCCGTGCTCGTGAAGTTTTCCGAGGCGATCAGCTCCAGCGTGTCCTGCTGGCGTCCGCGTTCCGCGGCCAGCACCGCGGCGATTTCGGGATCCGTTTCCTTGAGGCGGGGCGTATTCCAGTCCATCCGGGTATCAGGCTCCTGAGGGCGTGCCCGCAGCCGAGCCGACCCGCATCGGGGTCAGCCAGCGGTGCCGGTCGGGCACCTCGCCGCGGACGATCGCGAAAAAGGCGTCTTGAAGACTCTTTGTGACCGGACCGCGCTTTCCGGCGCCGATCGTGATGCGGTCCACGGTCCGGATCGGCGTGATCTCCGCCGCCGTGCCGCAGAAGAAGATTTCGTCGGCCAGGTAGAGCATCTCGCGCGGCACCGGCGATTCGCGCACCGTGAGCCCGAGATCCTCGGCCAGCGTCATCACCGTGTTCCGGGTAATGCCGGAAAGGATCGACGACGAAAACGGCGGCGTCACCAGCTCTCCCTTCATCACCAGGAAGATGTTTTCGCCGCTCCCCTCGCTGACCGTTCCGTTCGTGTTCAGCGCGATCCCCTCTGCGTACCCTTCGGAGACGGCCTCGGCCTTGATGAGCTGGGCGTTCAGGTAGTTGGCGGTCGACTTGGCCATCGAGGGGATGGTGTTCTGGGCGAGGCGCATCCAGGTGGACACCTTCACGTCGATGCCGTTGGAAAGTCCTTCATCGCCGAGATAGGCGCCCCACGTCCACGACGCGATGGCCACGGAGATCGGGCAGCCGATCGGGTTCACGCCGACGTTGCCGTATGCGCGGTAAACGAGCGGCCGCAGATAGCAGGCGTCGAGGCCGGAGGCCGCAGTGACGTCGTGGCAGGCCTTGAGGAGATCCTCGAGCGAGTACGACGGGTCCATCCGGCAGATCTTCGCCGAGCCGAGCAGGCGCTCCATGTGCTCCTTCAAACGGAACGCGTGCGGTCCGTCCTTGAGGCCGTACACGCGGATCCCCTCGAACACTCCCGACCCGTACTGGACGACGTGCGACACGACGTGGATCTGCGCCTTGTCCCAGTCGACGAGTGTGCCGTCCATCCACACTTTCGCCCCGGGTTTGAACTTCGCCGGTCCCTGTGCCATGCGTCCCTCCAGGAAAGTGTGATCAGGCGTTCTTGCCCAGGGCGGCGATGGCGGATTCCACCTTCGGCATCATCCTGGTGATGTAATCGTGCAGTTCGGCGAACGTCGAGCGGTACACGTCGAGATCCTGGCCGATCGGATCCATGACGCCTTCGCGCTCGCCCTGAGCGTATTCGGAAAATAGAAACGTCCGGTCGCGGGCGCCCGGATCGTGACGGAGGATCGCGAGGCGATGGTGCTCCTCCATCACCAGGATCAGGTCGGACGTTTCCACCCGCTCCGCGGTCAGCATGGAGGCCCGGTGCCCGGAGATGTCGATCCCCTTTTCGCGGCAGGCGGTGACGGAATGCGGTGACGCCGGCTGTCCGACCGGCGCGGCGATCCCCGCGGACGATACGGTGGCGAACTCCGCGGCGCGGGGAGACAGCAGGGATCGCAGGATCCCCTCGGCGATGGGGCTCCGGCAGATGTTTCCGGTGCAGACACAGGTGATCTGGAAGAGGCCGTCTTTCACGTGTCGATTCTAGGAGTTGCGGGAGGGCGGGTCAAGGAAACCGAGCTTTTCCACGCTGACCGCCCCCGGCCGGATCAGTATCGGGCGTTCGCCGCGGCAGTCGACCATCGTGGACACCGGGCTTGCGGCGAGCGGCGTCGTGCTGTCCAGGACCGCCGCCAGTCCATTCTCCCCCGTTCCGAACAGCGCGATGGCCTCTCCCCCGGTCCTGGCCGGAGCTTCCATCGTCCGGTTGGCGCTCGTGGACGCCAGGAGACCGGCCGTCTCCCGGACCAGGGCCTTCGTCAGCGCCTGATCGGGGCAGCGCAGCGCGATGGACCCGTCCATGGCCCGGCCGGGCGCATCGGGCCTGGCGTTGAATATCAACGTGAGAGGACCGGGCCAAAGCGTTGACATGTATTCGATTGCGTATCTCTGGACCGAGTGGACGAGGCGTTCGATCCGGCCCGGTTCGTCGATGAGGCAGAGGAACGGACGGTCGGGGGTGCGCCCCTTGATGGCCGCGAGTCTGCGGATCGCGTCCGGGTGATGGGCGGCGGCGGCGAGTCCGTAGACCGTGTCGGACGGGTGCGCGATGACGCCCCCGTTTCGGAGGATCGCGCCGATTTCGGCGATGAGAGCGGGATCGGGTGTGTCGGTGTCGACGAGTCGGGGGCTGGTCACGCGGGAGATGATAGCGTGGATGGGGGTGGTGTGGATAGTCGCGCCTGTCGGATCACGTGCTTCTGGCGGTCCGGACCCGGTCCTCCCTCACTGCCCTCCGCGGATCGCCCGGTGCCCGATGTCCTTCCGGTACTGCATTCCGCGGAACTTGATCTTCGCCGCGGCGCTGTAGGCTTTCTCGATCGCCTCGCCGAGCGTGGGCGCGATCATCGTCACATTGAGAACCCGGCCGCCGGCGGTGACCAGGCGCCCGTCGCTGATTCCGGTGCCGGCGTGGAACACCACGGCGCCCGCCTTTTCGGCCTCTTCCACTCCGGTGATGTCGAATCCGGTTTCGTACGGCCCGGGGTAACCTCCCGACGCCAGGACGATCGTGACCGCGCTCCCCGATTTCCAGGCGAGCGGCGCCGCGGGCAGCGTGCCGGTGGCCGCGCTGTGGAGCAGGTCGAAGAGGTCGGTGTCGAGAAGCGGCAGGAGCGCCTGCGCTTCCGGGTCGCCGAAACGGCAGTTGAACTCCACGACCTGCGGGCCGGACGGGCTGATCATCAGGCCGACGAACAGCAGCCCCACGTACGGATTGCCCTCCGCGATCATCCCGTTCAGGGCCGGCGTCACGATCCGCTCGTTGATTTCCGACAGGAGCTTCTTCGAGATGAGACTCGCCGGCGCGTAGGCGCCCATGCCGCCGGTGTTCGGGCCGCGGTCGTTGTCGAACGCCCGCTTGTGATCCTGCGCCGCGATGAACGGCACGTGGTTCCGGCCGTCGGACACGACGAACAGGCTCGCCTCTTCGCCGGGAAGGTACTCCTCGATGACCATGCGGCTGCCGGCTTCGCCGAACGCCTTTTCGTTCATCGCCCGCTCCACGGCTTCGTGCGCTTCGGCGCGGGTCATGGCCACGGTGACCCCCTTGCCGGACGCCAGGCCGTCGGCCTTGAGGACCAGCGGCGGGGCCGTCCTGTCCACGATGCGATGCGCCGCGTCCGCGGAATCCACGATGTCGAACGACGCCGTGGGAATCCCGTGACGGGCCATGAACTCCTTGGAGAACCCCTTGCTGCCCTCCAGCCGCGCCGCGCTTTTCGACGGCCCGAAGATCGCGAATCCCGCCTCGCGGAACCGGTCGGCGAGACCGTCGGCGAGCGGGCTCTCGGGGCCGACCACCGTCAGGTCGATTCCGTGATCGCGCGCCGCCTTGAGCAGCGCCTCCGCGTCGTTGGAGCGGACCTCCGGCAGGTTCGTGCCCACCGATGCCGTCCCCGGATTGCCCGGGGCGATGTACACCCCGGTGACCTTCGGACTCCGCTTCAGCGCCCAGGCCAGGGCGTGCTCGCGCCCGCCGGCCCCCACCACCAGAACCTTCATGTCGTCACCCTTCCGTTCAAGAGCCCTTGAGCGCGGCCACGAGCTTGTCCCGGAGGGATTTCGGCTCGGCGCGACCGCGCGATATCTTCATGCCCTGCCCCACGAGGAACTGCAGGGACGCTTCCTTTCCGTTACGATACTCATCGGCCGGTCCGGGATTCTTTTCCAGCACTTCCCGGACGATCGCGTCCAGATGATCCCCGCCGATCGACTCCAGCCCCTTCTCCCGGATGATCGCGTCCGGGCTCTTTCCGGTGGCCGCCATCTCCTCGAAGACCGTCTTGCCGATGTTTCCGGAGATGGTCCCGGCGGCGATCAACCGGACCATGCCGCCGAGATGCGCGGCCGACACCGGGAGATGCGCCGGATCGCCGTCCCCTTCCTTGAGGAGACGCAGGATCTCGGTCATCACCCAGTTCGACGTCAGCTTGCCGTCGCCGGCGACACGGGCCGCCTCTTCATAGTACGCCGCGAGCGCCCGCGTGGATGCCAGCACGCCGGCGTCGTACGCGGGAAGGCCGTACTCGGCCACGAGCCGGGCCTCGAGCGCCGCGGGCAGTTCCGGCATCGTGGCGCGGACCGCCTCGATCCAGTCGGCGCCGATCACGAGCGGCTTCAGGTCGGGCTCGGGGAAATAGCGGTAGTCGTGCGCCTCCTCCTTGCCGCGCATCGACCGGGTCACCGAACGGTCCGCGTCCCAGAGGCGCGTTTCCTGGATCACCGTGCCGCCGCCCTCGATAACCTCGATCTGCCGGGCGATCTCGTACTCCAGCGCCTTCTCCACGTTGCGGAACGAATTGAGATTCTTGATCTCCACCTTCGTGCCCAGCGCCTCCTGCCCCTTCGGCCGCACGGAGATGTTCCCGTCGCAGCGGAGGCTCCCCTCCTCCATGTTGCCGTCGTTGACGTCGATGTGGAGCAGCAGCTGCTTGAGCTTCGTCAGGAACGCGTGCGCCTCGCCCGGCGAGCGGATGTCCGGTTCGGTGACGATCTCCATGAGCGGCGTGCCGCAGCGGTTCAGGTCGAGCCGGGTGACCGCCTCCCCGCCCGCTTCCGGATGGATCGACTTGCCGGCGTCCTCCTCGAGGTGGATCCGGTTGAACCGCACGCCGCCGAGCGAGCCCCCTTCGCAGAGTGGGCGGTCGTACTGCGACACCTGGTACCCCTTCGGCAGGTCGGGATAGAAGTAGTTCTTCCGCGCGAAGATCGACACCGGGTTGACGGTGGCCTCGATGGCCAGCGCGGTGCGGAGGCCGAGGTCCACTGCCTTCCGGTTCAGGACCGGCAGGACGCCCGGATGCCCGAGGCAGACCGGGCAGACCTGGCTGTTCGGCGGCGCGCCGTAGCGGGTGGAGCAGCCGCAGAAGATCTTCGTGTCCGTCTTCAGCTGCGCGTGGATTTCGAGGCCGATGACGGCTTCCCACTCAGCCACGGTGCACCTCCCGGCCCGGCGTCTTTCGCCGGGGTAGGGAGCCCACGCGGCAACCAGGGGCGTCCGTTGCGTGCGTCCGGCTGCGCGTCGCCATCGGTCGCCCCGTCACGACTCCACCTCGAACCGGTGCGCGGCGGCGAGCAGGGCCGGCTCGTTGAAATCGTCGGCGATCAGCTGGATGCCGAGCGGCAACCCGGCGGGCGTTTTGCCGGCGGGCACGGAAATCGCCGGGGCCCCGATCAGGTTCGCGAACACCGTGAACACGTCGGCCAGGTACATCGCCAGCGGATCGTCGGCCTTCTCCCCCACCTTGAACGCTTCCGTGGGCGTCGTGGGGATGAGCAGCAGCGACGCCTTCCGAAAGATCTCCCGGAACCGGCGCTTGAGCGCCGCGCGGGCTTTCATCGCCCGGCCGTAGTAGGCGTCGTAGTAGCCGGAGCTGAGGGCAAACGTGCCGAGCATGATCCGCCGCTTCACTTCGGTGCCGAAGCCGTGGTCGCGGGTCTTCGCGTAGAGGCCGGCCAGGTCGCGCGCCGGTTCCCGCGCGCCGTAACGCACGCCGTCATAGCGGGCGAGATTGGACGACGCCTCGGCGGTGCAGACCAGGTAGTAGGCGGCGATCGCCGCGTCGAGATCGGGAAAGTCGACCGTTTCGATCCGCGCGCCGAGCTTTTCGAACCGCGCCGCGGCCTCCCGGGTGACCCGGGCCACTTCCGGCGCGATCCCCGGGCGCGACAGGACCTCCTCGGGAAACGCGATGACCGTGCCGTGAAGCGGCGCTTCGAGGTTGACCGGCGCCGGCGCCTCCGGATGGCTGGTGGAGTCGCGCGGGTCCGGCCCGGCGATCACCTCGTAGAGCCGGGTGACGTCCTCGACCGACCGGCCGAACGGGCCGATCTGGTCCAGCGACGACGCGAAGGCCACAAGGCCGTAGCGCGACACCCGCCCGTACGTGGGCTTCATCGCGACCACACCGCAGAAAGCGCCCGGCTGGCGGACCGATCCACCGGTGTCGGAGCCGAGCGACCCCGCCACCATTCCGGCGGCCACCGCGGCCGCCGATCCGCCGGACGAGCCGCCGGCCACCCGCGTCGTGTCGTGCGGGTTCCGTGTCGTCTGGAACGCGGAGTTTTCCGTGGACGAGCCCATGGCGAACTCGTCGAGGTTCGTCTTGCCGACGATCACGGCGCCGGCCGCCTCGAGCCGTTCCACGACCGCGGCGTCGTACGGCGGGCGATACCCCTTGAGGATCTTCGAGGCGCAGGTGCACTCCGCGTCCTTCACGCAGATGTTGTCCTTCAGCGCGACCGGCACGCCGGCGAGCGGGCCGGCCGTGCCGCCGCCGGCCAGGGCGTCGTCGACACGGCGCGCCGAAGCGCGGGCCCGGTCGGAGTGCACGGACAGGAAGGCCCTGATTCCGTCGTCGGCTTCGGCGATCTTTTCCAGGGACGCTTCGACGGCCTCGACCGCGGAGATCTCCCGGGCGGCCACCCTGCGGGCCGTCTCGACCACTCCTCCGCTCACGCGTCCTCCCGGTCGATCACGGGGGGAACGCGGAAGAAGGCTTCGTCGTGATCCGCGGAGGCGCGCAGCGCCTCCGCGACGGGAAGAGAGGGGATGACGACATCCTCGCGGAAGGGGGTGGGTGCTTCGTCCCGCTCCTCATCCGCTGCGGGCAATGCCTCGATCTTCTTCACGTAGTCGAGCATGGCGCCGAGGTCGCCGGTGAGGCGCGCGATTTCCGCTTCGGTCAGTTCGAGGCGCGCCAGCCCGGCGATCCTTTCCACGTCGGATCTAGAAATCGACATCCGATTCCTCCCACTGGGCGTAACGGGCCACGATCTTCTTGACCACGCCGCTTTCGAAGCGGACGGTCAGCCGCGCGTCGGGACCCTGCCCCTCCTGCCCCATGACCTCGCCGCGGCCGAACGTGGGGTGAAGAATCCGCCCGAGGACCCGGCGCGGTCCGGTGGGCACCGGGGCCGGTTTCGGGTCGCCGCCGGAGCCGGACCGATGCGGCGCGCCG
Source organism: uncultured bacterium (assembly GCA_964596775.1). GTDB lineage: Bacteria > Eisenbacteria > RBG-16-71-46 > JABDJR01 > JAWXBZ01 > CAZQVN01. Next base: position 10,112 of record CAZQVN010000007.1, read on the forward strand.
CCGCCGCTCCGCGCGGACGGGCCGCGCCGGTTGCCGGCGCCGTAGCCGCGACCTCCGCCGGAACCGCCGCCACCATACCCCCGGCCACTTCCGGAGCCGCCGGCGCCGCCGCCGTAACCGCGACCTCCCCCGCTTCCATAGCCGCCGCCGTACCCGCGGCCACCGCTTCCGCCGTACGCGCCGCCGTCCTCGTAGCGGATCCCTCCGTCGTACCCGCGGCCATAATGGACGGTCGGGGTTTCCTCGATCTCCATGAGCGGCCGCGGGATCTCCTCGAGAAACCGCGACAGCCCGGACGGCCCCTGGCTCGTTCCGAACCGGCGGCGGTTCACCGCCGCCGACAGGAACACCTGCTCCATGGCCCGGGTCAGCGCCACGTAGAACAGCCGCCGCTCCTCCTCCACGCCGCTCTTTTCCATGATCGACGTGGCGTGCGGCAGCAACCCTTCCTCGATCCCGGCGATGAACACGGTCCGGAACTCCAGCCCCTTCGCGTTGTGCGCGGTCATCAGGCGCACCTTCTCCACGGTTTCGTCCACGCGGTCGGCGTCGGTCAGGAGCGCCACCTCGTTGAGGAACGCGGCCACGGTCGGCTCCGGCGCCCGCTCGGCGAACTGCCGGGCGCCGACGATCAGTTCCTCCACGTTTTCGCTCCGCTCCGCCGCCGTGTCCGGGTCGTCCTCGGCGAGGTAGCGGCCGTAGTCGAGCGCCTCGACAAGCGCCATGAGAACGTCGCCGACCGGGCTCCCCAGCTGGTTCCGGAGGCCGTCGATGATCCGGACGAACCCGTGGATCTTCTTCCGCGTCGCCGCGGTGATGTCGATCTCCTCCTCGATCCGCCGGGCGGCGGGAAGATGCGCCAGCCCCTCGCGGAACGCGAACGCGGCGATGCGGTCGAGGCTCGTCTTCCCGATCCCCCGCTTCGGCACGTTCAGGACGCGGCGGAACGCGATGTCGTCGACGTCGTTCACGGCCAGGCGCAGGTAGGCGAGCAGGTCCTTGATCTCCCGCCGCGCGTAGAACGGCGTGCCGCCGATCAGTTCGTAGGGGATGGCCGCGCGCCGGAGCGCGTTTTCAATGGCCCGCGACTGCGCGTTCGTCCGGTAGAGAACGGCGAGATCCCGCAGCCCCTTCCCCTCCCGGTTGACGGCGCGGTTCAGCCCCTGGACGATGAGCTGCCCCTCCTCCTCCTCGTCGGCCACGATGGTCAGCCGGATCGGGTCGCCCCCCGCGCGGTCCGTCCAGAGCGTCTTCTCCTTCCGCCCGGTGTTGTTCCTGACCACGGCGTTCGCCGCGTCGAGGATCTTCGACGTGGACCGGTAGTTCTGCTCCAGCCGCACCACGAACGCGTCCGGAAACGTCCTCTCGAACGAAAGGATGTTCTCGATGTCCGCCCCGCGCCAGCCGTAGATGGACTGGTCGTCGTCGCCGACGACGCAGAGGTTTCTGTGCACGGACGACAGGTGCCGGATCAGTTCGTACTGCGACCCGTTCGTGTCCTGGTATTCATCCACGTGCACGAACCGGAAGCGCCGGGCATACCCCTCGCGCACCGCCTCGTTCTCCGCGAGCAGCCAGACCGTTTCCGAGATGAGATCGTCGAAGTCGAGCGCGTTGGACCGCCGGAGCGACTTCTGGTACGCCGCGAACACCTTCGCCACCATCTCCTCGTAGAACGTGCCGGCCTCCTGCGCGTAGCGTTCCGGCGTGATCATCCGGTTCTTGACCGCCGAGATCTTCGACAGGACGGCGCGGGGGCGGAGCTCCTGGTCCCCGAGGTTCAGTTCGAGGAACACGCGCTTGATCAGCGCCTCCTGGTCGTCCGAGTCGTAGATGGAAAAGCCCGGCTCGAGGCCGCGGTGCTTTCCCTGGGCGCGGAGGATGCGCACGCAGGTGGAGTGGAACGTGCCGATCCACATGCCCGGCGCGGTCCGGCCGAGCAGGTGCGCCACCCGCTCCTTCATCTCCCCGGCGGCCTTGTTGGTGAACGTGAACGCGAGGATCTCGTGGGGGGCAACGCCGTGGTTCTGGATGAGGTGGACGATCCGGTGGGTAAGGACGCGCGTCTTGCCGCTGCCCGCCCCGGCGAAGATCAGGACGGGGCCCTGGACCTGCTCCACGGCCGAGCGCTGCATGGGATTCAGCGCGGCGAGAAGCGCGTCAGTACTCGTGCCAGAACCGGAGGTCAATGTTGTACTCCTCTTCGAGGGTCCGGCGGCGGATGATCTCGCCGCGCAGGAAGAGGAGGCGCCCCAGCCGGTATTCGACGGACAGATCCTGCTCCTGGTAGCCGGAAAGGCCCTGCGAGTAGCGCACGCTGACTTCCGGCGTCACCCACTTGGACACGCTGACCTTTCCGTACGAGCCCTGGTCTTCGGCTCCCGGGGAATCGATGCGGATTTCATCGACACCGATGCGCCGGGCGATATCCCGTTGAACTTCGGCAAGGAGAAGCTGGACGGATCCCGTCAAAACATTCACGCCGAGGCCGCCTGTACCCGGTCCGGCACTGTCGCCGAAACCCTGATCGGCCAGCACGCCCCCCGGCACGAGGCGCTTGAGAATTTCCTCTTCCGACAATCCCGCGCTCTCGTTCTCGCGCGGCTTCCGTGCATCGAACTTTAGCACAGGGTTGCTGGCCTCGCCAGTAATGTGGACGCTGATGATGTACTCCGCGTCGTTCGTTTCCGCGGTGATGTCGATCGTCGGGTCGATCACGTCGAGCCGGTTGAACGTGAGCTTTCCCTCGGTGATCCGGAAACGCTTGAGCAGGAGCGTGTACGTGCCGCGCAGAATGTCCAGCTCGCCGATGAGCTCGGAGCGGTCCGGCGTCCGGCGGGCGGTCAGCGTTCCCGCCAGTTCCATGTCCACGTCGTCGTTGAGGATGAAGATGCCGCGCGGCGCATCGATGGTCAGCGAGTAGTAGTAGACGTCGCCCGGCTCCGGCACCGCCTGCGGCTGGTCCAGCTCGCGGACGATCTCCGCCCGTGAAACGAGGATGTTCCCCACCGTCATCGGAGCCACCGTTCCGTCGGAGAGCTTGAGCGGCACGATCTCGAAGTGGCCGCCGAGCCGGGCCGCGTATTCGGCGCTGTGCCGGAGGATGAAGTCCTGCACGTCGATGTCGATCCGGTACGCCTTGTCCGGCGTCGAGCCGAGCTCGAACGTGCCGCTCCCGGTGATCTTCCCGGTGGCGCCGCTCGTCCCGGTGAGCGTGTTGAGCCGCACGGTGGTCCCGTCGAATTCCAGCTCGGCGGCCAGGTTCTCCACGGTCTCCTCGCGGTCCCTGATGCGGATCCCGCCGTCCTTGAGCGACAGCTGCCCGGCCACCGTGTACCGTTCGGGCGTGCCGTCGATCCGGAGCCGGCCGGACAGTTCCCCGTCCGTTTTCTCCAGCGCCGGAACGAGGAGCGGCAGCAGCGTGAGGTCGGCGCGGGGCAGATCGACGAGCAGCCGCACCGGCTGATCCTTCCGGACTTCCGACTTGAACGGCCAGAGCGACAGGGCCACCGGAGCCTCTCCGCTGACCCGCATCCGCGTCTCGTCGCGGAAGACCGCCAGGCGGTCCAGGACCAGCTGGTCCGGGGCGTACCGCCCGGCCACGTCCACGGAATCCGCCCGGTACGACTCGTGACGGAGGTCGCGGAACCGGGTGTTGAACCCGATCCGCGGAGCCCCGACGGGACCGGACAGGACGGCGCGGCCGCTCCCCGATCCTTCGATCGAAGGAAAGTCGGGATTCCATGCGGCCCAGCGGGGAATGTCGACGCCGCTCCCGCTCACGACGACGGAATCGAGCACCGTCCGCTCCCAGGCGATCGGCAGGGAATCGCGCCAGGCGGACCAGACGATCCAGGCGTGATCCGGAAGATCGGCGCGCCCGTGAAACCGGAGCCGGCCCGCCCCGGCATCCGCCCACCCCTCCCGGAGCACCATCCGGCGGTCGCGGGCGGCAAACTCGAACAGCGCGGAATCGACGACGGCCTGGTCCCAGCGGTAGTTCGTGAACATCATCCGTCCGGACGGATCCGGACGAATGATGAGTCCCTCGAGGCGGAGGTCGCCGGTGAGCGTGCCGCCGTGGAACTCCGGCGGCCTGCGGCTGCCCGCCATCACCGCCAGGTCGATGTTCATCTCCGTGAAGCGGCTGTCCATGAGCCCCTCGGCGCTCCGGAAGCCGGCTTCGACGATCGTGCTGCCGGCCCGCGACGTGAACCGCTGCGGCCGGACATCGTAGTCGGTGCCGCGCCCGTCCACGACCACCGGGCCCTGCGGCGTCCAGGTGAGCTCGCCGATGGACAGCGTTCCACCGGACAGCGTGGCGGTCATCCGGTTGCGCGGCACGTCGAAGTCCGCGTGTCCGGACGTGGCCACCGTCGTGTCGTTGTCCACCGCATCGAGCCGGCTGAACGTGAGGCGCGGCTCGATCCAGTGGTAGTCCATCTCCACGTGGTCGATGATCCGGCCGAGGCTCGCCAGCGAATCCGCCTCCACCGTTCCCTCGAACTCGGCGTCCTTCACGAACGGCCCGGTGATGCGGGCCAGGTGCACGGACGCGGCGCGCATCTGCCAGCCGGTCACGTCCCGGAACTCTCCGCCGATGTCGAGCTCCGGCCTGCCGCCGGTGCCGATGAGCCGGCCGGTCGCCCGGCCGGAGCCGGAAAGACCCGGGATCGCGATGACCGGGCGAAGCTGCGACCAGTCGCCGGTTTCCGCGGTGAAGTCGATGTCCAGGACATCACCCGGATGAACGAGCCCGCCCCCGCTGATCAGCCCCCCGTCCGGCAGCGTGAGGAGCGCGTCCTCGATGATCACGTCCGCGCCGGCCGTGTAGCGGACGCGCCCCGTCACGCCGGCCAGGGCCACGCCGAACACCTCGCGGCCGGTGAGGTCGACCCGCACGTCGGCGTGGATGGGGCCGCGACCGCGCCGGAACGACGCCAGCTCGAGATCCACGCGACCCCGCGCGGCGCCTTCGATCCAGCGCACGGCCTTGAGCGGAATCGAGTCGACCTGGAGATGCCGGAACTCGAGCCCGGCGGTGATCCGTCCGCCCCCGGCCAGGTCGAGCCGGCCGGAGCCCGATTCGAGGTCGCACTCGGGCATGACGAGGCGCAGCCGGCTGACGTCGATCGCCGGACCGTCACGAAAGCCGGCCACCGACAGCGTGTCCACCCGACGATCCGCGTAACGCCCGGACAGGTCGGCCTCGAATCCGAACCGGCCGAGGCCGCCGGACACCCGCGCCGAGCCGCGGGCCAGGCCGGACGCGGGAACCGCCGGTCCCTCCACGAAACCGCGCAGCCGGCCGAGCGGAAACTCCTCGAAGAACGCCCGCGCCGTGAAACCGTTCAGCGAATCGGCCGGGTCCACCTTGAAATCCCCGGTCAGGCGCGACCCCTCCCAGCGCAGTTCCAGTCCCCTCGCCTCGACCCGCGCGCCGTCCACGGTCACGTTTCCGGTCAGGCTCTCCACGCGGCCGACCGGGTCCAGCATCACGAACGACGCAGTCCGGAGCACCGCTGCGACGCGATCCCCCTCCACGTCCAGCGAGGCCTGCGCGGCCAGCTCATCCGCCTCCCAGCCGCGGCGGATGCCGTTCAGCCGCAGCCGGGCGTTCGTCACCTGGACGTCGTCGAACTTCACCCGCTTGATGCGGGCCCGGCCCCTGTCGCCCGGGGCGTTGCCGACCGGCAGGACCCAGCGCCCGGTGGAGTCCTGCGCGATCTCGATGAGCGGGCTCACGATGTGCACGGAGTGCAGTTCCGCGCGCCCCCTCAGGAGCTCCCACGGATCGTACGTCGCCTCGACACGCCGGGCCTCGACGAACGAGACGAGGTCCCCCTGGAACCGGCGTTCCAGCCGGACGTTCTCGAACGTGACGCCGGTCAGCACCGACCCGGTCACCCGCCCCACCGAAAGGCGCGTGGTCCTGTCGGTGAACAGGCTGCGGTTGACCTCCCGGGACAGCCGGTCGGCCACCAGGTTTCCCCCGAGCAGCCAGAAGACCACGATCGAGGCGATGAGGATCAGCACGCCCGAGAATGACGCCACGAAGACGCGGCGGGTGAAGTGAAAGACGCGCTTCAAAACGTGTTCCCCAGCGCCAGGTGAAGGTCGCGCGGGCGGTCCCCCGCCCGGGGGGACAGCCGGTAGGCCCCCTCGAGCCGCACCGGCCCGACCGGAGTGTTGAACCGGAGACCGCCCCCCACCGACGTGCGGAGCGTTTCCGTTTCCGTTTCGTCCCGGTCGAACGTCGGCAGGAAGTGCCGGGGACGCACGCGGTCGAAGTCGCGCCAGACATTGCCGGAGTCGACGAAGATCGCCGCGCCGAGGGGCCCGGCGAGCTGGAACTTGAGTTCCGCGTTCATCACGAACATGGCCAGCCCGCCCCCGGTGGGATCCTTGCCGTTCACGAGGCCGTTCAGCGTGTTGTCCTGGTATCCGCGCACGCTGGAGGCGCCACCGGTGAAGAAGCGGTCTTCGAACGGCACCGCGTCGACGCTGTTGACCACCGCAACGTCCTGCACCTCGCCCGGGGGGTTGATCGCCCCCACCCGGATCCGGGTGGACAGCGTGGAACGGCGCCCGATCCGGGTGTGCAGGCTGGAATTGAGCAGTCCCTTCTCGAAATTGTTGTCGCCGCCGAACGGACCGCCGGCCACCTGGAACAGGACATCGTGACGAAGGCCCCGGGTCGGGTTCAGGAAGTCGTCGCGCTGGTCGTGCAGGTAGCGGAGCGAGGCGAGCCGGGTCCGGTACCGCTCGCGGCAGAGAATCGGGTCACGGGCGCAGGCGGAGTCGCGCACCGAGGGCTCGACCATGTTCCGGACCCAGCGGGCCTCGAACAGGAGCGACACCTCGCGGGCGCGCTTGCGGATCTCCCTGGTGAACTGGGCGGTGGACCCGTAGGTCGTCTGTTCGATGTTCTCGTTGCGCACGTTGTCGTAGCGGTAGAAGCCGGACAGCTGCCCGCGGATCCGCGTTCCGAAAAGCCATGGCTCGTACAGCGTGGCCTCTTCGCCGTGTTCCCGGAGCCCGAAGAACGGCCGGCGGCCGAGGAAGTCGCGGGCCGTGTGCGCGGACAGGGTGAGTCGCCGCCCGGTGGAGAAGACGCTGCGGCTCCCCCACTCGCCGGACAACCGGACCAGGTTTTCGCTGGAGTAGCCGACACCCGCCCCGAACCAGTGCGTCCGCCGATGGCGGAGCTGGAAAACGAGGTGAACCTGTCCCGGAACGGAGTCCACCGGCTCGGGAAGGAACTGCACGTCGGTGAACAGTCCCGTGTCGTAGAGGCGCTGGCGGCTGCGCGTGAGCTCGCGCCGCCTCATGAGGTCGCCGGGTCGCACGGTCAGCTCCCGGCGAAGTCCCCGCGTATTGATCTTTTCGTCCGCGGACAGCCGGATCTCGCCGATGTGCACGTAGGGTCCCGGCGTGACGGTGAACCGCAGCCGGGCCTGGTTGCCGTCCAGGTCCACCTCCGGCGTGACCCGTGCGTAGGGGCGTCCGCGGTCGGCCAGCCATGTTTCGATGACCAGGCGGTCCGCGTCCTGGCGGTAAGGCGAATACGGGCGCCCCGCCTGCGAGCCGAGCCGGCGGAGAACCGCGCGCGTTTCCTCCTCGTCCAGCCCGTCGATCCGCACCGAGGCGAGGGAAAAGGGTTCTCCCTCGGTGATCCGGAAACGCACGGCCACGCCTCCTTCAACGATGTCCACGGGGGCCTCCACGCGGGCGTTGATGTAGCCGCGGGCCCGGTACCAGCTTTCGATCGCCTGGATCTCCTGGTCGATCTGCCCCCGGTACAGGCGCGGATTGCGGAACGGATGATTCCACGAAGGCATCCGGATCGAGATGAGGCCGCGGATCGTTCCGGTGTCGGCGGCGCGATTCCCCTCGATCGTCACGTCGCGGATCCGCGGGGCTTCCGACAGGAGCAGGAGATCCTCGGCGCGGGCCCGCCCGGCCAGTGCCAGACCGGCCAGCGCCAGGAGCGCCGCAATCCGGCCGACCATGCCCGGGGGTCTATTGATCCGAAGCATCGGGGGCCTTCGTACCCGCATCCCCCGTCGTGACCGACTGCCCCTTCGAGTTCGAGATGGCCCGGTTCCGCTTGATCATCTTCAGCGGATCGTTCAGCAGCGCGAAGAGAATCAGCGACCCGAGCAGGACGAACCCGACCTTCTGGAACGCGGCCTGGACGCCCATCGGCACCGGCCGGCGGCGGATCCCCTCGATCACGGCCATGACGACGAGACCGCCGTCGAGGATCGGAATGGGCAGCAGGTTGAACACCATCAGGGCGATGGATATGGCGGCGATGAAATTCACGAACGTGGAGAAGTCGCGCTGGGCCGCCCGCCCGGACATCTCGATGATCGCGATCGGCCCGGAGATCGACTGGCCGATGGAGGCCGGCCGGAGGAAGAGTCCGGCGATGCTCTTTGCCGTCAGCGCCACCCGGTCCACGGTTTCCATGGCCCCGTACCGGAACGCGTCGACCACTCCGAACTTGCGGGTAAAGGTCTTCTGCTCCGGCCAGATGCCGATCCGGCCGCGCTCCTCCTTGCCGTCCTGATCCTTCATCGGGGTGACCTTGAGGTCCACGACCCGCCCCTCCCGCTCGACCCGCAGCACCAGCCCCTGGCCGCCCCGCTCCGAAATGAGTTCGGTGAGGTCCGTCCACTCGGTCACCTCATGGCCGTCGACCGCGAGGATCCGGTCCCCCTCCTGCACGCCGGCCACGTAGGCCGGCATGCCGCTGATGACCTCCCCGACGACGGCCGGGGTGAAGAAGACGAGCGATTCGTTGAAGCTCCTGAGATCCGGGGCCGGAACGCGGAGGGTCACCGGTTCGCCGGCGCGATCCACGACCACGGTCACGTCCACCGGGTGCTGGAGCCGGGGGGCTTCTTCGCCGCCGAGCAGCGACGTGCGCACGCCGCGCCCGCTGGTGACCGGGCGCCCGTCCACCTCGACGATCGTGTCGCCGGCGCGCAGCCCGGCCAGTGCGGCGGTCGACGCGGGATCGAGCTGGCCGGTCACGTTCGAGGTGTCCGGCAGGCGGAGGCCGACCATGAGAATCGTGATGGAGAGCACCATCGCCAGGACGAAGTTCGCGCCGGGACCGGCGAGGGCGATGAGAACCCGATGCCACCAGGGATGGCCGAGGAACGTGTCCGGATCGGGCGCCTCGCCCGGCTCGGGCATTTCGTCTCCGGCCATCTTGACGTAGCCGCCCATCGGGATCGCCGCGATCACGTACTCGGTTCGCCCCCGGGTGAACCCGAGGAGTTTCGGCCCGAATCCGACGGAGAAACGTTCCACGGGAACACCGCAGGCCTTGGCCATGAGAAAATGTCCGAGCTCGTGGATGAAGACAACAAGCCCGAAGACAAGAATTCCCGGGAGAATCACGTTCATTTCCGAACCTCCAGATCCAGGTAGACGGACTCGGTGCCCCGCACCATGTTCTCCGTCGAATAATCCTTCACTCTATCCAGACCGGCCCGCGCCATGCGGGCCCGCATTTCCATGTCGCACAGCACCCGCCCCGCGGCGCGGGCCAGCATTTTCGCATCACCGGGCGGAACGAGCTCGCCCGCCGCGCCCTCCTTCAGCACTTCGCGGAACGCGTCGATCGCGGACGCCACCACCGGAACTCCCGCGGCCATCGCCTCGAGAACCGCGGTGCCCAGCCCCTCGTGCCGGGACGGGGCGAGCGCCAGATCGAACGCCGGCCAGAGCCCGCCGGTGTCCGGACGAAAACCGGCCAGGACGACGCGCTCCGAAACGCCGAGCGACCGGGCCGTCTCCTCGATCCGTTGCCGATCCGGCCCGTCGCCGATCAGGACCAGCTTCACATCCGCGGGCAGGTCGCGCAGCGCCGTCACCGCCACCTCCTGCCCCTTTTCTCCGGTCAACGCCCCGACGATGCCGAGAGCCGGCACGTCCCCGGACAACCCGAGCAGGTTCCTCGCCCGAAGCCGCGCCGCCGGGTCGGAGGCCCGCGGCACTCCGTCGGCCGGCACGCCGCTGTAAACCACCCGGATCCGCTCCAGGTCCACGCCACCCTTCTCGAGCGCCGACGCCACGGCGCCCGAGATCGCCACGTAACGCACCGAGCGGTCGCGGTACTTCATCCGGCTCCACGCGTTCCTCCCCACCGGCAGGACGACACGCCGCGTCACCACCCGGCCCCGCACCCCCGCGATCCGCGCGGCCAGCATGGCCACCGCATGCGCGTGGGCCGTGTGCGCGTGGATCACCCGGGCGCCGAACCCCCGGGCCTCCCCGGCGATCGCCACCGCTGCCGCCAGGTCCAGGTCCCCCCGCACGGCGATCTCGCGCACGGAAAACCCCTGCTCCACGGCCGCCCGGGCCAGTGCCCCCGCCGGCCAGGCCGCGAGCCGCTGCTCGTGCCCGCCCGTCCGGAGCCCTTCCATCAGGCGGAGGACCTGCGCCTGTCCGCCCCGCCAGGCCCGGCCGGAGTCGACATGCAGGATCCGCACGATCAGGCCGGTTTCAACGGACCGATGATTTCGCCGGCGCGCTCCCGCGCCATCCGGTCGGCTTCGAGGACCGCCTCGAGACTGTCGGCCGGGCCCTCCGGGGCCCCGTCCATCACCGCCTTCAGCACTTCGGGAATCTCCATGAACCGCAGGTCGCCGGCGAGGAACGCCTCGACCGCCACCTCGTCCGCGGCGTTCAGGACCGCCGGCATCACGCCTCCCCTGCGGGCCGCCGCGTATGCGAGTTCGAGGCCCGGAAAGCGCTTCCGGTCCGGCGCGGAAAACTCGAGCGCGGCAAGGCGCGTCAGGTCCAGCGGCGGCATCGGAGCGTCCCAGCGCTCCGGCCAGGACATCGCGTACTGGACCGGCAGCACCATGTCCGGCGCGGCCAGCTGCGCGATCACCGAACCGTCCTTCATCTCGATCAGGGCGTGGACGATCGACTGCGGGTGCACGAGCACCTCGATCCGCTCCACCGGAATTCCGAACAGCCAGTGCGCCTCGAGCACCTCGAATCCCTTGTTCAGGAGCGTGGCGCTGTCCACGGTGATGCGCGGTCCCATCGGCCAGACCGGATGATTCAGGGCGTCCGCGGGCTTCACCGTCGCGAGCTGTTCCGCCGAATGATTCCGGAACGGCCCACCCGACGCCGTGAGGATGACCCGGGACACGTCCTCGATCTTCCGCCCCTCCAGGCACTGGAGGAGGCCGGAGTGCTCGCTGTCGATCGGCAGGATCTTCGCGCCGGAAATGCGGGCCGTCTTCATGAGCAGCTCGCCGGCCAGGACCACGGACTCCTTGTTGGCCAGGGCGAGATGCGTTCCGGCCTGGAGCGCCGCCAGGCTCGGGGCGAGCCCGGCGCTCCCGACGACCGCATTGACGACGAGCTGCGCCTCCCCGAGACCCGCCAGCTCGGCAAGCGAGGATTCGCCAACGCGGAACACCGTGCCCGGCGGCAGGGCGGAACGGTCGAATTCGGCCGCCGCATCGGCATCGCCCACGCCGACCCAGGCCGGCTTGAACTCCCGGACCTGCTCGGCGAGCCGCGCCACGCGGCGGTTCGTGAACAGGCCGAGGACGCCGAGCTGGTCGGAAAAGCTGCGGACCACCGACAACGCCTTTTCCCCCACGGACCCGGTGGATCCGAGGACGACGACGCGGCGCTTGGGCCGGCCTGTTCTGGGCGATGATCTGGATCGTGGCATTGTGCTCGTTACCCCTTGAATACCATAAACTTGAGATAGTAATAGAAGATCGGCGCCACGAAAAGGAGACTGTCGAACCGGTCGAGGATCCCCCCGTGTCCGGGGATGAACCGCGCGGAGTCCTTGACGCCGGAATCGCGCTTGAGCATCGACTCGCAGAGGTCGCCGATCGGACCGATGACCCCGGCCAATACGCCGAGAACGAGCGCCTCGACCGGCGTGGCCTCCGGGAGGATCCAGGCACGGATGGCCAGGGCCACCCCGATCGAAGCGAGAACTCCTCCGATCGCCCCCTCCACGGACTTGGCCGGACTGATCGCCGGGAACAGCTTGTGGCGCCCGAGCGGCCGGCCGACGAAATACGCTCCGCTGTCGCCGGACCAGGTCACCAGGAACGTGAACAGCACCGCGCCCTCGCCGAGCTGGCGGAGGAGGGCGAAGTGACTGCCGAGCCCCGCCACGTAGATGATGCCGAGGAGCGTGACCCCCACGTTCATCAGAGCCCCTTCCGGCTTTCCGCGGAGCAGCTCGAGCATGAGCAGGACGAGCAGGAACGAAGGGATCAGCGGTCCCGCGGGCCACGACGTGCCGAGGATGGCGTACATCATCAGGCCGCCGAGAACGACCCCGGCCACCGTATGGGGACGCGCCCCGCGGGCGCGGGCGATGGCGAAGAACTCCACGAGACCGACCACGACCACGGCGAGAAAGAACAGGTCGTACGCCAGGCCGCCGGACCGGTTCAGGAGGACGAACACGGGAATGAACACGGCCGCCGACAACACGCGCAGCCCGAGCGAGGAGGAGTCCCTGCGGCCGGCTTCCGTCACCGGACGCGGCCGAACCGGCGGTCGCGCAGCTGAAAATCGCGGACCGCCTGGAAGAGATGCTCCTTCCGGAAGTCCGGCCAGTAGAGTTCCGTCACCCAGATCTCCGAGTAGGCCAGCTGCCAGAGCAGGAAATTGCTGAGACGCATTTCACCGCTCGTGCGGATCAGGAGGTCGGGATCGACCATGGATGCGGTGTAGAGCCGCCGGGCAAACTCCGCCTCGTCGAGCGCGGCGGGGTCGAGTTTCCCCTCCGCGGCTTCGCGGGCGAGGGCGCGCGCGGCATCCACGATCTCGGTCCTTCCGCCGTAGGACAGCGCGAGATTGAGAAGGAGCTTGTCGCCGTCCTTGAGGAAGTCGATGGTGGCGTTGAGCGCGTCCTGCACCGGGGCGGGAAGGTCCTGCGTGCGTCCGATGACGCCGAGGCGAACGCGGTTTTCCTTCAGTTCGTCCCGCTCTTCCTTCAGGGTGGCTTCGAGGAATCCCATGAGGGCCCGGATTTCCGCTTCCGGGCGCTGCCAGTTTTCCACGCTGAACGTGTAGAGCGTGAGGATCTCGACGCCGAGTTCGCGGCAGCCCTCGACGCACTCGCGAACCGACGTGCGCCCGGCCTTGTGACCGAAGATCCGCGGACGGTTGCGCTCCTGGGCCCAGCGACCGTTGCCGTCCATGATGATCGCCACGTGCCGCGGGACCGCGCCCAGACCGGCAATTTCGCGCTTCAGCGCGTCGGTTTTCGATGGAGCCATCGGTGGTCCTGTCAGACCTCCATGACCTCGGCCTCTTTGCGGCGGACCATCTCGTCGATCATCTCGATGTGCTTGTCGGTGAGTTTCTGGACGTCGGCCATGGCCCGTTTTTCCTCGTCCTCCGCGATCGCCTTGTCCTTCAGCAGCTTCTTCAGCTCGTCGTTCGAGTGATGCCGCACGTTGCGCACGGCCACCCGGTTTTCCTCGGCGAGCTTCTTGACCTGGCGCACCATGTCCTTGCGGCGCTCCTCGTTCAGGGCCGGAATGGGGACCTTGAGCACCGTGCCGTCGTCCTGGGGATTCAGGCCGAGATCGGCGGCGAGAATCGCCTTGGCGATCGGCTGGAGCATGTTCTTTTCCCACGGCTGCACGACGAGCAGTCGCGGCTCGGGGGCGGATACGGAAGACACCTGGTTGATCGCCGTCGGTGTGCCGTAGTAATCCACCTTGATGTTGTCGAGGAGTCCCGTCGTGGCCTTGCCGGTCCGGATCGCGGCCAGCTCGTGCCGGAGATTCTCGACGCTCTTCTTCATTTTTTCTTCGGTGAGGGCGATGATGTCCTTGATCATGGTTACCCCTCCGTCACCAGGGTACCGATCGACTCTCCATCGATCAGCTTCCTGAGGTTTCCGGGAACGTTGAAATTGAAGACGATGATGGGGAGATTGTTCTCCCGGCACAACTGAAAAGCGCTGGAATCCATGACTTTCAGTTCCTTCAGCAGGACATCGCGGTAGGTCACGCGGTCGAACAGCGTGGCGTCGGCTTCCTTCTCCGGGTCGGCCGAATAGACGCCGTTGACCCGGGTGGCCTTGATCACCACGTCGGCCCCGATTTCGACGGCCCGAAGCGCGGCCGCGGTATCGGTTGTAAAGTAGGGGTTTCCGGTTCCGGCCGCCACGATCACGACCCGGCCCTTCTCGAGGTGCCGGATGGCCCGGCGCCGGATGAACGGCTCCGCGATCCGCTGCATGTCGATGGCGGACATGACCCGGGTGATGACGCCGAGCTTTTCCAGGCTGTCCTGGAGCGCCAGGGAATTGATGACCGTGGCCAGCATCCCCATGTGGTCGCCGACCACGCGGTCCATTCCCGAAGCGGCTCCCTTGAGCCCCCGGTAGATGTTTCCGCCCCCCACGACGATGCCGAGCTGGACCCCGGTGTCGTGCACGGTTTTCAGTTCGGCGGCCACGTCCGCCAGCCGGTCGGCGGAAATGCCGAACGGCTCACCCCCCGAGAGGATTTCGCCGGAGAGCTTGAGCAGGACGCGGCGGTAGGGAATGTCCTTCACGCCGCCTTCTAGGAGCCGTCGCCGAGGGCGTAGCGGGTGAAGCGGCGCACGACCATGTTTTCGCCGAGCTTGCCGCTCACTTCCTTGACCAGCGTTTCGATCGTCCGGTCCGGGTCCTTGATGAACGGCTGCTCGAGCAGGCAGCGCTCCTGGAAGAACTTGTCCAGCTTGCCGTCCACGATCTTGGCGATCACGTTTTCCGGCTTCTTCTGCTCGGCGAGCTGCCCCTTGTAGATCTCGCGCTCGCGCGCGATGACATCCTCGGAGATCTGGTCGCGGCTGACCGCGATCGGCGCCGCGGCGGCAACCTGCATGGCCAGGTCCTTGACCAGGCTCTGGAAGTCGTCGGTCCGGGCCACGAAGTCCGTTTCGCAGTTGACTTCGATCAGCACGCCCACCCGGCTGCCCGGATGAATGTAGGAATAAATGACTCCCTCGGAAGCCTGGCGGTCGGCCTTCTTCTCGGCCTTGGCGATGCCGGTCTTGCGCAGGTGATCGATGGCCGCGTCCATGTTGCCCTTGGATTCGAGCAGGGCCTTCTTGCAATCCATCATACCGGCGCCGGTCCGGGCGCGAAGCTCGGACACCTGGCTGGCAGTAATCGTCATGATGTTCCTCCTCTATGAATTTCGATCCTCGCGAGGATCAGGATTCCCGGTGTGCTTCCACGGGCTCGGTGCCGCCCGCCTTGTCGTCCTCGTCGTCTCCGGCGGAATAGCCTTCGCTGAAGTCCATGGCCGAGACGTCGGGAAGCTTCCTGCCGGCCTGGAGCGCGATGTCGGAGACCATCTTCGTGAACAGGCGGATGGCGCGGATCGCGTCGTCGTTGCCGGGAATCGGATAATCGATGACGTCCGGATCGCAGTTCGTGTCCACGATTCCGATGATGGGAATGCCGAGCCGGTTGGCTTCCTGCACGGCGATCTTTTCCTTCTTCGTGTCGACCACGAACAGCGCGGAAGGCAGCTCCTTCATCTCCTTGATGCCGGAGAAGACCTTTTCGAGCTTCTCGCGCTCCTTTTCCAGGCTGGCCACCTCGCGCTTGGAAAGGATGTCGTAGGTGCCGTCGGCCTTCATCCGGTCGAGATCGTGAAGGCGGGCCACGCTCTGCTTGACGGTCTTGAAATTCGTCAGCATGCCGCCGAGCCAGCGCTCGGTGACGTAGAACATCTTGCAGCGTTCGGCGTCCTCGATGATCGGTTCCTTCGCCTGCTTCTTGGTGCCGACGAAAAGTACCGTGCCTCCGTCGCCGATGATGCGGCGCAGGGCGGCCGTGGCCGCCTCGATGGCCGCGACGCTCTTCTGCAGGTCGATGATGTAGATCCCGTTGCGCTCGATGAAGATGTACTTCTTCATCTTGGGATTCCATCGGCGGGTCTGGTGCCCGAAGTGAACTCCCGCTTCGAGCAGGTCCTTCATCGTAATTTCAGCCATTCTTCCTCCGCGGTTGAGCCTCCGCCCCGGCAGAATTGCGGGCCGCATACTTTCACAGCGAAAGCACCGCGCGGCCCTTTCGGGGCGTGTGTATTGGGTCGAGCTGTACTGTAAATGTACGGGATTCTAGCGCTTGGAGAACTGGAACCTCTTGCGCGCTCCAGGCTGTCCGTACTTCTTGCGCTCCTTCATCCGCGGGTCGCGGGTCATCAGACCTGCCTTGCGGAGAGGAGTCCTCAAGCCGGGTTCAATTTCAACGAGGGCCCGGGCGATCCCGAGCATCACGGCTCCCGCCTGTCCGGCGAGGCCGCCGCCGAAAACCGTGGCATCGATGTCATAGCGCCCCGTCGTGTCGGTGACCGAAAGGGGCTGGCGGGCGAGCATCACGAGGATCTCGCGCGCAAAATAATTGTCGATCGTCTTGCCGTTCACCTGGGCCTGCCCCGATCCCGCGCGGAGGCGGACACGGGCAACGGCTTCCTTGCGACGGCCCGTGCTCTGGGCCAGAATATCCGCCATTCAATCATCTCCTCGTCGGGAATTCATACGCCTTCGGCATCTGCGCCTCGTGCGGATGGGTTTCGCCTGCATAAATCCTGAGTTTCTTGATCATCGCCCGACCCAGCTTGTTCTTGGGGAGCATCCCCTTGACGGCGAGACGGACCGCTTCGGTGGGCTTTTCCTCCATCATCACGGCAAACGGAGTCCACTTGACGCCGCCGGGATACATGGTGTGCCGGAAGTACTGCTTCTTGATCGGCTTCTTGCCGGTCAGACGCACCTGGGAGGCGTTGACCACGATGACGTGATCCCCCGTATCCATGTGCGGCGTGTAGATGGGCTTCCGCTTGCCGCGGAGGATCGAAGCGATCTCCGTCGCCATGCGGCCGAGCACCATCTCCCTGGCGTCGATGACTACCCAGTCGCGCTGGATCGACGGCTCACTGACATTGTACGTACTCATTGTGCCTTTTCCCCTCGAAACCAACAGTTGGTATGGTGGTATCCAAAGGGTTGGAATATAGGGAGTTCGGGCGGTGAAGTCAACGACTTAATTCGAAGGGGGGGCGGAGAATCCCCTTCTCGGTGATGTGACCGGCGATCAGGGCCGCCGGAGTCACGTCGAAAGCCGGGTTGTAGACGCTGATTCCGGACGGAGCACCGGACGTGGTCGTTTCCGTGACCTCGGCTCCCCCACGCTCCTCGATCGGGATGTCCTTCCCCGAGGCGAGCGAGAAATCGAACGTGGACAGGGGCGCGGCCACATAGAACGGCACCCCGGCGGACTGCGCGGCCAGGGCCACGGTTAGGGTGCCTATCTTGTTGGCGGCATCACCGTTACGGGCTACGCGGTCCGCCCCGACGATGACCAGATCGACCTTCCCCGAGTGCAGGAGGCTCGCCGAGGCCCCGTCGCAGAGGACCGTCACCGGAATCCCCTCCCGGGCCATTTCCCAGGCGGTCAGGCGGGCCCCCTGGAGCAGTGGGCGTGTTTCGTCGGCAAACACACCCACCGCCCTCCCGGCCCGCCGGGCGGCGTAGACCGGGGCCAGGGCCGTCCCGAGTCCCCCCGTGGCCAGGCCGCCGGCGTTGCAGTGGGTCAGGACGCCGGCCCCCTCCTTCAGCAGGGCCAGGCCGAACTCACCGATCTTCCGGGACGTTTCCAGGTCGGAATCGAGGATCGCCTGAGCCTCGGCACGAAGCCCCTCCGCCCGGGTTCCCGGATCGCCGTCCCGTTCTTTCGCGGCCATGGCCGCCATCCGGTCCAGCGCCCAGAACAGGTTGACCGCCGTCGGTCGGGTCCGGCGCAGTCGCGCGTCGGCGGCGGCGAGCGCGGCGTCGAGATCCTTCCCCTCGCGCACCGCCCGGTGCGCCGCCATGGCGATGCCGAACGCGGCGCCGATGCCGATGGCGGGCGCCCCGCGGATCGCCAGCGTCTCGATCGCGTCGGCCAGGATCTCGAGTTCGTCCGTCTCCACGAATTCGAGGCGGGCCGGCAGCAGGCGCTGATCGATGTAACGGACCTTTCCGTCCTTCCAGCGCACGGTTTCAATCATGATGAGACCTTTCTCAGTAGTTCGAGGACACGGGCCAGCGGGAGCCCGACGACGTTTTCATAGGACCCCTCGATGCCGTCGACGAGGCAGGCGCCGAGCCCCTGGATGCCGTAGGCGCCGGCCTTGTCCATCGGTTCGTTCGTCTTCACGTAGGCGTCGATCTCCGCGGGGGACAGCGCGCGGAATGTCACGCGCGTCGTTTCCACGGCGGAGTCGATCTTACCATCCGCTCGGACCAGGGCTATCCCGGTGTGCACTTCGTGCGTCCTGCCGGAGAGCGATTCCAGCATCCGCCGCGCGTCGGCGTGGTTCACCGGCTTGTTGAGGAGCGCGCCGTCGATGTCGACGACCGTGTCGGCGGCCAGCAGCACGCGGCCGGGATTCCTCCCCGCCGCCGCCCTTGCCTTGCGTACGGCGAGTTCCAGCGCCACCTCCTTCGCCTTTGCCCCCGGCTCCGGGGTTTCATCCACGTCGATCAATACGATTTCGAACGGGATTCCGGCCTTGCCGAGGATCTCGGCGCGGCGCGGGGATTGCGAGGCCAGCAGAAGGGGCGGGCCGGAGTAGACCGCGGCGCCGAGGCACGACTGGGCTCCGGGTTCCGGCGCGGCTGACGCCGCGTCGGTACTGATCATCAGCGTCACCGGTCCCTCGTTCACGATCGTCACCTTCATCATCGCCTGGAAGACGCCGGTGCGGACGTTCGCGATCCCGGCCGCCCGGAGTTCGGTCACGAACAACTCGTACAGTTCGTTCGCGACCTCCGGCCGCGCCGCGTCGGTGAACGACGGCCGCCTCCCCCGCTCCGCGTTCCCGTACAGCGTGAACTGCGACACGACGAGCGCCTCCCCGCCGGCTTCGAGAACGCTTCGGTTCATCCTGCCGGCGTCGTCCTCGAAGATGCGGAGGCCGGCGCACTTCCGCGCGAGCCACCCTGCATCGTCCGCCGTGTCCCCGGTCCGGACCCCGAGAAGGATCATCAGGCCCGGGCCGATCGAGGCGGAATGTCCGGGTGCGGTGACGGATGCCGAGGAAACGCGCTGGATCAGGGCTCGCAAGGGATCTCCGGAGGACAAAAGAAGGGTGACACTGCGCTCGTTGCGGCGCTAGAATAGCACTTCGATCGGTTTCTTCCACGTCCTCCAGGAGAATCCGAATGCCGCGATTCCCGCGAACAGGAGCACCTCCGCACAGCAACACCCGCCGGCGCCCCGGGCCCGCGATGTTCGCCGGCCTCCTGGCGGTGGCGGCGGCCGCGCTGCTCTCCTCCGTCGCAACGGCCGGTCCCCCTCCACCCGACCCGATCTACCGGCAGACCGGCTACTGGGAACCCCCGTACGACTGGGCCGGCCGCGGAACGCACATGGCGCTGTTGCGCGGAACGGATTCGCACAGCCAGATCATCTTCTGGCACTCCGGCGACGGCGTGCGGATCTGGAAATGGAACCCCGGCGACAGTCTCTCGGCCTCGAGTCCGATTCTTCTGCGACCGACCCCGGGCACGGACGTTCACTGCGCGGGCGAATCGATGCTCACCGACGGCCGGCTCTACGCCACCGGCGGCAACGAGGTCCTCGGGATCGACGAGGTCAACATCTACGACCCGGTCACCACGCAGTGGACCCAGCAGCCGCTCGACATGGAGTATCACCGCTGGTACCCCACGAACACGACGCTGGCCGACGGCCGGGTGCTGATCACCGCGGGGCTGATGTTCCAGGAATACGTGGGCTTCGGCGGGCGGGACGACACCCAGGTCCACGACGACCTGGCGGTGCTCGGCATGAGGAACCCGAGCGCGAACCTGTGGATCCCCTCGCAGGCCGCGGCACCGCGGCCTTCCGCCCGGGAGGATCACACCGCGATCTTCGACAATGCCCTCGGCGCCACGACCTCGAACAATTATCGGTTTCAGCACCGGACGGTGATCTTCGGCGGCCGGTCCTTCGGCGGCCCGCCGATGTCCGACGTGTGGGCGCTTCACCGCAGCGAGTTTTCCGAGTGGAGCTGGACGCAGCAGTTCCCCGCCGCCGACGCCCTGTGGGGAGCACCCGCGGCCCGGAGTGGTCACGCGGCCGCCTTCGACCGCCCGGACTCGAGCATGGTCGTGATCGGCGGAACCGATGCCGCCGGCCAGCCGCTCGGCGATGTCTGGAAGCTGTTCCTCTACCGGAGCGGGGGCGGCCTGTGGGCGCGCCTGTTTCCGGCCGGCGGCGACTCGACGCTGCCGCGCTCCGGACACACGGTCGTCTACGACGCCGCGGCGCGCCGGGTGATCCTCTTCGGGGGGCGGAGCGGTGCCGCGTACCACAACGACGTGTGGCAGCTGTCCCTTTCCGGAACTCCGGCGTGGACAAAACTGGTCACGACGGGAACGCCTCCGGCGCCGCGCGAGGGGCACGCCGCCCAGTTCGACACGGCGCGGAACCGGATGATCGTCTACGGAGGACGGAACGGATCGACGCCGTTCGGGGATGGCTTCACGCTCTCGCTCGGCGGCGGAACGCCCCAGTGGGCGGCGCTGACGCCGGCCCCCGACGCGCAGGCGGGAACCCCGGCGGCCCGGTTCGATGCCGCGGCCGCTTACGACGCCTACTCCGACCGCCTGCTGATTCACGGCGGCGACACCGACACGACGTCGGGCGCCGGTGCCGCCGGCGACTTCTGGGCCATCAACTTCTGGCCGGCCCCGGCCTGGCGGCGTCACCACGCGACCCTGCCCGCGGGAGGTCGCGCGGGGCACGCGGCGCTCCTCGATCCGCGGTTCCTCCACGCGCCGTACCCGGAGATCTACGACCCCGACGCGGACACCTACACCCTGCTCGGCGACGCCCAAAAGGTGACGGTCTTCTATCCGAACATGTATCTCCTGCCGGGAGGCAAGGTCCTCATGGCCGGAGCCCAGGTGTCCACGTTTCTCCTGAACCTGTCCACCGGCCAGTGGGAAACCCCGCCGTGGACGAACAGCGGATTCAGCGGCTTCACCGCGACGATGTACCGCCCCGGCATGGTGCTCAAGTGCGGGGGCGCCGGCAACACGGGGGCCTCCACCACGAAGCGGATCGACCTTTCCGGCGACGTCCAGTCGGCCTCCTGGCAATCCGTGGCCGCCTCGCCGCCGCTGATCCCCCGCGTGCTCCAGAACCTGGTCGTCCTTCCGACCGGCGATGTGCTGGCCACCGGCGGCATGGGCGACCAGAACGTGGTGGCCACCGCCGTGCGGTACCCGCAGATCTGGAGCCCGGTCACGGATGCATGGACCGACTCCGCGCTCCTCGCCCCCGATCCCTGCGTGCGCGACTACCACTCGTCGTCGATTCTCCTGCCCGACGGACGGATCCTGTCGGCCGGAGGGGAGTTGAACGCCGGCCCCGGAGGTCGCGACAAGTTCCGCGCCTCGATCTTCTGGCCTCCGTACCTCTTCGACGCCGCGGGGGCACCGGCCGCCCGCCCGGAGGTGACCTCCTCCGACAGCGCCGCCGCCTACGGAGCCCCCTTCTCCGTCTGCACGCCGGCGGCGGCCTCGATCCAGAGCGTCTGCCTCATGCGACCCGCGGCCACGACGCACGGAGTGGACATGGAGGCGCGCTACGTGCCGCTTGGCTTCAGCGTCAGCGGGAACTGCCTGTCCGTGACCGCCCCCCCGGACGGCAACACGGCGCCGCCCGGCCTGTACTTGCTCTATCTCGTGACGCAGGACTCGGTGCCGTCGATCGGCCGCTGGATCCGCCTGGGCGCTCCGGTGTCCGGCGCGCCCCCCGCCGGGATCCGGACGCCGGAGCTGTCCGCCTACCCGAATCCGTTCCGCGCCGGCACGCGGTTTCACTACGTCCTGGATCGCGGCGGACCGGTGTCGCTGGTCATCGTCGACGTGGCCGGAAGGGTCGTGCGCTCTCTCCTGGAATCGGAAACGGGCCGCGGCGCCCACGAGGCGGAGTGGAACGGGCTGGACGATCGAGGGGCGCCGGTGGCGGCGGGCGTCTATTTCGCGAGGCTGTCCACGGAGTCGGGAGTGAGCGTGAAGAAGGTGACGGTGAAACGGTAGGAGAGCCTCAGGCCGTCCCCTCCTCCTCCAGATCGTCGAACAGGAACTGGTGCCGCTCCACGCTCGATACCCCCTTCACCTTCTTGATCGCCTTGATCACCCGTTGCAGGTGATTGAGGTTCTTGACCTCGATGATGAACGTGCCCTGGGCCTGGCCGTCCACGGATTTCATTCCGGCGTTCTTGATGTTCGTGGCCGTCGTCGAAACCGCCGACGCGATGTCCGCAAGCAGCATCTGGCGGTCGGACCCGTAGATCACGAGCTTCACGACGAACGACTTGTCCTCGTCGACGTCCCACGAGAGGTCCATCCGCCGGTCCTTGTCGACCTTGTCCTCGAACGTGTTCGGACAGTCCACCCGGTGCACGGACAGGCCGCGGCCGCGGGTCACGATGCCGATCACCTGGTCGCCGGGAACGGGCTGGCAGCAGCGGGCAAAGTAGATCATCAGGTTGCCCACGTCCTGGATGCGGATCCCCTTGCCGGTGCCGATCGTCAGGTCCTTGATCCGCTGGAGCGGGTTCAGCTCCTTCTTCTTCTCCGCGATCTCCGGGAACAGGCGGACCAGCGCGTTGTGGGCGCCCACGTGACCTTCGCCGATGGCCCGGAGCAGCCGGAACGGATCGGGAAAGCCGAACGACTGCGCCGCGTCGATGAGATCCTTGTCCACCGGAACCTTCACGTGGAAGCGCCGCGCCTCGCGGCCGAGCAGGTCGCGGCCCAGCGCCACCGAGTCCTCCGTCCGCTGCTCGGTCAGCCAGCGACGGATCTTCTGGCGCGCCCGCGGCGACTTGACGATCGACGTCCACTCCTCGGTCGGATGCGCGGACGGCGAGGTCACGATCTGTATCGAATCCCCGTTCCGCAGCACGTACTTGAGCGACACGATCCGGTTGTTGACCCGGGCGCCGACGGTGCGATGGCCGATGTCGGTGTGAATGAGGTAGGCAAAGTCGAGCGGCGTGGATCCCTTCGGCAGCCGTTTCAACTCCCCCTTGGGGGTGAACACGAAGACCTCGTCCTGGTACAACGAGGTCTTGAGAAAGTCCATGAATTCGCCGCCCGACTCGTCGGAGAGCATTCCCGATTCGCCGAAGAGGTCGCCGAGCTTGGCGGCGAGTTCCGAATCGGGCCCCGACCCTTCCTTGTAGGAATAGTGGGCGGCGATTCCGAGTTCGGCGATCCGGTGCATCTCCACCGTGCGGATCTGCACCTCCACCATCTTGTGGTTGGGGCCGATGACCGTCGTGTGCAGCGACTGGTACATGTTCCCCTTCGGCGTGGCGATGTAGTCCTTGAACCGCTCGTGCACCGGCGTGAACAGGTCGTGCAGCACGCCGAGAACCCGGTAGCAGTCGGCCTTGTCCTGCGTGACCACCCGGACGCCGAGCAGGTCCTTGATGTCGGCGAAGTCGCGTTCCTGGGTGACCATCTTCCGGTAGATCGAGTAGAGATGCTTCGGCCTCCCGGTGACCTCGGCCCTGATTCCGGCCTTCTCCAGTTCGGTGGTCATCGGGGTCAGCACGTCGGAGATGAGCCGCTCGCGCTCCGACCGGGTCAGCGACACCTTCTCCGCGAGTTCCTTGTACCGCGGGTAGTTGAGATGCTTGAAGGACAGGTCCTCGAGCTCCCACTTGATCCGCCCGATCCCGAGGCGATGCGCCAGCGGCGCGTAGATGTCCTGCGTTTCCCTGGCGATCCGCCGCGCCTTCTCCGGCTTCAGGAAGTCGAGCGTGCGCATGTTGTGCAGGCGGTCGGCCAGCTTGATGAGGATGACCCGGATGTCCTTGGCCGTGGAGAGGAGCATGCGGCGGAAGTTTTCCGCCTGTTCCGACTCGGTGGATTCGAACTCGAACCCGGTGATCTTCGTGACCCCGGCCACCAGCGCCGCCACCTCCTCGGAAAACTCCGTGGACAGCGTGTCCAGCGTGATGTCGGTGTCCTCGACCACGTCGTGGAGCAGGGCCGCGATGAGCACCGTCTCGTCCACGCGCCCGTCGAGAAGCTCGACGAGAATGCGGGCCACCTCGACCGGGTGGTACATGTACGGCTCGCCGGACTTCCTGAACTGGCCGGCGTGGGCGCTGTTCGAGAAATGAAACGCCCGCCGGATCGCGTCCCTGTCCAGATCGAGGTGCCGCGCGTCGATTTCGCCGATCAGGGAATCGATGATGCCGCTCGACCTGTCCCCGGGAATCATGCTCCGGCCCTCACGTCGCGGAAGCGCAGCTGGATGGCGCCTTCGCCCGCGTACTCGTCGAGTGCCGGAGTGGCGGCGAGCGTGGCCCGGCCTCCGCCCCGGGCCAGTTCCTCCGCATGCTGGGCCAGGTTGAAGCCGATGGCCGTCATCCGCTGCCGGCCGTTCGTCACCCGGAGCCGGAGATGACCGTCGCCGACAATCCGGGGCGGGCCCATCATCTTGAGGTCGCGCAGGAGGAACAGCGGCTCGGGACACCCGGCGCCGAACGGGCCGAGCCGGTCGAGAAAGTCGAGGAGCCCGGTGTCGAGGTCCTCCGGCTGAAGGTCCGCGTCGAGGGTCAGCGGCTGGTGGTCGGTGTCCGGCGCCGCGTCCCGGACCAGGCCGCAGAGCCGTTCGAACAACTCGTCGAGGCGGTCGCGGTGAACGGTCAGGCCCGCCGCCTGGCTGTGACCCCCGTGCGCGATCAGGATGTCGGACATCTCGGCGAACGACCGGCCCACATCGAAGCCGCCGAACGAGCGGGCCGAACCGCGGCCGACGTCTCCCTCCATGGAAATGAGCAGCGTGGGGCGGCGGAACGTTTCGGCCACGCGGGCGGCGGCGATGCCGATCACGCCGGCCGGCCAGTCGTTCGACCAGAGGACGATCATGGGCGGGACCTCGCCGAACGCCTCGACCTGTTCCTTCGCGGCCAGCGTCACCCGCTGGTCCGCCTCGCGGCGCTCGGTGTTCATCGTCACGACATCCCTCGCCAGCGCCTCGGCCTGTTCGAGCGTGTCGGCGAGCAGCAGGTCCACGCCGAGCGAGGCCTTCCCCATGCGCCCGGTCGCGTTCAGCCGCGGAGCGAGCTGGAACGCCACCTGCGATGCGCTGATTATCCCGGGCGAAAGTTTCGCCGTGTTGCGGAGCGCCACGATGCCCGGCCACTCCGACCGCGACAGGGCGCGGAGCCCGTGCACCACGAACGTCCGGTTCTCGTCGGTCAGCGGAACGACGTCGGCGATCGTGCCGAGGGCCACCAGCGACAGCGCGTCCACGTAGACCAGCGGATCCAGGGAGCCCCGGCGCGTCATGGCCATCCCCTGGATGAACTTGGCCGCCACCCCGACGCCGCAGAGCCCGGTGAACGGGTACGTGGCGTCCTCGCGCATGGCGTCGACGACGGCCACCGCGTTGGGCAGCACCGGCGGGGGCTGGTGATGATCGAGCACGATCAGGTCGATGCCGTGACGGCGGGCCTCCTCGGCGGGCTCGTTGGCGGTGACGCCGCAGTCCACCGCGATGATCAGGCGGGCGCCGCGCCGGCGCGCCTCGGCAAGCCCGGCGGGCCCGAGTCCGTAGCCGTCCTTGACCCGCTCGGGCAGAAAATAGGACACGTCCGCCTTGAGTTCGCGAAGCATCTTGAGGAGAAACGACGTGCCGACGATGCCGTCCACGTCGTAATCGCCGTGCACGAGGATCGGTTCCTTCCGATCGATCGCCTGCCACGCGCGTTCGACGGCCCTGTCCATGTCGGGAAGGCCGAACGGATCGCGGAGCGCCTTGAGCCTCGGGTCGAGGAAGCGGGTGGCGGTTTCCGGGCTGGAAACGCCGCGGCGGAGCAGAAGTTCGGCGCCGATCCTCGGGACCCCGAGCGCATGAACGAGCGACGCGGCTTCCGCTTCTGGTACAGCGGGAGCCACGATCCAGTCGCGCTCCATCCCTTTCAGTCTCACCGGCGCCTCCGCAGGTTGGATGATTATATAAATCCAATCCTAATCTAGGCTTCCGGTCACATCATGTCAAGGATTCAGGGGTCGGGGACCGCCACCCGGACCTCGAACGGGCCGCTGAAACCGTCCAGTCGCGCAAGGACCGCGCCGGTCGGACTGATGCGCACGAGTTGATCGGCCCGGAGATCCGTCACCCAGAGATCGCCGGATGCCGGGTCGCGCGCGAGACCTCCCGGGTTGCGGACGTCCGTCAGGGTCGTGATCGTCGTGCCCGCCGGATCCAGGCGGACGATGCGCCCCGCGGCGTTGTCGGTGACCCAGGCGCCCCCCTCGCCGTCGGAGATGACCTGGAACGGCGCCGCGAACGCATCGTTCCGGAACAGCACGGTGTCGGCGGCGCCGGACACCCGGAAGACCGCGCCGCCCCGGTCCGCCATCCAGCAGTCGCCGGTGGCCGGATCCACCGCGACGCTGAACGGGCGGTCGAACCCTTCCAGGACCGTCATCGATCCGTCCGGCCGGCGGTGCAGCAGCCGCCCCTCGGAGTCGGCCACCCAGACATCGCCGCGACGGATGTCCAGGGCGATGTCCTCGGGAATTCCGATTCCCGAATCGGCGGACACGAGAACGGTGAGCGAAGGCGACCGGTGTTCGAGAACCGAAGGCCCGTAGATCCCGATCCAGACCGTGGAGTCCGCCGGATTCATGGCCACCGAGAGCGGCTGTCCCCCGGTGGACAGGGTGGCCTGCCGCGCTCCGTCGCGGTCGTACCGATCCACCTTTCTCTCGAAGAAATCCGCGGTCACGACCCCTCCGTTTCCGGGAAGGATGTCGAGGTCGCTCGGGATCCGGGTTCCTCCGGGGCGGGCGAGGACATGGCGGGCGTCCGGCGAAACGGGCGTGGGATTTCCGGACCGCTGATCGAGAACCCACAGCACCCGCCGACCCGGCGTGGCCGGCGACGGCGCCCCGCGGACCGGGGACGCATTCCCGGCGAAGAACGTCGAAAGCGTGTACGTGTAGGTGGAGTCGTTGACGACCGCCGTGTCGAGCAGGGAGCGCGCGCCGCTCCCCGGCCCGGGATCGATCGTCAGCACGGCTCCGGCGGCATCCCGTCTTTCGATGGAAAAACCGACGAGATCCGTGTACTCCGGCAGTTCCCACTCAAGGGTCACCCGGCCGTTCCCGGCGACGGCCGCGAAGATGTCCGGATTGCCTCCGGTGTCCGGGTTGTCCGGATCGAACAGGTTGTCGTGATCCCGGGGCGAGCATCCGGATGCGGAGAGCCAGAGGGCGGCGACGAGACCGATGACGGCGCCGCGCCACCGGGCATGCCTAGAAACCATGCCGGACCCCCAGCCTGTAGCGGGCTTCGCCGGTGGCCGGTTCCAGGTCCACCGCGGCCGTCGGAACGAGCCCGCGCGGTTCCTCATGGATGATCAGGAAGAACGTGGCCAGGAACGCCGCCTCGCCGACCGCCCACCCCACGAGGGACAGCCGGTCGAATCGAACCGCATCGTCGAACAGCCGCTTCTGGCGGTCGCGGTTTCCCGTCCGCAGGTACGCGTCGTAGCGATCGTCCGCCTGGTCCTTGAAACGCACGGCCGTGTAGACGCCCGCGGCAAGCAGAGTGACCGATCCGCCGATCGCCAGCGCCCTGTTGCGGGCCCACCAGGAACCCTCGGAGGCACGGAGCCGCGCCGGAACCGGCGGCGCGAGCGGGTCGAGCTCCACCCGCTTCGAACCGGAAACGCGGGTATCGGCCAGGACGCTGTCGCCGGGCAGCGTCACCCGGCGGTAGCCGTCGAGGTCCACGAGCAGATCGGTGCCCCACAGCAACTCCGGCGGCAGGCGCACCGGAGTTTCCCCGATCGTGCGGCCGCCGGCGAGCACCCGGGCTCCCGACGGAGAAGTAAGCAGAACCGGACGGCCGAGTTCCACGGTCACGGTATCCCCGGCGGCCCCGGTGATCGAGACCGATTCGAAGGGGGGCAGAAGGCTCCGGTCGGCGGGGCGGAGCAGAAGGGTATGCCGGCCCGGTGCCACCGGGACTTCCTGGATGGAAAACTCCGTCCAGGGAACCGGGGCGCGTTCGGAGTCTCCGGTCAGGTCGATCAGGTCGGCCCCGTCCATGACGACCGTGCCCGGACGGAGCACCACGAGCCGGAGCAGCAGGCTTTCCGACGCGGCGGCGGCGTGCGGATGAGCCGGAACGAAGGTCAGCAGCGCGAGGAGCAATACGGAGCGCGGTTTCATGGTCTCTCCCCCGCCTCCGGGTCGCCCGGCAGGGCGGCAAAGTCGTAGGCCACGATGCGGCCGCGGTCGCCGGCCACGATCCACAGGCCGCCGGCCGGCACCGGAGGCACGGATACCGTTTCGGGATGACGGACCCGCGCCACAACCTCCCCCGTCTCCGCGCGGAGAACCCAGACGAGTCCCGACGCGGCCGCCACGGCCACGACGGCACCGTCGCCGGCCGCGGTTGCGCGGAACGGCCCGCCGAGGGCAACGCGCCACGCGGTCGACCCGTCCGCGGTATCGACGGCGGCCACGCTTCCATCGAGGCCGGCCATCACGATGCGGGACCCCGACCATTCCGGGCGGGAGGTCACCCGCATTCCCAGTTCCGCTTTCCAGAGGCGGTTTCCGGTGACGGCGTCGAGAAAGTCGAGCCGACCGTCCACCGAGGCGGCTGCCACCCGCTTCCCGAGGGCGGCAATGCCGCAGAGCGCACTCCCCACGTCGGCGGACCAGCGCTTTTCGCCGCTCCGCGCATCGACCGCGAAGACTTCACCGTTGCGCCCTGGGACGAGGAACAGCGCGTTCTCCCTGTCCAGCACCGGCGGGCCCCAGACATCGGCATTGAGATTCGTGACCCAGATGGGACGCCCCTCGTGGGGCGACAGGCCGAAGACGCGGCCGTCCCGGGTGGCCAGGAGTACGGCGCCCTCGAAGAAGAAGGCGCTTCCCGTCACCTCGCCGACTTCATGCCTCCAGCGGACCTTCTTCTTCCCGAGGTCGAACATGTACGCCGAGCCGTCCGGAACCGACGTTCCGGCAAACAGGGTGCCGTCATGCAGCGTCAGGCTCCCGGTTGCCGAGCCGTCGATCCGTTTCCTCCAGCGCCGGCGACCGGTGTCGGGGTCGTACTGGACGATCCGCCGGTCGGTGGTGGCCACGTACAGCGCGCCCGCCTCGAACAGGAGCGGCACCTCGATCCCCCGCCCGGCATCCTCGGACCAGGCCACGGCAGCGGCGGGAAGGGCGTCGAATCCATGCGGCGCGAGAGCCTCGCCCCGGCCCGAGCCCGCGCACCCGTTCAGGCCCCAGAGACAGGCGGCGGCCAGCAGGAGGAATCGGCGGTTAATAGTTGAATCCAATGAAGAAGTCCGTATCCGTTCTCCGGGTCACCGTCCTGAAATCGGTGGTCCGGGTGAAGTCGAACCTGAGAACGAGAAACCCGCCCAGGCTCGTCCGCAGGCCGAGGCCGAACGCGCCGAACGGCGTGGGAACACCCTCCCCTTCCTCCCAGGCGTTGCCGGCATCCGCGAGCAGGGCGCCCTGCACGGGCGGCAGCCCGATGTTGCCGAACGGAAACCCGAGAAGGACGCCGTCGAGCAGCGGGAAACGGAGTTCATTGTTCCACAGCAGCGAACGGCTGCCAAACAGCGAGCGCCGGGGGAAACCGCGGAGCGAATGCGAGCCCCCGAGCACGAAACGCTGCCGGTTCGTACCCTCCGATATCCGCCCCTGGAGCCGGACGGCGTACCCGGAGCGGAAACCGATCCGGAAGTAGCGCCTCAGGTCGGCGATCACCGCCACGTTTTCCACGTTGGCCCGCTCGAGATCCGTGGTCACGCCGACTGCGAGGTTGTAGCGGCTTCCGTCGATCGGCCCCAGCGGGTTCCACAGGCTGTTGTCGTGGATCAGCGACAGGTAGTTCGTGGCCAGGACCGCGGTTCTCGCCTGCCGGAAGGAATCGTCGGAGCGATCCGAGTGGAACAGGAACAGCGAGGACTCGATCCTGTCGAACTTGGAAAACGGATAGCTGCCGATGAAGTTGACGCCGGCGCGCCGCTCGAAGTAGCGGAAGTCGCGCTCGTCGAGGAAGTCGCCGGCGAAGTGATACGCGCCGGCTCCGTAGTTGAACCGCCGGGTCAGGTTGAAGTAGGTGAAGCCGGCGTTGAACCGGGAGAGAAGGTCGCCGGTCGTTTCCGCGGTGTTCGACAGCTGGAAGAAGATGAGCTGGTCGCCGAGCTGGTCGGTCAGGAGCGCCTGCAGCCCCTCGCCGGACCCCAGTCCCGGGTCCACCGCCACGCCGCCCTGGGCAAAATCGAGGGAGAAACGCTTGCGGTACGGGATCGTTTCGGCCCGGACGTTCTCCATCCCGTCCTCGACACCCCACGGCAGCCGCATCTCCGTCGAATCGGGCGGCGAGCCTCCAGCCGGCGCGGCGAGGGAGGCCAGCGGCTCGGAATAGACCAGCGGTCCGTCCGCGGCCTCCACGGAGTCGATGCGGTAGATTCCGTAGCGAAGGCGATGGTACGCCGTGTAGAGGAACCCGTCGTCCGCCGGAAGCCAGACCGGGTCGAACGCCCCCCCCTGCAGCGACGTCACCCGGAATCCATGCCCGTCGAGATCGGTGACATGGATCTGCGGAGCGCCCGACCGATCGCTGACGAACGCGATCCGGTCGCCGGCGTGCGACCAGGCCGGGGCCCCGTCCTCGAAATTGCCCCGGGTGACGGCGCGGATCAGCCCGGTATCACGGTCGAAGAGGAAGATGTTGCGCGATCCGCTGCGGCCGTCCGGCGTCCGGTCCGAGGAAAAGGCGATCCGTCTGCCGTCCGGGGAAAACGCGGGATCGAGGTCCTGGTACCAGTCGGCGGTCAGCTTTTCCAGCCGTTCGTCGTCGAGGTGGAACAGGTACAGGTCGGAGTGGCCGTTCTGCGAGAGGCCGGAAAACGCGACGAGCCGGCCGTCGGGGCTCTGCACCGGCGAGAGGATCCCGTTCAGCCCCTCGAACTGGTAGCGGGCGATCTGCCGGCGCTTCTTCAGGTCGTAGAGGAACAGCGCGTCGCGCTCGTGGAACTTGGAGGTGAAGACGAGGCGGCCGTCGTGCCCCACGTCGATGCGGCTCTGGAACGGATGGAGGGATTCGTACTCGGCGGTGCGCTCGCCTTCGACGATGACGTCCAGGTCCTTTTCCTCGCCGGCGATCGAGGCCATGTAGATGTTCGTGTATCCGCTGCGCGGCGAGACGAAGAGAAACCGGTCCTCGCCGAGCCCGGCCGACGCCGGAACCAGCGTCGGCTTGAAGGACGGTCCGCGGACCGCGAGTGGCTTGCCGTCCTCGGTGGGGGTCCGGGCCATCTCGATGCCGGGATAGAAACGGAGCTTGAGCCGGCGGTGCCACTTTTCGGAGAGCTCCCGTTCCGAAATGCCGAGCGTGATGTTCAGAACGTCGCTGAACGAACGTCCCTTCCAGAGGTTCTGGTACAGCGCGGGAATGGCGTCCGGGCCGTATTCCTCCTCGATGAAACCGCAGAGATCCTGGCCGACCTTGTAGATCGTGAACGATCCGTAGAAGCGCCAGAGGTCGGGAATGGCCGGCAGCTGGTTCGAAAGCACGAGATCCCGAAGGACCATCTCCCCGATGCCGTCCCACTTTCCCGACCAGAGATCGGCCATCCCCTCCGACATCCAGAGCGGCGCGTCCACCGGCTGTCCGCGATAGTGCCGGCCGTACACGCTTTCAAGGATGGAGAGCTGGTACACGTGCACGAGTTCGTGATGGATCGTGGAGCGGAAATCCGACATCGAGCCGTTGAACGGAATGGCCACCCGCCCCTTGATGAACTCGGTGAATCCGGCCACGCCCTCCGGAAGAAAGAACGGGCTGATGTTCGTCTGCTCGAAGTCCTGGTGGCTGGCATAGATGATCAGCGGAATGCGATGGTCCACATGCCAGGCAAAGCGCACCGCGAGGTCGGCGAACGACTCCTCGGCCATCGCCAGCGCGATGGTCGCCAGCGATTCCTCTTCCGGATAGAAGAACAGATCGAAGTGGGGGCTCTTCAGCACGCGCCACTGAAAGTCCGTGTACTGAATCTTGTTCTTGCCGAAACTGATCGTCTGGCCCGAAGCGGGCTTCGGCGCCAGGCAGAGCAGTGCCAGGGCCAGCAGGAACGGCGGGGTGAGGAGGCCACGCCGGAGCGGAACAGTCACGAAAAGATCGCCTCCTCGACACGGGGAGAAAACTGCCCAAAGTCTAGTGACCAAAGGACTTCCCTGTCAATGCCCCGTTCCCCCGGCGGCCGGTGGGAAAAAATTCTTGCGATTTCGTCCGTATTTGATTCTACTTTTGATGTACCGGGTGTCTTTCGGAGCTGCTCCCCCGATTTCTCGTCCGCAGAATCGGGACCGGTTCCGCACCCGACCCCCCAGAATTCAACCGCCCCGGGGGAGGATTCATGATGGCCTGAACAGTTGCCGCCCGCCGCGGTTCCCATCCGACCCTGATCCTCCACCAATCATTCATTCCAGCGTCCCAAGAGGTATGTCATGAGTTTTGTCGATCGCACCATTCAATGTCGTGACTGCGGTACTTCCTTCATTTTTACGGCCGGAGAGCAGGCCTTCTACCAGCAGAAGGGTTTTCAGAACGAACCGACGCGCTGCCCGAACTGTCGCCGCCAGAAGAAGGACAGCGCCGGACCGCGCGGAGGCGACTCCGGTCACCGGGGTGGAGGGGGCGGTGGGGGCAACCGCCAGCTTTTCAAGACCGTCTGCTCCGCCTGCGGAGCGGAAACCCAGGTTCCGTTCGCTCCCTCGGGAGACCGGCCGGTCTACTGTCGCAACTGCTACAACTCCCGACGCGGAGCAATGTGAACGGCGGGAACAACGCACAGCCTTGAACTGAAAAAGACCCGGAATCGCTTCCGGGTCTTTTTCAGTCTCGAGTCGTTCGTAAGCCGAATTCTGTCCGGGGATGAACCCGTGACGATCATTTCTCTGGGACGGCCGTTACCGGACGCCTCAAGCAACCTACCCGAGAGTGATGACGGAGGGGGCCCCTCCTCCTCTCCTATTGGGTCTTGCTCCAGGTGGGGTTTACCGAGCCATCGAAGTCGCCTCCGATGCTGGTGAGCTCTTACCTCACCGTTTCACCCTTACCGCCCGCTCGCGAGGAGCGGGAGGCGGTCTGCTTTCTGTTGCACTTTCCCTGGGATCGCTCCCGCTGGGGGTTACCCAGCACCTTGCCCTGTGGAGTTCGGACTTTCCTCGACCGGCGCCGAAGCGCCCGCCGCGATCGTCTGAACGACTCGAGCAGGAAACTGTAGCACAGAAATCAGCTCCCGGCGCGCCCTTCGAGCTGCCCGTCGATGGCCTCGTTGGCCAGCCGGTCGGCGCGACCGTTCAGGGAGCGGGCCACATGCCGGAACCGGTACACGGGAATCTTCTTCAGCGCATCGAGAACCCGGGCGTAGAGCAGCTTCATCTTTTCGTCCTTGACCCGGTACTCGCGGTTGAGCTGCTTGACGACGAGTTCGGAGTCGAGGTGAAAGGAGACTTCGGCGGGGTTCATCGCGCCGACCCGTTCCACCGCGGACAGGAGCGCGGAATACTCGGCGACGTTGTTCGTGCACTGGCCGAGGTATCCGTTCCACTCGTCGACGGTGTTTCCGGCCTCGTCGAGAACCACGATGCCCATGCCGGCGTGGCCCGGGTTCCCGCGCGCCGCCCCGTCCGTGTACACGGACAGAACGGGACGGCTCACGGCTCGCCGCCGTCTTCCGAAGCCAGCCAGACGAGGATGCGTCCGCACCCCTCGCATACCCGCAGAGATTCGGCCTTCTTGACCTCGTTGACGAACTGGGGAGGGAGAGCGGTGAAACACCCCCCACAGGCGCCCCTCTGCACCGGAACGACGGCCTGTCCGCCCTTGGCCCTGGCGAGCTGGCGGAACTTCGACTGGACCTGCTGGGGAAGCAGCGTGGCGCGGGCGGCACTGTCGGCGCGCAACCGTTCCAGTTCGGCCTTCAACCCGGCCGTCTTCTGGTCGATTTCCCGCTGCCGTTCCGCGATCCGCGCCTTTGCCGCGTTCACATGCTCCCTGGCGGCCGCCACGCGGGTCGCGTGCTCCTCGTCCACCTCGAACGACTCGAGCACCCGCGTTTCCAGGTCCGATTTCTTTTCGCGGGTGAACGTGGCCTCGTTCTTCATGGCGTTGAGCTCGGCGTTGGACTTGGCCTGAGCCTGCTTGGTGGCGTTCTGTCGGAGGGCCTGTTCGAGGGTCTCGATCTCGCCTTCGAGATCCTTCCTCTTCCTGACGACGAGGAGACGGGCGTCCTCGCACGCCTTGAGTTCGTTTTCCCGGACCTTCAGTTCCGCTTCCGCCTGCTCCAGGGCCCGGGGGAGGCGTTCCAGCTCCCCCTCGACGGCCTGGATCTCCGTTTCACACTTCTGGAGATCCCAGAGAACGTTCAGATCCAGCGCCAAGATGACTCTCCGGAGTGGTGGGCGATACAGGACTTGAACCTGTGACCCCTCGCATGTGAAGCGAGTGCTCTACCAGCTGAGCTAATCGCCCGAAAATGTCGAAACTGGTGGGCCCTCCAGGATTTGAACCTGGGACCAACCGGTTATGAGCCGGCCGCTCTAACCGCTGAGCTAAGGGCCCCGGTTCAAAAGAGCGGGCACGTTAGCACGGCGGTTTTTGACCGTCAAGAAGACCGACCTCCGGCTCGTGCCGCCTAGACTTCCAGGTATCCCTTCAGCCGCCGGCGGCGCGTCGGATGCCGGAGCTTCCGCAGCGCCTTGGCCTCGATCTGGCGGATGCGCTCCCGCGTCACCTTGAAGAACGCCCCCACCTCCTCGAGCGTCCGCGGGCAGCCGTCCTCGGTCAGCCCGAAACGGAGCTTGATCACCAGCGCTTCCCGCTTCGTCAGCGTGGACAGGACGTGGTTGACCTCCTCCTTGAGCAT
This sequence comes from uncultured bacterium, assembly GCA_964596775.1. Lineage (GTDB taxonomy): Bacteria > Eisenbacteria > RBG-16-71-46 > JABDJR01 > JAWXBZ01 > CAZQVN01. The sequence continues at coordinate 45,127 of CAZQVN010000007.1, forward strand.
CGCCTTGGTGGCCGAATGCGCCGGGGAGATGACGCTCGTGTCCTCGATGAAATCGCCGAGGTTGGAGTCGTCGTCCTCGCCGATCGGGCGGTCGAGCGAGATCGGCTCCTGGGCCGCCTTGAGCACGCTCTTGATCTTGTCCACCGGCATTTCCAGCTTCGCGGCGATCTCCTCGGGCAGCGGCTCGCGGCCGAGGTCCTGGACGAGTCGGCGCGACGTGCGCACGACCTTGTTGATCGCCTCGATCATGTGCACCGGCACGCGGATCGTGCGGGCCTGGTCGGCAATGGCCCGGGTGATCGCCTGGCGGATCCACCAGGTGGCGTACGTGGAGAACTTGTACCCCTTCGTGTAGTCGAACTTGTCCACCGCGCGCATCAGGCCGGAGTTGCCTTCCTGGATCAGGTCGAGGAATTCCAGGCCGCGGTTCGTGTAGCGCTTGGCGATGGAGATCACCAGGCGGACGTTCGCCTCGATCATTTCCGTCTTGGCCTTTTCCCGGTCGCGCTCCCCGCGTTCGATGGCCTCGACGATCTCGAAGAGCTCGTCGCGGCTGATGTGCGACTCCGTCTCGATCTTCTTGACCTTGCGGCGGGCGGCGTTGATGACCCGGGCCGCCTCGTCGAGATCGGCGGACTCCAGCTTCAGCTCCTTGCGGACGTTGGCCGCCTCCCGCTTGTTCCGCTTGACCTTCCGCTGGAGCGCCGTCACCTGGTCGCTGGGAATCCCGAGGTTCTGCTCGATCTCCACGATCTCGCGCTCGGTGTCCGTCACGAGCTCACGAAGCTGCTTCAGCTGAACCGACAGCTGCTCGATCAATTTCGGCGACAGCGACAGGGCGATGAGTTCCTCGGCCAGCTTTTCCTCGCGCCGGTCGATCTTCTCGGCGTGCGAGGCGCGCGTCTTCTCGCTCATCGAGCGCAGGCTCTTCTGGCGGAGCTTGAGAATCTCGGACTGGAGACGGGCCACCCGCTGCACGCCCTTGATGGTCCGGGCCCGCTGCTTCTTGCCGGCCGCCTCGTTCTCCGTCGGGTTTCCGAAGTCGACCTGGACGAACTCCTCGAGCTTGATCTTTTCCTTGTTCAGCTTCTGGGCCATCCCCTGCAGTTCCTTGACCGCCGTGGAGGTCCGGAACAGCTCGTTCATGATGCGATGCTCGGCGCTCTCGATCCGCTTGGCGATCGTCACCTCGCCTTCGCGGTCCAGCAGCGGCACCTTGCCCATTTCGCGCAGGTACATGCGCACCGGATCGTCGTAGCGCACCGGGGTCTGGCCGGCCGCGGGCTTCGCGTCCGGCGTCTTGGCGGCCTTCCCCTTCTTCGCCTTGCGCATCTTGAGGAGGGCTTCCTCCTCGCTGTCGAAGACGCCGATCTTCATGTCGTCGAGGGCCTGGTAGGCTTCCTCCATCTCCTGGATGAGGTCCTCTCCGCCGGACTCGCCGCTGATGAACGTGTCGAGCTGGTCCTGGGTCACGAATCCCTGCTTCAACGCGAGGGACTTGAGTTCCTTCAGGTGCCCGCTGTCGCTTTTCGATGAACCCGCCTTCTTGCGGGCCGTTTTCGCCTTCGCCATTTAACTCTTCGCTCCTGTCAAGAGAGTGCCCTTCTTGATTTCGTTGATTTCCTGCCTGAGGCGCCGCGATTCCTCCTCGTCTCCCGACACCTCGGCTGCCTTGAGCGCCGACCGGAGTTCGGAAACACGACGATTCGCTGCACGCGCTTTCAACCTCTGAACACAGTCCGCGGCGGCCCGGAGGTCGCCGTCGATCGTTTCCACGAGCAGGCGCGACACGAGACGCGCCGCCGCCGTACCCGACTCATCCTCCAGAAACCGGTCGGCGCTCGTGCGCGCCGCTGGGTCGGACAGAACACGCCGGTAGATCTCGCGGCACAGCGGGTCCTGGAACAGGTCCTCGCTGACATCCGGAATGTCCGCCGTCGAAGGAGCGGCGAGCAGGGTGGCCAGCAGCGCCCGTTCCACCGGATCCGTCTCCGGAAGCGGCCGACCGGGGTCGGTGCCGATCGTGACGCCGCCCCCCTTCTTCGACTCCACGGCCTGCACCAGCGTTGCCTCGTCGAAACGCAGCGCTTCCGCCGCGTTCTGAACGAGCAGGCGCCGGCGGATCGGATCCGGAACCTCGCGGGCCACCTCGATGATCCGGTTCAGCGCTTCCTCGCGCCCGTGCGCCCCGGCGATCCTCTGTGCCGCGAACGACACCGGATCGAGCGCCCCGTCCAGCACGGCGCGAAGCGCCCCGGCCCCTTCATCCCGGATCAGGCTGTCCGGATCCTGCCCTTCCGGCAGTATCGCCAGCCGGACATCGAGGCCGGCGGCGAGCGCCGGCGTCAGGGCGCGCCACGAGGCCGTCTCCCCGGCCGGATCCCCGTCAAAGACAAAGACGCACCTGCGGACGAAACGTTTCAGCAGCACGGCCTGCTGGGGGGTGAAAGCGGTTCCCGCCACCGCGACGACGTTCCGGAAGCCCGCCGAGAACACGCGCAGGTGATCCATGTAGCCTTCCACGACGATGGCTTCGTCGGCGTCGTTCAGGGCTTCCCGCGCTTCCTTGAGGCCGAACAGGATCTGTCCCTTCTGGTAGACGGGCGATTCCGGGGAATTCAGGTACTTCGGTTCCTCGTCGGCGATCACCCGGCCGCCGAAACCGACGACCCGCCCCATGGTGTTCGTGATCGGCACAACGACCCGGTTGCGGAAGCGGTCATAAGCCCCGCCGTCCTCACGGGCCACGAGCAGCCCCGCCCGGACCAGGATCGGGCGGGTGAACGTCTTTTCCGCCACATCCATGAGATTCGACCACCCCGCCGGCGCAAAGCCCATGCGGAACGTCCTCATGACATCGGCGTCCAGGCCCCTTCGCTCGAGGTATTCCCGGGCCGGTTTTCCGGCGTAGGGATGATTCAGCCGCTCATGGAAGAAGTCGGCCGCGAATTCCAGCGCCTCGTAGATCCGGGTGGTTTCCCCCTCGCGGGCCGAACCGTCGTTCGTCCGCGGGATCTCGATCCCCTGCCGGTCCGCGAGATGGCGCACCGATTCCGGAAACGACATCCCGGCGAACTCGATCAGGAACGTGATCACGTTGCCGCCGGCGCCGCAGCCGAAGCAGTGATACTTCTGGCGCTCCGGATTCACGACGAACGACGGGGTCTTTTCCGTGTGGAACGGACACAGCCCCTTGAACGTGCGCCCGGCCTTCGTGAGGCTCACGTGCTCGGAAATGACCGCCACGATGTCCGTCGTGTCGCGGACGCGCTCGATGATCTCGGGGGGCATTCTCATTTCAGCCGCGCCACCGTCACTCCGGTGCCGCCCTCCCAGCTTTCGCCCAGCTTGTGGGACTCCACGTCCGGCCGCCCGGCCAGCCACTTGCGAACGGCCTGGCGCAGAACGCCCGTTCCCTTGCCGTGAATGATGCGGACCTCGTTCAGGGCTCCCAGCGCGGCACCGTCGAGGTAGGCATCGAGCCGGTCCAGCGCCTCGTCGGCGGTCAGTCCGCGGAGGTCCACCTCGCCGCGGAGTTCATCGGAAACCTCGTAACGAACCCCGGCGGATGGCGCCGGGTCCTCGTCCTTCGGAAGCGACGCCGCATCCTGCCGGCGCAGCGCGGTAACCGGAATTTCCACGCGGACTCCCCCGCGCTCGACCCGGACCTTTCCGGACGAACCGGGCGCGGTAAGGACCGTGACCCACGAGGCCAGCGGCTCCGCCCACAGGCGGTCCCCCTCCTTCACTTCGGCGGACTCCACGCCGATGCCCCGCGGCTTCGACGCGGGCAGGACGGCCAGCGCCTCCTCCCGCGCCTCGCGGATGCGGGCGCGCGCCGTTTCCACGCTCTTCCGGGCGCCGCTCCGCGCTTCCTTCCGCGCCGCCTCGGCGGCCCGCTCGGCGTCGGACAGGACTCCGCTGGCGCGGTCGAGGATCCGCTGCCCCTCCCGCGCGGCCCGGGTCTTCAGCGCCTGGTAGTCGTCCCGGAGGCGCCGGAGCTTTTCCTCGTAGTCGATCCGGGCCTGCCGGGCTTCCGTTTCGCGTTCCGCCGCCTCGAGGCGCTCGGTGTTGAGCTTGGCCCTGGCTTCCTCGAGATCGCGCAGGAGCGACTGGACATTCTGTTCCTCGGACCCGATCAGGTCCACGGCGCGGGCCAGCAGCGACTCGGGCATCCCCATCCGCCGGGCGGTTTCCACGGCGCGGCTCTGCCCCGGAATGCCCGCGTCCAGCGTGTACTCGGGGCGCTGCGTGACCGGGTCGAAGCGCATGCTCCCGTTGACCACGCCCGGATGCCGGCTGCCGAAACGCTTCAGGGCGCCGAGGTGCGTCGTGGCGATGACCAGGCCGCCGCCGTCGGCCAGCCGCTCGAGAACGGCCCGGGCCAGCGCCGCCCCCTCGGCCGGATCGGTTCCGGCGCCGATCTCGTCGAGCAGCGCCAGCGACTCCGTCCCCGAGTGGGTCGTGGCTTCGACCCAGCGGCGCAGGTGCGAGGCGAACGTGGACAGGTCGTTTTCGATCGACTGCTCGTCCCCGATGTCGGCGGTGACGTGATCGAGAATCGGCACCTCGGTTCCCGGCGCGGCGGGGAGATGGAATCCCGCGGCGGCCATCACGCAGGCCAGCCCGACCCCCTTGAGCGCCACGGTCTTCCCGCCCATGTTCGGGCCGGTGACGAGAAGAATCCGCTTCTCCGGAGTGAGCTCGAGATCCAGCGGCACCACGTCCCGCGACGTCATCAGGAGCGGATGACGGAACGACTTGAGCCGCAGCCGGGCTCCGTCCCTGTGAATGGCGGGGCGGACGGCGTTCTGCCGGTCCGCCAGCCGGGCCAGCGCCCGGTGACCATCGATCCGCACGAGCACGGCTTCGTTCGTCCTGAGGCCGACGCGGATCCCGCGGGCCATGTCGGAGAGCCGGGCAAGGATGCGGCGGATTTCCGCCCGCTCCTCCTCGACGAGTTCGTGGAGCCGGTTGTTGTCCTCGACAAGCCCCACCGGCTCGATGAAGAACGTTCCCCCCGACGCCGAACGGTCGTGGACAATCCCCTTGAACCCGGATTTTTCCGCGGCCTTCACCCCGAGGACGTAGCGGTCCCCGCGCAGGGTCACGGTCCTCTCCTCGCCGGACGAACCGCCGGCCATGGATTCGAGGCCCGACACGATGCGGTTGCGCTGTTCGCGCAGCGAGGCGCGGATTTTCTTCAGGGCGGGGCTGGCGGTGTCGAGGACTTCGCCGTGCGCGTCGAACGTGCGCTCCACCGCCGCCTCGAATTCGGGAGCCGCGACCAGCTCGCGGGCGAGACCCGCGGCCAGCGGGCATTCGCCCTCCGTTCCGTCCAGCCGCTCGCGGACGCGCCGGGCCAGCGAAACGAGACGCGCCAGGTCGATGAGTTCGCCGGCCTCGAGCAGGACACCCGCCGCCTCGAGCTTGCCGATGGCGACCCTGGCTTCCGGAACGTCGGTGACGGGAAACCCGTCCGGCGAGGCCATCAGGGTTCTGAGTTCCGCGGTCAGATCGAGACGACGCCCCACCGTCTCCGGATCACGGGCGGGAGCGAGCGCCAGCACCCATGCCGCTCCCGACGGCGAAGCCGCCAGCCGGCCGGCAAGGGCCAGGACTCGAGGAAATTCAAGAACCTCGAGGGTATGGGCATCGATCATCGATTCAGAACCTTCCAGGGCCGGATCAATCGGGGACGTGCGATGAGTGAGGAACGGAAGGCCATCGACGCCCCCGCGCCGATGGCCCTCCGATGATCAATCGACCTCCGGGACTCCGGAGGGCTTGTTTATCCTTTGCGCTGCTGGCTCTTTCTCTTCGCAGCGTTCAGCTTGCGCTTCTTGCGCTCACTTGGCTTTTCAAAATGCTGATGACGGCGCAGATCGCTGAGAATGCCCGCTTTCTCGCACTTCTTCTTGAATCTGCGCAACGCGCTCTCGAACGATTCGCCATCTTTCACACGAATGCCCGGCATGAACTTCCCCACCCCCTCAAACGCAGCTATGGGACCATACATAAAGGTAAGACCCTAGAATCTAACGGCCAGGACCCGCTCCGGTCAAGTCTTCATTCCCGTCACCGGGGCGCATAGGCGGCGAGGAGGCGATCCCGGGCCAGCACGAGGAGAGTCAGGGCGGCGGTTTCCGTCCTTAACCGATTGTTTCCCAACGAGATAAACGATGCTCCGCGATTCCGGAAGGCCTGCATCTCGCTTTCCGACCACCCGCCCTCGGGGCCGACGAGGAGAAGACACCGGTCGACCGGCGCCCCGCCGGAGTGCGGAGGTCCCCCTGAGGGGTCGGCCACCCAGAGACAGGAGGCCGGTTCCGACTCGAGCCAGTCGTCCAGCGTCCGCACCGGCTCGATGGCGGGGAGCCAGGCCCGGCGCGACTGTTTCAGGGCGGCAATCACGATCCGGCGCCAGCGATCCGGCTTTTCCTTTCCGGAAGGACGCACTTCCGAATGCCGGCTGAGAACCGGAGCCACGACGTCGGCCCCGAGCTCCGTGGCCTTTTCCACGAGAAAGTCGAAACGCGGGCCCCGGACCACGCCGGCGAGAAGACACAGTTCCGGGCCCGCGGGACGCGCCACGATCCGACACTCACCGACTTCCGCCGCGCACTCCCTTGCCGAGACCCGGACGGCAACCGCATGGGCGACGACACCGCGGCCGTTGACGAGTTCGAACGCGTCGCCCGGTCGCAGGCGCAGGCTGCGGGCCGCGTGCTCCGCTTCCTCGCGGTGCAGCGTGACCGAGGCGCCGGAAGCCAGGTCGTCGTCGAGAAAGAGCCGGTGGAGGGGCGCGTCAGCCACGGAACGCTTCGCGAAGCCGGTCGAAGAATCCCCGGTCGTGAGGCTCCCGGGTCCGCTCGTTCTCCAGTTTCTCCAGCTGCGCGTACAGTTCCTTTTCCTTCCCCGACAGTCGCGTCGGGACGTAGACGATGACCCGGAGCAGAAGGTCGCCGGTGCCGCGGCCGTTCAGCGACGGCAATCCCTTGCCGCGCAGGCGGAGCACCTTGCCGGTCTGGACCCCCGCGGGCACCTCGATGGAGGCGCGACCGTCGAGCGTTTCGATCTCTTCGCTGCCGCCGAGCGCGGCGCGGGCCGGACCGATCGGGAGGTCGGCCACGAGATCGTTTCCGTGGCGATGAAAGTGCTCGTGCTCCCGGACCTGGACGACGACGATCAGGTCGCCGGCCGGCCCCCCTTTCCGGCCGGCTTCGCCGCGCCCCGGCAGCGTCATGTAGTTGTCGTGCATGACCCCGGCGGGGATGTCCACCTCGACCGTTTCCTCCCCGCGGACCCGCCCCTCTCCCCCGCACTTCGGGCAGGGCTTGTCCACGGTCTGCCCCTCGCCGCCGCACCGCGCGCAGGGCACGACGTTGATGAACTGGCCGATGAACGTGCGGTGAACCTGGCGGAGCTGGCCCGATCCCTTGCAGTCCGCGCAGGTGGCGGTGCGCGCCCCCGGCGCGTGACCGGCTCCCGTGCAGGTTCCGCAGGTCGTGGTCTTCTTGATCTTGAGCTTCCGCGTGGCGCCCTCGGCCACGTCGGCCAGCGTCAGCTCCACCCGCACCTGGAGGTCCGAGCCCCGGTTCGGCTGGACCCGGCCACGGCGGCCGCCGCCGAAGATGTCTTCGAAGCCGCCGAAGTCCCGCATGAACGCATGGAGGGCATCCTGCAGGTCGAAGTCCATGCCGGCGGCCTGTCCGGCGGCGCCCCGGACACCGGCATGTCCGAAGCGGTCGTAGGCGGCGCGTTTCTGGTCGTCCTTCAGGACCTCGTACGCTTCGGTGGCCTCCTTGAAGCGGGCTTCCGCGGACGGATCATCCGGGTTCCGGTCCGGATGGTATTTCATGGCCAGCTTGCGATAGGCCTTCTTGATCTCCTCGCCGCCGGCGGTCCTGTCCAGCTCGAGGATTTCGTAGTAGTCGCGCGCGGTGCTCACGCGTCCCCGTCCGGTTCCTGGGCCACGACGACCTGGGCCGGGCGGAGTACCCGGTCCCCGAGACGATATCCGCGCGTGACCACTTCCATGACGTGGCCCGCGGGAACGCTGTCGGTGACGACGCTGGTCAGGGCCTCATGGAACCGCGGGTCGAAGGGTTGTCCGACCGGCTCGACGGGCTCGACGCCGGACGACTTGAGCGCGTCCTTGAACTGGCGCATCGTCAGTTTCATCCCCTCGAGCCAGGCCTCGGGCACTCCGTCGGAATGGGCGAGAGCGCGTTCCAGGTTGTCCAGCACGGGCAGCAGCGGCCGGGCCAGATCGGCCGCGCCCGTTTCGAACGCGGCATCACGCTCCCGTGCGGAACGACGGCGATAATTGTCGAACTCGGCCAGCAGCCTCAGGTAGCGATCGTTGTCGCGCGCCCCGTCCGCCTCTTCGGAAACTTCGGGATTCTCCACATTGTCCGCTCCGGCTTCCGGGCGCGGTTCATCCATCGTGTCGTCGTCGATTTTCATGTTCCATCCGGTATGGTCGGTGTCAGGCGTCGAACCGCGAACCCAGGTGACGCATCACGTTCTTGAGCACGCCCGTGACCCGGGCGTAGGGCATCCGGGTCGGGCCGATGATGCCGAGGGCGCCGGTCAGCCCCCCCCGCGAGTAACCGAGCGTGACCACGGATACGGACTCCAGCGGACCGCTCGGGTTTTCCCTTCCGATCGAGATCTGCACTCCGAGTCCCGTGCTCCGCTTCTTGAGAAGCTCGCACAGGCTCGACCGTTCTTCAATCAGGTCCAGCAGGTGACCCAGGGTTTCCTGGGACTGGAATTCCGGCTGATTCACGATGTGGGTCGTTCCGCCGACGTACAGGACGGAGGGACCCGCGAACCGGAACAGCGACGGTCCGCGATCCACGAGCCGGGTCACGATTTCGTCGCCCCCGAAGCTCCACTCGCGGGACCGGGCGGCCAGGGTGCGCTGGATTTCCTCGAGGGTCAGGCCGACCAGGCACTCGTTGAGACGCAACGCCGTCCGCGCCAGCGCGTCCGGTTCGATATTGGCGGACACATCGAGCAGGACCGTCTGGACGAATCCGTCGCGGACCTTCAGCACGACCAGGACGCGGTGGCTCGACATGCGGACGAACTCCAGGCCGGTCAGCACCGCCGAGTCCAGGGACGGCGCCAGGACGAGCCCCAGCTGATGGCTGGCTCCGCCGAGAAGGCGGGCCGCCTCGGACAGGACGCTCATCATGTCGGCGGGCGCCTCGTTCAGGCGGGCATCGATCCAGGCCAGGTCCTCGTCGAAGGCCTCGTCCGGATCCATGAGTTCGTCCACGTAGGTGCGATAGCCCTTGTCGGTGGGGATCCGCCCCGCCGAGGCGTGCGGCTGAGTGAGCAGCCCCTTCTGCTCGAGGTCCATCATGGTGTTGCGGATGGTGGCCGCCGAGAGCCCGATGTCGAGGCGCTCGGCCACGGTTCGCGACGCCACCGGAGCGGCGGTTTCCACGTGGGAGTTGACCACCTCCCTGAGCACGATGTGATCGCGGTTATCCGTCATGGGTCCAAGTCTATCACAGGGCGTCGCGCAGGGCGGCGATCACGCCGGAGCGGACGGTCGAGAAAGGCTGCTCGGCGGTGATGCCGGCGGCCATGGCGTGACCTCCCCCGCCGAACTGCCGCGCGACCCGGTTCACGTCGACGGTGCCCCGCGACCGGAGGCTCACCTTGACCCGGCCGGGCAGCTCGGTGAACACCGCGGAAACCCGGCACCCTTCCACGCCGCGGGCGAGTTCCGAGAACCCGTCCACGTCCTCGATCGTCGCCTCGAGCTCGCTCATCATCGCCGCGGTCACGGTGAGGACGGATATGGCGCCGTCGATCACTTCCAGCCCGGTGAGCGCGGCTCCGAGAAGGCGCATCCGCGTGGCCGAACTCGTACCGTAGATCCTGTCGTGGAGATCCGCGACGTCGATCGGATGCTCCATCAGCCCGGCGATCACCCGGTGCGTTTCCGCGGTCGTGTTTCCGTGGCGGAACGAACCGGTGTCGGTCATGATCGCCACGTACAGGGCCCGCGCCGCAACCTCGTCGGGAAGACGGCCCGCGGCCTCCATCATCCGGAAGAGCATCTCGCCGGTGGCCGCGGATCCGGGATCGATCAGGGAGATCGCCGCCGGGGGCTCTCCTTCCTTCGGGTGATGGTCGATGCAGATCGTCACGCCCGGCGATGCCGTGAACGGCGCGGCCACCGAACCGATCCGGTCGGTGCGGCCGACGTCCAGCATCACCGCGACATCCGCCTCCCGGAAGAGCGCGTCATGACCGGGTCCCAGCACCTCGAACTCGGTGCTGTCGGACAGGAACGCATAGCGGGCGGGCACCGGGTCGGCATTGACGATGCGGGCCCGGACGCCGCCGGCATTCAGCCAGCGGCAGAGACCGGCCTCGGAGCCCAGGGCATCGCCGTCCGGATTGACATGACTCGTGATGACGCAGCTGCGGGCCGCGGAAAGGGCCGCAAGTACCGGTTTCCAGTCGTTCATAAGCCGGTCAAAATACCACGTTCGTTGCGCCGTCTCCAGCCGATGGCGTAGGATGGACGCATGCTGCGTCGATTCCCCGCCGCCTCAGCGGCCCTGTTCGCGGCCGCTCTTCTGGCTGTTCTCCCGGCCGACGTCCATGCCGGGACCTGGTTCGACCTCGGCCTGGCCCGGCACGACACGCTGCGGGCCGAACAGGACCCGCGCACGCTCGAAGTGTTTCCTCCGAGCGCCTTCGGCGTGTTTCCCCGGGGCAGCTGGGTCTGGCAGGAAATCAACCTGGCTCCCTGCAGCGAACTGCGCTGGCCCGGCCAGGTGTGCGGAACGTTCGTCCGGGGCTTCCGGATCGAGTTCAACGACGGAGGCTGCGGTTGCGGGGGTTACGTGGAGCGGTCCTCCACGCTCCGGCTGGCCTGGGATCCCGCGGCGCTGGCCGAAAGAGGAATACCGGCTTCGCGGCTGCGCCTCGTCTTCAACTACAACCCGCCCGTGAGCATCTACAACATCCCGGGCAGCCGTGCCTGGGGGCCGGTCGAGGGCGCGGTTCCCGATGTCGTGAATCACTGGTTCGAGATTCCGGTTGCCGGCGACATCCTGGGAATCCGGGAATACGCGATCGTGACCGACGACTTCGTTCCGACCCTCGCGGTCACGTGGAGCCGCATCAAGTCCCTGTATGACCGCTGACCCGGCCACCGGCCGGGTCGGAGCGATTCTTCGTCTGCGGGCTGCCGGCCGCCGTTTCGCGCTTCCGGCCTGTCTCGCCGTCGGACTTTTCCTCGCCCCCGCCGCGCGCGGCCAGGGGTGCTGCACTCCGGGATCGAGCCCGCTCGGCGGCCTGTCGGGGTCGCTTCCCGCCCCCGGCGACGTTCAACTCGGCGCGTGGATGGAGTCGTTTCATCTCGACCAGGCGTATCGCGGCCCGGAAAAGGTCACGGAGGTCAACAGGCGCGAGGGTCACGTGGCGCGGATCGCCGTGTTCGCCCGCATCGGCCTGCCGGCCGGCACGGCACTCCTCGTGGAGTGGCCCTACGAAATCCGCGGCCGCGACCAGGTCATCCGGACCGAGTCGCAGAACCTCGAGTTCGATTTCGACAACCGGGCGCCCGGCGACCTCTCCACGATGCTGCTCGTAACGGTCTGGCCGCGGAACGGCGTGTCCCCCTGGGGGCTGGAGGCCGGCGCCGGAATCAAGTGGGCCAACGGCTCCGTGGACCGCACCGATGACGGGCGCTTTCTTCCGGTGGAACTCCAGAGCGGCACCGGCTCCGTGGATCCGCTCCTGTCGCTCTCGGCGCGACGCGCCTGGGCAGAGTGGTCGATCCAGGCCGCGGCGATCACCCGGATCGCCACGACGGGGCGCAACGAGTACCGGTTCGGCTCGGAGTGGAACGTGGTCACCGGCGTTCACTGGGCCGCCCACCGGAACGTGGCGCTGGGCGCCGATGCGCGGCTTCGTCACGCTGCCCCCGATGAAATCGGCGGACGCGTACCGCAGAACACGGGAGGCACGCGACTCTTGGCCGGGCCGCGGCTGACGGGCACGATCCGGCCCGTCCGGCTCCAGGCCTACGGCGCCCTGCTCCTGCCCGTCCGACAGGACCTGAAGGGGACGCAACTCGGTGTGAGCCGGCAGTTCCTCGTCGGGCTGACCTGGCCGGCGGGTTGATCCGGGGGACCGCGAAGCCACGCATGACTGTCGGCCCGGCTCACCCGGAACGGACGGGGCGGGCAACGGCTCGCGGGTAGACCCTCAGCCGAGTATGGCCACCAGGACTCCGGCCAGGATCAGGCCGACACCGGCCAGCCCGGATGCGTCCAGGCGCTCCCCCAGCCACACGGAAGCGATCATCCAGGCAAAGACCGGTTCCGCCGCGTAGATCAGCGCCGCGCGCGTGGCCGTGGTCCGGGCCTGGAACCGGGTGACGCCGATCAGCGTCACGACCGTGACCGGAACGGTGACCGCCAGGCCGATCGTCAGGCCGGGATGCCAGTGAAACTCCCGCGCCGCCGCCGGAACCGCCAGCGCCGCGGCGCAGCCGGCCATGAACAACGCCTGGAACGCGATGTACGGCTCGCTGTCGCCGTTCACGGTGAACGCTTCCAGGTAGACGATGTAGAACGCGTAGGCGGCGGCAGTGCAGAGGGTCAGCGCGTCGCCGACCTCGAAATGGCCGAGATCGGGACGGGTCATCAGGAAAAGCCCGGACAGGCTCAGCAGCACCCCGGCCATGACGCGGAGGCCGGGAGTGCGGCGGCGGATGACCACGTAGATCATCGGTACGATCACGACGGACAGGCCGGTGAGAAACGCCGAGCGGGTGGCCGAGGTCGTCTCCAGGCCGAACGCCTGGAACGCGTAGGACGCGAAGAGAAGGCCGCCGAGGACGGCCCCCCGCCCGCGGATCGCCGCGAGGCCGCGCACGGAGCGGCGACCGAGCAGCAGGAACAGGAGCGGAATCGTCAATCCGAACCGGAGCGCCATGAACACCATGGCGTCCGTTTCGGCCACCGCGGCCTTGATGGCCGGAAACGTGGCCCCCCAGCCGGCGGTGACGAGAAGCAGAACAAGATCCGCGGTCCGGTGCCCCGAAGGGGGACCGCCACCCGTCACGACGCGCTGTAATCCTTGAGAAGAATGGACTTCGTGTAGATGAGCGAGTCGAGCTTCGGGCCGTTCAGCTCGTACCGGGAGGACATCCGGATCGCATCCACCGGGCAGGCCTCCTCGCAGAAGCCGCAGTTGATGCAGCGCCCCATGTGGATCGAAAAACTGACCGGGTAGCGCTCCTTGGCGCGGTCCGTTTCATCGGCCTGCAGCTGGATGGCCAGCGGCGGGCAGACGACGGCGCACAGTCCGCAGGCCACGCAGCGCTCCGAACCGTCCGGGTTCGGCACAAGCTTCGGGTAGCCGCGGAACCGCGGCGGCATGGACCACTTTTCCTCCGGATACTTCATCGTCGACGGCTTCGTGAAGAATTCCTTCAGCGTGACGCCGTATCCCTTGACGATTTCCGGGAGGATGAAGCGCCCGCCGGGATCGGGCGCCTTCCGTGTCGGCTCGGCCATGATCAGCCCTCCCCTTTTCCGGTGGACGACAGGGCCCACGCGGGATTCCACGCGCGGCCGTTCGGCCGCAGCAGGCCGTAGTTCATCCCCTCGTAGCCGGCTCCCGCCCGCGACAGGTCGCGGAAGACGTCCACGGGAGATCCGGAGCGGACCTCGCCGCCCGCCAGCCGCTCGACGCGGGCCAGGAACTGCGCCGGGTGCCACACCCCTTCCGGCCCGGGCACTGCGCGGCGCAGCAGCAGCACACGGTGATCCGGCGCGGTGACGGTTCCGTCCACCTCGGCCATCGACGGGGCCGGCAGGACCAGCCGCGCTTTCTCGTGATGCGGCGCGGGCAGGATGTCGAACGCCGTGATCCGGCCGGCCTTGCCGAGCGCGGCGGCCACGTCCGGACTGAACGTCCAGGGACGGCCGGAATTGAACACGAGCACGCCGGCGATCGATCCGTCGGCGATCCCCTTGAGGATCCCCGCCCGGTCCCGCCCGGGAGCGGCGGCGGCGGCGTAGCCCGGCCCGAACGCCGGCGCGAAGCCGGCATCCCAGGCGCCGTTCGTGTTGCCGGCATCGTCGAGCACGAGAATCGTGAACGAGGGATGGGCGGCCAGAAACTCCCGGGCCGCCTCGAGGCAGTTTTCGTTGCGGATGCCGGCGTTCAGAACGAGGACGCCGCGCTCCGCCTTCGCCACCTCCGGCGCACCGGCCAGGCCGGCGAGGAACGCCGCTTCACCGTCCGCCGCGACGGCCGTCTTCCGGAACGCCTCGGCATCGAGTCCACCGGGCGCCGTGGTGCCGAGGAGCAGTCGCGCGCCGAGCGTGCGGACGGCCTTGCGGACCCGCAGCGACAGCACGGGGTGCGAGGCCTCCAGGTTGCCGCCGACCTGGACGATCAGGTCGGCCCGGTCGAGCCCGGCCACGGCCGGCAGCATCCTCCCGGACTTGAGCAGGGCCACGCGTGCCGGCGACAGTTCCGGGCCGCCGATCCCCGTATCCAGCAGGAGATCGGACGTCCTGAGAACGCCGCGGGCAAAGCGCTGCAGTGCGAAGTATTCCTCGTTCGTGGAATGCGGAGCTGCGATCACCGCCCAGGATCCCTTGTCGTCCCTGATCGCGGATGCGAAATCGTGGGCCGCTTCCTCCCACGAGGCGGAACCGTCCGCCGCCGTCGAGCCCTTGAGGCGCGGCATGGAAAGCCGGGCCGCGTCGTTGACGAAATTGATGTCGAACCGCCCGCGGTCGCACAGCCAGTAGTCGTTGACGTCCGTGTTCGGCCGCGCGGTCATCCTCTGCATCACGCCGCGCTTCGACCAGAGCGTGTTGCTGCAGCCAAGCGAACAGGCCGTGCAGGTGGATTCCACGGCCGTCATTTCCCAGGGCCGGCTCTTGAAACGGAACTCCCGCGTCGTCAGCGAACCGACCGGGCACACATCGGCGAGGTTGCCTGAAAACGGATCGGTGAGCTCCTGCCCGTGCGGCACGTCGATTTCCGTCTTGACGCCGCGGTTGACGAGCATCAGCTGGTCGGAGCCGGAGATGTCCTGGGTGAACCGGGTGCAGCGCCAGCAGAGAATGCAGCGCTCCGCGTCGAAGACGATGTGCTCGCCGAGCACCTTCCGCTTCGGCCGGTTGACCTTCGGATCGCGGAGCCGGCTGCCGCCGTTGCGCATGTTGTAGGTGACGTCCTGGAGCGGGCACTCGCCCCCCTTGTCGCAGATCGGGCAGTCAAGGGGATGGTTGAGCAGCCAGAACTCCACGGTCCCCGACCTGGCCTTCCTTGCCGCGGGGGTTTCGGTGTACACCTCCATCCCTTCGCGGACGGGCGTGGAGCAGGCGGTCTGGAGCTTCGGCATCCCCTTGACTTCCACCTGGCAGATGCGGCACACGGCCACGACCTTCATGCCCGGGTGATAGCACATGTAGGGGAGGTCGATGCCGTGCTTGAGCGCCGCCTCCAGAACCGTGGCGCTGGCCGGAACCTCGAGTTCCTGGTCGTTGATCTTGATCTTCACCATGTAGGCATGAACCTCAGCGGTCGATTTCGCCGAGAACGATGTCCAGGCTGCCGATCACCGCGATCACGTCGGCGATGAGGCGCCCTTCCACCATCCGCGGCAGGGATTGCAGGTTGATAAAGGACGGCGAGCGGATCTGCAGCCGGTACGGAAGATGCGTGCCGTCGCCGATGATGAAGAAACCGAGCTCTCCCTTCGGATTCTCGATCGCCGAGTAGATCTCCCCTTTCGGGGCCTTGACCCCCTCGCAGGCGAACTTGAAATGGTAGATCAGCTCCTCCATCGAGGAGTACACGCGGTCCTTCGGCGGATAGGAAATCCGGGGATCGTCCACATTGACCGGTCCGGACGGAATCTTCTGCACGATCTGCTTCAGGATGGTCAGGCTCTCGCGCATTTCCTGGATGCGGACCCAGTAGCGGTCGTACACATCCCCCGCCGTGGACGTGACCACGTTGAAGTCGAGCTCGGGATAGACGAGATACGGCCGGTCGCGGCGGACATCCCACTGGACGCCGGACGCGCGGAGCGCCGGGCCGGTCAGTCCCATGTCGATGGCTTCGGAGGCGGAAATCACGCCGATGTCGCGGGTGCGCTTGATCCAGATCCGGTTCTTGGAGAGCAGGCGCTCGTAGTCGTCGATCTTCGGCCCCATCGCGTCGACGAAGCGGTCGACCATCGGCAGGAATCCTTCCGGAAGGTCGGCCATGACGCCGCCGATCCGGGTGAACGACGTGGTCATCCGCGCGCCGGTCAGCCTCTCGTAGAGGTTGTAGATCTCCTCGCGCTCGCGGAACGTGTAGAAGAACATCGACATGGCGCCGACGTCGAGGGCCCAGGTGCCCACTCCGAGAAGATGCGCGGACACGCGGGCCAGCTCCGCGCAGAGAACGCGGATCCACTGCGCGCGCGGCGGCGGGGTGATTCCGAGAAGCTTCTCGACGGCCTGGATGTAGGCCACGTTGTTCGACAGCGGCGCCAGGTAGTCGAGGCGGTCGGTGTACGGAATGAACTGGTGGAATGTCTTGGCCTCGGCGATCTTCTCGTAGCCGCGGTGGAGATAGCCCATGACCGGCGTGGCCTTGACCACGATCTCGCCGTCGAGTTCGAGGATGATCCGGAGCACGCCATGGGTGGACGGGTGCTGCGGCCCCATGTTGACCGTCATGGTCTGCTGGCGGGCGCCCTGCGCGGGGGTGGCGATGCTCACGTCACTGACCGGGGGTTTCCGACTGGGTGATGGAGCGCGGGCCGGTCAGCGTCGGCCGCTCCTTGGGTCGGGGGCCGGGAGCCTGGGCGTGCAGGCGCGCGAGCTTGTCGTAGAACAGCTGGTCCAGCGACCACTCCGCTTCCGTCACCTGGCGCTCGTCGTGATGAACGTTCCCCTCCTTGATCAGCTTCTGCACATGCTGGAGCGCGGAGAGCAGATTTTCCGGGCGGGGCGGGCAACCGGGAACGTACACGTCGACCGGAACGATTTCCTGGAGCCCCTGCACGACGGCGTAGGTGTGGTACATGCCGCCGGTGCACAGGCAGGTGCCCATGGCGATCACCCACTTCGGCTCCGGCATCTGGTCGTAGATGCGCCGGACGACCGGCGCCATCTTTTTCGTCAGCGTGCCGGCGGTGATCATCAGGTCCGCCTGGCGCGGCGAAAACCGGAGCACCTCGGAGCCGAACCGGCCCATGTCGTAGCGGGCGGCCGCAGTGGCCATCATCTCGATGGCGCAGCAGGAGATGCCCATCGGCATCGGCCAGAGCGAATTGCGCCGGGCCCAGTTCAGGGCGAAGTCCAGCTTCGTCACCAGGACGCGGCTGAGAACTTCCTTTTCGAGATCTTCCGGATTCTGTTCCGGCGTATTGTCCAGCGTGTATTTCATGCGGCCGAGTATAGAAATTTGTGAAAAAAAGTACAAGCAAGGAAGAGTTCGGCTTGCGGCGGCTTCAGCCGGCCCGGATCCAGGCCCTGAACCCGACCAGCGCCAGCAGCCCGAGGATCGTCCGAAGGGTCGGCCACTCCTGCGTCAGCGCGGTTGCCGTGACCACCGGGCCCCTGACCCCGGCGTTCCGCCCATCGCGGAAGGACCGCCAGGCCGCCCCCCACTCCTCTTCGAGAAAGAGATCCTCGCGACGGGTGAACAACCCGTACTGAATCAGGAACAGGGCCCCGAACAGGAGCGGAAACCAGGGAAGAAACGCGCGTGACGCCACGAGAAACCCGGCACAGAGGAGCAGGTTGCCGGCATACAGGGGATGGCGCAGCAGCGCGTAGGGGCCGGACGTGACCAGAACCGGAGCGCGCAGCGACCGTCCGCGCGAGTGCGCGCCGATGTGGGACACCGCCCACACGCGGAGAGCCTCGCCGGCGAGGATCAGCCCTGCTCCGAGCAGGAAGGACAGCGTGGACGGTCGCGCTCCCCAGACGAGCAGGACGGCAAACGGAACCGCGGTGACCCCGCGGTTCCGGAACAGCCACCCGCCGAGCCGGGCAACGAACGTCAGGGGGCGACCGTCGTGCCGGTTCTGAGGATCTTGAGGGTTCGGACGTGCCCTCCGCCCGACAGGCGGACGAAGTAGAGGCCGGGCGGTGCGGCGCTTCCGTTGGCGAAGGTGCCGTCCCAGGCGGCGTGCCCGCCCGCGTCCGAGCGGAGTTCCCGCACGAAGCGGCCCGCCGCATCGAGGATCCGAGCCGTGAACGCCGCCGCTTCCGTTCCGGGAACATGCGTGAAGATGATCGAGCCTCCGAACGGGTTCGGGCTCGCGAACCAGTCCGCCGGCAGCGGCACGGGCGGTGCCGCGCTCCGCACGGTGAAGTTCGCCGGCCCCGCGGTGGACACGATGCCGAGATCGTCGATGAGATCCACCGTCCATGTGTAGTTCCCCGGAGCCAGGTTCAACAACAGGTTCGGGCCGGGGGACTCGTGCACGAGCGGCCCCGACGCTTCAGGATCGCCGGAGTCCAGCCGGACGATGAATCGCCCCGCGGGTCCGGGCCGCGGATCTTCCCACGAAAGCCGGACCGCGGCGAGTCCGCCGGCCGGATCCGTATCGTCCACGACGGCATCCGCCTGGGCGAAGGACACCGGCGGCAGGACCCGGATCCTCCTGCGGACGGGAACCCGCTCCGCCGTGCGCACGGCCCCGCTCCGCCAGACGATGGTCACCCGGTCGACCGTTTCGCTCTCTCCCAGCCCGAACCACGCCTCGAGCGGGGCCATGGAACAGAATCCGGCGCCGGCGAGGATCTCGCGAAATGTCGTGTGCCCCCCCGCCTCGACGGACACGCAGGCACCGACCGCATCCTTGTTGCCGTTCTCCCCCCGGGGCACGAAGACAACCCAGGCGTTGTTGTTCCCCGAGTTTTCGAACAGCAGCGTCGGCGAGAGGCCGGACAGTTCCATCGCCCCGGAGGGCACGATGATGTCCAGGTCGCCGTCGTTGTCGGCGTCGGCCGCGGTCATTCCGTGCCCGGCCCCCTTGTTCACGAGACCCATCGCCCGGCTGACTTCCGCGAACGTTCCGTTTCCGAGATTGCGGTACACCTTGTCCGATTCGACCCGCTGCTCCTCCGGTCCGCCGCGGGCCACGTAGAGATCGATCCAGCCGTCGTTGTCGAAATCCATGAACGCGGACCCCATCGGCCCCCCCATCGAGGCCACGCCGGCCGCGGCGCCGATCTCGGTGAACACCCCGCCCCCCTCGTTGCGGAAGAGCCGGTCGGGATATCCCGGGAAGTAGGCGTGCGTTCCGTAGTTGAACGTCCCGACGAACAGGTCGAGGTCGTTGTCGCGGTCGAAATCCCCCGCGGAGGCCGGAAAGCCGCCTTCGAAGTCCGCGAGACCCGATTCTTCCGACACGTTCACGAACGTGCCGTCGCCGTTGTTCAGGAACAGGCGGTTGCCGTATTCGACGAACTCGTCCGGATCCTCCTCCGCGGCCGGTTCCACGTGACAGCGGCAGTCCACGCAGCGGCATTCACCGTCCGGGCACGAGCAGGCACCGTGGTGACCGGCCGGGTCGCCGGTTTCGGGGGTCGATCCATCCTCGCCGGACCCCGGACCGGCATTGAACGGAACGGGACCGGTGATCGCCCCGCCGTGCATGGCGTGCGGCGATGTCGCGGCGATCGTGGAGTGCCGGTTCGTGAAGAAGAGGTCCGGATCCCCGTCCTGGTCCGCGTCGAAGAACAGCGCCTGCTGCGAGAACGCCCAGGTCCGCACGCCGGCCCTGTCGGTGACGTCCTCGAAGTTCAGCGCTCCGCGGTTCAGAAAGAGCCGGTTGTCCCCCTTCGTGTATCCGTCGATGACCCGGCAGATGAACACGTCGAGGAATCCGTCGTTGTCGACGTCGCACCACGACGAGGAAAAATTCATGCCGGTGAGGGCGAGTCCGGCGGCGCCGGGGACCTCGGTGAAGTAGCCCCTGCCGTC
This sequence comes from uncultured bacterium, assembly GCA_964596775.1. Classification (GTDB taxonomy): domain Bacteria; phylum Eisenbacteria; class RBG-16-71-46; order JABDJR01; family JAWXBZ01; genus CAZQVN01. The sequence goes on from CAZQVN010000007.1 coordinate 65,128, forward strand.
GTTCAGGAGGAGCCGGTTCGCCTGGGGGATCGCCGGAACGCGCGACTGGTAGCCGCCGCAGGTGAGAAACAGGTCGGAGTCGCCGTCGTTGTCCACGTCGACGAACGCCACGCCGAACGGAGAGTCGAGCTCGGGAATCCCGCGTTCCGCGGTGACCTCCTCGAACTTCAGGCCGCCGCGGTTGACGTACAGGTGGAATCCCCCCTCCTGCAGCGCCACCCCGAGATCGGAACGGCCGTCGCCGTCGATGTCCGCCCAGGCGCTGCCCCTTCCCCGCCCGATGAGCCGGACGCCGGCTTCGCCGCTGATTTCGACGAACGGAGCGGCAAGGGAAGGCCCCGGTGACGCCGTCGACGTCGCGTCACCGGGGTGGATCAGGAACGCTCCGCACACGAGTGCGCGAAGCAGTCCACGATGCTTCACTGGAAACCTCCAGGTTTCCGGCTCGGGGAAGCCCGAAGCCTCGTCCACATTACGGCCGCGGCACCAGGCCGGACCGGTCCGTTCTCACTTGACCAGAGTCATCGTCCTTCCGGAAAGCGCGTCGCCTTCCAGCCGGTACATGTAGACTCCGGCCGGGACACTGCGGCCTGCCTCGTCGCGTCCGTCCCACACGACTTCATGCTGTCCCGGTCCGGCAAGAATCTCGAGGCGGCGGACCAGCCGCCCGGTCGGCGCCACGACGTGGATCACGGCCCGGCCCGAGGAGGCCAGCGTGACCGGGATCGTCGTCAGCGGATGAAACGGATTCGGATGATTCGGGCCGAGCCGCGCCGCGGCCGGCAGAGGCGCGGTAAAGAGAATCGGGCCGAACCACTGGCTGGCGCCGGAACGGGACACGGCTTCCAGGCGGTACTCGTAGCTGCGGCCCGGTTCGACCGTGGTGTCCGTCCATTCCCCCCGCGATTCCGACCCGGTGATGAGGGCGCCAGAAACCGGGAGAAACGCGCCTTCCGAGTCCGCGCGGCGGTGAACGCGGAATCCGGCGTGATCCACCGCATCGGTGAACTCCCAGCGGATCAGCGCCCCATCGCCCGCCGCCGCGGCGGTGAAGGCAACGAGACGAACCGGCACGGCGCCCTGAACCAGGGTGATCCGCTGGTTGACCGCGACGTTTTCCAGGACCTCGACCGGATGGCCCGGCGTCGGCCAGCGCACGGTCACGCGGTCGATCACGTTCACGTTGCCGAGACCGAAATGCAGGCAGTGCTCGTTGGCCGACATGTACGACCCGGCTCCGAGTTCACGCATCATCGTGCGACCGCCCGCCTCAACGGTGACCCGCACGCCCAGGCAGCTGCGATTGCTCGAGGTGCCGACGAAGTCGAACACCACCCACTTGTTGTCCAGCTCGGGAGCCGACAGCGGATGGGGCAGCAGAGCGCCGGTGGTGCGGAGCCCGGAGGTCACCGACCAGTCGTAGAACGTCTTGTTCTTCTGATTGATGAGCAGGAGACGGCTGCCGGCGTTGTAGTTGCAGTTCACGTGCGGCCAGTCCGTGTTGTTCAGGACGACCATGTCGATCCAGCCGTCGCGGTTGATGTCGCCGTACGCCGAGCCGCGGGCATCGCCGAAGTCCTGGATTCCCGACTCCACCGCGCGGTTCACGAACCCGGCCGGGCCGAGGTTTTCCCAGAGGGCATTCCCCTCGCACTCGGTCTGCCCCCAGCTGTTCAGGATCCAGCCGTTCACGTTCAGGGCGTCGAGATCCCCGTCGTTGTCGTAGTCGCGCCAGGCCACGCCCCAGCCGTTCAGGTTTTCGACGATCCCCTTTTCCGCCGCCACGTTCCGGAACGTGCCGTCCCCCTGGTTCTCGAGGAGGGAATCCTCCCAGAAGTTGGCGAGGTAGATGTCCAGGTCGCCGTCGTTGTCGTAGTCGCCGAAGTCCACACCCATGGCGTAGCCGCCGTCCCGCGTTCCCGACTCCGCGGTGACGTTCGTGAACGTCTTGTCGCCGTTGTTGCGAAACAGGACGTTGTCGCCGTCGCGGATCGACTGGTCCGGGTTCAGCCCGCCGTAGTCGTTGGCCAGGTAGAGATCGATGTCGCCGTCATTGTCGTAGTCGCCGGTGGCGATGCCCAGCGTCCATTCGCTCTGGCCGCCGAGCCAGCCCAGCCCCTTCTCGTCCGTCTTGTCCACGAAAATCGGGTTGTTGTTCTCGTCGAGGCCGGTGTTCTCGTAGAAGTGATTCTTGGCGTTGACGAGGTCCACGTCTCCGGCCGGCTTCGGAACCATCGTCAGGTAGTTGGCCACGTAGAGGTCGAGGTCGCCGTCGAGGTCGTAATCGAAGAACGCCGCGCTGGCGGTCAGGGTCCCTCGCACATACGACTTGAGGCCGGCCGTCCGGGTGATCTCGGTGAAGCTGCCCTGCCCGGTGTTCTTGAACAGGCGGTAGGGGGTGTCCATGGAGGTCGGCGGGAACGGGCCGAACGTCACCAGAAAGTCCTCGTAACCGTCGTTGTTGACGTCGCCGCAGGCGAACCCCATTCCGTTCGCGTTGAACTGCGCTCCGGCCATGGCCGTGGCGGTCATGTTGGTGAAGCGGAGCAGGCCGTCGTTGCGAAAGACCTCGACCTTCCCATCCTGGGTGGTCAGGAAGAGGATATCGAGGTCGCCGTCGCGGTCGTAATCCATGAGGGCGGTGCCCGATCCCATCATGTTCGGGCCGGGTCCGGCGGTGACGGCCGGCGGCAGCAGAGTCGTCGCGGCAATTAGAGCGGCAACGCACAGGAGCACAGGCATTCTCAAAGCCGATCTCATCAGCACCCCCGGGAGAGATGGGACTCAAGGATCAAAACAGGCAGCGAATGTATACAAAGTATACAGACAATCGATACATCTTTGACAACTCAGGGGGCGAATTCGGAAAAAATTCCGTCAGAGAGGAACCGTGCCGGGGGCGTCAGCCGCAGGTGGTGACCCTCCGTCTCGAGCCATCCCTGGCTCGTAAGGCGTTGCACCAATCCGGGATAGTGCGTTTCGAGCGGGCCGAATTCCGCCTCGAAATCCGCCAGGTTCAGCCCCTCCGTCAGGCGGAGTCCCATGAAGACCCGCTCGAACACCAGGTCCCGCGGATCGACCTTGCGGAAGGGATCCCAGTCCTCACCGGCGAGGAATCGGTTCCGGTAGGTCTCGAGGTGGGCCGGGTTGGCCCCGCGCCGGTGATCGAGGTAGGAGTGCGCGGACGGACCGAACCCGAGGTACGGCGCGCCGGTCCAGTAGCGAAGATTGTGCGCGGACCGGCATCCCGGTTTCGCGAAGTTCGACAGTTCGTACATGTCGTAGCCCGCCCGGGACAGGCGTTCGGTGAGCCAGTCGAACATGTCCCGCTCCAGGTCGTCGTCGGGGCGCGGCCGCCGGCCGGAATCGACGTCACGGGTGAGCGGCGTTCCGGGCTCGAGGATCAGGCAGTAACAGGACAGGTGTTCCGGGCCGAGGTCGAGCGCCCGCTCCACGCTTGCCTGCCAGCGCTCCAGCGACTGGCCGGGAAGACCGTAGATCAGGTCGAGGCTGATGTTCGTGAAGCCAGCGCCGCGGGCGGCGCTCACCGCGGCTCCGATGGCGGCCGCATCGTGGGGGCGGGACAACGCCGCGAGCTCGTCGTCGTGGAACGACTGCGCGCCGATCGACAGCCGGTTGAAGCCCAGGTCCCCGAGGAGCGCCGCCGAATCCGCGGTCAGGCTTTCCGGATTCGCCTCGGAGGTGACTTCCGTATCCGGAGCGAAGGTGAGCGCGGTCCTCAGCATTCCGACGAGGCGGCGGAGTTCATCGGCCGTGAAGGCGGTCGGGGTGCCGCCTCCAAGATACAGCGTGTCGAACACGGCGCCGTCGATCCGACCGCGGCGCCGGTGATGCTCGATCTCCGCCGCGAGCCCGTCGAAGTAGACGGCATCCTCCCCCGTCCGGCGGACATTGGAGAAGAAGTTGCAGTAGTCGCACTTGATCGCGCAGAACGGCGTGTGGACGTAGCAGGCGATTCCGGGCGGGTCGGACAAGGTCAGCGGATCAGGTCGCCGATCCGGTTCAGGCGCGGCTCGGGAAAGAAGCCGAGCAGCTTGTGGCTCAGATCCCACGACCAGTAGATGAGGATCGCCTTCCCCTTGATGAGGTCCTGGTCGAGGAACCCCCAGAACCGGCTGTCCTCGGAATTGTCGCGGTTGTCCCCCATCATGAACAGGTGACCGGACGGAATGGTGACCGGGCCGTAGTTGTCCTTGTTGCCGGCTCCCTGGGGATAGATCCGGTGCTCGGACCAGGAGCGGGGCCGGATGGCGTCGTCGGTGAAGCGGACGTACGATTCGTCGATCGCCCGACCGTTGATGTACACGACCTTGTCCCGGATCTCGAGCGTTTCACCGGGCAGGCCGACCACGCGCTTGATGAAGTCCTTGCGGGCGTCCAGCGGGTACTTGAAAACGATGACGTCGCCCCGCCGCGGTTCGCGGATCGCCGGAAGCGCCATGTCGGTCAGGGGCACGTGGGCGCCGTAGAGAAACTTGTTCACGAACAGGAAATCGCCGACCAGCAGGGTGTTTTCCATGGAACCGGACGGGATGCGGAACGCCTGGACGACGAACGTCCGGATGAAGACCGTGAGGATGATCGCAAAGAGAAACGCCTCGGTGTACTCGCGGGCCACCGACTTCCGGCCCCGCTTCAGCTCGCTCCGCGTCGTCACCCGGGCAGCCGCATCCTGAAGAGAACGTGATTCCACTCTGTCTCCCATCCTATCCGCGCTCGGCTTTCAAAAGGGCCAGGAAGGCTTCCTGCGGCACCTGGACCGTGCCCAGCTGCTTCATCCTCTTCTTGCCTTCCTTCTGCTTCTCGAGGAGTTTCCGCTTCCGGCTGATATCCCCCCCGTAACACTTGGCCGTGACGTTTTTCCGCACGGCTCCGATCGTTTCGCGGGCGATGATCTTGCTGCCGATGGCGGCCTGAATGGCGATCTGGAACATCTGGCGGGGAATCAGCTCCTTGAGCTTGGAGGCGACCGCCCGCCCCCACTCGTACGCCTTGTCCTTGTGGACGATCACCGACAGGGCGTCGACCGCCTCGTCGTTCAGCCGGATGTCGATCCGGACGACTTCCGACGGCCGGTAACCGATGTACTCGTAGTCCATTGTAGCATAGCCGCGGGAGATCGATTTCAGCCTGTCGTAGTAGTCGAGGATGATTTCCGTGAGCGGAACTTCGTAGACCAGCCGGACCCGTTCGGTGTCCAGGTACTCCATTTCGCGGTAGACGCCGCGGCGATCCTGGGTCAGCTGCATGACGTTGCCGAGGTAGGTGTTCGGCACGAGGATCGTCACCCTCACGAACGGCTCGGAGATCTCCTCGATGAGGTGGGGCTCCGGCATGGCCACCGGGCTTTCCACGAAGAAGACGTCGCCCTTCGTGTCCATGATCTCGTAGCGCACGTTCGGCACCGTGGCGATGATGTCCAGGTTGTACTCGCGGGTCAGCCGCTCCTGGATGATCTCGAGATGCAGCGGCCCCAGGAACCCGGCCCGGAAGCCGAATCCGAGCGCCACCGATGTTTCCGGTTCGAACGTCAGGGCGGCGTCGTTCAGGGCCAGCTTGCCCAGCGCCTCCCTCAGGTTTTCGTACTCTTCGGTGGCCACCGGATACAGCCCGGAAAAGACCATCGGCTTCATCGGCCGGTACCCGGGCAGCGGCTCCGGGGCGGGGTTGTCCGCGGAGGTGATCGTGTCGCCGACCTTGGCGTCGGACACGATCTTGATGTTGGCCACGACGTAGCCGACATCGCCTGCGTGGAGGACCGGGCGGGCCACCCAGGCCGGCTTGAACACCCCGACCTCGAGGACTTCGAATTCCGTTTCGGTGGCCATGAACCGGATCTTCATGCCCGCCTTGAGCGTGCCGTCCATGACGCGCACGTACACGACGACGCCGCGGTACTGGTCGAAGATCGAGTCGAAGACGAGCGCCCGGGTGGAACCCGAGGCATGCCCCTTGGGCGGGGGCACATCCTTGACGACCCGCTCGAGAACCGCCTCCACGCCGAGGCCGGACTTGGCGCTGATGCGGAGGATCGACTCCTCCTCGACCTCGAGCAGGATGGCCAGTTCCTGGGCGATCTTGTCCGGATAGGCTCCGGGGAGGTCGATCTTGTTCAGCACCGGGATGAGCGTCAGGCCGCCCGCCTTGGCCAGGAGATAGTTGCTGAGCGTCTGCGCCTGGATACCCTGTGCGGCGTCGACGATAAGGATGGCTCCCTCGCACGCCGCGAGGCTCCGCGACACCTCGTAGGAAAAGTCCACGTGACCCGGCGTGTCGATCAGGTTCAGGCGATAGCGCTGCCCGTCAACCGCCGTGTACTCCATCGTGACGGGATGGGACTTGATCGTGATCCCCTTTTCCCGCTCGAGGTCCATGGCGTCGAGAACCTGCTCCTTCATCTCCCGCTTGTTGAGCGTTCCGGTCTGCTCGAGCAGACGATCGGCAAGCGTGGACTTGCCGTGGTCCACGTGGGCGATGATGCAGAAATTTCGAACGTGTCGTTCCATCTAGAATCTGCATCCCATCGACACGGCGACGAGGCCTCCGTCGAAAACCGGCCCGGCCCGCCACTGGTCGTCATAGTTGAAGAAGTGAGCGTCCACGTAGGCGTCCAGCATGGAGAACACCATGGTGGCACCCATCATCCACATTCCGAAATTCCGCCGGTTGACCGCGTTGTTGAGCCGGTCAACGAGCGCCGGATCGGGCTCCCCGCCCTCCCGGTCGATCCGGTCCTGCAGGCCGCCCCGGTCCGACTCCGCCACGAGCGCGCTGACGGCAAAGCCGGCATAGACGCCGCCGAAGAACACCGCCTTCAACGGCTTGCGATTGGCGAGCTGGCCCCAGCCGGGGAGTACCCCCGAACGGACCGTGACCCATCCGATCGATGGCCCGCCATCCCGACGGTTTCCCGTCTTCCGGGCCGCGGACGTCCGTGTTTCCCCGGGCGCCGGCGCAACCGCCGGCGCCGGAACGTCGAACGGATCCGCAACCTCCGGGGGAGCCGCCGATTCAAGGGAATCCGCCCCCGCCGGCGGGTTCTCCGCCACCCGGGAATCCGCCGTCTCCCCGGGATCCGCCGGTTCGAGCGCTCCGATTCCGGCGCCCCGGACCGGCGCCGCGACCACAACCAGTCCCAGAAACAGCACCGGCCAGAAGCAACTCTGGCGGGAACGCGTGGGAATCGAACCCACCCCGGACGGGTCTAGCGCCCGGCTGAAGGATTTGAAGTCCTCGGAGCCCACCAGGACTCGTTCGCTCCCGGGTTCAATGCAAGCCGGAGATCCTAGCCTCAACGTCTTCCCGTGTCCAGACTTGGGAACCCCGCTCCCCCGGTCATTGCACAGCGGGCATGACGTTTCCGGAATCGCGCCATCAGCAGGCGACGAGTTCGATCTCAACCAGCGCCCCCAGCGGGAGTTCCCGGACCGCCACGGTGGACCGGGCCGGCGGCGGGTCGGGGAAGAACGTGGCGTACACCTCGTTCATCGCCTTGAAGTCGCCCATCGTCGTGAGAAAAACCGTCGTCTTGACGACGTCCCCGGCGGTCCGGTCCGCGGCGGCCAGAACGGCCATCAGGTTCGTCAGCGCCTGCCGCGTCTGCGCCGCGACATCGCCCTCGACGAGCTTTCCCGTGGCGGGGTCGAGAGCCACCTGTCCGGCCGTGTAGAGCATGGAGCGGCCGGCGTCGGCCACGATCCCCTGGGAGTACGGTCCGACGGCCCCGGGCGCCTTGTCCGTGGCGATTCTCCTTCTGTTCGACATGGTCGGGTGCTCCTATTCGACGGTAACGCTCTTGGCCAGGTTCCGGGGCTGATCCACGTGACAGCCGCGCAGCACAGCGATGTGATAGGCCAGCAGCTGGAGGGGGATGACCGACAGCAGCGGGGTCAGCATCTGGATCGTCTCCGGCACGTAGATGACGTGATGGGCCTTCTTCGCCACCTCCTCGTCCCCCTCGCTGGCGATGGCGATGATCTTGCCCTTTCGGGCGCGGACCTCCTCCATGTTGCTCATGATCTTTTCGTAGGCGGAATCGCGGGTGCAGATGAACACGACCGGCATGTTCTCGTCGATGAGGGCGATCGGCCCGTGCTTCATTTCCGCCGCCGGATAACCTTCGGCGTGAATGTAGCTGATTTCCTTCAGCTTCAGGGCGCCCTCGAGAGCCACCGGAAAGTTGTAGCCGCGCCCGAGGTAGAGAAAGTTGTTGTGATGGTGGAGCTGGGCGGCGATCGCCTTGATGGCGTCGTTCGTCCGGAGAATCGTCTGGATCTTGTCGGGGATCGCCTGCAGTTCGGCGACGATCTGCCGTCCCTGGTCCAGGGAGAGCCCGCGGAGCCGCCCGAGGATCAGCGTCAGGACGGCGAGCGCGGTGACCTGCGACGTGAACGCCTTCGTGGACGCCACCCCGATTTCCGGGCCGGCGTGAATGTACGTGCCGCCGTCCGACTCCCGGGCGATCGTGGACCCGACGACGTTGACCAGGCCGAGGGCTGGCGCCCCCTTCCGCTGCGCCTCGCGCATGGCCGAGAGCGTGTCGATCGTTTCCCCGGACTGGCTGATCACGAAGACGACCGTGCCCGGCTTGACGATCGGATTGCGGTAGCGGAACTCCGAGGCGTACTCGACCTCGACCGGGATCTGCGCGTACTCCTCGATCATGTACTCGCCGATCATCGCGGCGTGCCACGAGGTGCCGCATCCGATGATGATGATCCGGTCGATCAGGCGGAGGGCGTTCTTTTCCATGTTGAGGCCGCCGAGGTGGCCGGTGCCGTCGTCCACGATCAGGCGACCGCGGAACGCGTTGCGGACCGACTCGGGCTGCTCGAAGATCTCCTTGAGCATGAAGTGGTCGTAGCCGCCCCGCTCGATCTGCTCGAGCTCCCATTCCACCTCGGACACTTCCTTGTCCACCGGCTTGTTGTCGATGGTCAGCGTGCGGTATTCCGTGGGGGTGATCACCGCGATCTCCCCGTCGTCGAGGTAGATGACCTGGCGGGTGTGACGGAGCACCGCGGACACGTCGGAGGCCACGAAGTGCTCCCCCTGGCCGAGACCGACCACGAGCGGGCTGCCGTTGCGGGCGCCGACGATCTTGCCGGGCTCGGAAGCGGAGATGACCGCGATTCCGTAGGTTCCCTGGACGAGGTTCAGCGCCGTGGCCACCGCGTCCTCGAGGTTCCCCTCGTAGTATTCCTCGATGAGATGGACGAGCACCTCGGTGTCGGTTTCCGTGGTGAACGTGTGCCCCTTGAGGAGCAGGCTGGCCCGGAGAGCCGCGTAGTTCTCGATGATGCCGTTGTGGGCCAGCGCGATTTTGCCGTCGCAGGACACGTGCGGGTGGGCATTCGTGTCGTTCGGCTCGCCATGGGTGGCCCACCGGGTGTGCGCGATTCCGGAGAACCCCGCCGGCTTGCTGCGCAGGACCCGCTCCTCGAGGCTCTTGATCTTTCCGGCGGCCTTGCGGATCTCGAGGCCCTGGCCGTTGAGCACGGCGATGCCGGCCGAGTCGTAGCCCCGGTACTCGAGCCTCTTCAGCCCCTCGATCAGCAGTTCCACGCAGTCTCTTGTTCCGGCATAGCCGACAATTCCGCACATGCTTTTCAGTTCCTCCGGGAAAGGGCCGCGCGGGCCGATTCCACGAGATGCAGGGCTTCCTTCCGATCGGGGGCCTCGGCAATGATCCTGACGACGGGCTCGGTTCCGGAACGCCGGACGTGCACCCAGACGCCCGCGGCGGCGAGCCGGATGCCGTCGCGCCGGTCAAGAGTAGCACCCGGAAGCAGATTCGCCAGAGCTTTCTCCATGGCCGCCGCGTCCAGGTCCTCGGGCACGTCGACCTTCTCCTTGATCATGGCCAGACGGGGTAGCGCGTCGGCGAGTTCCGAAAGTTTCCGGCCGGTCGAGGCCATCAGCGAGAGAATCAGCGCCACGCCGACCGGGGCGTCCCGCCCCAGGTGCAGTTCTGGGAGGATCACGCCGCCGTTCCCCTCCCCGCCGACGACCGCCCCGGACCGCACGATCTGCTCGACGACGTTGGCCTCGCCGACCGGCGTCCTCTCGAGGGTCACCCCGTGGGCGGCGGTGACCGTCTCCAGCATGGCCGACGTCGAGAGGTTCGTCACCACCGGCCCGTTCCGGCACTCCAGGACGGCCTGTGCCGCAAGGGCCAGCGTGTACTCCTCGCCCAGGGCCCTCCCCTGTTCATCCACCAGCGACAGCCGGTCGACGTCGGGATCGAACGCGAAACCGACGTCGTATGTTCCGGACGCGACCCGGCGCTCCAGATCCTTGAGGTTTTCGGCCAGCGGCTCGGGGGGCCGGGGGAAAAGCCCGGTGGGCTCCTCGAACAGGACGTCGACGCGGCACCCCAGAGCTTCGAGCAGGCGCCGGCCGACGGCGCCGCCGGCCCCGTGGACCGCATCCAGGGCCACCCGGAACGACTTTTCACGGATGGCCGGGACATCGACGACCGAAAGTCCGAGGATGAGGTCGAGGTGGGGGCCGATCGGGTCCGGGACGGGAACGACGCGCCCCTGCCCGTCCCAGGCGGGGAAACCGGGAGCCTCCCCGCCGGCCAGCGACAGGTAGCGTTTCCCCTCGTCGCCGGTCAGGAATCGGCCGGACGAGCCGATGAGTTTCAGCGCGTTCCATTCGACGGGGTTGTGGCTGGCGGTGATCGCGATTCCGCCGGCGGCATGGCGGTGTTCCACCTGGAGCTGGACGGTCGGCGTGGGAACGATGCCGAGTTCGTGGACCTCGCGCCCCATTCCGACGAGCGCGGCGGTGACCGCATGGTGCAGGGCCGGTCCGGTGGGGCGGGAATCGCGCCCGAGAACGATCGGGCCCGGAGGCAGCCAGGCCGCGAAAAAGGCCGCATATCGGGAGGCCACGAGCGGAGTCAGCCCGGCTCCGACAATCCCGCGGATTCCGGAAACACTGATCATGAGCTGTGACACGTGAGACTCCCGAAGTGGCCGGGTTTGGAGCTGGTGAGCGGAATCGAACCGCTGACCTACGCATTACGAGTGCGTTGCTCTACCAGCTGAGCTACACCAGCGCCATCAAAACGCGTTGCCAACTTCGTGAAAAAGTGGTGCGACCCCGCGGAATCGAACCGCGGACACCCAGATTTTCAGTCTGGTGCTCTACCGACTGAGCTAGGGTCGCGACCAACCTGAAAGCAAAAGCGTGCGGAACACTATCACGCTCCCGGAAAGGCGTCAACGAGACACTGGAGGCACGTCGCTTCGGCTTTGCTCCTTGCCCGGCCCCGCTCCGTCAATCCGCTTTCAGGCGGCATCCCTGCGGCGGCGCCTGTCGGCGCGCGGCGTGCGGCGGTCGGACGATTTCCGCCGTTCCTCGTTTTCCTTGATCGGAAAATTGAGCAGGAACAGGGCCGGCCATTCGCCGTCGGACCGGACGCCGATTTCGGCGCCGTGCTCGCGGACGATCCGGCACGCGGCAACGAGACCCAGGGGGCCGGAATCGGGCGAACCGGAGTGGAACGGCACGAACAGCCGGTCGAGGGCGCCACCCGCCGTGCGCGCCCCGTCGGCGGCCACGACAATCTGCACGAGGTCGCCGGTCCGCTTGGACTCCACCTTGAGGCGCCCTCCCCGGGGAACGGTCTCGATCAGGTGATCGAGGATGTTCTCGAATGCCGAGCGGATGCGGGCGCGGTCCAGCAGCAGTTTCGGGAGTCCCACCGCCAGCCGCTTGAGAACCCGGGCCTTCCTGGAGACGATGGCCTCGCGGCGTTCGTCGAGGACGGCCTGGAGTATCTCGTTGATTCCGGCCATGCCCAGCGGCGAGTCCGGCGGCGACGACGCCTTCCGCTGGTCCGCGAGGAGTCGTTCCAGTCGTTCGATCTCGCCGATCGTCACGTCCAGGTACTCGCGGTTGATGTCGTTCTCCGGAAGACCCCTGAGGACCCTCCTGGCGAACCCGGCGATGGCGGACGTGGACTTCTGGATCTCCACGATCACCTCGACCGTCGTTTCGCCGGTTCGGGCCAGGCGATCGAGACGCAGTCTTTCCGCTTCGAGATCCTTGACGCGTTTTCTCTGATCACGGATCTCCCCGTCCGCCGTGGTCATCCGGAGCAGGAGACCCGCCACCGAAGCAACGGCCTCGAGGACCGGAAAGGCGCGGTCGGGATCCGGATCGGACTCGTCCGCGCTCCAGAATCCGACCAGGGCGCCCAGCGGTTCGCCGAACACGAGAACGGGGACGGCGACCAGCGCGGAGGCCTCGATGTCCCTGGCCTCGATTCTTTCGTCGGTGCCGGGATCGAGGACAAGAACCGGTTCGCGCGTCGCCACGACCCAGGCGGCCAGCGTCCGTGCCGCCTTCAGGACGACCGCCCTCTCGCGGAGTCCCGCCAGGCCCGCCGCCGCATCGACCACCGGCTCGGCTCCCTTCTGGCGGTTCGCGAGGAGCACGCCTCCGGCGAGCCCGGAGCGGCGCACCAGCATCTCGGTCAGGGCATCCGGCTGCCGGGAGGGTCCGGGGCCGGCCAGGAGACCGGCCAGCGTGGCGCCCAGGTCCGCGAGGGCGCCATCTCCCTCCGGCTGGTCCTTCCTTCCCTTCGACCTGGTTGACATGAGCCCTCCCATCAGGCGAAATGATCCGCTTCGACGCATGTTTCCAATTCAATCAACGGCAGAATTGCCCTGGACTTGAGTGGGATTCACCCCCGGGAAGCCGGGACGGACAGGAGACCGGACATGGACGAAGCGAACACGCCGAAGCCGCGGGAGACGGCGCGCCCGCAGGGGCAGAATATCCAGATCGAACTGCCGGAAAAGGAGTCGGAGGGGATCTACGCGAACATGGCGCTGATCACGCACTCCCCGTCCGAAGTCGTGATCGATTTCGCCCGGGTTCTCCCGAACGTGCCGAAGAGCAAGGTCTACGCGCGGATCGTGATGACGCCGTACAACGCGAAGGCGCTGCTCGTCGCTCTCGAGGACAACCTCAAGAAGTTCGAGTCACAGTTCGGCGCCATCAAGTTTCAGGGGAGCGCCGACAATCGCAGCATCGGGTTCTGAAGCCGGCCTGGACCGCCAGCGGCGGTGAACCCAGAACCACTGTTCGGGGTGGGCGCGGATGACATCCTCGAGACGCGAGTGATAGTGCGCCGCCCAGGCCCGGGCCTCCTCCACCGCATCCCGGTCCGGGTCGGACCAGATCGGGGCATCGATCCTCACCGTGTGCTTCATGCCGTGGCGCTCGGCCAGGGCCAGGATCAGCGGCGCGCCGGAGCGCCGGGCGATCCGGAACGGTCCGAGCGCCGTGGATGCCGGACGGCCGAAGAAGTCGATGAAGTATCCGTCGGGCCCGGCGTCCTGGTCCGCCACGGTGGCCACCACCCGGCCGCGCTTCAGGGCCTTGAACACGTCCCGCATGTCGCGTCCCGCCACCAGCACCTCCACGCCGTTCATGGCGCGATAGCGGTTGAAGAGTTCCTCCGCCAGCTTGTTGCGGTGCGGACCGACGAGGAACGTCATCGGAAAACCCCGGGCCGCGAGCCCCGCCCCGAGATACTCCCAGTTTCCCAGGTGTCCCGTGAGCAGGAAGACGCCCCGGCCCGGCTCCAGCGCCCGGCGCAGGTGATCCTCCCCCACGATCTTGACCCGGCGGGACAGCTGCTTCGCGTTCAGAACGGGATAGCGGCAGAACTCCGCGAGCGTGCGACCGAGGTGGCGATACAACCCGCGTAGTATCCGGGTCCTTCCGGCCTCGTCGAGATCGGGAAATGCGGCCGCCAGGTTGTCCTCGGCCGTTCCCCGGCGGAGCGGGAGCAGCCTCCCTGCAACACGGCCGAGCAGGTCGCCGGAGTGAACGGCCAGGCCGTGGGGAACCACGGAAAAGAGTCCGGACAGGGCGGAAAGCCCCGCATACTGCCAGACATGTGAGGTCTTCGGTCTTTCCGGCGGGGTCATGGTCCGCGTCAACTCATTCTCCACATCACCGGTACAAAGATGAAAATTGACTTCACCATGTTGAGTCCCGTATCATCATTCCTGAGTTTTACCCGGTTCATCGACAAGAGTAAACACCCCGACGGTTGTTGCGCTGCATCCATGGAGGTCTCATCTTATGCAACCGAAGACGAACTACGTCCGCCCCTTTCTTTTCCTCCTCGCCGGGGCCCTGCTCTTCACGGCCGTGCCCGCCCGCGCGCAGGATGCCATCGTCACCGGAACCCTGAATTACGTCAGCGGCCTTCCCGGCAACGAGGTCTATCGCTACGACTACACGCTGGAAAACGTGTCCGTCACTCCGGCTGTCCAGACCCTGCTCGTCTTCTTCGACTCGAATCCCGCAACCCAGATCTTTGACGGCAGCGACGACGCCGATTTCATCTCGGCCACCGGCCCCTCCGTCGACTGGGAAGTGACGCCGATCGTTCCGACCGACCCGGATGCCTGGTACGTGGAGTTCGCCAACTTCACCTCGCTCGGCGCCGAGCCCGGCGATGTCATCAGCGGCTTCAGCGTGGAATTCCGCTGGAAGAACCCGAACACGCTTCCCCCCTGCGAACAGTTCTTCGAGGCGATCAACGGCCGCGCCCATGAGGGCGTGTCCTCGACGCTGATCGGTTCCGTTTCCCCGCGAAACGGCGTGCTCTCCGGCTTCGTGACCGGCTGCACCAACGCACCGCTGGCCGGCGTCACCGTGGACATCTTCCGCGACGGCACCCTCATCGGCAGCGCCCTGACGAACGCCTCGGGCGCCTACTCGTTCAGCCCGCTGACCCAGGGGGGCTACACCATCAACGTCGTGACGCCGATCGGCTACACGATCGTGGAAGAACTTCCGAACAACTGCGACGACGGCATTCACGTCAACTTCGTCCTCCAGTGCCAGACCGTCGAGAACGCGCCGCGGACGATCGGTTACTGGAAGCACCAGATGAGCGTCCACATCACCGGCCGGGGGAAGGCCCAGGAAACGAAGACGAATGTCCTCTCGTACCTGGACACGATCTACAATCATTTCCACCTCAACGGAATCCACCCGGTTTCCGTGTATACGGTGGACCCGAGCGCGGCCGCGAGCGTGAAGCTGGCCACCGCGGACGACATCCTGACCGTCAACGGCAGCAAGCTCATGAACCTCCGGGCGCGCCAGCAGCTCATGGCCCTTCTGCTCAACGTCGCCTCCCTGAAGCTCGGCCAGAACCAGGTCATCAGCGCGGACGGACGGACGGTCAACCAGGCCATCACCTACGCGTGGGACCTGATCGCCGACGGCAACCCGGCCAACGACGAAACCGCCAAGACGATCGCCGACGAGATCAACAACGGGCGGACGCTCGGAGCCGGCATCATCCCGGCCTCGACACCGGTCATCCTCTACAGCGTGCCGGTCATCGACGGCCCGTCCGTGGAAGCCCCGGTCGTGTCCGCGTTCCGCCTCGGCCAGAACTATCCGAACCCGATGAACCCGATGACGGTCATCCCCTTCCAGGTGGCCGCGGGCTCCGGATCGGCACCGGTGCGGATCTCGATCTTCGATCTCAGCGGCCGGCTCGTCCGGTCGGTGCTCGACACATCGCTCGACTCCGGCGATCACACCGTGACCTGGGACGGCACGGACGATTCCGGACAGACGGTTCACTCCGGCATCTATTTCTACACGCTGACATCGGGCGGCCGCTCCGAAACGCGGAAACTTCACGTACTCAAGTAGAGGGGGCTGTTCATGAAATTCCGTTTTAGAGTGTCGCTGGCCGCGGCTGCCGTCGGACTCCTTGTTTCGGCGGCCGCGTACGCGCTGCCGAACACGAATGTCCTGTACAAGCTGTACCACTTCGAGGGAGGAACCTGGGTGCGCTACCGCCAGACGGACGCGTTTCCGGCCGGCGGCGCCACACCGGGCACGAACCTCTGGAAGTATGAATACACGGTGAAGAACCTGGGTTACGCCGGAACAGGCATCAACACCTGGTATGCGTTCTTCGACTCGGACAACGTTCTCTGCTCCACGCACAGTTCGGCGACGGGGCCGGGTACCTGGGCCACGACGAAACAGGGACCGGTCGCCCCGAACAACAACTGGAAGGAGCGGTTCCGCACCGTCAATTCCGGCGAGTACATCACCCAGGGGAACCAGCTTTCCGGTTTCTCCGTGACGTTCACGCTGACCTGCCCCGTCCTTCCCGGCAACCAGAGCTACGATGCCGTGACGAGCGGGGGCTCCGAAGCCAGCGTCACCAGCGAAGATCCCGAGAACCCGGTCCCCGTGGAAAACGCCACGTGGAGCGGCATCAAGTCCCTCTACCGCTAGCCTCACTTCGTCCGCCGCTCCTCAGTTTCCCGAGGAGCGGCGGACCATTCCTCCCGGGCACCGCACGACCAGCCCCGCCAGTTCGAGTTCCAGCAGCAGCCCGAGCATCCGTTCCACCCGTTCCCCGTGCGCGGCCGCCAGCGACTCGATGGACCGGGCCCGCCCGGCCAGCGACCCCAGCACGGCGCGGGCCGGATCGGACACTCCTTCCGCCAGGGCCGCGATCCTCATCTGCACCGGTCCCCCCTTCGCGATTTCGAGCCCCTGGTCCTCGGCCGTCCGGAGCAGGCTCGAAACCGACGTGACCGGAATGGCCCCCTCGAAGATCAGGCGGTTCGTTCCCGCCGAGGGGGGCGAGTAGATGTCGCCGGGCACCGCCGCCACGTCGCGCCCCTGGTTCAACGCGTAGTGGGCCGTGACGAGGGCGCCGCTCTTCGCCCGCGCTTCGACGACCACGGTGAACCGGGAGAGCCCCGAGAGGAGCCGGTTCCGCCGGATGAAGTGGTGTTTCATCGGCTTCGCGAACGGCGGAAACTCGGTGACGATGCCCCCGCGGACGGCGAGTTCGTCGAACAGGCTCCGGTGCTCGCGTGGGTAGCACACGTCCAGGCCGCAGGCGATCACCGCCACGCTGGGAATCCGCGCCGGGCCGGATGCGGCGAGAGCCGCCCGGTGGGCGAGGCCATCGACGCCGCGGGCCAGCCCGGACACGACAATCGCGCCGGCCCCGGCCAGGGCCCGCCCCGCTTCCTCGGCAAACCGCGCCCCGCTGGGCGTCGGCGACCGCGTGCCGACCACGGCCACGCCGAAGTCGTCCTCCGATGGAAGGCGGCCGAGGTAGAACAGGTGGGACGGTTCGTCGGGAATTCCGGTCAGCGACCCCGGAAAGCCGGGCGCGCCGTACAGCACGGCGTCGGCGCCGGAACGCATGAGCACATCGAGGCGCCGTTCCATCCAGTCGCTCTCGATGTCGCCGCCGGCCGAGAATCTGAGGGTCGGGTCTTCAAACGCGCGACGGAGAGCCTGTTCAAGGCGATCCCGCCGGTCCTCCTCCTTCATGATCCGCACTCGCTCGGGGGGAGCCTGCATCGGGGGATGGGGACTTGCGCATGTCCTCCAGCCGCGTTTCCAGCGCATCGGCCAGGTCGGGATGGATGCGGCGGAGGGTCGAGAGTCGTTCGGCGGCCCGGTCATAGGACAATTCGGCCAGCGCCCGGACCAGCGCCTCGGAGCCGCCGTTTTCCGAGAGCCGGAGCGCCGCCTTCGCGGCCGCCTCCCGCACCGTCCGGTTCGGCTCGTCCAGCAGGGCGAGGATTCCCGGGGCCGACGGCTTGTCGCCCAGGCGGCCGAGGGCTATGCCGGCGGCCGCGCGCGTGTACCAGAGCCCGGACCGGAACACGTTGCGCAGCGGTCCGCGGGCGATTTCCCCCGACTCGACCAGGGCGCCGATGGCGAGGTCGCGCAGGTACCACGACTCGTCGCAGAGGATTTCCAGCAGCAGCGAGACCGACTTCGGGGTCTTCTGGTCCCTGAGTTCCTCGATGAACAGCTTCTTTCCCTCGAGATTCTTCCGGCGCAGCGCCTCCAGCGTGCGCCCGGCTTCCAGCCTGTCGCTCATGATTCCCAGTCCTGTTCCACGGCCATGTCGTCATCACCGGTCAGACGGACACGTTTTTCCAGTTCGATGAGCAGCCGGTCCATGCCCTGGCCCGACTGCGCGGAGATATGAAGCACGTCGGATCGATCCGGCCCCAGGGTCGGCGGCTCGGCATCCGGGGGGAGGAGATCCATCTTCGAAAACGCCGTGATGCGCGGCTTGTCGAGGATCTGGCGCGAGTACTCGGACAGTTCCCTGAGGAGTGCCGCCTCCTGGACTTCGGGATCCTCGGCCGTGGCGTCGATCATGATGAGGAGAACCCGCGTCCGCTCGATGTGCCGGAGAAACTGGTGACCGAGCCCCTTCCCCTGGCTCGCGCCCTCGATGAGTCCCGGTATGTCGGCGACGACGAGCGATCTCCCCTCCTCGGTCCGCCCGAGCCGGGCGATGCCGAGATGCGGTTCCAGCGTGGTGAACGGATAGTCGGCCACCTTCGGGCGCGCGCGGGACACGACCGAGAGCAGCGTGGACTTGCCCGCGTTGGGAAAACCGACGAGCCCCACGTCGGCGAGGAGCTTGAGCTCGAGCTTGAGCTCGCGCGTTTCGCCGGGACGCCCGTACTCGAATTCCCGCGGGGCCTGGTGGGTGGGCGTGGCGTAATGCTGGTTCCCCTTTCCGCCCCGGCCGCCCGCAGCCAGCACGATTTCCTGGTCCGGCCGGGTGAGGTCGCCGACGACCTCGCCGGTGGCGATGTCGGTGATCACCGTGCCGCGCGGAACCTGGATGACGAGGTTCTTTCCGGCCTTGCCGGAGCAGTTCTGCCCCATACCGTGCTCCCCGCGGTCGGCCTTGAACCGGGGCTGGTGCCGGAAGTCGAGCAGCGTCCGCAGGTGGGGATTGACCCGGGCGACGATCGACCCGCCGACGCCGCCGTCCCCCCCGTTCGGACCGCCCTTGGGCACGTACTTTTCCCGGCGGAACGATACGCATCCGTCGCCGCCGTCGCCGGCAATCACGGTGATGCGCGCCTCATCTATGAACACGGTTCAGGATCCTCGCAATCCGGTATCGAACGGGAATGGCCACGCTGGAGGAGCGTGCGGCGGGAAAGTGAAGGCGATGTTAGGCCAGGCGGAACGGGCTGTCAATCAAGGCTTCTTCGAGCTCTTCGGCTTCTTCGTTTCCGCCGGCTTCGCCGGTTTCGCGGGCTTGTCCGCCGTGTTCGACGCCTCCGGTTTCGCCGCGCCGCCGGCATCGGACGGCGCCTCCGCGGCGGGCTTGTCCTTGCCGGCCTTGTCCCTGTACTCCTTCGACCGGTAGTCGGTGATGTAGAAACCCTGCCCCTTGAAGATGATCCCCGCGCCGGTGCCGATCAACCGCCGGACCTTGCCGCGGCATTCCGGACACGTCTTGACCGGCGGGTCGGACATCGACTGGAAGCGCTCGAAGCGATGACTGCACTTGCTGCATTCGTATTCGTACGTCGGCATGAACTCTCCCGGTTACTTCAATCGGTTCACGATGTCGCGGATGATGGAAACACCCTTTTCTATTTCGTCGTCGGAAGCGGCAAACGAGAGACGGAAGGACTTGGGAGCCCCGAAGCCGGTGCCGGGGACGACACCGACGCCGCCGTCAATGAACGCGGCCACCAGGTCCTCGATGTTTCCGATCTTTCGTCCGTCGAGCGCCAGGCCGAAGCAGCGGCTCGCGCGGATGAAAAAGTAGAACGCGCCGGACGGGGGCGTCCACTCCAGCCGCTCCACCCCCTCCAGGAGATTCATCACCAGGCGGCGGCGGCGGGCGTACGCGTCGGTCATGGCCTTGAGTTCCGGTCCGTTGCCCCGGATGGCCGCGAGGGCGGCGGCCTGCGACACGCTGCAGGGGTTGCCGGTGGCCTGCGCCTGGTAGCGCCCCATCGCCTTGATGACCGGCGCCGGGCCGGCCGCGAAACCGATCCGCCAGCCGGTCATGGCATAGGACTTGGATACGCCGTTGACGGTGATCGTCCGCTCCTCCATGTCCGGCAGCGAAGCGAACGGAACGTGCACGGTGTCGTCGAACAGGATCCGGTCGTAGATCTCGTCGGAGATGACGGCCACGTCGTGCTCCACGAGGAGGCGCGCCAGCGCCTCTGCCTCGGCGCGGGTGTACACCGCGCCGGTGGGGTTGCTCGGAGCGTTGAGGATCGCCACCCGCGTCTTCGGAGTGATCGCGCCGGCCAGCGCCTCGGGCGTCAGCTTGAACCCGCTCTCGAGCGGCATGTCGGGATGCACCGGCACGCCTCCGGCCATGCGGACGAGGTCCGGGTAGGACACCCAGTAGGGAGCCGGAACAAGGACTTCGTCCCCGGGCTGCACCAGCGCCTGGAGCGCATTGTAGATGGCGTGCTTGGAACCGGAGCAGGCGATGACCTGGTCCGGAGCATAGCCGGGGCCGCTTCTCTCGCTGAGCCAGCGGGCCGCCGCCTCGCGGAGATCGGGCGTTCCCATCGGCGAGGTGTAGCGGGTGGCCCCGGCCTCGATGGCCGCGGCGGCCGCCCTGCAAATCCATTCCGGCGTGTTGAAGTCGGGTTGTCCGACCGTCAGGTTGATGATGCTGCGACCGGCGGCGGTCAGTTCGCGGACGCGCTCGTCGAGGGCCAGGGTCAGCGAGGGGGATATGGAAGCGAGCTTCGGCGAGATCTTCAGGGGCATCGGTTTCCTCCGGTCACTCCGACCGGCTCGACGGAGATTGGAAGCGCAGTTTCAGGCGGTCGGCCACGTCCTGGGGCACGAGGCCGCTGATGTCGCCGCCGAGGCGGGCGACCTCGCGGACGATCGTGGCGTTCAGAAAGCTGTAGCGGGCGCTCGGCATCATGAACACGGTTTCGATCCTGCGGTTCAGCTGACGGTTCATGAGGGCCAGCTGGAACTCGTACTCGAAGTCCGAAACGAAACGCAGCCCGCGGACGACGGCGTCCACGTTCAGCGATTCCGCGAGTTCGACGAGCAGGCCGTCGAACTCGACCACGGTGACCCCGTCCATGCCGGCCACGCTGCGTTCCACGAGTTCGCGGCGCTCCTCCAGGGAGAACAGCGTTTCCTTGTGGTGTCCGCGGGCCACGGCCACGACCAGACCGTCGAAGATCTTCCGGGCCCGGCGGACGAGGTCGAGGTGCCCTTCCGTGATCGGATCAAACGTCCCCGGGAACAGCGCCGTTTTCATGTCCTCTCCTGCGGTAGAAGGTCAACACCGTGTCACCGTAACGCCGGGTATCCACATCTTCCAGCCCCTCCCGGACCCCGGGAAGGACTTCGCGGCGGCTGTGCTCGATGACGCACAGCCCGGCGCGCTTCAGCAGCGGATCGCGGTCGAGCTGTTGCACCAGCCGCGCGGCCAGGCCGGCTTCGTACGGCGGGTCGGCGAGAACCAGGTCGAAGAGGCCCACCTTGTGCAGACTCCGCAGGCAGCGGAACACGTCGTCACCGAGAACCGCGGCGTTGGCCGCTTCGAGAAGCGCCAGGTTGCCGTCGAGGATCTTCAGGATCGCCGGCGCCTTCTCCACGAAAACGACTTCGGACGCACCCCTCGACAACGCCTCTATGCCCAGCGCCCCGGTGCCGGCAAACAGATCCAGAACCCGGGCCCCGGGCAGAATAGGCGATAGCCGATCGAAAAGCGACGTGCGGACCCGGTCCGCCGTGGGGCGAAGTCCGGGCATGACGCTCTTTCCGGTCCGGATGCGCCGCCCCCTCCAGAGGCCGGATATGACGCGGATCTCGCCCAAGAATCTCCTCGAAACTCCAGTTACAAGCCGTTGTTCAGCTTAATTTTAGCAGCCCAGCCGCTCGGCGATCAACTCCGCCAGTTCCCCGGGGGTCTTTCCACCGGTCCGGATCCCCTGCCCCACCTCCGCGTAGAGCGGACGGCGTATCCGGGCCAGATCCACGAGACGGTTCTTCGGCTCCCGGACTCCCGGCCGTGCGCCCTCGATCGGCAGCGAAAGGACCGGCCGTCCGCGACCGGTTCCGATCCTCCGCCACGCCTCGGCCGCGCCGACCATCAGCCAGAACACGCGGAACTGCTTCCGGAGCAGGCGACGGCTGCTGGCCCGGACCACGACGCCGCCTCCGGTGGACACGACGATATTCTTCTCCGCGGCGAGTTTCTGGAGCAGCGCCCCCTCGCGGCGGCGGAAACCGAGTTCCCCTTCGAGTTCGAACAGTTCGGGGATGCTCTTTCCGGCTTCCAGCGCGATGCGCGCATCCATGTCGACGAACGTGTACCCGAGACGGCGGGCGAGCAGGGCGCCCACGGTCGTCTTGCCCGAGCCCATAAGGCCCACCAGTGCGATCCGCGTGGAAGGCGTTTCCTCGACTCCGTCCCGGTCCGTTACCGTGGGGCGTTTCAGGGGTTCCCCCTAGCGTTTCCGAAGGGCCTTGAGAAAGGCCTTCACGTTCGCCGCGGTTTCCTCCATCGAGTCGCCGCCGAACTTTTCCGACCACGCCTCGGCGAGCGCGAGCGCGGTGACCGCCTCGCCCACCACGCCGGCGGCCGGGAGCGCGCAGACATCGGAGCGCTCCACGGCCGAACGCTCCCGTTTCCGCGTGCGGATGTCGACGGACGGAATCCCCTTCATCGTGGTGGAGATCGGTTTCATGGCGGCGCGGAGCACGAGCGGTTCGCCGTTGGTGACGCCCCCCTCGAGACCGCCGGCATGGTTCGTGGGGCGGCCGTAGCGGATCTTCCTTCCGCGGGCCGGTTCGATCGGGTCGTGCACCTCGGTGCCGAAAAGCCGCGTCTGCGCGAACCCCATGCCGATCTCCATTCCCTTGATGGCCGGGATCGACACGAGGGCCCGGGCCAGGCGCGCGTCGAGCCGGCGATCCCACTGGATGTAGGAGCCGAGCCCGGGCACGAGCCCTTCCACCGTGACCTCGAAAACGCCGCCGAGCGTGTCGCCGCGGGCCTTCGCCGCCTCGATCCGGGCGATCATCCGTTCCGCCGCACCCTTGTCCGCGCAGCGCACCGGCGACGCCTCGACCAGCGGCCGCCGCTTCGCGATGGATCCGGTGGTCTCCTTCGCCTCGACGCCGCCGAGCTGGATCACGGAGCTCAGGATGTCCACGCCGAACTCCGCGAGGTACTGCCGCGCCACCGCGCCGAGCGCCACGCGCATGGCCGTTTCGCGGGCGCTCGCTCGTTCCAGGGCGTTCCGGAGATCGCTGAATCCGTACTTGAGACCGCCGGACAGGTCGGCGTGACCCGGCCGCGGGCGATGGACTTCCCTCCCCTTCACGGGGCCGGTCGGGTCCATCACCCCTTTCCAGTTCTTCCAGTCGCGGTTCTCGATGAGGATCGTGAGGGGGCTCCCGAGCGTGACCCCGCCGCGGAGGCCGGTGACGACGCTGGCCGTGTCCGTTTCGATCTTCATCCGCGCGCCGCGGCCGTAGCCCCCCTGGCGGCGCTTCAGGTCGGCGTTGACGGCATCGATGTCCAGGCGGAGACCGGCGGGAATCCCCTCGATCATGCCGACGAGCATCGGGCCGTGGCTTTCCCCGGCGGTCAGGTAGCGGATCATCGCGGCACTATATCACGGCGCGGCGCGATGCCCGCGCTGGCCCACGGGGAACGCATCGCCTACCTGGGGTACGGCAGGCCGAGGCCGGCGGGAGGTCGCGGCTTCCGCCCCAGGCCGACCAGCGCGGCGAGCGTGAGCACGTACGGAAACATCTGCACGAACTGGACCGGGAGACGGCCGAGGCCCGGCACGTCCACCCCCTGCAGCGCGATCGACAGCGCGTCGCCGAAGCCGAACAGGCACGCGGCGGCCAGGACCGGCAGCGGCTTCCAGCCGGCGAGGATCAGCGCGGCGAGCGCGATGAAGCCGCGCCCCGCCGACATGTTCCGCGCGAAACCCGACGCGTGACCGACGGAAAGGAACACGCCGCCCGCACCGGCCAGCGCGGAACCGAGGACCACGGCGGTCACACGCAGACGGAGTACGGCGATGCCCGCGGCCTCCGCCGCTTCCGGAGCCTCGCCCGCGGAACGGAGCCTGAGGCCGAAGCGGGTGCGGGTGAAGACGAAGTGCGCCGCCGGCGCGGCAAGGACGGCCATGTACACGAGCGGAATCTGGTCGAAGACCAGCGAACCCACGAGCGGCACGGCCGAGAGTCCGGGAATCGTCCACTCGTGGAACCGCGCGCTCATCGGAAGAGCCGGCGTGGATCCGGTGACGCCGAACAGCACCTTGGCGATCACGGCCGTGGCGCCGAGCGCCAGGAGATTGACCGCAGTGCCGGACACGATCTGGTCGGCGCGCCCGTACACGCAGGCCACCGCGTGGATCAGTCCGAAGGCGGCACCCGCCGTCATGCCGGCCGCGAGGCCGAGCCACGGGCTTCCGGTGTAGTGCGCGCCGACGGCCCCGGCGAACGCGCCGATCAGGAGGATCCCCTCCAGCGCGATGTTCACGACCCCGGCGCGCTCGGAGAAGAATCCGCCGAGGGCGGCGAAGATCAACGGCGTGGACAGGCGGATGGCCGAGGCGAGGAGGCCGGTGACAAAAAGCGTGGCTTCGGGGGTCATGGGGTGGGGTTTCCGGGACCGGGGCCGGGGCCGGGTTCGATGGTCGATGCCCCCCTCCCCGCACCCTGCGCGGGCATCGCTCCGCGATGCCCTTGCCACAGGCGCCTCACTCCCGGTTCGATGGCCACCGCGAGGATGATCACCGCCTGCATCACCAGGGCGAGATCCCGCGACACGCGGTCGGTGTCCAGGTCGAGGTCGCTCGCTCCCTTGTGCAGCGCACCGAAGAAGAACGCGGCCGCCGCCACGCCCCACGGGTTGCCCCGGCCGAGCAGCGCCACCGCGATGCCGGTGTAGCCGAAGCCGGGCGAAAAGCCGTCCTTCAGCCGGAACGCCTGCCCCATCACCTCGTTGACGCCGACCAGTCCGGCCAGGGCACCGCCGAGCGCCATCGTGATCATCCAGATGCGCGCCTCGCCGATCCCCTGCGTGCGCGCGGCGTGGCGGTTCCCCCCGACGGCGCGGATCTCGAAGCCGAGCGGCGTGGATCGAAGCAGGAACGCGATCCCGGCGGCGAGCAGGACCGCCAGGAACAGCGTGACGTTGGCCGGGGTGCCGGCCAGGAACCGCCAGGCAAGCCGGTACCCCTCGCCGATCGCCGCCGTTTCCGGAACCTGGCTCGACGGATTCCGCAGCGGATTCAGGATCAGCCAGTTCACGAGCGACAGCGCGATGATGTTCATGAGGATCGTGACGATGACTTCGTGAGCGCCGCGCCGCGCCTTGAACCAGCCGGGGAGGAACCCCCAGACGGCACCGGCCGCCGCGGCCGCGGCCACCGCCAGCGGAACGCCGACGACGGCCGGAAGCGACGGGAGCAGGACACCGACCGCGGCGGCGCTGACCGCTCCCATGTAGAGCTGCCCCTCGGCGCCGATGTTGAACAGGCCGGCCCGAAACGGCACGGCCACGGCCAGGCCGGTGAGCAGAAGCGGTGTCGTGTAGTAGAGCGTGTAGCCGAGGCCGAACTGCGAACCGAACGCCGAGCGCCAGAGAATGGCGAGTACGTTGAGCGGGGATTCCCCGGCGATCGCGGCCAGCGCGGCGGCCGCGATCAGGCCGGCCAGCGCCGCGGCGACCGGGAACAGCAGAGCCGCAGCCGCTCTCCTCATCGGGCCGCGCCTCCGGTCATCAGCAGGCCTAGTTCGGCGTCCGTGGCCGCCCGCGGATCCAGCTCCCCCGCGATGCGGCCACCGAACAGCACGAGCAGCCGCGTGCCGACGGCCCGGGCCTCGTCGAGATCCTGGGTGATCCAGAGGATCGCGGCGCCGGAACGCGCCCGCTCGATCAGCGCACTTCGGACGGCCCGGGCGGCGTGGAAGTCCAGCCCCCGGGTCGGGTGCGCGGCCACGATCAGTCCGGGGGAATCGGCCATGGCCCGGGCGGCCACGACCTTCTGCTGGTTGCCTCCGGACAACGATCCCGCCGGATGCTGCGCATCCGGCGGGCGCACGTCATGCGCCGCGATCAGCCGCTCCGCGTGCGCCGCGATCGCCGCGGCGTCGAGGGCCGCGCCCTTCCGAAACCGCGGCTCCTTCTGGCGGCCGAGGATCAGGTTTTCGGCGACGCTCATCGTGAGCACCAGCCCGTCGCGATGGCGGTCCTCGGGAATCAGCCCGGTCCTCTGCGGATCGGACGGCAGCGGACGGCCGGGAGGAAGAGCCGCCCCCTCCCGCACCAGCCGTCCGGCCGTCGCCGGCCGGCGGCCGGACGCCACTTCGGCGAGTTCCGTCTGGCCGTTCCCCTCCACGCCGACGACGGCGGCGATTTCGAAGGCGTTGAGAACGAGGGAGAGGCCGCGAAGGCCGCCGGTGCCGGAGTGTGCGGGGGCGTGGACGTCATGGAATTCGAGGATGGGATTGGTGGCGGAACCGGGCGCGGCGGAGCCCTCCTGCCACGCCGCCTGCGGCGGCGCGGTAGCGCCGATCACCGCCGTGGCCAGCTCTTCCTCGGTCGTTGCCGCCGTGTCCCGGGTGAGGATCAGCCGCCCCCGGCGCAGGACCGAAACGCGGTCGGTGTACGTCATCACCTCCGCCAGCCGATGCGTGATCAACAGGATCGTGCGGCCCGCGTCGCGGAGCGCCACGAGGTCGCGGAACAGCGCCTCGATCTCCCCCGGCGAGAGGACGGCCGTCGGTTCGTCGAGGATCAGGAACCGGGCATCGCGATAGAGAAGCTTGAGGATCTCCACGCGCTGGCGGAGGCTGACCGGCAGCGCCTCGACCGGCAGGTCGAGGTCGAGCCCCTCGAGCATCGACCCGGCCCGGGCCTCAAGCCGCGCCCGTGCCGCGCTCCGGTCGATCACCCCGCCGCGGCCCGGCTCGTCGCCCAGCATGATGTTGTCCAGCGCCGGGAGGTCGCCCACCAGCATGAAGTGCTGGTGGACCATGCCGATGCCGCGGGCCATGGCATCGCGGGGGCTCCTGAACCGGACTTCCCCGTCGTCGAGGAGGATGCGGCCGGCATCGGGCGCGTCGAGGCCGAACAGCATCCGGACGAGCGTCGTCTTCCCCGCCCCGTTCTCGCCGATCAGCCCGTGAATCGTGCCGGGCGGGATGTCGAGGGTGATGCCGTCGTTCGCGACGACGCTGCCGAGGCGCCGGGTGATCCCTTCGCAGCGGATATGCGGGGTCCGGTCCTCGATCACGCTACTTGTTCTGGAGCAGATAGTAGTCGGGAACCTCGATCGCTCCGGCGGTGATCTCCGTCCTGAGGCTGTCGGCCATGGCCCGGACGGCCGGTGCGAGAATCCCGTCGTTGTATTCATCCACCGCGTATCCCACGCCGTCGTTTTCCAGCCCGAACGTGCGCACGCCCCCCTGGAATTTCCCGTCCACCGCCTCGCGGATCACGTCGTGCACCGCGGTGTCCACCCGCTTCAGCATAGACGTGAGCACGTGTCCCGGCTTCACCCAGTTCTGGTTCGCGTCGACGCCGATGACGTAGCGGTCCATCTCCTCGGCCGCGTCGAACACGCCGAGGCCGGAGGCTCCGGCGGCGGCAAAGATGATGTCGGCGCCGCGGCGGTACTGCCCCTCGCCGAGTTCCTTGCCGCGGGTCGGGTTGTTCCAGGCGTCGGAAGTGACGCCGACGAAGTTGGACAGCACCTTCACGTCCGGCCGCACGTGCTTCGCGCCCGCCTCGTAGGCCAGCGCGAACCGGCGGATCAGCGGGATGTCCATGCCGCCGACGAAACCGATCGTTCCGGATTTCGAGGACTCGGCGGCGATCGCTCCGACGAGGAACGAACCGGTGTGCTCGTCGAACAGCAGCGACGCCACGTTCGGAAGGTCCACCCGGGCGTCGACGATCGCGAAGTGGACGTTCGGAAACTCCTTCGCGGTCCGTTCCAGCGGTTCCTTCTGCGCGAAGCCGATGCCGATCACCAGGTCGAAACCGCGCTCCGCGAACGCGCGAAGGTTCGGCTCGAAGAGCGCGTCGTCCATCGTCTCCACGTCCTTGAGTTCGACGCCGCCGAGCGCCGCGGCCGATGAGGCTCCGGCGAACGCGGCGGTATTGAACGACTTGTCGTCCTTCCCCCCCTTGTCGAGGACCATGCCGACCTTTATCCCGCCTCCGGACGAGGCGGAACTCTCTTCGCCCTTGCTCTTTGCATTCTCCGAGCCACCACCACCGCAGGCGGCGAGAAGCAGCACGCAGGCCAGAAGTCCTGTGAACCTTGAATATTCAAAGGCGTAACGGCGCCGAATCTCCATGGTGATCCTCCCCGGGTCGGAAACGATTGTGACGGGGCATCCTAGCATGGCGCGGCGGCGGATCGAACGGGTGCCGGAACCTGTTGCGGTCCCGGGAAGACTCACAGGAAACAGCTTGCCCCGACGCAGTGGACGGGGCAAGATCAAGGCCCCCTTGTGACGCCCCCGGAATGGAGATCCAGTGAAGGTGGGCGAGGCCATACGCCTCCTGGAGAGCAACGGTTGGAGGCTGGTTCGCACCAAGGGAAGCCATCGACAATTCAAGCATCCGGATCGGCCCGGAACCGTCACCGTGGCAGGCCGAAACGGAGTGGATATTCCACGAGGAACGCTGAATTCGATACTCAAGCAGGCCGGTTTGAAAAACAGGAGGTGATCCAATGGCACGGTACATGGTCATTCTCGAGCGAGGGGATTCCAGCTGGGGGGCTCATGTTCCCGACCTTCCCGGTTGCATCGCCGCGGGTGCGACCCGCGAGGAAGCGGTCCGCCTCATCCGGGAGGCGATCGAACTGCACATCGAGGAGTTGAAGCGCGAGGGTCTGCCGGTGCCACGGCCGATGTCGGAGGGAACGTTCGTGGACGTCGAAGCGGCCTGACGCCGCCCCGCCGCTACCGCCCCTGGTACCTCTCCCCCGAAACCGTCACCCGCCCCTCGGCCACCAGCTTTTCCAGGTGCGCCGCCAGCGACCTCTCCGCGAGCGGATGCATCTCCGGCTTCACGTCGTCGTAGACGACCGGGAGCAGTTCGGCGGTCGTTCTTGGATCTCCGCCGGCGAGTGCCGCCACGACTTTCGCTTCGCGCTCCAGGCGGTGCTCGATGTACTCGGACAGCCGCCGATCCACGCCGGCCGTCGGGGGGCCGTGGGACGGGAACAGGGCCGTGGCGCCGAGGCCCTTCAAACGTTCCAGCGATTTCAGGTAGTCCGCCATGTTCCCCTCGGGCGGATCGATCATGATGAAACCCACCCCGGCGACCATGTCGCCGGCGATCAGCGTCCCCGCCTTTTCCTCGAGGATCGCGATGTGCCCCCGGGCGTGGCCGGGCGTGTGCACGACCTTGAGCCGCCAGCCGGGACGCCCGGGGAGGTCGCGCGTGAAGCCGTCGACGAGGACCGGCTCCACCGGCACGCCGAGGTCTTTCAGGCGCAGGGCGGTTTCCGGATGCGCGCGGACGGGGACCTTCAGCGCGGCGGCGGCTTCCGCGGCGCCGCCGACGTGGTCGGGGTGGTGGTGGGTCAGCCAGATTTCGGCGACCTTGCGTCCTTCGGCGCCCAGTTGTTCGCAAAAGGTCAAGAGCGTCGGGGGGGGGGGGGGGGGGGGGGCGCCCCGCCGGCACCCCCCAAACAA